>NC_012785.1:0-600000 GCF_000023325.1 Kosmotoga olearia TBF 19.5.1
TTTTAGTTCTGGGGTTACTCAGCCTCGTTGGATCGATTTTCATTTATTGTTTGGGGTATTGTTTCGCTTCCAGACGATATTTTCTTTCCACTGGAGGTAAATGTGTCAAATCGAATAATAAGCATCCTTAAGAAAAGGCTTGCCAGGAAAACCTGGGACAACTGGTTCACAACCTTTCAGGTAAAAAAGGTAACTGACGACAAGATCATTTTCAGCGTCGGTAACCTTTTCATAAAAGATTGGCTTCAATCCAAGTATGGAAGCGTTATTTCGAAAGCCATTAAGGAAGCTTATGGAAAAAATCTTGATTATGAGATCGTTTATGAAACGACAGAACCTGAAGCCTTTAACAAAAGCAATGAAAGTTACAAAGGACCGCTGGTTAAGAAGAAACCCCTTTTAATATCTAATCTTAACGCTAACTACACCTTTGAAAATTTCGTGGTTGGTCCTGAAAACAGGGTGCTGTATGAGGTTTCACTGGAGATATCCAGGAACCCGGGGAGATACAATCCCTTTTTCGTCTATGGTATGGTAGGACTCGGAAAGACACACCTCCTGCAGGCTATAGCTCACAAGATCATGGAACTCCATCCCGAAATGAGAGTACTTTACATAACCAGCGAGCAATTCATGAATGATATGATAGATTCCATAAAATACGGTTCTGTAAGAGACTTCAGGGAGCATTACAGAAAAAAAGCCGATGTTTTATTGATCGATGACATCCAGTTTCTTATCGGGAAAAACGGCGTTCAGAAAGAATTATTCCACACCTTCAATGAGCTCTACGACGCAGGAAAGCAAATAGTGATATGTTCTGACAGAAACCCTGAGGAACTCAACGGATTCCATGACCGCCTTGTTTCGCGGTTCCAAATGGGAATGGTAATGGAAATCTGCCCGCCAGAAAAAGACACCCGTTTTAAGATTGCGAAGAAGTTTGCCGAAAGGGAATCCGTGTCTTTGCCGGATGATGTAGCGCAGCTTCTTGCGGATAGTGTGGACGGAAACCTTAGAATTCTGAGGGGCGTCATCATAAAGTTGATTGTTCAGAGCAGCATAAACAAAGAAAGGATCGGGGCTGCTTTGACTAATCAGATACTTGCTGCTTTTAACAAAACAACCGTTTCGATAAAAAGGATGAAAGAAGAAGACCTTATCATGAGTACTATCGAAGCGGTTATGGGAGTAAGCCCCGAAGAGATTAAAGGAACCAGTAGAAAGCAAAACATTGTACTCTCAAGGCAGCTTTTGATGTACATTCTAAAGCGCCATCATGGGAAGAGCATAAAAGAAATCTCTAAAATAACAGGCAAGCGCCATTCAACAGTGATTCATTCCATCAAAAAAATTGAGATGAGTGTCATCAAAGGCAACACAGTGGTAAAGGAAAAGCTGGCCAAAATTTTAAACACGATGGCTACAAGCTCGGCTGCAGGATAGAAACACAGTTCCATCATCGTTCATCCTTTTTCTTTCTCGTCATCAGCTCTTCTATCGCTTTCTTCGGTTCCTTTTCTTCGTAAAGAACAGCATAAACCTGTTCGACTATCGGAAGTTCGATGTTTAGTTTTCTGGAAAGATGGTAGATCGCTCTGCAGGTAGCAACTCCTTCTGCTACCATTTTCATTGAAGAGAGTATTTCATCGATTTTTCTTTTTTTAGCTAGTTCTTCGCCAACTTTTCGGTTTCGGCTGTATACTCCCGTACATGTCACAATAAGATCCCCAACGCCGGCGAGTCCTGCAACGGTTTCAGGTTTTCCGCCCAGGGCTACTCCCAGCCTGGCCATTTCGACCGTTGCTCGCGTTATTAACGCGGCTTTTGAGTTGTTCCAGCCTCCGAGACCGTCAATAATACCGGCCGCTATCGCAATGACATTCTTTATTCCACCGGCGATCTCAACGCCAATCAGATCATCGTTGCTGTAAACCCTGAAATACTTAACATTATACAGATCCCTCACAAAACGGGCAAATTCAATGTCTTTCGCTGCTACAACAACACTCGTCGGTATTTCTCTCGCTACTTCTTCAGCGTAACTCGGCCCGGAAAGAGTTGAAACTGTTTTGGCTCCGAAAGACTCAAAGATCTGAGATGGTCTTCTGTGAGTACTCATCTCGAGACCCTTGGAGAGATTTACGATACTTTTATTTGCAAGATTCCGTTCACCAAAAACAGTTGAGATATACTGTACCGGAACAGCATTAAAGATTACATCGGCGTATTCTAACGCTTCGTTGAGTTTGCCGGTTAATGCCACATTGCTTGGAAGGTGCAGCGATTTCACAAAATAAGAACGTCTTTCCTCTCTCAAAAGTTCAAGCAGATCCGGTTCCCTGACCCATAGCATAACGTCATGTCCGCTATCCGCAAGTACTTTTGCCATAGTGCTTCCCCAGCTTCCAGCACCTATTACACTTATTCTCATAGTGCTCCCCTCCTCTTTTCAAGAATCTTTCCAAGTTCATAAACAGCCTTTTTCACTGCCGGAGTTCGGAAGGGAAGTCCGTGACTGTCCAATTTGACCAACCAGCCCTTGTTTCGTTTGTGGATTTCTACATAGAAATGCTGCTGAAAATCACCATCGATTGCTATCGTTTCTACAAGATAACGATCGTCATCCAGATCTTTTAGCATACTCTTATATACGAAGACACCTATATCTTTCTTAATCGGAGAATTTAGAATTTTCTTTAAATTTTCTGGTTTGAGTTCCTTTATCCATGTATGGGGCATTTCATCACCTCCCGCTATTCGTCTCAACATGGGTGTTTTCAACTTTTCAGCGGTGACCTTGTAGATCTCTCGTCCTTCACGCTTCCACTTTCGTTCATAACGGGTATTTACCTGCGGAGGATTCTTTATCAATTCTATCTTTATGAAACATGAGGTTTGACCGAGATTTTCAGCAAAAACCTCCGCAAATTCCAGGGAATCAGTGTACAGCTGAACCATACCACCTTTTTTAAGAACCGCTGCCACACTGAGAAGAAAATCAACCGTGTTCAGGCGTTTACCAGAATGCCTTTCACGCGGCCAGGGGCACGGGAAATTCATATATAAACCATCGACACTTTCATCAGGAAAGAGTTCCCTGACTCCGAATTTGGCGTCAACCATCATCACTTTCACATTCTCGATGTTTTCCCTTGACAATCGTTTCATTATTTTGACCATTGAAATAACAGAAAGTTCTATACCCAGGAAGTTGTGACCCTGTCTATTCAGCGCGTTTTCTATCAGAAATTCTCCATTTCCAAAACCCACCTCTAGAAATAATGGTGCAGATCTGGTAAAAAGAGCATCAAGATCCATTGGAAGATTCATCAAACGCGGTTCAACATAGAACTTTGTAAAATCCTGACACATATAAAATTACCTCCGAAAAACTCTTTGTTTATCTGCCTATTGCAGAACAAATATATCATAAATCACAAAATCGCGGTTGCTGTTCGCTTAATTAACCACTCCCGGTTCCTTAGACGAAGTTACCCTCCATTCTTCGTGAGAGGAAGCCATAAAAGTCATTTTACACTGCCTTGGAGACCATAAAGTACATTGGTGATATAATAATAGACATAAAAACCGGAGGTGAGAATATGGAGCTTAGCCCCTCCAGAATAAGAATCCTTTTCTCTGAGGAAGATCTCGATAGAATCGTTAAGAAAGTGGCTGAGGATATAAACAACTATTACAAGCCCCTGACTGATGAGATCACGGCTATTTGTGTCTTAAAGGGCTCAGTTCATTTTTACAGTGATCTGTTGAAAAGGCTCGACCTGAAAGTAAGATACAATTTTGTCCATGTTTCAAGCTATTCTGGCATGCATACCACCGGGAAGATCAGAGTGAAAACCTGGGTGGACGAATCTTTAACAAATCGCTATGTGCTGGTTGTAGAAGATATACTAGATACAGGCAATACCTTGCGATACATCATCAACTACATCTGGAAACAGAAACCCAAAGACGTAAAATTGGTATCTTTGTTTGAAAAAACCGTCCATAAACATGGGGTTAATCTCGATTTCGTAGGTGAAAAGATCGGTGATGTTTTCGTTATAGGTTATGGCCTCGATTACAATGAAATTTACCGAAATTTACCATATGTTGGTTATATTCCCGATGAGGAAAACGAAGAAGGGTAATTCAACGATTTTCATCACGGTTATTTTGATTTTTGCTCTTGTGGCCGTGGTATCCGCAGGGATACTTAGAATCGGCAGCGAAATAGTTCGCCTGAGACAGGGATTTGTCGATATAGCGATTAAGAGGATTACACTGGAATCCGCTAAAGAGCTGCTTGATTTTTCAAAGACCTATCAAACACCCCTTAACCTTACACTCAATGAATACGAACTGAAATCATACTTTAAAGATGGGGAATGGTGGGTGGAAATCCAATGGGATGATACTGTAGAAATATTGAGAGAATATCCCTGATAGATTCCATTTCACCCGTAAACCGCATTATTAGTTGAACCACAAATCCTCTTCGAAAGTCAAATCACAACACGCCATGACCCTTAAAAAAATTTGCAGGGAGAATACTCAATGCTGTTAGAAGATTATCTGGATCGTTGCGAGAAACTTTTAGAAAAGTTTTTAAGCGGAAAGGTTGATACAATTGAGTTAATCCAGGAAATCAAGCGGGGAGCAGAACTCCTTGAACCAGAGGAGTTATCTGCAAATGAGGGATTAAAAGACTACATCGGAAAGTTTGTCTCTTATTATCTTCCACTGGCATCACTTCCGAATGAACGGCAACACCTTCGTGTAAAAAATGGTTTCACCATGATCAACAAACTCAGGGGTAAATTTCTTCTAACATCCTTTGATGAAAGCACTTCCGCTATACCCGTGAAGGTTTCTTCGCTGAACTTTGACATAAAATATGCAAAAGGTGTTGGAGAAAGGCGCGCGAAGATTCTGAAAAAGCTTGGTATAGAAACAGTTAAGGACCTGCTCTGGTGGTTACCGAGAGATTATGAAGACCGTCGAAGAATCGTTCCACTGTCTTCCATTGTGGCTGACCGCAAGGTAACTATCAGAGCGAAACTTCAGAACTTTAGCGTTAAAAAGGTAAAGGAATACGTGATTATTTCTGCTGTTGTTTCCGATGGATTTGGACAGATCATTCTGAAGTGGTTCAACCAGGAATACATAACGGACAGACTTATAAAAGAAAGGGAGTACCTCATTACAGGCATCCCCAAAAAAACACCCTTTGGCCCCTACGAAATGAATTCTCCTGAGATAGAGGAGATAACCGGGCGTGTTCCCCGGGAGATTCTCCCGCTTTACAGCCTTTCCGCCGGGATCTCCCAAAAGGTAATGCGGAAAATCGTGCGAAAAAATATCACCAACGTACGCTTGCTGAAAGAGTTTATTCCTGCCGAAGTTATCAAAGAGAGAAATCTGCTGCCAAGACATCATGCCATGTACACCGTGCATTTTCCAAAGAGCCTATATGAGTTGAAAGAATCCAGAAGGCGCCTGGCATATGAAGAGCTGTTTCTTTTTGAGGTTGCTGTTCTTTACAACCGGGAAAAGTTGAAAACCACGAAAGGTGGAATCAGCAAGAGCATATCCGGAAAACTTGCCGAAAGATTCATCGACAGTCTCAACTTTGTCCTTACAGGCGACCAGATGAGGGCCTTTGAAGAGATAAGGGAGGATATGAAAGCTCCCACGCCTATGAATCGATTACTTCAGGGCGACGTTGGTTCAGGAAAAACGGTTGTTGCTGAGCTGGCTATTATTGATAATTTTGAGGCAGGCTACCAGAGTGCGATGATGGTTCCAACTACCGTCCTTGCAACCCAGCAGCATCAAAAATTGGTGAAGGATTTAGAACCGCTTGGTATAAAAGTCGAACTGCTTGTCGGTTCTCAAAAAAAATCGCAGCAGGAAGAAATAAAGAAACGAATAGCAATAGGAGAGGTTGATGTTGTTGTTGGAACACACGCCCTGATCCAGGAGAATGTGAAGTTTAAAGACCTGGGGCTCGTTATAATTGATGAACAACACAGGTTTGGAGTAAAGCAACGTGAAGCTCTCATGAACAAAGGAGCACTTGTCGACACACTCGTTATGACCGCAACTCCAATCCCGCGAACCCTGGCATTGACCGCATATGGCGATCTCGATATCTCCACCATTACTGAAATGCCCCCAGGGAGAGCCCCCATCAGGACGATGCTGATAAGCGAAAAACGCTTACCGGAACTCTATGCCTTCATTCGCGATGAAGTAAATCACGGTCATCAGGCCTTCTTTATCTATCCTTTAATAGAAGAATCCGAGCAAATGGATCTGAAAGCAGCGACAGATGAGGCCGAGAGATTGCAAAAGGAAGTGTTCCCGGATATCGGGGTTGAACTGCTTCATGGCAGGATGAGCGATGAAGAGAAAAACAGGATCATGCACCGCTTCAAAAACAAAGAGGCAATGATTCTCGTGTCGACCTCTGTTGTTGAGGTCGGGATAGACATCCCTACAGCCACCGTTATGGTAATAGAACATCCCGAAAGATTTGGACTGGCGCAGCTCCATCAGTTGAGAGGAAGGGTTGGTCGCAGTTCTTTGAAATCTTACTGTATGCTCGTTCTTAATAGCAACATCTCCGGAGAAGCTCTCGACAGGTTGAGAAAATTTGCGGGTACACAAAACGGATTTAAGCTCGCTGAGATAGATCTGAGCCTCAGAGGCCCCGGGGAGTTTATGGGGACGAGACAACATGGCCTTCCGGACTTTCTGGTGGCTGATATTGTTAAAGACAGTGAACTCCTAATTATGGCGCGTAACGATGCCATGGAATTGCTGAAAAGGGATCCGAATCTTGAAAAACATAATAGAATAATAGAAGAAATAAAGGAACGATTTGGTGAAAATATATCTCTCATCGAGGTAGGCTGATGCTGACAATAACCGGAGGGAACTGGAAAGGAAGAAAGGTTGAAGTAACGCCCAGGCTGATAACAAGATATACTCCCCAATTTGCGAGAAAAGCGCTCTTCGACATCATTGATGTTGAAGGACTGAGGGTTCTGGACCTTTTTTCTGGTAGTGGAATAATTGCATTTGAAGCGCTCAGCAGAAGCGCTACGAACGCTGTTTGCATCGATAGTTCGCGTGTATCCTGTAACACCATCAAAAAAAATGCCCTAAAACTTGGGTGCCAGGAAAAACTCAGAATTCTTTGCGCCGACTTCAGAAGAGCAATACCAAAACTCGAAAAAAGCGGAGAACGCTTCGACTTCATTTTTGCTGATCCCCCATTTGGCGAGAATTATATTCCCGAACTTTTGGAGGTTCTCGAAAGAAACGCAGGTATCTTCTCAGAGAATGCCTGCCTTGTCATCGAAAGTTCTAAGAAAGAACGTGAGCTTGTGAAAAAATATTCCGGCGATGCTTCTTGCCTTTACGATACAAGAGAATACGGAAACGTTTTTCTCAGCTTTTTGAAGGTGGTAAAATGAAGTTTTTCGCGGATCGGATGCTTGGAAAGCTGGCAAAGAAACTGCGTTTACTGGGTTTTGATACCCTTTATTTCAACAATATTGAAGAAAAAAGCATTCTGGAACTCCTTCATGAAGAAGAACGTATTCTTCTTACCAGGGATAGAAGTTTACATTCCAGGGCGTTAAAAGCAGGAATCGACAGCTATCTTTTGAAATCGAATCACTGGAATTCACAGTTGCGGTCAGTAATTCAAAGATTCAGATTGACAGAAGACAATTTCCATCTCTTTTATCGGTGTTCGGAGTGTAATGCTGAGCTCGAAGAAGCGGATGCCGCTTCTGTTTCCGGATTGGTCCCGGATTTTGTGCTCTACACTAACGACAAATTCATGCGCTGTCCCGGTTGTGGAAGGATATACTGGAAAGGTACACATCTAGAAAAGATCATAAAAAGCCTTCAGAGCGTTATAAACCTAACTCGAAAGGATTGACGGAGATATGTCCTCACGGTTGAGGGAGTATCTTGCAAAATTGCAAAATCTAATCCGCAAACTTGATGAAGTCTGTTCCAGCGATTTCAGCGTCTTCGTTTTCGAAAAATACAAGAAAAGATTGAAGGAGTTCAATCCCGGTCGAGATTATTATGTTATGGATTTTCCTGAGGTTCAGGAACTTTTGAATACAAAGAAAGCCATCTCCAAACAGGTTAAACTGCGGAAAGGCGATCGGTTTGAATCTAAAGAAGGGATATTTGTTCCTCTAATAAAGGACGAATTGATAGGTGCTGTAGCTGTATGGGATACAAACTTTCAGCTGACCGATGCCTTTTTAGAAGCCGTTTCGAAGATAACAGATATGATATTTCTTTTGTCTGCTGTTAGTTCCGGAGCCGAAGCCACAAGGAGATTGGAACTGGTAAAAGAGCTAACGGATGTTTTTGAGTCCACTTACAACGAATCGGAATTACTCCACAAAACTATTGGTATCACGAGAAAAATGGTCAAAGCGAGATATGGCTTCTATTGCAGAAAATTCGGAGAAGTCTTTGCTATAGATTCAGCTTCCTGCGATGTTTGCGAGAAGGAGTTTGAGAACTGGTCTTTTAAATTCTCCGAAGATCTGCTTTTGAAACTCGGTGAAGGAAAGGTTTTTATATCACCTAAAACCGCCGGTGAGTATTTGAGTATTTTCCCTGAGGATTTTGAGGTACGTTCCTTCATTCTCGTACCGCTGGATGTCGAAGATAAGATCGAAGGCCTTATTATCATCACCGACAGGGAAAGTGAAGAAGCGGAATTTAGACCTCACCGCTACCTTGACGAAGAGGACCTGGAAATGGTGCAGGATATTTCTAACAGACTGACCGTCGCGATCAGTCGGATTAGATTGATGGAAACCCTTGAAAAAGAGGTTGAAGAGCTCAACAAACTGAAAAAGATAAACGAGGATCTGATAGACCTTCAGAGGAACCAGCTTCTAAAAATGAGCGCTGTACACAAAATCGCACAATCGATACGGAGACCCCTGAAAAAAGACAGGATAATAAAGATAGTTCTGCTCGGGATAACCAGTTCAGCTGGACTTAATTTCGATAGAGCGATCTTTCTTGAAAAGGATCAAACCAGTCCTTTCATAATTCCCCGATATACAATAACCCGTGAGATTGAATATGAACTTTCCAGAGATATTCCTTTGAGCGGCATTTATGGAAATTTTTCTCAGTATTTGCTCGAAGCATCTAACTACGAACTCCCTTATTTTTCTAACTTTTCAGATACAAGACGTATATCCTATAGCGGGAATCTACTTTTAGAAAGGGTCGTCCTGAGGCGCAAGGCATTGCATATTACTCCTGAAATGTGGAAACATCGCTACGAAGAACTCTTTCAGTTAAGAACCATCATAGACAGCGACGACTTTGTTTTGATTCCCATCGCTGGTGAACAAAGTGTCCAGGGAATGCTTGTCGTGGATAACAGTTTGAGTGGCAGGCCTATACTATCTTCGGATCTCGAGATTCTTGGTCTTTTGGCGGATAGCTGTGGACTTGCACTGGAGCTGAGTAATAACTATGAACGCCTGCTTGAAATGACACGTTCCCTTGAAAGAGAAAGAAATCTTTCAGATTACTACCGGAATTTTGTCTCTAATATCCTGCAGTCCCTTGAATCTTCTATCATCGTTTGCGATAGAGACGGAAAGATAACGGAAATGAATCGAAGAGCTGAAGAGCTCTTTGGCCTGTCGAGGGAAAAATGCCTTGGCGTTCCCTTGAAAACCGTGTGTGATCAATTGTCTGAGCTTCATTCTCTTATCGCTGAGGTTCTTAAGGTTGGGGAAACCGTTACCCTCTCCGATCATAGGTTGGAAGATTTCAACGACAGGATTTTTGATATTCGAATAACTCCGCTGGTCAACAAAAGAAGTGAAGAGATAATCGGAATCATCCTTTCCCTTGACGATGTTACCGAAAGATTCAATCTCGAGAAAGAATTACGTTTCAGAGAAAAAATGGCGGCGCTGGGAGAGATGTCCGCGAAAGTCGCTCATGAGATAAGAAATCCAATAACGATTATAAGTGGTTTCACCAGAAGGATCGCTCGTACACGCGATAGAGAAAAGATCCAGCAGTACGTCGAAATTCTCAATCGAGAACTCGAAAGATTGGAAACCATCGTAAACGATGTCCTGGATTACTCGAGGAGAGCTAAGAAGAAAGAGAACATCGAATCTGTAAATGCTCTTGAGCTATGTCAGGAGATAGCGAACGGTTTCAAAGATTTAGCGAAAAAGAAAGGAATTTCCCTGATAGTCGAAGGAGATGAAGAAACCGTATTTGTTGGGAACAAAAATAGAATGAAACAGGTTATAATAAACCTAGTACAGAACGCCATTGAGGCGTCAGAAGATAATGGTATTGTAAAAATAGAAGTCGAATTCGCTCAGGAAAATGTGAGAATCTCTGTGTGGAATAAGGGCAAAGAAATTCCTCCGGAGATATTGAGAAGGGTTTTTGAACCTTTCTTCACAACGAAGACCTTTGGAACAGGTCTTGGATTGTCTATATGTAAACGAATAGTCGAAGAACATGGTGGAAACATAACAGCTCAGAGTGATTCTAACGGTACTATCTTCGTGGTATCATTGCCCTCAAGGAGGTATGCGAATGGAGACGAAAAAAATAATGATCGTAGATGATGAAGAGAACATGCGTTTTTTGTTGACTGAAGAGCTTGGTGAAGAAGGATTTCACGTCATAACCGCTGCTTCCGCAGAAGAAGCCCTGGACCTTTTCGAGAAACATCCGGATATTTCCCTCGTTACCATAGACATCGAGATGCCAGGAATCAGCGGCCTTGAATTAGCAGGCATGCTTAGAAATAAAAAACCTGACCTTAAAATTGTGTTGCTCACCGCCTACACACATTACAAACAGGATATGGCCTCATGGGCTGCAGACGCCTATGTGGTAAAATCCACGGATTTGCGTGAATTCAAAGAAACGATAAAAAAATTGCTTGATTGATACGGAGGTGCATCATGGATTATAAGGACACTCTGAATCTTCCCAAAACATCTTTTTCTATGCGTGCCAATCTTGTCAGGAAGGAACCTGAACAACTGAAAAAATGGGAAGAAATGGATCTTTACAAGTACGTTCAAAAAAACAGAGAAGGTGCGCCACTTTTTGTTCTTCACGATGGACCGCCCTATGCTAATGGAAACATTCATGTCGGAACCGCTTTAAATAAGATCTTAAAGGATTTCATCATAAAGTACAAAACCATGCAAGGGTACAATGCCCCTTACATTCCTGGCTGGGATACCCACGGCCTTCCCATTGAGCACCGCGTCGCTTCCGAACTCGGGGAAAAAGCAAAAGAATTGAGCAAGAGCACCATCAGAAAAAAGTGCAGGAAATACGCGGAAAAATATGTCAAGATACAGCGTGAACAGTTCAAACGCCTTGGTGTGCGGGGAGATTGGGAAAATCCTTACTTAACATTTGATCCAAAATACGAGGCGAGTGTATTGAAGGTTCTCTCAAAACTTGTGAAGAGCGGCAACGTTTACCGCACATTGAAGCCCATTTACTGGTGTACAAGCTGTGAGACCGCTCTTGCAGAAGCGGAGGTCGAGTATCACGATCATAAATCTTACTCGATTTACGTAAAGTTCCAGGATAAGAACAAACCCAATAGATTCTTTGTGATCTGGACCACGACGCCGTGGACCCTTCCCGCTAATGTGGCCATCGCATTGAATCCCAATTTCGATTACTGCGAAGTAAAAGTAAAGGATGAAATCTGGATTCTTGCTGAAGGGCTTTTAGAACAAGCTATGAAAGCAATGGGTATCGAAAGCTACGAGATTATCTCAACAAAGAAAGGTTCGGAGTTTGAAGGTGAAGTAGCTCAGCATCCTTTCATGAATAGGGATTCAGTAATTGTAATGGCTGACTATGTTGCGCTCGACGCTGGAACAGGTTGTGTACACACTGCCCCAGGACATGGTGAAGAAGATTATGGCACCGGTTTGAGATACAGACTTCCCGTTATCTCACCTGTGAATGATCAGGGGATTTTCACCAAAGAGGCTGGAAAATATGCTGGACTCTTTGTATTTGACGCAAATCCTATCATCGTAGAAGATCTGAGAAAATCCGGCCACCTTGTCGGTGAAGGAAAGATTGAACATTCTTACCCGCACTGCTGGAGATGTAAAAATCCGGTCATCTTCAGGGCAACCGAACAGTGGTTCATAGACGTTGATAAAAATGACTTAAGGCAGAAAGCGCTCTCAGAGATCGAAAAGACTGAATGGCATCCCTCTTGGGGGCAAAACAGAATAACCGCTATGGTTCAGGACAGGCCGGATTGGTGTATATCCAGACAGAGATCCTGGGGGATCCCCATTCCTGCTTTCCGTTGTCAAGATTGTGGTGAATCGATTCTTGATGGCAAAGTTATCGATCATTTTGCCGGTATTGTAGAGGAAAAAGGAACGGATGTTTGGTTTGAGTGGAGTGAAAGCGATCTCTTACCGGAAGGATACACATGTCCAAAATGTGGTTCCAAAAACCTCAAAAAGCAGGAAGATATACTCGATGTCTGGGTTGATTCCGGCTCTTCATTTGAAGCAGTTGTCAAGGTCATGGACGAGCTTCGCTTCCCGGCAGACGTTTATATAGAAGGTAGTGACCAGCACAGGGGCTGGTTCCAGTCTTCATTGTTACTGTCAGTCGGCACCGAAGGAGTCGCGCCTTTCAAAAGCGTTATAACTCATGGATTCATAAACGACGAACAGGGCCGAAAAATGTCTAAATCTCTGGGTAATGCTGTTGATCCGCAGGAAATAAACAACAAGTATGGTGCTGAAATACTCAGACTGTGGGTTGCTAGCTCCAATTACCAGGAAGACATAAGAATCTCTATGAACATAATCCAGCAACAGATCGAAAACTATAAAAAGATCAGGAACACCCTGAGATACTTGCTGGGTAACCTGAGTGATTATTCTCCTCAAGATAGCGTACCCTACGAAGAGCTTCTCGAACTCGATAAATGGGCGATAATGAAGCTGCACAAACTCATCAGGGATGTAACCAGGTACTACGATCGATACGAGTTCTACAAAGTATTTCAGAGTATATTGAAGTTCATAATAACGGATATGAGTGCATTCTACCTGGACATAATAAAGGATAGGCTGTACGTCGAGGGGAAAACCTCACCTGAAAGGCGTTCCGCACAAACAGTCCTTTTTGAGATTCTGGTTGCCCTTAACAAGATGCTGGCTCCGATCTTAACCTTCACCTCTGAAGAGGTCTATGCTCATTTGCCTGAGGCGGCGCGAAACTATAAAACCATTCAGGTGGAGAACTGGCCAGAATATAAAGAGGAGTATATCGATAGCAGTCTCGAAGAACGATGGGAAAAGCTCATAAATCTGCGTGAAGATGTGTTGAAAGCTCTTGAAATTGCAAGGGCTGAGAAGCTAATCGGAAATTCCCTGGACGCCAAAGTAACACTTCAAATCCGGTCCAAAGATATTGATGAGATAGTTAGACAATACAGCAGAGAATTTATAGCCGACCTATTCATAGTATCTCAGGTAGAATTTGCTGAGTCTGTGGAAGGATTCAATGGCGAATATGCTGTAGTAAAGGTTGACAGAGCTGAAGGAGAGAAGTGTCAGCGTTGCTGGAAATATTCTATTGAAACCGGTGCTGACCCGGAACTTCCGGATATGTGTCCGCGTTGTGTCGCTGTTTTAAGAAAGTACGGTTCTGATTACGAACTTTGAGGCTTATAACGTTATAGTACCTGGAAGAATCGCCCATCCATAAAAATTGAAAACACGCTCAGAACCGATAGTTAAAAAGGAGCCAAATTTTAAAGAAATAGATATTTGCTGGGGGTGAACCCTTATGTTAAAAAAGGGAAGTCTTTTTTTATTGGTCGCGTTATTGGTGAGTTTTAACCTGGTTTTTGGGGGATATCTTATTCGCGAGGGTGATATTTTAAGTATCACCGTTTACGGCCACGAAGAACTCTCCAGTGAGGTTGTTGTTGGACCGGATGGATTCATTTCTGTTCCTCCTATCGGGAGTGTTCGGGTTTCCGGTAAAATCCTCGAGGAAGTTGAAAAAGTGTTGAGCAGTAGATTCAGAGATATCCTGATTACTAAACCACAGGTTACCATTTCCATAGTGAAATATGCCCCCTACGACTACAATGTTCTGGGTGAGGTAAATCGTCCCGGAAGAGTTTCACTATCCCAAAGTTCCGTCACCATTTCAGAGCTGCTAGCCAGTGTTGGAGGCCCTAAAGAAACCGCTGATCTTTCAAAGAGTTTTGTTATCAAAAAAAACGGCGAGAAGATTTCTATTGATCTATCTGAACTACTTTCAGAAGGAAAAAACGCTGATTTTGTTCTATATCCTGGAGACTCCTTATTTATCCCAAGCGGTATATCCAGCTGGATAAAAGCGGTAGGAGAGTTCAAAAACCCCGGAGTGATCAAGTACTATGACGGTATAACGCTCACGGAAGTGATAGCACAGGTCGGTGGGGTAACAGATAAAGCTGACATAGAAAACATCTCAGTGTTGAACAGAATAGGTAATTCTGTGCAGAGAAAAGAATACAACCTCACAAAGATCTTTTCCGGAAAATCAGCCGATCCCATATTGAAACCTGGAGCCACAGTTATAATTGAAGATTCCTCAGGAAAAGCAGTGAGGGTTCTCGGTGAGGTTAGGATACCGGGAACGGTCCCTTATAAAAAGGGAATCACACTTTTAGAGGTGATCGGTGAAACAGGAGGAATCACCCAACTCGCCGGAGATAAGGTTTTGATAATAGGAAAAGATACGAAACGCCAATTCTCGGTCGAATTGGATAAACTGCTTTCCGGCTCTTCGGAAGACATAGAACTGGAACCAGGAGATACGGTTGTTATCTCACGGTCCGACGAAAAATACACCTATATAGTTTCGCCGGAGATGAGCGAACGTGTAGATTTTTCTATCTATGAAAACCTGACCCTGAGAAACGTTCTCGTTAAAGCGGGTATCTATTATCCCGATAGAGATATCACGATCTCCATTCTACAACCACGCGACGAAAAGGGTTTGAAGGTATCCATGAAAGATCTTCAGAATAAAGATTATCCATTAAAGCCCGGAACTCTCGTGGTTCTCCCCCTCATTCGCAACACCGTCTACGTTTTAGGAGAGGTAAAACATCCAGGCCCGGTAGTTATAGAAAGCTACGAAAAGGCTACTTTGAATACCGTGATAAGCAAAGCCGGAGGGCTAACCGAAAATGCTTCTGAAATCCAGTTAATAAAGGACAATAAGAAAACAATTTTTGACCTGAACGAATCTCTTGAATCACAGACAGAGATCGAATCCGGAAGCATAGTTTATGTAGAAAAGCTTCCAGAACGCTTCGTGTACCTAATTTCCCCTTCTGTTGGTGGAAAGGTTGATTTCAGCAGAGAAGAAAAGATGAGTTTACGCAGCTTACTGTCAAAATACAACCTGTTGGACTTCGAGTCTGAAGAAAAACTCATTTTACTGACTGGAGACGGTGAAAAAACTGAGGTTAAGCTAACGGACCTGCGCAACAAAGACGTTCCGCTTTCTTCCGGAACGGTTATCATTTACCCGGATACAAGGGTAAAGATTTATATCCTTGGAGAGGTCCGCAGTCCCGGTGTTTTTGCCATCAATCCCGGGGATACCCACACCCTTTCCGCTGCTATCTCCATGGCAGGCGGTGTTTTGGACACCGGTGATCCCAGGAATATTCGTGTTACCTATCCCAATGGAGAATCCAGAATTTATAACCTTAAAGAGATACTCAATGGTTCAGAAGCTGATCCACAGTTAAAGTCAGGGGCCACTGTTTACATTTCAAGATACGTGCCAGTCACAGTTAATGTTCTTGGAGAGGTAAACAGGCCCGGGGTCGTTGAATTTGATCCCTGGGAAACCCCAACGCTCCTTCTGGCGATTTCAAAAGCCGGAGGGCTCAAAGAAACCGCAGCTCAGGAAATAAAAATAGCCCACGATGACCAGACGTACATCTGGCTTTCACTGATTGAGAATCAGGATGTCCCCCTCGAGAGCGGAGTAACAATTTACGTTCCTGAAGATCGCGGTAGATACGTTTACATTTCAGGAAAGGTTATGAAGCCCGGAAGGGTGGATTTCGATAAGTTTGAACCCTTCACACTATCCAGAGCGATAGCCAAATCCGGTGGGCTTCTGGAAAGCGCGGATAATTTTGTGAAAATAATCGAACCGGATGGAAAGATCAAAAAGTTCGACATAGAGGAAACTGAAAAAGGAAAGGATCTCAAGCTTGTAGCAGGCAGCATAATTGTCGTTCCTGAGAAAATTAAAAGAATAACCATTATAGGAGCGGTTAGAGATCCTGGAACATACGTTTTCACAAGAAATGAACGCACCACACCCGCAGACATTATCGCCAGAGCTGGTGGAATTCCGGATCTCAGCAAAGTCCGGGAAATACGCATTCTATCAAAAGATGGCAAACCTGTAAGTTACAATGAATTCGTAGAATCCGCAAAGGAATTGGAAGATGGTTCCATTGTCTACGTAAAACCTGTCGATGTTCTTCGATTTTCGGTTATAGGCGCAGTGAAAAGTCCGGGAAGTTTTGACTACAGCAGCAACGAACCTCCAACACTCTTGACCCTTATATCACGGGCTGGAGGAGCACTAGATGAAGCCGACGAAATTCACATTATCTACAGAAGCGGCAAAATAGAATCTTTCGACGTTTCTAAACTTATTACTCAGGGCTCATTTACACTGGAAGAATCAGCAGACATCGTTATCACAAAACTTGCTGAACGCTATATCGGGATCATCGGAGATGTACAAAAGCCAGGGCTCATAGATATTTCACTGATCGGTGGCGAAATCACCCTGGGAAAGGTTCTGGCATACGCTGGAGGAGTAAACAACCCTTCAAGCGCTGAAATATGGTTAATCACCGATGGAGAATCAGAAAAAATCCTTTTGACTCCGGAGAAACTTTCAGAGGTTTCGGGTAGAGTTCTCGAAGCAGGTACAATAATCTATGTGCCTTTAAGCTATCTCCGTGTCTATGTTTTCGGTGAGGTTGAAAGACCCGGGGTTATTGAATACACACCGGATATGAACGTACTGGAAGCGATTCTCAGCGCTGGTGGGCCAAAAAATACAGCCGAGCTTTCAAGGGTGTTGCTGTTTAAAAACGGCATCTCCGAGAACCCGGAGGTTCAGTACGTAGATCTTGACAAATATGCTGTGGATAGTAAAAAGAGCAATGAAGTACCGAAAATACCGGAGGTTCCAAAGGTCGAGCCCGGTGACGTGATATACGTTCCGAGTTCGTACATGGTTGACATAAAAGAGGTAATGGGAGTGATTTCTTCTCTGCTTACGATCATATATACTGGAAAGTTGATCGCAGCACCATAGAAATAATTGTAATTAAACGAAATGATAGGAGTGTCCTATTTGGTCAACGTGGAGATGCACTGCCACCTTTTGCCCGGTGTGGATGATGGGGCGCGTGATGTAGAAGAAGCTCTCGAGCTAATAAATGAAATGAAAGATCTCGGTGTTGAAAGAATTTACCTGACACCGCACCTTTACTCGCCAAAGGTACCAACGGATATCTCAAAAATAAAAAAAGCCTTTTCGCAATTCAAAGAAATAGTATCAAATGAGGTCGAAATTCTCCCGGGTTCAGAAATCTATCTGGTTCCCGGGGTGAGCAACAGGGAGTTAATTCCGCTTGGGGACACAAATTTCTTACTCATTGAACTCCCCACGGACATTCCACCACTTTACCTATGGGAGGAGATAGACAGACTCCAACGAAAAGGTTATGTATTGATTCTGGCACATGTGGAAAGGTACGGATACTTTTACAAGTGTTCTGGTTTGCTATCACAGTTGTTTCGGTGCAAGCAGCCGAAAAAGGAATTCTTTGACAGACTTCGCCAGCAAGGGGTCCTTTTTCAGGTTAACTGGGATATTCTTTCACCAAAAACCGGAAAAACTCCGAAACACATCAGGAATCTGTTAGAGATAACCTTTGTAGATTTCACAGGAAGCGATAAGCATAGAAGAAATGATTCCCGGCAGCTCATAGATTTTTCCACTCAGCTATATAAAGATCTAAGAAATGGAGAATTATTATAAAAAATAATCATTCAGTGTTATGGGGGTGCTTTTGTGAACGAGCTCGATAATGAATACAGAGAACTAACCCTTGAAGATATTTTGAGGATGTTCAAAAAGAGATTCTGGTTCTTTATGGCTATTGTAATTGGAGTCGTTGTCGCAACGGGTATCTACCTTGTCCTGGCGACACCAATCTATGAAGCCAGCGTTAACATAAAGGTCGAGCCCACCTCAAAATCGTCGGTCAGCGATATATTCATGAATCAGGTTACGGGAAGCTACAGCTCAAAAGATATTTCGACAGAGGTTGAGCTTATAAAAAGCAGGACGAATTTTGAAGAGGTTATCCGACGGCTCGGTTTAGTAGATAAAATGTACGAACCTGAAGTCAAAGAAAGGCTTCTTTCAGAAGGATATACCGAGGATGACCTGGTACAATCGCTTACGTACACCCTTTCAGAGATGATTACCGTTTCCCCGGTAAAGGATACCCGAATTGTTAAAGTTGCTGTTCAACATCCAGATCCGGTTCTTGCAAAAGATATAGCCAACACGTTAGCAGAGGTCTACAACGAAAAACTTGCAGAGCTTTCGAAGCGGGATATAACCATGAAGAAGCAGTTTATAGAATCTCAGATTCCTGTTCTGGAAGAAGATCTCAAGAAATCAACAAACGAATTAAAGGCATTCAAAGAAAAAACAGGTATATATGTCCTTGAAGAACAGGCCCGATGGTTGCTGCAAATGATAACCACATACGATCAGCAATACAACAATCTTCAGATTAGCATGGAAGAAAAAATAGCACAGAAGAAGTCTTACGAAGAGTTGTTGAAGCAGTTTGATAGTTCTGAAGATAAAACTTTCAGAGACAAATGGCTCAAGACCTCTGAAACCCTTAGTAGAAATCCAATTATTCAGCAGCTCAAGAGTAAGCTCGTTGAATTGCAGGTGGAGCTAGCTGCTCTCCGTCAGCAATATCCGGAAACGGATCCGCGGGTTAGAGCTAAGCTTACCCAGATAGCGGAAACAGAAAATCTTATCAAAAAGGAAACCGAGGAATTCATAAGAACCGGCGAGACCCAAACGTTGAACCCGGCGTATGAGACCGCTTTAACAGGTGTAATAAGCGCAGAGTCGACTATTCAGATACTTGAAGCTCGCCTAAAAGCAGTTGACAGATTGAGAAAAGAATATGAGAAGGAACTGTCAAAATTACCAACCATAGAGCAGCAACTTCTAGAACTACAAAGGCAGATAGCTGTTAAAGAAAACCTTTACACCTTATTACTGGAGAGGCTTGAAGAAGCGAGAATCAGTGAAGCGGCGGTAGTTGGCAATGCCGCAATAATCGATCCCGCAAGGGTACCGCGTTATCCGGTCAAACCCAACAAGAAGCTTTCGCTGGCTATCGGCGGTGTTCTCGGTATTTTCCTTGGAATGCTCGCTGTTTTCTTGGTGGAGTATGCTGACAAAACCCTGAAGACTGAAGAAGAAATCGAACGTTATTCAGGGGTTCAGATTCTCGGCCGTATTCCTCAGATTCAGGATTTGAAGGATGAGCTTCATGTAAAAGCTTCACCGATCTCGCCTGAATCCGAAGCCATAAAGATGGCCGCAAGCAACATCTCTTTCATTCTGGGTGATAAAAAATCCTTTGCTATCACTTCGGTAAGCCCTTCAGAAGGGAAAAGCTTTATCGCCGCTAATCTTGCGTATTCAATGGCCAGCAACGATACAAAGGTAATACTGGTAGATCTGGATATGAGGCGTCCAAGAGTTGAAAAGATCCTCAAATTGAACGGAAGGAAGACAAAGGGAATAGTAGATGTAGTTCTTGGAAAAATCACACTGAATGAAGCGATTTTGAACTATGAAGGGGTATTTGACGTTTTGCCGGTAGGGTCAATTCCGCCAAATCCAACGGTTATTCTTTCTTCGAAGAAACTAACAGAAATATTCGAAGAATTGAAAAAGCGCTACGATACAATTGTTATTGATATGCCGCCCGCTATGGTTACTTCAGATGTTTCTATGGTTGGCAATAAGTTTGATGGGGTTCTGCTCGTGGTGAAACCCGGGACCACTCCAAGGGATGGTCTGAGAATCGCTGTTCAGAATCTTCGCACTGTCAATATCAATGTGCTCGGGCTCCTGGTAAACGGTGTTGATGAAAAGACATCTTCTTATTACTATTACTACTACCATTATTACTATACTCAGGATGGAACAAAAAAGAAAATCAGACGAAAAAAATCCAGGAGGACCGGTGAATGACCCCGGCAATCAAAGGAATTGTTTATAGTTTGATTGCTGGAATGGCTACCTCGATAGGTGCAATTCCCTTTCTTTTCTGGAAGAAGGGGGTGGATAGGCGTTCTCTCGATATGTTGCTTGGACTTGCCGCCGGCATAATGCTGGCCGCGACAGCTTTCAGCCTTGTTGTTCCTTCGATACAGATCGGAGGACCGTTTCGCTTTGTTGTTGGATTTATTCTTGGAGCAATCTTCGTCGATTTAATGGATAAATTCTCACCGCACGAACACTTCATTAAAGGTTACGAAGGCCCAATGACAAAATCAAAACTCTCCAAGATCTGGTTGTTTGTCATTGCAATAACGCTGCACAACTTTCCAGAAGGCATGGCGGTTGGTGTTGGAGGCTTTACGAAGGACGCATTCGCTATCGCAATGGCGATAGGTATTCAAAATATTCCTGAAGGAGCCGCAGTTGCCGGCAGCCTCATCGGCGCCGGGTACAGTGTCAGGCGCTCTTTCTGGGTGACCTTTCTAACCGGTGCCGTCGAAATTATCGGTGGCGCTCTTGGTGCATTCCTTATAACGATATCTCAACCTCTGTTGCCGTATGCTATGGCTTTTGCCGGTGGAGCGATGCTGTATGTGATCGGAGATGAGATAATCCCGGAAACCCACAGTGGGGGATATCAAAGGATCTCAACATATTCTCTTCTCATCGGGTTTATCATAATGACTCTTCTGGATAATTTGCTCGGTTGATTTTGTAGATGTCAGAGGTGATTTTTGTGGAAAATAAAGCTTACAACAGCACTTTCAAAGCTCAACTTTTTATCTATTATATGATGAGTGTGGTGATACCACTTTTCGTTGTTAAGAACTTCACCCACGAACCTTCAACAGGCAAACATCTTCTTTATGTAATAGGTTTCACGATTATTATTCTGTCCGCGCTTTTTAGCAATAAAAAAATCACAATTAAATACTCTTACGTTCATCTGGCTGCTCTGGGATTTGGTATCACAGCTATTCTATCCCTTATCTCTGTCAGTGCTGAGAACCCCCAGTACTTCCGCTACTCTCTCGATGTTGCTTTGTTCGCACTCTTTGTCGTTCTAACATCTTTCTACATCTCAAAAGAATTCGATACAAGATTAAAAATAGAATTTGCCATGTTTTTCTTCATCATCGGTGCTTTTGTTGTTGCGATTGACGCGCTCCTTAACTATTATGCTGGTTTCGATCTCTTTCTCGGAAAGGTGGGGGCCCCATTCCAGAGAGCTTCGGCACGTTCAACTATAGGAAATCCGAATTTTGTTTCCGATTATATGGGGCTTACCATTCCAATGATCATCTACTTCCTTGTAAATCCATACCC
The DNA here is from genome assembly GCF_000023325.1 of Kosmotoga olearia TBF 19.5.1. Classification (NCBI taxonomy): domain Bacteria; kingdom Thermotogati; phylum Thermotogota; class Thermotogae; order Kosmotogales; family Kosmotogaceae; genus Kosmotoga; species Kosmotoga olearia. The sequence goes on from NC_012785.1 coordinate 21,814, forward strand.
GCTGAAAAAAGTTGTGAAATCTCGTATGGGGATAATCCTATTGAAGAGTTCCATGCTGCTCTTCCTCGCTCCTATGATCGCTGCGGTATTCGTTGCCGAAACGCGAACGGTCATGACGGGAATATTGTTGGGAAACCTGTTGTTCATCATTGTTTATCTGCTTTTATCAAGGAAATTCCAGCATGAAGAAGATCCAGCGCTTGTAAAACTATCACGAATTTTCATTGTTGCGGCACTGGTTCTTGCAATAGTTCTCTCAATTCTATACCTCACTCCTTCTCCTCTAACCGGTAAGGGTAAGTTGAATATAACCCGGAGACTCGAATACGTATTAACTTCTTCCAAATCGTGGAAAGAGAGATTTTCCGCGTGGTTTAATTCCATCTACCAGTGGATAGATCCTTCACATCCTTCAAGGATCATTTTTGGAACGGGAATTGGGACGTTCCAGCTTTATCATCTTCTCTATTCACCTTACGTTATTCAGGAACATCCAGATTATACAGTTGTATGGAATAACTTCAAGAGAACCCACAACGATTATGTTCAAGCTCTCAGCGAAACAGGGATTCTCGGTTTTTCCATGGTAGTGCTCTTTTTGATCTTCATGGTGTCACGTTACTTCCGAACTATGTTAAGGCTAAAAAACAAAACGGATATTCTCATGTACGGAGCATTTGGCGCGGCGATATTCTCATTAGCCATGCATACGATGTTTGAATTTCCACTCCATATGCAGCCCAACCTGATGGCCGGGGTTTTCATAATGTCCATTACTATGGGAACATACTTCAATGATGACCTAAAAGAACTGCAGATCTCAAGAACTGCTCTGGCGATACCCTTTGTAATACTCAGTGGAACCATTATTTTCTTAAAGACCACTGCTTATCTCGGTGAAGGCTTTTTCCGCAAAGGGCAGGTCGCCCAGCAATATTATTATGCATACGCAAGAGAGGCTATCAAGAGAAACCCGGTTGTTATAAAGAACAAACTGAAAGATCTGGAAAATTACCGCGGTGAATTTGCTTACCTTAAGAATGTCGGAAATTACTATGCTGCCAGAGAAAAAGAGCTCAGAAGTAAATTCGGCGGACTCTCTCAGGTAGAGTTCTTGAAAGCAATAGAATCAGAAAGAAAAAAGGAATTTGACGCCATCAGAGCGAATCTAATGCGGGAACTTCAGACAGCAGAAGCTCTTCAAAGTAAAACGCGTGCATACTACAACAGGGCAGTCGATTACTTCGAACGTTCTTACAGGATTTACCCGGTTTTCGGAAAACCTCTATGGTATCTTGCTGCCTTTGGTATCAAACCCGAAAGGGTTTATTCCCTTTCCTCTGATAAAGAGAAAGTGATTCAAACATTGATGGGAGAGGATCCATACGCTGCCCTCATAGTAGATGAGTTCAAAGGAGATCTCAGGGTTATACCGTTACCCGAGAGAAATATCCGTACCATTCCTTTCAAAGAATTTGTGAAAGCACACAAAGAAAAACTCGCAGAACTTTCAGACAAGCTATATCTTTCTTTCCTTGCGCAGATCCAGGCGGTTCTCGACTCGATAGATTACTATGAGTCATCGATGATATTCTTCAGTGAGCGTCAGACCCCAAAAATCGTTGGAGGCCTTTATAAAAAGGTTTACGAAGAGCTAAAAAGATATGGTTCTTTCCTTTTGGTGCGCGAGAAATTATATTCTGATACCATCGATTTGGCTGATCTTTTAATGCAAATAGAGAGGTTCAAAAATTATGCAAAGACACAGATGTACTACTGGTACGATCTGGCCGTAACGCTTCTCCCCGGTACGTGGAACCGCTACAGTGACTGGGAAGGAATTTACGGTGAGTACATGACGGCGGTAGTATCAGTAGGCGGAGATACAACGGCTGTTTCCAATAGAATTCTTGAAATAGCCAAAAAACATGCCTTTGCATGCGAAGGAATGTGGGAAGGAGGATATTATGGTATTCCGGATGATACTCTTGGAATCGCTTTGAAGTACGCCGGGAACCTAAAGGAAAAGCATCAGAAAGAGTACGAAAGGTTCATGAGAGAACTATCAGAAATCTATCATGGCGTTTACGTGAAGACAAAAGAAGGACTCTCTAAATTCCGTTCTGAGGAGTTGAAAAAGAGAGCTGAAAAGTTCATAGAACTTTACGAAAAAATCAGCACTAATTAGGTAAATTCTGATAAAATCAGGAATACAGGCGTATAAACCATGATATAATTAAAATAACCAAAAGACGGAGGTGTACTATGAAGCCGAAGTTTTATGTTACCACACCGATTTATTACATAAATTCTGAACCCCATATAGGTTCTGCATATACCACAATCGTTGCCGATATTGTGGCGCGATACAAGCGGCTGAGCGGATACGATGTGTTTTTTCTAACCGGAACCGATGAGCATGGTCAAAAGGTTCTACAAGCTGCGAAAGAAGAAAACCTTGATCCGCAAACCTACAGCGATCAACTCGCTGAAAAATTTAAGGTTCTCTGGAAAGAGCTGCAGATTACCAACGATTATTTCGTCAGGACCACAGATGAACGCCACATGAAAACCGTCCAGCTCTTTGTGAAAAAGATGCTTGAGAATGGCGATGTTTACAAAGGGAAGTACGAAGGATGGTACTGTGTCCCCTGTGAAACATTCTGGACGGAAGAGGACATCGGAAAAGAAAGAGTTTGCCCGTCCTGCGGCAGAGAGGTCAAATGGGTGAGCGAGGAAAATTACTTCTTCAGGCTTTCAAAATATAACGACGCTTTGCTCAAACACTTTCAGGAGCACCCGGAATTTGTACAACCTGATTTTCGAAGAAACGAAATGTTGAGAATACTCGAAAATGGCCTCAGGGATCTGAGCATTACCCGCACCTCTTTCAAGTGGGGAGTTCCAATGCCGAACGACCCTGAACATGTTATATACGTTTGGGTTGATGCTTTGATAAATTACATAAGCGCTATCGGATATATAGATGACCCCGAGACATTCCATAGATATTGGCCGGCTGATGTACATATCATTGGAAAAGAAATAAATCGCTTTCATTCGCTAATATGGCCTGCAATGCTGATGTCTGTCGGGCTTCCTTTGCCAAAACAGATCTATGCGCACGGCTGGTTGACGGTAAATGGCCAGAAGATATCCAAATCCCTTGGTAACGCCATAGACCCAAGGGAATTCGTAAAAGCCTATGGAAACGATGCCGTTCGATACTATCTTTTAAGGGACATACAGTTTGGCAGAGACGGAGATTTTTCGGAGGAAAATCTGGTACACAGAATAAATGCTGACCTGGCCAATGATCTTGGGAACCTTCTGCACAGAACGGTTGCCATGATCGAGAAATTCAACAACGGCATTGTTCCTAAAAAGGGCGTTGTTGAAGACGTAGACAACCAGCTTTACGGGCTGGCAGAGGAGGTTATAGCGGAATACATAGATCACATGGATAATCTCAGATTCACCCCTTCACTGGATGCAATCTGGAGGTTCGCCAGATTTGGAAATAAGTATATCGATCTTACAGAACCATGGAAACTGGGGAAAGACCCAGAGAAGGCTGAAAGACTGAACACGGTTCTTTACAATCTTGTAGATACACTTCGAATAGTTTCGCTGATGATTGAGCCTGTTATGCCAAATACCGCAAAAGCAATCAGAGAGAGGATAGGACAGGCAGTGGAACTAGACTTTACGCACTTGAAATTGGGATTAACAAAGAACGGAGTAGGCGTTAAGCACGGTGAACCTTTGTTCCCGAGAATAGATGTTAAAAAGCACAGGTGGGTGAGTAAAATGCTGGAAGAGAAAAAAGCAGAAGCGTCTGTGGAAGGAAAAGAAGATAACCTTATAGAGATAAGTGATTTTGCTAAGGTGGAACTTCGTGTCGGCGAAATCCTGGAAGCTGAAAAGGTGGAGAAGTCACGAAAATTAATAAAACTCAAAATAAATCTTGGCGAGCTTGGCGAGCGCCAGATTGTTGCCGGAATCGCCCGGCATTATAATCCTGAAGAGCTAATTGGGCTCAAGATTGTGGTTGTAACCAACTTGAAACCTGCAAAGCTTATGGGCATCGAATCTCAGGGCATGCTCTTGGCAGCAAAAATCGAAGACTCTTTAACAGTATTGACCGTTCACAGGGATATAAAACCAGGCGCAAAAGTTTCTTGAGAGAGGAGGCACTACTTTGCCCGAGGAAATAATATCGAGATCAATAAACGATGAAATGATAACTTCTTATATGCTCTATTCCATGAGCGTTATTGTCGGGCGTGCTATTCCCGATGTAAGAGACGGTTTGAAACCGGTTCAAAGAAAGATCCTTTTTGGTATGCTGGAGCTCGGCCTCCGTCATAACCAATCTTACAAAAAGAGCGCAAGAATCGTTGGTGAGGTAATGGGTAAATTCCATCCTCATGGTGACATGGCGATCTACGATGCCCTTGTGAGGATGGCTCAACCCTTTTCTATGCGTTATCCCTTAATTCAAGGGCAGGGAAATTTTGGTTCTATAGACCGTGACCCACCCGCGGCAATGCGTTATACCGAAGCCCGTATGCAACGATTGGCCGAAGAATTGCTCGCAGACATTGATAAGAATACAGTGAAGATGATTCCAAACTTCGATGGTTCTCTTATAGAGCCAGAGGTTCTTCCGGCTAAAGCTCCCAACCTGCTGATGAACGGTGCTTCAGGTATCGCTGTTGGAATGATGACCAACATTCCACCCCACAATCTCTCCGAACTTGTTGAAGCTCTAACAGCGCTTATAGACAACCCAGATGCCACCATCGAAGAGTTGATGGAGTATGTGAAAGGCCCTGACTTTCCTACCGGCGGTATTATTATGGGCCGTGACGGCATCAAAAAGATGTATGAAACCGGTCGCGGCAGAATGGTAGTTCGTGGGGTCGCGGAGATTGAAGAAGCAAAGGGTGGCACCAGGATCGTAATAAGCGAGATACCTTACGGCGTATCAAAGGCCGACTTGATCCAGCAGATAGCAAATGTAGCTCAGAATGTACGGGATATCCAGGTAAGAAATGTCAGAGATGAATCAGACAAACGAGGGCTTCGAGTGGTTATCGAGTTGAAACGAGGCGCCGATCCTAACGTTGTTTTGAACCTTCTTTATAAACACACACAGCTTCAAACAACCTTTGGCGCACACATGCTGGTGATAGATGAGAAAAAGCGCCCGAAATTGATGAACCTCAAGGAGATATTCCAGGCCTTCATCAAACATCGATATGAGGTTGTAAAGAGGCGCACAGAGTATGAACTTGAACAAGCTTCTAAGAAGGCCCATATTCTCGAAGGTCTGACGAAAGCTTCAAGAGCCATCGATACAGTCGTTGATATCATCAGAAATTCAAAGAACATCCAGGAAGCTTCCGTAAATTTGCAGGAGACACTTGAGATAACTCCGGAGCAGAGCCAGGCAATACTCGAGATGAGACTCGGAAAACTAACCGCTCTGGAGATCGATAAACTCGTTACTGAATATGCTGAGCTGGTAGAAAAAATAAAAGAGTACAGAGAGATTCTCTCCGACGATAAAAACATATACCAGATCATCAAAAAAGAGCTTCAGGAACTTGAGGCCCAGTACGGCGATGCTCGCAGAACAAAAATAAGTATAGATGGGAACACCGATTTTAACGTCGAAGATGTTATCCCGGATGATGAAGTGGTCGTCACCGTCACCAAAAAAGGTTATATAAAAGCGACACCGCTTGAGGACTACCGCAAGCAGGGTAGAGGCGGAAAAGGTATAAGGGGTGTCAAAACCACCGATGCTGACTTCGTCACAAACGTGGTAAGTACGACCCGTCTCAGTAAAACCGTTGTTATCACATCCAAGGGTAAAGCTTACTTTATAAACAACTATGAGCTCGAATGTACTTCACGCAGTTCCAGAGGCAAACTCCTGGCCAATTACGTGAAAATCGAACCCGACGAAACCGTGCAAGCGGTTCTATCCGTAAAACGCGAAGAAGTCGCAAACAAGCATCTAATAATTACGACCAGAAAGGGCAAAATAAAGCGTACCCCCTTTGAAGCCTTTATCAACTCGCGAACATCCGGTATAAAGGCTATAACACTCAACGAAGGTGATAGTGTCGTTGATGCTGGCATCAGCACTTCGGAAGAAGAAACCATAATTATCTCCACACGCAAAGGAATGGTTATAAGGTTCCCGATTTCGCAGATCAGACCCATGGGACGTACAGCAGCCGGTGTCAAAGCGATGGCCCTTCGTGGTGATGATGAGGTCGTCTCCGCTACGATAGTACTCCCGGTTGATGAACGCTATCTTTTCACAGCTACAGAAAGAGGCGTAGGAAAACGAACGCCTCTCAGTGAATACAGACCCCAGCACCGTGCTGGCATGGGTGTGAAGAATATCTACGGTCTCGAAAGAACAGGATATGTTGTGGGTTCTCTTGTGGTAACCAATGAAGACGAAATCATAGTTATAACCAAAAACGGTATGTCCATAAGAATCCCGGCTGCTGATATAAGGCCGACGGGAAGAGTAACAAAGGGAGTTAAGGTTGTGGAGCTTCGTGATGACGATACGGTGGCGAGTCTCGCCGTTGTTGTTGACCAGGCGGAAGTATAGTTCAGGAGGTGGGTTATCCGTGAACCTGACAGAACGCCAGAGGGAAATTCTGGAATACATAGAAAAGTTCATAAAACTCAATGGTTATCCGCCAAGCATCAGGGATATATGCAGAGATTTCAATATCTCATCTCCCCGAGGAGCTGCGAAGCACCTGGAAGCCCTGGAAAAGAAGGGCTATATTGAAAGAACGGGTGTTTCCCGGGGAATTCGTGTGATTCGTGATGCGTCTGGAGGTTCGGTAACCCTTGAAAACGATGTGGTCATGTTACCGGTAGTTGGGGTCATCGCAGCAGGCGAGGCTATTCGTGCTATCGAGAATCGCGATGAAAGCATTCCGGTTCCCATGTGGATGGTAAGACGTGGATTCGAATACTACGTTCTTAAAGTTACCGGAAACAGCATGATCGAATCCCATATACTCAACGGGGACTACGTTGTTATCAGGAAGCAGGAATGGGCAAACAATGGAGACATTGTCGTTGCTCTTATTGACGGTGAGAATGCTACTTTGAAACGCTTTGAACACGAAGGGCCGAAGGTTCGCCTTGTTCCTTCGAACCCCGAAATGCTTCCCATTGTTCTGGAAGCTGACAGGGTAAAAATCCAGGGGAAGCTGGTTGGACTATTGAGATGGTATAAATAGATTAGGATTTCGAGGTGATGATTGTGAAGGTGGCTATTGCTTCAGATCACGCGGGATTCGCTATGAAAAAAGAACTCATAGATTTTTTAAGCTCAGCAGGATATGAAATTACTGACTACGGCACATATTCTGAAGAGTCGGTAGATTATCCCGATTATGCCGCGAAGGTCGCAGAGGCGGTTACTGAAGGAACAGCAGAGCGCGGAATCCTTATTTGTGGAACAGGGCTCGGAATGTCCATAGCTGCTAATCGTTATAAAGGGGTAAGGGCAGCGCTATGTCTTTATCCCGAAATGGCAAGAATGACAAGAAAACATAATGATGCGAACGTTCTCGTATTAAGTGGAAGATTAATCGGTGTTGAACTTGCCAGGAGAATCGTAGAGGTGTTCTTTGAAACCGGGTTCGAGGGTGGTCGCCACGAACGCAGAATAAGAAAGATCGATGATCTACCGGATCTACGGAGGCGGTCTGATTGAAGATTTTTTATGATCGTCGTCATCTCCTGCACATTCCAAAAAAAGAGATGGACAACGGAAAGTGGGTAGAAAATGCCGATAAACCGGATCGTATCGAAGCGATAAGAGAAAGCCTTGAGAGACACTTTGGCTTTTCTTTCAACGAACCAAGAGACTACTATAGCTCTTATCTTTATCTCGTACACGATCATGATTACGTTCACTGGCTGAAGAAAAGGTCAGAAGGAGTCGAGCCAGGAGAGGAGTACTTTCCAGAGGTTTTTGGATACGATAAGGTTTTCGATACAGGAACACCAATAACAAGAAATTCTTTTTTTGCTGCATTGAATGCAGTTTCTGCAAGTTTGAATGCTGTGGATGAAATCCTTACGGGTGAGACAATCGTATATGCTCTCTGCCGCCCACCCGGTCACCATGCTTCCAGCTCCCAGGCGGGTGGGTACTGTTATTTCAACAATGCCGCAATAGCAGCAAGGTACTTCCAGAAATATACCCACGGTTACGTTGCCATACTGGATCTCGACTTTCATCATGGCAACGGAACACAGGAGATTTTCTACGCCGACAGCACGGTTCTTTACGTATCACTGCACGGCGATCCGGAAAAATTCTATCCATGGATAAGCGGTTATGACTGGGAGATAGGCGAAGAAGACGGTGTCGGATACAATTTCAACTTTCCTTTGCCTGGTGAAACGACAGGAACCGATTATTTGAGAACCCTTGAGAAGGCCCTGGCAGAAATAGAGAACTTTGACCCGGATCTTCTGATTGTTTCTCTGGGTTTTGATACACACAAGGAAGATCCGGTAGGCCATTTCTCTCTTGAAGACAAGGATTACTATTTAATAGGAAAAGCTTTGAAAGATCTCGACTTTTCGATCGTGCTGATTCAAGAAGGCGGATACAATCCGGACGCGAACATGCGAGCTTCAAGAAATTTCTTTGCGGGTTTGCTATAACAGGCAACAATAGAAAAAAGGGGCTTGAAAGCCCCTTTTTTGTTGTCGATTGGCTCCGATCAAAAGACCGGTCCTATTCCGAAGAAGAAGGTTCCGGAATAATCTGTGCTTTCTCCGTACACCGAATTCCAGCCCCAACCCACTCTGAACAGCCCTATCATGGGTAGACTTATTTCAAGGCTTACACCTGCATCCCAGATAGTCTTATTTCCAATCAGATCAGCAATGTTGGCACCTTCACGATAGTAAACAAGATCTCCAAAAAGAACAAAATCGAGAGGCATGCTTCCACGGATTTCAACGAGGGGAACTCTCAACTGCAGAGAAGCTGCTGTCACACCATAAACATCATTTCCCACCACCAAACCACCGTTTTTCACTCTAAGATAGGTACCGGGTGAAAGCAGATAAGTTTCAAAGACCTTGTTATATTCATTAAAGGGGAACAATTGATCTGTTCGCGCTCTAAAACCAAGGACCGGATTCCCCAATCCTTTGGCTATCGGTAAAGGTCCCAGATCGATGAACTTTTTGAATTCAAACATTACTCCTGCAAAAGGTTCATTGCCAAAGATTCCCCGGGCGTACAGCCTTGCAGAGAATTCTGTTCCGTTTTTCGGTCTCAGAAGATCATCCCGGGTACTGTAACTGTAGGAAAGAGAGGTATAAAGACCGTAGAATGTGTTTGCCGTCTGACTGGTTGCAACTTCAGTTGAAGTAGCGGTTCTCAATTCCGTAGCGGTTTCTGTATAAATATTTATATACTCAAATCCCGCACTTGTTCTGATTTTTTCAGCTGCGGACAGGTTGTAAGTTGGAGCCAATGCTAAATCAATACGATATTCTCTTTCTTCCGTAATGGTTGCTTCAATTGTATCTGGTGCCGTTTCGGTGGCTTCTTCAGTGCTCTTTCCTGTGGAACGAAGCTTCATGCTCAAACCAACATCCCAATTCGAGGCGAAAATTTTTGGAACGATATATGAAAATGATAGGTCGTACGTTGGTGAACTGGTTTCAGTAATAGTCGCCCCGGTGGTTTCATCTGTGCTTATCGTTGTTTTGCTTCCACCAACGGGAAAGTTCACGTTCGCCTTTAGAGAAATATCCTGACCGTACCCAAAGGGGTTCAGGAACCCGACGTCCAGGTTAAGCATGAGGCCATCCTGCCAACCTCCGCCACCCATTATCTTTCCGTTTTTATCCTTTTCATCAAGAACAATTTTGACGTCGAGCGTCTCACCATCTGAAGGAATTGGATTTATAACAACAGAGTCGAAATATCCCGTGGAATTGAGAAATGCATATGTGTTCTGGTAATCTTTTAAGCTTAGTACCTCACCTTTTTTGAGCACGATCTTGTCCTGGATCAGGTAATCTCTGGTCTTGTGCTCACCCACGTATTCGACATTTATATTTCCTACCTTCAACTCTGTTATCTCAAAAGTCAGGGATCCAAGATTCTCATCAATTCTCACCTGTTGTTTTGTAAAGGGATAGCCCTCTTTTGAATAAACTTCCTGGATTGCCTGAAGCGCCTTTGCTATTTTCTCAGAATCTATTACCTCTCCTTCCCTGATGCCCACAGCATTTAAAAGTGTGAGGCTTGAAACGTGCTCATTTCCGGTGAAAAAGATCGTTTTGACTTCCATCGGTCTGGCAATGTACGAAGCGGGCTTGAATGAAAGAGTGATGATTTTTGCCTGGCCTTCTACGCCTTCAGGTAGCTCCACCTCTCTTGCGGTTTTTAAGGCATTGCTGTATGCGAAAGCCAGCGCCCGATAGACCTTTTCTAATCCCCAGGACCCTTCGGGATTAACATAGTAAGTACTGAAAATCGAACGCACAGCGGAAGCTATATCGCTTGCTTTAGGAACATAAGAACTCTCCTTCATAAACAGTCTGATTATCCCGGGAGCTTCGTAATAACTCTTGAAAGTTTTAAGCTTCGCGGTGTTCTTGAGTTCTTCCAGTGCCCTTTCAGATAAAGGTGCTTCGATTTCTACATCCCAGAGATAATAAGGCTTGATCTTGAAAATAATCTTTATATGGTCTTCAACATTCCCGCGCATAATATCTTTCTTATCCGGTTCCGTATCCCATTCGATATCAAAAAACGCTTCAGGGTATCCAAGAGATTTCAGAGTTTCGGTTAGGCCCTCAACGGATCTCGGAATCTCGTAAATAATACGTGTTGGATTTAAAGGTTTTCCATCTTCTATCGTCACTCCTGAAGCCAGCAACGTGTCTTTGTCTGCGATTTTTGGACCAACGAAGGTTATCTCAACATCAGCACCGGGAAATTCCTCGACGGTTATGCTAAGAAGGCCAGAGGCCTCATCAAAAGAAAAATCCACGTTTTTGAAATAACCGGAATCGGTAAGAGACCCCAGGGAAGCTTCGAGCGTTTCGCGGTCAATCTCCGTTCTCAGTTTTATTCCCAACAGTTCTCTTATCTCGGAATCCTTGAGAATGGTGTTCCCTGTAATCTCGATTTTCTTGACCACAATTCCAGACATCACAATGACTGAAAAGATCAAAAAACTCAATAAAAGAACCGAAACTTTCCTCATCTTCTTAACCTCCCAATGAATTTTCCATCATATTTAAAAGTTCCATTATTTTTTTCATCTTCATAGGATTGGAGTAGAAATCATCACCGAGAATTTTTTTTAGTTCTTCAGTGGTGAGACTGTATCCATTTTGCCCCTTTACCCGTACTATTTGCCAATTAACACCGGCCTCCATCGTTATCGCTGAAAAGATCGCGGACGCTAAATCTCCCACAGGCTGACAGTCTATATTTGACAGATTGAATGTTGCGCTCACTTTTGTGCCCACACCCGGTTTGGATTGAATAGAAAAACTTCCTCCGGTAGATTCCGAAGCAAACTTGAGCATAGGAAGACCCAAACCGAATTTCACTTTCTTTTTCTTTTCAGTATAGAAAGGATCGAGAATTTCTTTTAACTTTTCCTCTGGAATTCCCTTTCCATTGTCTTCAACCACAAACGAAAAGCGCTCCCCGGGTATTTCTTCTATCGACAACTTAATCTGTGAAGCACCCGCATCAACCGCGTTTTGGCAGATATCCAGTATATGATCTGCTATGGTTCTCAAACCCAATTTATTCTCACCCTCGCTTCATAATCTATCAATAAGCTTTTCTTGAAGGCCTCAAACGTTCGACGCTCACATTCTACGACCATGGAAGGCTTCAACATGTTCAAAGAATGGGCGTCCGAGGAATGTAAACAATTTATTGCTACATTCGAAGGGAACTCATGAAGGGTCTTTTTAAAAGCAACTTCTACCAGAACCGGATTCGCCACAGGTGGAATGAATCCAAGTTGATACAAAATACCCATTCTTCTCTCAGCGTGCGCAAAAGCAAAGATGCCCTTCCTTTTAAGTATTTCCTGAATAGCTTCATGGATCTTCACATTCGCCGGTTGGCCAAGCCATTTTTCTTCCATTCCAATGAATTCATCATTCTCATTTACAAAAAGCTGATACCCAAATTTTTCTGGATCAATGGATATGTCAGGAATCTTATCATACAACCAGCTGGAATAATCTTCAGCGGTTTCAGCATCCGGAAAATATGCAAGAAGATGTACGTCTTCGGCGGTATGAACCTCTATACCGGGTATCACCTTGATCCCTTGAAGAGTAAGGGCCTTCATAAAGGTCCGAACATTACCGGCGGAATTGTGATCGGTTACGGCTATCCAATCTATGCCCTTCTCCGTTAAAACCTTAGCAACCGCCCTGGGTGTCATGGTGATATCCGCACAGGGCGAAAGGCACGTATGTACGTGAAAATCACAGGAAAATTTCTTAAGCCCCAAACCTATCACCTCAGACCTGCTTCAAAAAGTTTCATGCAGGTCTTAAAAGAGTTTTCGCTGGAGGACAGGAGCGCTATAGCGTTTTCTTTTGCTTTCTCTATGGTTTCATCTTCGTATGTCAACCCGTTACACAATACGATGGCTTTGACCCCCACAATGGAAGCTACAGCTACGATATTCATATGAGATTGTACCGTTAACCAGATGGAATCACCTGGCGCGTTCCCCATAACATCACTCAGAAGATCACCTACATAACCATTGGAGATTTCCACATCAAGGTTTTCGGCTTCAATCACTTTAAGATTGCATTTATCAATAATCTCTCTCAAAAGCAAAGAAGACCCCTCCCCTCTAAATCAAACCGATAATAGCGATTATTTTTTGTTCATGTAAAATATCATTTCTACAACGACTCCTTTTCCCACTTCTGACATGACCACCATCTTATCAGAATAGCGCTTCATATTTGGGAGTCCCATTCCAGCTCCAAATCCTAATTCCCTGACATGATCAGTGGCGGTGGAATATCCTTCCTTCATGGCCATTTCAATATTTTCAATACCTTTGCCGTGATCTTCAACTCGCACCCTGATGGCATCATCGTCTATCCAGCAGTAGATGAAGCCGTCGCTTCCACTGTGAATGACCACATTGACCTCAGCCTCATAGGTGGCAATCGATACCTTGCGCACAAGATTCTCATCTTTTATCTTTCCCATTAAGAAGCGTTTCAATCTTGCAGCTCCCATTCCTGCAAGGTCCACGTCGGTGTAATTTATCGCAAAGAAGAAATCCGCTTTCTTTTTTTCGACGTAATCGCCTGTAATTAACGAGCGTTCAAACCATTTATTAGTATTTTCCAATACTCTGCTTCTACGCTCGTCATGAACGTATATGATCCTGAATCGTTCAAGGATCGCGCTGATTATATCCTTTTTGGTTACTAAACCCACGAGTTTCCCGGATTCATCGACAACGGGAAAACGCCCATAACGATACCTGTCGAATTTTTGCAGTATCGATTCAAGTTCTTCATCTGGTTTGAGAACGATCACGTCTTTTGTCATGTGCTCCCCTATTTTGTCCCTGATGTGATCCTTCTCAAGAGCAACAATGATATCCTCAATACTCACGATTCCCAGGAGCTTATTGTCGCGATTTACAATAGGGATGCCGGAGATTTTTCGGAGCTTCATCAATTCTTTGGCTTGCCAGAGGGTTCTTTCTGGAGTCATTGTGATTATGTTCTTGGTCATTATTTCGCCAGCTTTGATATGCGAAAAAAACTTTCTGAGTTTTTCAATTAGTTTATCAACGCCTTCGTCGCTCAAAACCCATTCACTTCCTCTAACGCATCTTTGAGGTTGAGGTCATAGAGTTTTCCACATGCCTTGTACATTGAAATCCGTGCGTGCAATAGAGGGATTTCCAGATCCTTTGCAAGATTGACGGTGGATTCTGGCACCTCCCTTTTTCTAACAATCAGTACGCCGGCTGCACCCACAACCGAGGCAGTCCTAACACACTGTGGAGAGTTGAGGCCGGTTACCAGTAGCATATTAGGGGTACCGAAGGCAAGCACATCACTCATTAGATCAGCAGCTCCTATGTATTCGATCTGCCGTTTATCTAAATCCCCGGTATCATTCAGAATTTCGCAGCCCAAAAACTTGCAAATTTCCTCAAGAGTCATAAGCATCCCTCCGTTTTCAAAAGATCGCCGGTATACGCAAAATTAAGGAAGGCTTCATAGGTAACCGGACATTTACTTTTGAATATCTTTGCAACTGCGAGAGCATATTGCTGCATTTCATACTGAGCATGGGAATCCGCTCTCAGATTCAAAAAATTCATCATGCTCCTCGCGTTTATTGTCCAGTAACACTCGGTGTACATCGATGTTGGCAACACGATTCTGGCGAGTTCCCGTGCCACACCCATTTCCAAAAGCCTTTTGTAAGCCTGATAAGTTTTTTCGATGGTTTCTTCAATAAGTCTTATCCCCTCTGAATTCAGATCGTCATCATCGACAAACACTGACCCCTGCCGATTGACTTTATCGGGTGTTCTGATCCTTTCGGGGATGTACCACTCATCGCTGAATTCAGTATATCTTCCGCTACGCTCATTTATCGAAGCAATTCGATGCCTCACCAGCTGGCGCATCACAAAGATGGGCAGTTTTATGTGAAACTTAAAGATGATATGTTCAAAAGGAGAGTGGTGTCCGTGCTCCATGAGATAAAAAATCAGTTTTTTATCACGTTCGGGGGTTGTTAATCCTTTCCCATAACTGACTCTCGCAGCCTGAACAGCAGAAAAGTCATCCCCCATTACCTCTACAAGTCTGATAAAACCCTTTTCAAGTACCTTTATCTCCATGGAATCCTCCTCTACTTCCGTAAGGCTTCTTCTTCCTGTTTTTTTCTTCTCTTTATATATATATATTCTACCAAAATTAACCCAAGTACAACCGCAGCAATCAGCGGGAGCACCTGATAGAAAATGATCCGCAGTACCAGTCGCTTACGAAGTACGTTCAGAGCCTCCGCTACCTCCGGGTCATAATCTTCCATACCACTCATTTCGAAATAGTATCTGGCCAGGGTGTCGTGCTCTTCCAGATCTGAATTCATGTAAAGGAATCCAAGATGTACCAGAGCATCACGATTCTTCCCGTTAAATTTAATAGCACGCTTGAAATAATATATCGCCGAATCCGTGTTGCCTTCATTTTCCGCAATCTTGCCGAGGACCTCGAACCCTTTAGAAGCCATCTTCGAAGGTAGAGAAGATAGGTTGGTATCCTTCAAAAGGATTTCTGCCGTTCCCTGCGATCCTGTTTCAAATTCGGCCATCGCCGCATAGAATTTTGTTTCATCGCCTGGATCTGTGAGTTTCCTGTAATCCTCCAGGAGTTCTTCGTACAACCCAAGATAGTATTCACCTTTTATCAGAGCCTGTAATATAGCAGAGAATTCATCGCTTTCATCAATCATCCCTAAAACAACATCTCTGTATCTCAAGAATTCTGACTTATCTCCGAAGACACTCGAAGAATGAAAGAGAAAGATTGCCTCGTACGGCAAATAAGCTTCAGGATATTTTTTTTGAAGTGTTTCCGCTATTCTCAACATAGCCTTGCCTGAGTTCGGGTCGCGGGTTTCTGTCCAGTCGATTTTGTAGAGCCTTAAAGCAATTGCTGCTGCAACAGAGCTTTCGGCAGATTCTTCTAACAATGCCAGTGCACCCACGGTGGAAGTGGAGATCGCCGTTTCCAAAACGTCCAACCCTATGATGATCTCTTCCGGTAGTTCTTCCCTTTTTAGTTCTTCTAAGGAATCATAAAACCTGTCTTTGTCTATCCATGCGAGATTCTCCATATATCTCACACCATAAGCTATACAGCTGAAAACCTTCGAAATCTCCGAGTCATCTTGAGCGAAAAATATCTTTTGAGCGTAATCTTTCGAAAGGAGTAATATTATTCCCTCATTTACATCCATCGCGAAAATGTAGACAAAGGACATCAGTAAAACTAAAATAAGTTCGATCTTATACTTCATATGAAACACCCTTCCAATATTCTCCAGGTTCTATCCAGAGCCCGATTTTTTTGGTCTCCAGCGAATCATCTACAACAACATAGGCTCTAGGCTTTTCTTCGAGAGTTACAAATATCCCCTTTCCCGAGGCTTTATTGGTTAATGTGAGTTTAAAGATACCCATATCTCTCGTCTCAAAATCTTTCAGTGCCTCAATTTCCGGTGTTAACGACGGCTTGATGGCAAGCCTGGCTTTCTCCAGATGAAGCTCCCGCGGCCTGTCCCAATCATAGATCCTGTAGGTTAAATCAGATGCCTGCTGTATCTCCAGCAAGCGGGTGTTCGGTCCAAGCGCATGAACCATACCGGCCGGGAGTTTTATCAGTTCACCTTTGTGAACGTCGAGAATGTTCAGATCCTCCGCTTTTATCTCTGAAATATCTTTTTTGTTTACAACTCCAGGATCAGAAAAACCGGCTGCTATCGTCCCGTCACTTACAAAATACCAGGCTTCCGTCTTTCCCCATGGCTCCTTTTCCAGCTTCCTTGCCAGGACATCATCCGGGTGAACCTGAACAGAAAGCCAGTCTTTAGCTGATATGAGTTTTATCAAAAGCGGAAATCTCGGGAGAGGCTTATCACAAAAATCAGATACCAAATCCATAGGAAAGACTGTCTTACAACTATCCTTCAAAGGCGTTCTCTTGTCAAGAAAATCACACAACAACCACACCTCACCGATGGGAAGCTCCGAATTCACACCATACAGCTTGTTGAGTTCAGGATCCCCCCACGGGCGTTCAGAAAACAGGGGTTCAGAAAGGTATATCATCTCAAAAGCCCCTTTCTTTAAGAAACTTTTTTAACTCCTCAATAGCTCTCTCGGCCTTTTTCAGGTTCCTTTCTCTCTTCCCCTTCGCTTTAACGGGGGGAAGGAGACCATAATTTGCGTACACGGGAGAAAGGGGAACCCTCCCGGAGACCGTTATGTGGTTTATCAAGGCTCCAAGCATGGTCTTTTCCGGCAGGTAAAAGGTTGAACCGGTTTTCACTAACTCCATGACGTTCAATGCGACAAATCTCCCGCTTGTGATGGCCTCAACATAACCTTCCAATCCTGTTATTTGACCACAGAAAAACAGGTTTGGATAACCCTTGCTTCTTAGATCTCTATTCAGAATCTTCGGGGAATTCAGATAGGTATTTCGGTGCATAACACCATACCGAACAAATTCAGCATGCTCTAAAGCAGGAATTATCCGAAATACCCGTTTTTGCTCTCCCCATTTAAGACGGGTTTGAAACCCGACAAGGTTGTAAAGGGTCCCCTCTTTATTTTCTTTTCTTAGCTGAACCACCGCGTAGGGTTCACTACCCGTTTTCGGATCTATCAATCCTACAGGTTTCATTGGACCATAGCGCAAAGCATCGATGCCTGTTCTCGCGATCTCCTCAACCGGTTGACAGCGATCAAAGAGAAGCTTGTCGGAAAAATTCTCTATTGGAGCAACCTGGGCATTCACAAGTTCATTCCAGAATCTCTCGTAGGTTTCCTTATCAAGGGGACAGTTCAGATAATCGCCGCTTCCCTTCCCGTAACGATCGCCGACAAAACAGCGTCTATAATCAATAGAATCCGCTGCTACTATTGGTGACAGAGCATCGAAAAAGAAAAGGTCCTCTCCAAACAAACCCGAAAGCCATTTCTCAAAAGCCGGCGAAGAAAGAGGACCGGTAGCGATAATCCAGAGCGTTCCCTCATCGTTGAGATCAATTTCTTTGACTTCTTCTCTCACCACATGAATATATGGGGAGCTTTCAATCCTTTCGGTAACCTCCTTAGAGAAGGTTTTTCTATCAACCGCGAAAGCTTTTCCGGCAGGAACGCGGTGTCTTTCCGCTATCTCCAGAAGAATTGAACCCAGCATCCTGGCTTCCTCTTTCAACAATCCTGAAGCGTTGGTTAATTCCACGGATTTAAGAGAGTTACTGCACACCAGTTCAGCAAAATACCCCGTCTGGTGAACATCGGTTTTTACCTTTGGTCTCATCTCGTATAATGTTACTTCTATTCCCTTTTCAGCTAGGCTCAGGGCCGCTTCAGACCCGGCCAGCCCACCACCGACTATATTTATCTTCACCTTCACTGTTTATCTCTCCCCAATTTGTGCGTTCTATAGTATCTGAACACAGCTTCCTGATAGTAACCTGCGTAAGGGGCAAAGGTTTCCATGCCAAACTCCATTACCTTTTTTGTGCTACCATTTACACCGAAGAGATCCTTCATCACTCTCTTTATCCATACATCAACGGGGAACGAGTTCAGTTCAGCATATGCGAAAAGCGTAATACAACTTCCAACCTTGTATCCGATCCCCTTTATTTTCATCAGCTCCTCGAGTTTTTCCATCAAGGGTTTATCATAAAGCTCTTCAAAAAACATTTCATCCTCAAGATTCTGGAAGAGTTCGTACAACCAATCCGCTCTAAAACCAAGCTTGATTTCAAGGAGATCCTCAAGCTTTAAATGCTTCAGCTGTTCCAATGAAGGAAAGGTGTAGAACACCTCATCATCCATTTCAACTCGATTTTCCGGAAACTTTGCAGAAAGCAGGTCGGATATTTTACGTATTGTAGGAATACTGTTTCTCGTTGAGATAATGTATTCCACTGTCATCTCAAGGGCATCCTGCCTGAGAATTCTCAAGCCTCTGGCCTGTTTAACCGCATTTAGAGAGAGTTCCTTTGTTCGCTCTGGAAGACTCCGGATGATCATTTCCAGGGTAGAATGAACCTCTTCTAAATCATCCTCAAACCCAAGATATTTTCGTAATCCTTCATCTATGTCCATTCCAAGTAATGTATCTCTGGAAGCTATCACATCAAGCTTTTTCCCAGACTGTTTGAGAAAAAGCACAGTATCCCTTACAACACCTTTCCACCAGCCATCAGTCTTTTCCCATCTGAATGTCTGACCACAATCGAGTGTGGTATCAAGATCGAAAGCTGTGTCGAGCTTCAGGGAAAACTTTATCATTTAGTCAGCATCCTCTCTGTGACAACCTTCAAAAGCCTGAAAGCGTTGTCTTCTCTGAATTCTCCAATAACCACGAGAACGAGGGCATTTCCTCCTATATTAACGGGCATTGCCGTTATGGTTTCCAGGCCGCTTGTTGTGGAACTTCGCGAACCGGTCTGAAGAGAAAGCGCGAGGACAAGGGGAGGAATTTCGACTGGCAACGGTTTCCCCAGAGAATTCCCCTGCGAGTCCACAAGCCTCAACTGAAGACCTATTTCATTCCCCAATTCTTCAATCCGCTCTATCAATTCTACAGGAACGCTACCCATAAGTTTCACCTCTTTCTGATCTTTCCAGGCGGCAGTTATAACTACCGCATTTCAACCACTTAGAAGTGAGAGAGAATGCTTTCGCAAATCCTTCGGTAACCACAAGCTTTGATGGTTTTATTATTTCGAGCAGCTCTTTCAATTCGTTTATGTCATTTATCTCAAAATTATCACTGTTCAAAGGCTTCCTTCTGTACTTCCAGAGATGTATCTTCTCAGGGAAATCCTGTTTTAGTTTTTCAAAATCCTTTTTTTCAATCTCCTGGCGCTTCATTTCCTGTTCTCTGAGGCCAAAAACACACCCACAATAATCCTGGACATAAATTCCAGAAAACAGTTCTCTCTTTTTCTTTCCATCTATACCCTTCCGAAAATTTGAGAACAAAAATCTCTTTCCCGTCGCCTTTTCAGCTCGTTTACCTTCGTTTTCCAGCATAACAATAGACTTTCTCGGGCTTGCCATCAGCGTAGTGGAAAAAAGATCAAAATCCATCTTTTGAGCAAGAGACGCTGTAACGCCGAGCCTCAAAGCTATACATCTTCTGCATCTTTCCCCACCTTCAGACTCATCTTCTAAATTCCGGGCAAGGGCATAGAATCTTTCTTCATCGTATTTTCCTTCCATAGTCTCCAGTCCATATCTTTCAGCAACCTGTTCGAAAGCCCGGAGACGTTTCACATATTCCTCATAGGGAAAGATGTTTGGATTGTAAAAGAAAGCGGTTATTTTGCCGTTGAAATCGCTTTTCAGGTGTTCCATAGTAACAGCTAAATCAGGGCCACAGCACACATGCAAAAGGAGTTTCAAAAATCGATCATCTCCCTGAACTTGCTCAACGTCTTGATTCCTATTCCGCTTACTTTAAGCAGGTCTTCCGGTTTATGGAATTTTCCATTGTGTTCTCTGTAATCAATTATCCTTTCTGCCAGGACAGGTCCTATCCCTGGAAGCGCTACTAACTCCTGAAGAGTCGCGGTATTGACATTTATCTTTCCGGAATTCTCGCTTTTATCCGGAACATTTGTTGAAACGCTCCCAACTCTTACCAGATTTCTTATTTTGTCCAGAGTGGCTCTTCCTATCCCCTTCACATTTATAAGTTCATCTATGGCCTTAAAACCACCATGCTCTTCCCGGTATTTCACTATCTCTGCTGCCTTGACTTCCCCTATGCCGGGAAGTGAAGTCAAATCTACTTTCGATGCTGTGTTTAAATCCAGTCTGGTATCTCTGGTGTTTTCCGCCTTACTTTTTGCAGCGTTCGTAATGGTAACCAGATCCTTTAGCTTTTCGTAGGTAGAGTTACCTATTCCCTTAACTTGAAGCAACTCTTCGGTTGACGAAAAACCGCCATTGCTTTCTCTGAACGTAACAATCGCCTTTGCCCTGGTCTCGCCGATTCCCGGAAGTAACTGCAATATTTCTACAGTAGCGGTGTTCAAGTCTATTGGAAATCGCTCTTTTACATCAAAAAGGGCCTCGCTGTTTTTGGTTACGTCATTGGTCTCACCCATGTTCAATAAAGCTATAAAACCAATAACAACGATGAAAATCACGGACCCAAGTAATTGCGCTTCTTTTGAAGAAAGTCGTTTCATTTGATTCTCCTCAAGTACCTTCCGGAAATATCCCAGCCTGTTATTTCCTCAACCTTGAAAACATTCAAAGCTTCAGAATAATCTCTCGCGGTTTCGAGATCGGGAAATGCCCCGAGAATTGCCGCGTAGAACGTTCGGCCATCGGCAGTGTAGAATTTATAAGCAAAAGCCGGATAACCGTTTGCCCTGAGATTTATAATCTGCGGTGCTATACCATCTACTATTGTATGCGAAACAAGCTGAACTCCATAAGCTACCTTTGAAGCAAATAACCCTTCCAGCGGGTTTTCACCAAGGAACATTATTCCGTAATTTCCTGGATCAATTTTGGTGATGAAATAATTGTCTTTTCCCTTTTCAATACAGAGTTTAAATGCCGTATTCTCATCAACTACAACGTAACTGAACGCAGTTCCCTGGACAAAGTAATCAAAAGATTCTATAATAAGTCTTTCGTAATCGAAGCTCTCAAGAAAGAAGTGCCTTTCAGGCTCTTCAACCGCCATCTCTTTATCCGGAGAAGCTTCTTCAAGTTTTTCTATCTCTTTCTTAAGAGGTTCTAAGGAGGGTTCTTGAGGTTCCGTTGCAGCTATAGTTGGATTTACGCTGTTTCTTATTTCTTCAACGATGAGTCTATAATTGTCGTTTTCCTGTTTCAATAGGTATGCATACCCCCCAACAATGAATACCGCAATCGAAAGGGCTATCACAAAAACTGAAAGCATCCTGACCGCTGCTCCAAAGGCTTTGTCACTCACGTAAAACTCTCCAATCCTCTCATATTTTTTCTCACCATCCGGGAAAGTTCTGTAGAAGAAACCACAACCCTTCTCTGTTGTGCTCCACCCGGGAGCCAGATGACAATTTCCTTCAGTTTATCTATGTATTCAGTAACGGAACTCATATCAAGTCTATAAGGCCAATTGTTGCACCATATCTTTTTTAGCGTAAGGAAAAATTTTCTGGTATGTTCCTCATCTAAAAGTCCATGCAAAAGTCCAACCCAGCTTTCGATGATTGCTCCAAAGGCAAGAGCTACCATATAGTCCAGTTTAAGCCTAAAGGCTGACTGCAATATTCTTGTCATCGAAATTCCAACAGGCTCGTAGTCGTTGCTAATACCATCGATATATGCTTTCAAAGAAGACCAGAGAAGATCTTCCCACAATTTCAGATCTATTTCCATACCTTCGGATATCAGATTACTGAGATAGTTAAAGAGCCTCCAATCGTAGCTGTATGCAGTTATTAACATAGGAAACAGTTCGTAGACCCCCTGGCGACTAAAAACCTCATAGCTTAGTTGAGGTTCTATAATGACCTCTTCCGGTACGCCAAAAGTCCGTAACACATCTTTTCTGAACTCCAGATTGATGAAGAAGCTTCCGCAAATGGGAAGCATCACCTGCGAAAGCGGTGTGCTTGGCACCAGTCTCAAGTGTTTAAGTTCAGTGTAGGTGGAGGTTGAATAACCAACGAGATCAAGAAGTGCACCCCCACCGACAGCGGTGACGGAATCCTTTTTCGATACCTTGAAAAGCTGGTACATCTCGAGTACCCTATCAAGGGATTTGACGTGTTCGCCACCTTTCAAAGCATAGATGTTAGGAAAGCTCTTCCCTTTAAACTTAGGGACACCGGAGTCCACTATCAAAAGGGACTCCGGTATGTTTTTCCTGCAATCTTCGACAAATTTCACCACACACTCAGATTCCTGAACCCTCGTGAAAAGGAACTTTTTCATCCAATACCTTCCTCACAAAGTGCTTTCAGGAGTTTTACCGCATTAAGAACATCGTCATAATCAACCATTTCATGGGGTGTGTGGGCATATCTTGTGGGAATTGACAAAGTTCCAGCAGCGATACCGCTTCTGGTAACCTGATAGCCTCTGGCATTTGTGCCACCAAATATCAAAACCTCGTACTGATAGGGAATCTTATACTTTTCTGCAACCTCTGCCAGCTTTTTCACAACCCAGGAAGAGCTCACGCTTGCCCTGTCCTTTATCTTTATCGCCGGACCCTTACCGAGTTCAAAGCCCATTCTTTTGTAGGATTTCGGGGTATCGGGTCCGCCGGTTATATCGACAGCTATCGCCATATCCGGCATGATGTCAAATCCGGCTACGCTTGCCCCAACAAGTCCTACCTCTTCCTGGACGGTAAAAGCAAGGTAGATATCGTCCTTCGGATTCTTCAGTTCCTTCGCAACCTGTATCAGGATTGCACAGGCGATCCTGTCATCCATTGCTTTGGATATCAACCTCTTCCCGGCATCGTAGAAGGTTGCGTCGTAAGTTCCAAAGGTTCCCACCGGTGCAAGCTTCCCCGCTTCTTCTCTGCTTGTGGCACCGATATCCACGAAAATGTTGTCAAAACTAAGACCCTTCATATTCTCCTGTAATTCTTTACCAGACTCACCTTCAACACCAACAACCCCGATAACACCTGTTTCAAACCTTATTCTTGTACCGAGAAGAATGTACGGAGAAACACCACCAATCATCTCGATCTTGAGGAATCCCTTGTCGTCTATATTGCTTACCACAACACCGATCTCGTCCATATGAGCATCAAGCAAAAGCTTTTTGCCGGATGAACCTTTTTTCCATGCCACGAGGTTTCCAAGACGATCCACTTTATAACCATCAACAAAATCCTTTATCTCCTCAATAATCATTTCCCTTATTTTATCCTCGCGGCCGCTTGGAGAACAAACCTCTGTCACTTTCTTTATCAATTCTTTCATTCGCTTAACACCTTCCCTTCCCTAACCAGGATTTTCGCAAGTTTTACAACTTTCAAGAAATCATTGATATCTATCACTGAAACAGGCGAATGTATGTAACGTGATGGGGTTGAAATCACCCCGGAAGGAATGCCTCTGAGTGTTCTCGCCAGTCGTGCGGCATCCGTTCCGCCGACTGTTCTGCTTTTGTACTGGAAAGGAATGTCATATCTTTTAGCCGTATCGACTATGGTTTCGAAGATCTTCCTGTCCAGTACCAGCCCTGAATGCGCAAAGGTTAACGCTGGCCCTTCACCGAGGCGCGTAGACCACCTCGACTCAGGCATTTCCGGGTTGTCTCCTGCGGTGGTATTCTCAAAAACGAGAGCCGCATCGGGTTTAATCTGGGCAGCAGCAACGCCGCTTCCTCTAAGCCCTACCTCTTCCTGGACAACCCAGGCAAAGTAGATATCATAGTCAACAGGATTTTCAAGAATGTCATCAAGAACTGAAAGCAAAACCTCACAACCGCTACGGTCATCGAAAGCCTTCCCTATCGCGTAATTTCCGACCTCTTCATATTTCGTGCTGAAAAAAACAGGGTCACCAATTCTCACGTTCTTCACTTCATCTTTACTCGAAACACCAAGATAAACAGATAAAGAATCGTAACTCGGTGACTTCAAGACAGTTGCGGGTTCCTGAATATGTATCGCATCGAACCCAATTACCCCGGGGATAAGGTCAGGTCCCACCAGCACCTTCTTGCCGATCAGAACCCTTGGAGCCAATCCACCTACAGCTCTTATCGCCAGCGTGCCGTCTTCATTCACCCTCTTGACCATGAGCCCAACCTCATCCATATGAGCCAGAAGCATGAGCTTCTTGCCGTTACCTTTTCCTTTCTTCAGTGCAATAAGATTGCCCACATTGTCACGCCAGTACTTATCGACCTTATCCTTTATCTTTTCTTCTATATAATCCGCGACCTTCTCTTCAAAACCTGAAATTCCGGGAAGTTCGGAAAGTTCTTTCAGTCTCTCAAGCTTCATTCTCTTCACCTTCTTCCAATTCAAAAAGGAAGTTCACGAGTAATCTTGCAGACTCTTCAACATCAGATACCTGCACCACTTCCACAGGAGTGTGCATGAATTTATTTGGAAGCGACACCAGAAGCGCCGGGATTCCCGTACCGGCTATCTGGACATTATCGGCATCTGTTCCGGTCCTCCCAGCTGCGATTTCGTATTGAACCTTGACACCTTCGCGTTTTGCCACATCATCAAGCATTTTGAAGTATCCTTTGTGGATATTCGGACCACCTACGGTTATCGCCGGTCCTTTGCCGAGCTCTATTCCTGTCCTTTTGTGAGCGTGGGTTACATCCATCGCTATCCCAACATCAGGTTGTATCGCCTCAGCAGCCACTCTGGCTCCCATACCGCCTACCTCTTCGCGACTCGTAAAAACGAAGTACACATCCGGGAATCGGGAAAACTTTGAAAGCTGCTTCGCAACGAGTATAGAAATAACAGCGCAGGCTCTATCATCAAGAGCTTTTCCAATAACCTTTCCATTACTTTCAAAAGCTTCGGTATCTATCACAACAAGATCACCAATTTCGATTTTCTCATAATCCGGATTCATAGAAACATCAATAAACATTTCATCCATTGGCGGTATGTTTTTGCGATCTGCTGCTTTCTGGAGATGTGGCGCAAGCACTCCAATGACTCCTCGTCGCACTTTGCCGTCCTTTGATACAACCTTTACCCGTTGAGCGATGAGGACTTTTGGGTCGATCCCGCCCATGGTATCGAACCTTAAAAAACCTCTTTCGTCTTTGGCGGAAACAACAAGAGAGACTTCATCGATGTGAGCGAAAAATGCAACTTTTTTCTTGCCTGTCCCCCGTTTGAAGGCAATGAGGTTGCCAAGGTTGTCGACTTTTACTTCATCCACATAGGGTTCGATCTCCTCCTGGATGATCTTTCTAACCTCATCTTCATAACCCACAGGGCCAAAGGCATTTGATAGCTTGATCAATAGCTCGGGCGTTTTCAAATCTTTCCCCCCTTTACCTCAAATTTTGCACTCTCTATTTTTTCCACAACTATTCTTCCCGTTCTGATGTGGGCTACAGCCGGGGTTTCATAGACATTATAATCTTGAGAAATCAAACCGCTTATTTGTATCAGAGAAGGCTTCAGATCGAGAGCTGCGATGACTGCTTCATCACCAACCGAATAGCCTGCTCTCAGTATCCCCCGCGCCGTTCCAAAGATCACAATGCTTCCTCCAGCGATTATCTCCGCCCCGGGATGGACATTTCCAAAGACTATGATATCGTAGTTATGTACAACAATCTGTCCGGATCGCAGATTTCGTTTTATTACCTGAGCTCCACGTACCTCGGTTACTTTCTCTCTAACAAGATCGTATTTCTGTCCAATCTTCACATTTTTCTTTTCCAGACTTCCTACGAGAATATCCTTCACTCTAACCCCGAGATTCCCGAGAAGGGAAACGATATTCACTATGTCATCCGGTTTGCTTGTTTCCTGTGTAAGCATCAAAGAGATCTCATCGCCTTCAGAGAAAAAATCGCGCGCTTCATTGAATTTAGCCATAATCTCCTGCTTCAAACTTTCAATGGACGAATATGACTCGATGAGAAGAATCAACCCTTTTTTTGTCATGCGAAAATCTATTGGCAAAATTATCCCTCCTTTCGAAGTAAATTCTATCACGAAGCAGGCTTTAAACTAACCCCGACCAGAGATTTAGTTGGATTTTAACCCCATAATTGAATTTTTACGGGTTAAGGCCCTTGACCGAATGGTGTTTATAGTGTAAGATATTTAACGATGTTTTGCGCCCTCATCGTCTAGAGGTCTAGGACACTGGCCTTTCAAGCCGGCGGCAGGGGTTCGAATCCCCTTGAGGGCGCCAGGGGTGGAAGCGTAGCTCAGTGGGAGAGCGCTTGCCTTACAAGCAAGAGGCCACAGGTTCGAACCCTGTCGCTTCCACCAGAAGAAGTGGCGAGGTAGCTCAGTTGGTAGAGCAGTGGACTGAAAATCCATGTGTCGACGGTTCGACTCCGTCCCTCGCCACCATTTTTTTCAATTCCCACAATTCCATATCCATCCCCTGACTCCAGCCTCGCATAAGCGAGGCTTTTTATTTTGACTTCTTGATTTTCTGCAAATTTACTGCTATTATCAGATACGAAGAGGTGATCTAGATGCGCAAAGAAAGGCTGGAGGGAATCCTCGAAATCCTGTCAAGTGCCAAACAACCAATAAGTGGATTGGAACTCGCAGAAAAGCTCAATGTGAGCAGACAGATGATCGTCAGAGATATTGCAACCCTCAGAAATGCAGGGCATGAAATCCTTTCAACCGCTCATGGATATCTCTTAAAAAAACAGAAAACCGTTAAGAAACTGGTTGCCGTTGCACACGGTAGTGAGAACATCATGGATGAACTTTTAACCATTGTGAGAAACGGCGGAAGTGTTGTGGATGTGATCGTTGAACATCCTGTTTATGGCGAATTGAAGGGAAATATAGGTGTGAGTACAGAAGAAGATGTCATCAGATTCATTTCACTACTCAAAGGTAGCAGTGCATCACCACTTCTGGCAGTCTCGAAAGACGGAATACATCTTCATACGATTGAGGCTCCAAATCAAAAAATCATGGATACAATCATAAAAAATCTGGATGAGAAGGGTTATCTGCTCAAATAACGTAACAATTTTGGAGGTGGTATGGATGATCATCGATAAAGTTGTGGAAAAATACGTGTCCCGCGCCAGGCAATTGAGAATTCTTCTTGTGACATCGCTTGAATGGATGCTTGTAGCGGCTGGTGTGATGGTGTTGTCATTAACACTCCCGTCGATACTCAAAGAACTTCCAGGCGCTGCAGAGCTCAAAGGTACCATAGCGAGCTCCGTCTTCATGGGGATGCTTGTGGGAGCTTTGAGTTCCGGTTTTATCTCCGATATTTTTGGAAGAAAAGTGGGCAATATCATGTTTCTGGTTTTAGCAGGGCTATTTTCCGGTTTAACGGGGGCTTCTTCCGATGGGACGAATTTCATCATCAACCGTTTTTTAGCAGGGGTTGGTTACGGCGGGCTCTTACCGGTTGTCAACGCCTATCTGACTGAATTCACGGCCATAAAAATACGGGGGCTTTATCTGACACTGCTTGAAGCCAGCTGGGCTATTGGAAGTATTCTGCTGGGGGTTTATACCATTTTGACACTGGGCGTGTTTGGTTGGAGAGCGTCCTACTACCTCCTCACTCTGGTTTCTTTGCCGCTTCTCGCTGTGGTCTCCCTTCTTCCCGAAAGCCCAAAGTTCGCCTATATGAGAGGGGGCAGGAGAGCTCTAGAAAAAGCTCTCGGAACAAAGATAGATGAGAAAGTAGAAATGCACAAAATAAAGAAAGTTCCTTTTCTCGAGATCCTGTCGAAGCGCTTTGCACCTCGTACACTGATGGTCTGGTTTAGCTGGTTCACCGTTAGTTTTATTTACTACGGCCTCTTCATCTGGGCCCCGAAGATCTTCCGTTCCAAGGGAATCGCTCCGGGGAATGCCCTCATGTACACATTCTTTATGTTGATGATGCAGCTTCCTGGTTATTTGCTTGCTGCATACCTTATTGAAAGAATAGGACGAAAGAAGAGCATCATGTTCTTCTTTAGCGGAACCGCTGTATCCGCACTGCTTCTTGCAGCTGTCAATAGCCAGGGAATGCTCCTGTTTTCAAGTGTCGTAATGTCCGTTTTCTGTCTTGGCGCCTGGGGAATGGTTTATGCCTACACACCGGAACTCTATCCTACCGAGATGCGCGGCCTGGGAAATGGTTCGGCCGGAGTGATGGCAAGAATCGCTGGAATCATAGCTCCCTATTATACCGCCTTCATGATGGATAAAACCGGTTCTATTACCTGGGTCATGATCCCCATGTCACTGCTGGCTATAACGACTGTTATCCTGAACGCCACTTTTGGAATCGAAACCCGGGGAAAACCCGTAGAATAACACCTCCAATTAAAAAAAGGAAATGGGGACAATACTGTCCCCGTTTTTTATTGATGAAAACCTGATTGCTTCTTTTTGAAGGAGGTGCTCTTCCTCCATGCAATTCTGTGAAATCATGGTATCATTTTATGAGAGATATGAGAGGAGGGATAGAATGCTCTACTTCTCAGAACCCGGTGAACATAATACTGATGCTGTACTCGATCTGGTATTTGAAACGGCTGTTAAAGAAGGCATAAGACACGTGGTCCTTCCTTCTACCCGGGGAAAAGTAGCAACAAAGGCACTTGAAATGGTACCGGAAGATATCGATCTGGTTATCGTTACCCATAGCGTTGGATTCAGAAAGTCCGGAGTTGACGAATTTGATCCTGAGGTAAGGAAGCTATACGAAAACACCAGACACAAAATACTCACAACAACACATCTTTTCAGAGGACTGGAAGGCTATTTTTATAAGAAGTTTGGAGGAGTTTATCCTCCGCAGTTTTTCGCTGCTGCTTTGAGACTTTTCGGCGAAGGAACAAAGGTAGCTGTGGAAATCGCTCTTATGGCTGCTGATGCAGGATTGATACCGATAGATCAGTGGGTTATCTCTGCTGGTGGTACCGGAAAAGGGCTCGATACCGCATACATTCTAAAAGCTTGTAACACCAGAGACCTTTCTGAATTCCGTTTTGGAAGGTTGCTGGCTATTCCATCAGAATTTTATTCACGAAGGAGTTGATTAAATGAGAGCAATAATAATTGTTCTTGACAGTGCAGGTATTGGTGAAATGCCTGATGCTGAAAAATACGGAGACAAAGGCTCAAATACCTTTGGCAACACAGCCAAAGCGGTTGGCGGGCTTCACATGCCCAACTCACAAAGGCTTGGCCTCGGGAATCTAACGGATATTCTCGGCGTACCACCAACAGACCACGCACTTGGAGCTTACGGTAGAATGCTTGAGAAGAGCCCCGGGAAGGATACAACCACGGGACACTGGGAATTCATGGGTATCATTTTAGAAAAGCCCTTTGACATGTTTCCAAATGGATTCCCGCCTGAAATTATAGAGCCCTTCGAAAAAGAGACTGGAAGAAAGGTCATAGGTAACAAGCCCGCTTCGGGGACAGAGATAATCAAGGAACTCGGTCGGGAACACGAGAAAACCGGAGCGCTCATCGTTTACACATCCGCCGACAGTGTTTTCCAGATAGCCGCTCATGAGGAAATTGTTCCTGTTCCTGAGCTCTACAAATACTGTGAAATTGCGAGAAAGATCTTGAATGAGAGTGGATACAAGGTCGCCCGTGTCATTGCGAGACCTTTCATAGGTGAGTGGCCAAATTATACGAGGACTCCAAGAAGGCACGACTATTCCCTCCCACCTGAAGGAAAGATCGCACTCGAATATCTCGTTGAAAACGGGGTTCCCGTTTACGCGGTGGGAAAAATAAACGACATCTATGATGGCCACGGAATTACCGAATATGTTAAGACAAAGGATAACATGGACGGAGTGGACAAAACCCTCGATTACATAAGGAAAGTTGATAAAGGCCTCATATTCACTAACCTGGTTGACTTTGATATGAAATACGGCCACAGAAACAACCCTGAAGGCTATGCTAAAGCACTGGAAGAATTCGATGCGCGGCTTCCAGAAATTATTGGAACGATGAGGCCAGATGACGTTCTCTTCATCACAGCTGATCATGGCTGTGACCCAACGACCCCTTCCACGGATCATTCGAGAGAAAAGGTTCCTCTACTAGTCTATGGAAGGCATGTGAAAGAAAATGTATTCCTTGGAGAGCGCGAAACCTTCGCGGACCTTGGACAAACCATTCTCGATCTCTTCGGAGTCGAGCCAATGGAAAACGGTACCAGTTTCAAAAAAGAAATTCTCGATTGACCTTTTTCTTGCTTCACGTTATAATATCCATCGTGTGGGGTCGTAGCGCAGTCGGGAGCGCGTCGCCTTCGCAAGGCGAAAGTCGTGGGTTCGAATCCCATCGACTCCACCAATGATAAAAGGGGGAGCGAAAGCTCCCCCCTCTTTATGTTCTCCATTTTTCCTTCTAATAGCCTCTATTTAAGGTTCAAATGTTTCCGTAGATAATAGCCTGTGTAGCTCTTTTTACAGGCCGCTACCTCTTCAGGGGTTCCCGCAACAACGATCTGCCCGCCACCATCTCCGCCTTCGGGGCCAAGATCGATTATGTAATCGGCATTTTTTACCACGTCCATGTTGTGCTCAACGACAACAACGGTGTTTCCTTTTTCCACAAGCCTTCCCAGAACCTTAACAAGTTTTGAAACGTCATCGAAGTGCAGCCCGGTTGTCGGTTCGTCGAGGATATAGAAAGTCCTGCCAGTTGAGCGTTTCTTCAACTCCGCGGCGAGCTTTATCCTCTGCGCTTCCCCACCGGAAAGGGTTGTAGCCGGCTGTCCAAGCGCTATATAGCCAAGCCCGACATCGTTCAGAAGCGAAAGAATTCTTTGCAAAGGCGGTATCCTTTCAAAGAATTCAAGCGCCTCTTCAACCGTCATGTTCAACACATCGGCGATGTTCTTTCCCTTATACTCGATTTCAAGGGTCTCCTTGTTGTACCTTTTACCTTTACAGACATCACACTCCACATAGACATCCGGGAGGAACTGCATCTCAATCTTCAGCAATCCGTGCCCCTGACAGGCTTCACACCGGCCGCCTTTGACATTGAATGAAAATCGGCCTTTCTTGTAACCCCTTGCGCGAGCCTCCGGTGTTTTCGCAAAGAGATCCCTGACATGGTCAAAAAGACCGGTGTAGGTTGCCGGATTGGATCTCGGGGTTCTCCCGATGGGGCTCTGATCTATCACGATGACATTATCGAGTTCCTCTACACCTATAATATCGTCATATTTACCTTCGGGAAGCCGCGACCTGTTCAACCGATTGCTCAGTGCGGGATAAAGGGTATCCATTACGAGGGAGCTTTTTCCGCTTCCGGAAACACCGGTCACGCAGATGAACTTTCCAAGCGGGAACTCAACGTCTATGGACTTCAAATTGTTTTGTCTTGCGCCTTTCAAGATCAATTTCTTTTTGGCCTTAACGTTTCTACTGTCAAATCTGGGGATTTTAAGCTCGCCCCTTAAATATTTTCCCGTCAATGAATTTTCTGGCGGGTTGTCCAGCAATTTTTTGGTTGGGCCCTGAAAGACAACCTCTCCTCCATGAATCCCGGCTTTAGGGCCTACATCGACTATGTAGTCTGAGTTTCTAATGACCTCTTCATCGTGTTCAACAACTATCACCGTGTTCCCGAGATCCCGGAGATTTTTCAGGGTCTTAATCAATCTCGCGTTATCCCTGGAATGCAAGCCTATGGTTGGCTCATCCAGCACATAGGTTACGCCGGTCAATCCTGAACCTATCTGCGTGGCAAGCCGGATTCGCTGCGCTTCCCCACCGGAAAGGGTAGTAGCCGAACGGGACAGCGTTATATAATCCAGCCCCACATCTATAAGAAACTTCAAGCGCCTTTTGATCTCCCTGAGCAATTCACCGACGATCTTTTCCTGATGCTCCGTTAACTTTAATTCCCCAAGAAAATCGTATATCTCGCGGATAGTTAGGTCAGATAGCTCGGAGATATTTTTGCCGTCTATTTTTACAGCAAGCGCTTCTGCCCTCAAACGCTGACCGTGACAGCGGGGGCATTCCTGAGTCACCATAAATTTGCTTTCCATCCATTCGCGAATATCCCCGGATTGGGTTTCCCTGTACCGTCTCTTGAGGTTGTTCATAACCCCTTCAAAGGGTTTTCTTATCTTGTATGAGAGCCTTTCAGACTGGAATGAGAAGCTGAGCTCTTCTCTCGTGCCGTAGAGAATGACCCTTTGAGCTTCTTCGGAAAGATCCTTGAAGGGTTTATCGGGGCTCTCCCCGAGCCATTCCAGAACCCGCATGATCATCCTCATGGTAAAACTATCGAAGGAATTAGAAAAGGCACGGATAGCTCCATCTCTTATACTAAGCTCCCTGTCGATTACAAGCTCTTCGGAAAACTCCCTTGTGAACCCGAGACCGTGACACTCCGGACAGGCTCCATAGGGATTGTTGAAAGAGAAAATCTTTGGGTTGATTTCCGGGAGACTTATCCCGCATACGGGACAGGCAAAATGTTCGCTGAATATCTTCTTCTGAAGATTGTCGAGATTCACTATCTCGACGAATCCGTTACCCTCATGGAGCGCCATCTCTATACTGTCAGCGAGCCTCGATTTATTCTCTTCCCTGACCTTCAACCTATCCACCACCAGATTGATGGTGTGGCGCTTGTTTTTATCCAGAGAGAGCTCATCTTCGAGGTCGTATATGATCCCGTCTATCTCTATTCGTACATACCCTTTTTTCTTGAGGAGATCCAGTTCCTTTTTGAACTCCCCTTTCTTTTCCTTAGCAATGGGAGCATAAACAGCTATTCTGGTGCCTTCAGGAAAATCCCTGGAAACATGTTCAAGAATTTCATCCAGCGATTGCTTTTCAACGGGCCTTCCGCATTTTGGACAGTGGGGTTGGCCGATTCTCGCGTAGAGAATACGCAGATAGTCGTGAATCTCCGTAACCGTTCCCACCGTCGAACGCGGGTTGTGGCTCACCGTTTTCTGTTCTATAGCAATCGCCGGCGAAAGGCCTTCGATGCTCTCAACATCCGGCTTCTTCAGCTCTCCAAGGAACTGCCTGGCGTAGTTTGAGAGGGATTCCAGGTAGCGCCTCTGCCCCTCAGCGTAAATTGTGTCCAGAGCAAGGGAAGACTTCCCGGAACCCGAAAGCCCAGTGATAACCGTCAGTGAATTCTTCGGAATTTTAACGTCTATGTTTTTAAGGTTATGTACCCTTGCACCTTTCACATAGATAAAGTCATTCATTGCTACAGTCCTCCAGCACCTCCACGATCCTTTCTACTATTTCAGAAACCTTTCCTTCGTCCATGCCTTCCACCATAACCCTTATATAAGGCTCCGTACCGGAAGGCCTTACCACAATCCTCAAGGTTCTGTCCTCTTTCAGCTCTTCAAGAAGCTTATGTAAATCCTCGCATTCCATAACCGCTTTTTTATCTACAACGGGAACGTTTTTAAGCAGCTGGGGAAATTTGGGGAAGTTCTCGTAGAATTCCCTTAGATCCGTCCCCAGAACGGCAAGAGAATTCAAGGTCTCAAGAGAGGTAATCAGACCGTCTCCTGTAGTGCTTCTATCGAAAAAGATTATATGCCCGGATTGTTCGCCGCCAAGCGTGGAACCGGTTTCTATCATCTTTTCCAGCACGTATTTATCTCCAACACGGGTTCTCAGAAGCTTCATTCCCCTGCTTTCAAGGAACTTCTCGAAACCCAGGTTCGACATCACGGTGGCAACCACCGTGTTGTTTTTCAAACGGCCTTCCCTGTGCAACTTGTCGGCATTCAACGCCATGAGCATATCACCATCTATGAGCGTTCCACCCGGAAGAACAAAGAGACACCTGTCGGCATCACCGTCGAAAAGGACACCGATATGATCGTCATCCAGCTTTTTCCCCAGGGTCTTCGGATGGAGAGAACCACAACCGTCGTTTATATTTATGCCGTTTGGTTCAAAGAAGGTATAATCGGCCACAATCCCGAGCCGGGAATATACCTCCTTGAGCACCGTCGTTATGGCACCGTTAGCACCATCGACTATAAGGGAGTTGTTTCGAAACGCCTTCCCGGAGAACATGCTGACGACATGTTCTATGTATTCTTCCCTGTAAGAATCCTTTGAGCATATCTTTCCCACTTCAGAATAAACCGTGTAGTTCATAGGCATGGCCATAAGATTTTCCAGTTCAACCTCAACCTCGTCAGGGATTTTCATTCCCCTTTCCAGAACCTTTATGCCGTTATAAACAGCGGGGTTATGCGAAGCGGATATCATTACTCCTATCGTGTCGTATTTCCTCGTTATATATGCCAACGCCGGTGTGGGCATTACGCCGGCATATTCCACGTTGATCCCGGCAGAACTTGCGCCAGCAGCCAGGGCACTCTCCAGAAGATCCGCGGAGCTCCGTGTGTCTTTAGCGATTATCAAGACGTCGTATTTACCGGCAAAATACCTACCGATCGCGTTCCCTAATTTAAGCGCCAGTTCCACGGTGAGCTCTTCATTAACGATTCCTCTTATCCCGTCAGTTCCAAAGAGTTTCTTCACAAAAATCACCCCCGTCTTCGACTAATTCAAAGTTTAACACGAAATAAGATTGACAACTTTAACCACGACTTATATAATTGGAACGTAACGGAGAGATGGCCGAGCGGTCGAAGGCGCACGCCTGGAGAGCGTGTGACGGGCACAACCCGTCCGTGGGTTCAAATCCCACTCTCTCCGCCAGGAACGGGGTAGAAATACCCCGCTTTTTTCTGTTGGAGGAGATATGAATATCACCGATATTCTGAGAAAATATGGAATACACCTAAAAGACTCGCTGGGTCAGAATTTCATCAAAGATGAGAGAATCCTTTCGAGAATCGTAAAAGATTCTGGAATAACTGACGAGGCAACGGTTATAGAAATCGGGATCGGACTCGGTACCCTGACGCTGAAACTCGCCAAAAAAGCGAAAAAAGTAATTGGCTTTGAGATCGACAAACGCTTTGAACAGATTCACAAAGAACTATTAAGCGATAAGAACATCCAGATCATTTACGAGGATTTTCTCAAAGCAGATCTTAAAGACTATGATTCCCGGCCGCTTTTTTACGTCGCCAACATTCCTTATTACATAACCTCGCCTATTCTGGAAAAAATTCTATTCGAAGGGCCGGCCTTTGAAGCCGCCATACTGATGGTTCAAAAAGAATATGCTGAGCGTTTGCTTGCAAAACCGTCGTCCAAATCCTACGGGGCACTTACGGTTACAATAGGGGCTTTTACGATGGTTAGAAGGTTGTTCAACGTTTCCAGGAAAGCTTTTATCCCTGCTCCCGCAGTTGACTCCAGCGTGGTAAAGTTAATAATGAGGGAACAAACCCTTGTACCTTTAAATGAAAAAAGAAGGTTCAGGAACTTTGTAAAGCTTGCTTTCTCACACAGACGAAAAAAACTAAAGAACAATTTGAAACCCATCATAGATAATCCGGAGGAATTTCTAAGATCGCTGGGTTTTTCTGTCAACGTGAGGGCGGAGGAATTGACCATCGAAAGCTTTGTGAAACTCTATGAAGCTTCGAAAAGGTGGAATAAGAATGAGTGAAAAACTTCTTGAAACCATTGTTAACGCCTTGATAGAAGCCGTAATAGTTATAGACGATTCAGAGAAAATAATCCTCATTAACAACGAAGCGTGCAACATTCTGAACCTCAAAAAGGATGAAGCTCTGGGGAAGCCTGTTGTTGGAACGATACCCAACACCAGGCTGCATATAGTCTTGAAAACCGGAAAACCTGAATACAACAGAATCCAAAAACTCGGCGATAAAACTATTGTTACTTCACGAATACCGCTAAAAGACGAAGAAGGAAATGTTTACGCCGTCATGGCGGTCTTCAGGGATATAACAAGTATCAAAAGGCTGGCCGAAGAGGTTACGAACCTGCGAGAAATAGAAGCCCTCCTCTCCGCGGTCATCGACTCCACCCACGATGCCATATCCGTCGCGGATGAAGAAGGAAAAATCGTTCTGGTGAACCGCGCTTACACGAGAATAACCGGGATGAGCGCAAAGTATGTCATAGGAAAACTCGCGACCGTTGACATAGCTGAAGGTTCCTCTTTACACCTCGAGGTTGCGAGGCGGAAGGAACCCATACTCAACGCCCGGTTGAAAGTAGGACCCGCTAAGAAAGATGTCGCGGTTAATGTCACTCCGTTGTTCGTGAACAACGAATTCAAAGGAAGTGTTGCTGTTATTCACGACCTCTCCGAAATAGAAAAACTGGCAAGAGAGCTGGAACAGACAAGACGCTTGCTGAGATACGTGAAGGCCAAATACACTTTCGATGATATAGCCGGCAACTCTCAAAAAATGCGTGTCGCTATCGAACAGGCAAAACGCGTTGCGAAAACACCCATGACCGTTTTGCTGAGAGGACCGAGTGGAACGGGTAAAGAGCTCTTTGCCCATGCCATCCATAACGCCAGCGATAGGGCCGATAAGAATTTTATTAGCGTGAACTGTGCCGCGCTACCGGAATCCATACTCGAGTCAGAACTCTTTGGTTACGCCGACGGTGCTTTCACAGGTGCGAAAAAAGGCGGTAAGCGTGGGCTTCTCGAAGAAGCGAACAGGGGTACCCTCTTCCTCGATGAAATCGGTAAGATGAGTATCTCCGTGCAATCAAAATTCCTGCGATTCTTGCAGGATAAGGAGATAATCCCTGTTGGCGGAACAAAACCACAAAAACTCGATGTCAGGATTATAGCCGCGACCAATTTGAATTTAGAACAATTGGTTGCTGAAGGAAAGTTCCTTGCCGACCTCTATTACCGTCTCAACGTAGTTCCAATAGTTATTCCGCCATTAAAAGATCATATAGAAGATCTTCCTGAAATTGCACGGGTAATTTTGATAAGACTGAACCAGGAATACGGCAGGCTCGTCGAGGATATAGACGATGAAGCCCTCGAGCTCCTGATGAACTATCCCTGGCCTGGCAACGTGCGAGAACTTGAAAATGTTCTCGGGCGTTCCATGATAAACATGGAACCGGATGAACGAGTCATCAGAAAAGACCACCTGCCGAAATTAGAACTGGAGAATCACCACCGCGAAGCCACTCAGATAGGGAAGCTCTCCAATCTCCTGGCAGACTACGAAAAAAAGATCATTGAAGACACCTTGAAGGCAACCGAAGGTAACAAGACAGCAGCCGCGAAGGTTCTCGGCATAAGTATTAGATCACTTTACTACAAACTCGAAAGATACGGCATAGATACTGCTAAAAACTTCGAACCGTGATAGAATATAATTGTCTAATAAATACGGGGGCGAAACGGTCTCGACGGGGCCGTTGAACCCGTGGGAGCGAGTCGAGGTTTCCGGTACCGCGTTAAAAAGCCGGACAAAGAAAAGTGCCAACACTGAATTTGCTCTCGCTGCTTAATTAGAGTAAGCAGCCGCCCCTGTGAGGTTGTGGTTCGGGACCTCGCAGAAGGGTGTCATAGCTCCGAACCTTGCTCGGGATTGAGCTCCGCAATCCCGGGGACTTTATAGGAGCTTGGGGAAGTGCACCTTGCCTGTGTGGTGTAACTTCCCGACAACGAACACAGGCTGCGCTCGGAGAGCCCACGGGGGATACGGCTTCGGACGCGGGTTCGACTCCCGCCGCCTCCACCAGGTAAAAACAAAGGGGAGCTAAAACAGCTCCCCTTTATTATTTGATCTCAAAAACGTTAGATAACAAGACCACCATCAACGCCAATGACCTGCCCGGTTATATAACTCGATTCATCGGAAATGAGGAAAAGATAGACATTGGCGATTTCTTCAGGCGTTCCCATTCTCTTCAACGGGATTCTCTCTTCAACCATCTTAACGATCTTCTCCGGGATCTTTTCAGTCATAGGGGTTTTTATGAATCCCGGTGCCACAGCGTTAACCCTTATATTCGCACCTTTTCTGGTAAATTCCTTTGCCCAGGTTTTCGTCATGGCTATAACGCCGCCTTTTGTCGCCGCATAGTTCGTTTGTCCGATGTTCCCGTAAATCCCGACGATAGATGACGTGTTTACAATCGAACCGTAACCCTGCTTCAGCATAACCGGTGCAACAAACTGAGTCATATTGAAAACACCCTTCAAGTTTACATTGATAACTATGTCCCAATTCTCTTCAGTCATTCTCTGCAACAGGGCATCCCTTGTTATCCCCGCATTGTTAACGAGACCATCAATCTTCCCGAACTTTTCTTTGATCTCCTCAACAAGCTCCTTAATGGCTTCCCTATCCGTTACATTCAGTTTCTTGGGGTAAATCTCTCCACCGAAATCCTTCGTCTCATCTTTCAATGCCTGCAGGAGTTCTTCATTCAGGTCGCATGCAACAACCGTTGCCCCCTCTTTACAGAATAGCTTCGCCGCTGCCTTACCAATACCACTCGCAGCGCCCGTAATAATTACAACTTTCTCTTTCAATCTCACATTCATCCCTCCGCTTCATTATTTCTCTCTTAAAATTATAATTTCCATCTGACTTTTTGATTCTCCACAGCCATATTATAACGTGAAAAACGACTAATTTTTCCGTCCGATTCTTCAGGGGAGCAACATATTATTTTCATCACTCTTAACTCCAAACTCATAACTCATAATTCTCTGATCTCCAGCGTCATAATTCTATCATCACAACGCCGCAAAAGAAAACTTCTTTAAAAAAAACAAACGGCTGCATTGAACCGCCATCGATTTTGTCGCTACAATAACAAAATGGTAAAATTATGACGGTGTTTTTTACTAAATTAGGGTGTCACGAAAAAAAGCGGGCCTCCCAAGTTCCAATGGTGGTACCATTGAAATAGCCCAAAACAAGAAAGGAGGCCCAAATAAATGGTACCACAAGAACTCACAAAAAGCGATATTGTAAAGATTATTGAGCAGTTAGACAAGCTTTTGCCTTCTAACTTCGTTAACAAACAAGGCAGAGGTAGAAGAAAGGCTTATTCTGACAAGAGCATCTTGAAACTTTCCATTTTATTGAAGCTATGCGATGTCTCATATCGTGGGGCAAAGAACTTTTTAGAAAAGAATCCCAAATACATGGGAACTCTTGGACTTGAAAAACATACCACCATTCCAGACTATATCCAGGAGAGTAAGAGAATTGCCTCTTCACAGGATAAACAAAGATGTTGTAAACCTCTTTTTGGATATAGAAGGACTTGAAAGGATTGGGTTGGTGGTGGATTCCTTTCGTGACCAAGACTTGTAAAGCCCATACAGCACAAAGACGAAGAAGGACAGGGAAATACAAAGACCCCCAATCCAGTTGGACAAAGACGACAAAAGGCTGGGAATATGGAAGAAAAGTACATATGAGTTTGGTTGCACAGAACCTATTGATTCAAGATTGGATGACAACGCCAGCAGCTGTACACGATTCGACGGTGGCAAAGGCACAAATAGATTCTGGCCAGGGATATAAGTATTTCCTCGCAGACAGCGCATATGATTCGCAACAGATATACCGTTATATATTCGATTGTAGTAGCATGATACCAGTAATAGACACAAACAAAAGGAAAGGTGTATCACTGGAAAAACAGTGTCAGGCTCGTTGGCTGGGCATTCAATTGAGGCAAATATATGCGGAGAAGTATAAAAACCGTTGGGAGATAGAGAGAACGATTAACATTCTACAAGAATATTTCAATCTGGAATACATTTGGTATGTGAGAAACAGGAATTATGATGCGGTATTGGGTTTGGCCATATTGGCATACAATCTTTGTGTTATGTTCAATATCTTGAACAGCCGTCCTCACAGAAAGGTGGCTGATATTATTGGCTGTTACTGATTTTTGAGACACCCTAAGTTCAAAGGGTAATTGAATTTTGTGAAAAGAACGGAATAAAATATCACATTAAACATGGGACTCCACTCAGTAAAAACACAACTACAAACATTTTTATTGAAGAAAGTGAATAACCCAATAGAATTACAAGAAAAGGAAAATAGGGACAAACACGTATGTCCAGAAAAGGCAAGTGCATTCAGTGGGGGATAAACCCACCAGGACAAAAGCCAGAACCTTGTAGCTTGGTCAGCATGAAGAAGGGATTGGAAATAGGAAATCCAGACTTTATTGCATGAAGAGTGTTTATCCTATTATTGACTAAATGCTAGATTTTTGTTTTGCTTAAAATAATCTCATTTTATTAGCTAGATGCTAGGAGTATGCATA
Source organism: Kosmotoga olearia TBF 19.5.1 (assembly GCF_000023325.1). NCBI lineage: Bacteria > Thermotogati > Thermotogota > Thermotogae > Kosmotogales > Kosmotogaceae > Kosmotoga > Kosmotoga olearia. The sequence continues at coordinate 62,568 of NC_012785.1, forward strand.
GGTGGTGGGTGGACATGAGTTTGTTTAGTTTGGAAATAAAAGATTTAACTAATTTGGGACCGGATAGAGCTGTTAGTTTCTTTAGGAAATTGCTATGGGCTGAAGCGTTGCAGGTTGGAATTAGTAGAAATATGATTGATGTTCCAGAAAATATTAATGTTCCCGATGGTGGAATAGATGCTATTATTAGAGACGCAAATCCTACAAGTGACGAAGTCATACCCCAAGGATTAACTGGATTCCAGATAAAGAGCTCAGACTTATGTCCTTCCCGGTGCAAACAAGAACTTCATATTAACGGAGATATTCACAATGATCTAAAACCTGAAATCAAACAGATTTTGGAGAGTGACGGAACCTATGTTCTTGTTTTGTTTGCTGATATTACAACTCAGCAGAAAAGAAAACGTGAAGAAGCTATAAAACAAGAGTTGGAAGAATTTGGTTACCGAAACCCGAAAATTCGCATATATACAGCTTCCCAAATAATTGAATTTGCTAATCGTTTTCCCGCTGTCATCTGCTATTTGAAACCTCATATAACATCTTGCATGCCTTACGAATTGTGGCATAAGAATTTTGATGTAAGTAATCCCTACACATTTGTTGTAGATCCAGAAAGAGAAAAAATAATAAATGATATAAGAGAACTAATAAGGTCGGCAAAATCTACTACTATTATTAGAATAGAAGGTTTATCCGGTATCGGTAAGACTCGCTTGATATTTGAGGCATTATCCCCAAATGATCTTAAAAATAAGGTTATTTACTTTAAAAGCTCCGAAGACTTTAAAAATTCCACTTTGTTTAATCAGTTTAAAATAGATGAAAATTTAGATGCCATAATAGTGGTTGATGAGTGTTCTTCAAGTGACCACGATATATTTAAGAATTCTTTTGTTAACGTGGGCAAAAGGATAACACTAATAACTCTCTCTCATGAAATAAGTAATTATAACTCGTCGTTTCCTACTCATTACTGGAAATTAGAACCTCTGTCTCAAGAAAAGATAAAAGAATTATTATCTGAAGAGTTTCGAGGATTGCCACGCGAAGCAATAGATAGAATATCAGTATTTTCAGGAGGTTGTCCAAGAATAGCTGTTCTTATTGCTAACAATTACGCAACTGTGCCTACTTCATATCAAGGAGATTTTCTTTTTATAAGTGATGAAAGTCTTGTAAATAGATTAATAGCAGGCAGGATGGACACAAATTCAGAAAGATTTAAGATAACCAAAAGAGTTCTAATGGGATTATCACTTTTTGAAAAGATAGGTTATAGGGACAAAGTAGTGGAGGAATCTAAATGGTTAGCTGAGTATTTAAGAATCGATTGGATTGAATTCCAAGAAATAATTGCGGAGCAAAAAAAGAGAGGAATTGTTCAAGGAGAACACTATATTTATATCACTCCTTTCGTTCTTGCAGTGCATCTTTTAAAAGAATGGTGGGAAATTTACGGAAATGATTTCAATCTTGAGAATTTTGTTGGTAGTTTTCCAGACAAATTTAGCAAAGATATGTTTGAAAGGTTCATTTCAAGATTTCCTTATATTAGTTCAACAAGTCAGGGGAAGAAAACCATTGAAAAACTTCTTTCATCTAATGGTATATTCTCAGATGGCTCTTTGTTTAAAACAGAAATTGGGGGTAAGCTTTTTTTAAAATTAACAGAGGCAGATCCAAAAGCAGCACTCGAACGTCTAAAACGAACGATTGGACGCTGGAATAAAAAGGAGCTGCTTGAATTTATTACTGGAAGAAGATATGTAATTCACGCTCTTGAGAAAATAGTGGTATGGAGGGACTTTTTTCAAGATGCAGCAAGATTATTGCTTGCACTTGGGGAGGCAGAAAACGATTCATATGCTAATAATGCAAGTGGGGTGTTTGCTAGTTTGTTTTCTCCAGCTCCAGCTCCGGTAGCACCTACAGAGGCTTCTCTCACAGAGAGGTTACCGGTGCTTGAGGAAGCCATAAATTCATCTTCCAAAGAACGTAAAAGACTTGCTTTAAAAGCGTTTGAGAAAGCATTACAATCTACCAATTTTCTGAGAATGGTAGAGGCAGAATATCAAGGTGGAAAACCCTTACCAAAACTGTGGAAACCAAAGGATTTGAACGAGATAATTAAGTACTATAAACAGGTATGGAAAAATCTTGAAGAACATTTGGAAGTGCTTGAGGAAGACTTACGAGAAGAAGGTGTTGAAATACTTTTATCTTCAATTAGAGGATTAAGTGTTATACATCCTGAGCTTGATGAGATGGCAAGAGCGACTATTAACAAAATGAGTTCCATACCTTGGATAGAAAAAGAAAAATTAATCGAAGTAGTATCCCAAATTCTCCATTATGAAAGGTCAAAAATGGATGAAGATACTTACGTGAAGTGGAATAAATTAAAGGATAATTTAATTGGTTCTGATTTTTCCAGTTTATTAAAGAGATTTGTGAGTATGAATTTGTTGGAAGATTATCTTATGGATAGCGATAGATACAACACTAAATGGGTAGAAATCAATATTGATAAGTTAGTTAAGAAATGCTTGGAGAACCCGGATCTTCTTGAGTCGGAATATGAATGGTTGTTGACTGAAAAAGCGAAAAGAGGATATCTTTTTGGATACAGAATGGGTATTAAGGACATCAATCTTATTTTTTTGGAAAAACTGATAGAAAAATACAAAAAGATTAATGCTATTAATGCTAATGTATCTATGCAAGTTTTTGGTGGTTATCTCAATGCAATGTATGAAAAAGATAGCGCTCTTTGGGAGGAGAAAATTGAGGAACTCTCCAATGATCAACTCTTTAGGAAGTTTATACCTGAGTTAACTGCGTTATCTGGAATGACAACTAAAATTGCTTTGAACATCTTGAATCTAGCGAAAAATGGATATATAGAGATTGAAGCTTTTCGTGTTTTCCAATATAGAAGCGTTATCGAATCTATGTCTCAAAAAATATTCAACGAATGGATAAAATTCCTTCTGAGTGACAAAACCCATAAAGGAGCACTTATAGCGTTGGAATTATTTTACTCTTACTATCATGATAAGAAAGAAGTTCCATACAAGCTTACTTTATCAATTTTACTACATCCTGTCTTCTGGAATAATCCTAAAAATGTCCTGCATTATCAAATGATAGATTATTATTGGAAAGAGATCGCTCTCAAATTAGTGGACCAATATCCAGATACTGTTGAGAAAATTGCTGAGCAAGTTACAAAATATTTGGGAAATGCTAAAAGTATTACAGTAAAAACTCACTTTGTGGTTCAAGAAGTACTATATGAATTGAGTATTCGAGAACCCAAATCTATTTGGAGAATAATATCAAAATATTTAGGTCCTCCGATTGATGAAAGAGCGTTTTATCTAAATGAATGGCTTCGAGGGAAAAAATGGGACGGAACAAAGGGTAAAGGTGCTTTGGACCTGTTTGATCCAGAAGATATATGGAATTGGGTAAACGAAGACGTTGAAATGAGATCGCGGTATTTAGCGACCTTTATACCTCCTTTCCTTTTCCATTCAGAAAAAAAGGTATGTCTTGCGCGAGAAATGCTTGCAAGGTATGGAGACAGAAAAGAGGTGCGAAGAAATTTTTCTGCAAACTTTGCTTCGGAAGCATGGAGCAGTTCCTCGAGCTTACATTATAAAAAGGTTAAAGAAGAGCTTTTAGAATTCGGAAAGAAAGAAACAAACAAGAATGTTCTCATATGGATAGAAGAATATGTAGATTGGTTAGATGAATCAATTGAATATACAAAAATAGAAGAGGAAAGAAGAGGTTGGAACGAATAGATGTAAACACTTGTGAATAAAACATGGGGACAGACACATATGTCCAGAAAAGGCAAGTGCATTCAATAATTCGAGAATTGGGATCCGGAGACCGAGATTCGCGGCAGCGGCTTTTGTGCCAACAATGAGAATGGCTGAAGAAAGAGGTTTATTAACTGATGTTTTGTTATTAGCATTGTTAATTATATTTTTTAGGGGGGGGAATATTGTGAAAATGGGGATATTTGTCTCAGGTATATTGCTTGCTTTGCTAATCCTTTCAAACTGTTCAATTACTGCTTTCGCTGACGCAAATATTGGTTCTATAAGTAAAATCAAAAAGGATTATGAGGTGATAAATGATTTATACCGTCAGGGATTGAATGGACCAGTTAGGGCCGTTAAATTAATTAAGAAGCGACAATGGGTTGAAAAAATAGGCAGCGAAGAGGTATATGGTTCTGACACAAACATGTACGTTTATTTTTATAATCCAAATGGTTATTTGGTTAAAGAACTAATAAATCCTTCCACTGCTGATTGGACATTGATTATTTTTGTAAATGAATATGATTCCAAAGGAAGACTCTCAAAAAGATTGGAACTTGAGACATACTGCGATTTCAATGTTGATTCGTTGCTCAGCGAAGAATACGAGAAAATAGATGAAATAGTCAACATGGGTACTATTAGTGCTTTAAGAAATACAAAATACACATACGATTCTTCCGGACGCCTAGTTCTTGAGGTTAAAAACTTTTTTTACGAAAAGAAAAGCCGTTATTCTAAGCAGTGGATCTTGGGTAACAAAGAGAAAATAGAGTATATTACTGATCCTTCAGGTACAGCAATCGTGAAAACGGTTTATGATTCTCATGGGGAAAAAATAGATTACAGAGTCACAAAATACGAAAACTATAAACAAGCTATAACCAGAGGTAGAGTAAATTTAAGTTATTGGACAACCGTAAAATACGATGACTATGGAAACTGGATTGAATTAGAGCTTCGTGATACTTCAGATGAAATAGATGAAACAACAATTTGGAAGAGAGAAATTTATTATTTTGAGTAATTTGAAGACAACCCACTTTTTCAAGACAAAATATTGGATCAAATTAAAAACCGTGGACTCGTGTTGGAAGAGTGTTAAAACTAAAGTATGAGGGGGAAAAATATGGAATTAGAATGGTCAAAGAAGAAACTGTTGGGGCTTGTCAGAAGAGCCTATCGTGGAGAAGTAATGCTCCCTGATTTTCAAAGAAATTTTGTTTGGTCAAGAAGCGATATAGAAGAACTAATTTGCTCTTTACTTGAGAAAATGTTCATAGGTACCTTTCTTATACAACGAGTAAATCCAACAGATGTTCCCTTTAAAGTAATTCCAATCGAAGGTGCTAACAAAGTAAACGGCGGTTTTTCATCAAGACCTGAAATTATAGTACTTGATGGGCAGCAAAGACTTACATCATTATTTTATGCTTTATATTCTCCTGACATTCCATTAAAAAATACGACGAATCCATATGCATTTTTCATAGATCTACAAGAATTGTGTAAAGATAACATCGAAAGTGCTGTTTTCAGTTGGTCAAAACAGTGGAGAGAATATAAAGCATTATTGGATGGGAATGGAAAATATATCTTATCAGAATTGAAGAAAGAAAAAATATTGCCATTAACGTTTCTAGCAGACGATGATGAATTTGGAGATCTGTGGCATGAATCTTTCAAAAGTCTATTTTCAAGAGAGGATGCAAGGAAAGTAAAAGGTTATTTAGATCATTTAAGGCATTATGAAATTCATGTATTAAGCATTCCATTAACAGAAAAACCTGAAGATATAGCTATATTGTTTGAAAGGATAAACCGTACAGGAATTAAACTATCTATATTCGACTTACTCACAGCCCGACTATACAAGTTCATTAACTTAAGAACAGAGTGGGAGACTGCGTTTGATAAAAAATATTGGCTAAAACAAATAGCTTCAAATGATATAAAAAACACAAAAATTCCTTACTACATTATTCAAGGGTTAGCCTTGGGTAAAGGTATGAGTATAAAAGCTAGAGACATAATAAAAATAGACTCTACTATCCTAAACAAAGAATCTTGGGAAAACGCAATAGATATATTAGAAAATAAAATCTTGAGTAGACTCTTCGATGTTTCTGAGTATGGCATCGCAGATTATAGATGGTTGTCTTATCCATCAATGATTTCCATATGGCTTGGATTATTCATCAAAGCGGAGAATGGAGAAATTAATATTGATGTCGAGAAGATAAACAAATGGTATTGGAGTGTGATATTTACAGAAAGATATTCGGGTTCTACTGAAACAAAACAAACGAAAGATTTTAAAGATTTAATAAAATGGTTAAATGATTCAAGTGAAATTCCAGAGACTGTTTTAGATATAAGGAACAAATTGGGTGTTATGAAAATAGATACAAGATATCCTGGAAGTTCCATCTATAAAGGCGTTTTCAATTTGCTTTTTAGAAAAGGAGCATGGGACTTTTATGAAAAGGATAAGATTAAATTTTCAGCAAAGGACTTAGAGGATCACCATATTGTTCCCAAAAAGTTCTTGGAAAATAAAGGAGTAGATGTGGATAAAGATATTGTTCTAAATAGAACGCTTATTTTATCATTGACAAATAAGAAAATCAGCAAGAAAGCACCTGCTACTTATATTGCCGATATGATCAAAATACACGGAAGTGAAGAAAGAGTAATGGAAGTTTTAGAAAAGCATTTTATAAATAAAGAAATGTTTGAACTATTAAAGAGTATAAAAGAAGATTCTCCTCCCAATGAGATAAAGGAAAAATTTGAGTGTTTCATAAGTATGAGAGAAGAATTAATTAAAAACGAAATAACACAACTCGTAGGAGACAGGATTAAAGACTAAAATACTGACAGCCAATAAGTAGTGACAGGATACCCTTTGAGTGAAGATAACCCACTTTCTCAAGACAAAACATCGAACCAAATTAACTTAGATTGAGATATACAGATAACAAATTATGGACATCATCGCTTTAACTGATGTTAGTTGGTTTAAATTTCTGAGAAAGAAGAACAGAGAGAAAGACTTTAAGTTAATAAATTTCTGGACGCCAACTGGATGGGAACCAAAGAAAATAAATCCAGGAGACATGTTCTACCTGTTTTTAAAGAGTCCATACAGAAAAGTTGGCGGATACGCCAGATATGTTTACTCCTTTCAGTTAACGGTCAGAGATGCCTGGAACAAATTTGGTCAGGCAAATGGTGCTCCAAACATCAATATAATGTTGGAACAATTATCTGCAATTAGAGGAACTCGCATAGATGAAAATACCATTATTGGTTGCATAATGCTTCAGGATCCAGTTTTTTTACAGGATGACGAGTTTTTCGATTCTCGGGAAATAGGTGTTGAAATCAAGCAGGCTATGCAGAAGTTCAAGTACATCAAAGGTGCAGAAATAATTAGACCGGAATATACCATCGATAAAATAGGGAATTATGTTCTAAATGAGAAAGTAACGGTTGAATATACATTATCAGCGCATAAAAAGAGAATTGGTCAAAGTACATTTAGGGAAAGATTGTTAGAGCTTTACAGAAAATGTGCTGTGACCCGCGAAGACTACCCACTGGTCCTTGAGGCTGCTCACATAGATCCATACTTGGGAGAAAACAGCAACCATCTACAAAACGGGCTCATTTTAAGAAGCGATGTTCACAAACTATTCGACGCGAACCTTCTGACTATAGATACTAACTACCGTGTCAGATTGAGCAATATTTTGACGGGAACCAGCTACGAAAGATTTGAAAACAAACCGATTGAATTACCTAAAAACAAAAACTACTACCCATCTGAAGACGCTTTAAAACGAAGAATGGAAAAACTAATTGTACTTAATTACTAATTGGTAATTGGGAAAAAACAAAGAGTGACTGACAGTTTTTCCGCCCAATTATTGGATAAGCTGTATAAAGTCAATAGGTTTTTGACCCGGGAGGGCCATAAGGAAATGACCCGCTACCCACCTCAGGTATCTTCTAAAATATCCCTTCTTCGGTAACTTCTTCCAGACATATTGAGAATCACGGCATTGTGTGTGATTCTATCTAATAATGCCATGGTTAGGGCTTTATCATGGAAGATCTTTATCCATTCCGAGAACACGAGATTCGTTGTAATTAACGTGCTCTTTGTCTCGTATCTCATTGCCAGGTATTGGAAGAGCAGCTCTGCACCTTCAATGTCAAAGGAAATGTATCCCAATTCGTCTATTATCACCAGATCGAGCTTTTTGAATTGTTTTGCGTATCTCACAAGTTGTTTTTCGTCTTTTGCTTCTTTCAGTTCGTTAATCAGGCCTGCCGCTGTTTTGAATAGAACGTTATATCCTTCTTCACAGGCTTTTATTCCTATTGCCGTTGCCAGATGTGTTTTTCCTGTACCGGAGTTACCCAGCAGTATTAGGTTTCTATTCTCGCTTAAAAATTTCAACGATTTCAGTTCTTTAAGATGTTTCCTGGCGTCTTCTGGAAGGGCTGCTTCGTTGAGTTCTTCAAATCTTTTGGGTGTTGGAAATCCAGCCCGTTTTATTTTTTTCACTATGTTTCTGCTTTCTCTGGATTGTACTTCCGATTCCAGTATCTCCAGAAGGAATTCAATGTAACTCATGCCTTCTTGTTGAGCTTGTCTAGTGATTCTCTCGTAACTGTTGAATATTCCCGGTGTTTTCAGCCTTTTGCACAATCTCATTAGTTTTTCATCCACGGTGAACACCTACCAATCTGTCGAACTCAGAAGGATCACCGTGGTCTATCTGTATCTTCAAAGGATAGTCAAAGGTTTCATATTGTATGGGCTTTTGTTGTAATAGGTTTCTCATTATGTCTGCTGTTGGGATAATCCCGTTTTCAAAGAGCTCTTCTATTTTTTCGCAGAAGGTTTTTTCGTCATAATCGTTCAATAATTCCAGTAATTGTACGAATTCCCTTGGCTTAGTGGTATAATATTTGCCGAACACGACTTTTAGTGTGTCGTTTAATGCCTGGAAGGCTCTTGATCCTGCAAGGGCTCCAGGCTTTTTTCTTAGGGTGTTCAGGTAGTGAGCTATCTGTATGGCGTATTTACCTTTACCTCTTAAGCGTTTGTGAACCGCAACGACTTTGCCTTCTTTCAATATTTCTATACGGTCTGGATATATCTTCAGCTGCACTCTCTTCCCGGGGCAATCCTCAGGAACAGAATAGTAATTACCGTCCAGCATTATTAACGAATATCTGGATATGATCCTTTCTTCAAGACGATAGTTGTTGTAGCTGGCGGTAGGTAATGCATTTAGTTTTTCTTCATTGAGAGCTTTTACCGGAACTAACTCTCTTCCATATACAGGAGAAGCATTTAGTTCTGCCAGTTTTTCTTTTAAATATTCATTCGCTTCTTCCAGGGAATCGAATTCATTCCTTTCACTGAATACCCAATTTCTAACGAAACCAACACTTTCCTCATCTGTCCCCTTTTCCTGGGGTGAATAAGGATTACACAACCTGGGAGTGAATCCAAAGAAGGTGGCAAATTTGACGAAGTTCTTGTTCAGGTTCTTCCTGTCTTTCACCACCTTCATGTTGTCGTAGAATATCTCCTGTGGTACACCACCAATCTCCTCGAAAAAGTCTATGTGTGCCTGGATTACCTCCTGGGCAGTTTCTCTTTCAAAGACCCTGGAAAAACGATACAGCGAACGATTCAGTACCATGAATGCAGCAGGGTATTTCCCTTTTTCACCGGCAATGACCAGTTCCACCTCTCCCCAATCAAATTCAGCTCGTTTACCATCCGGCTTCTGAATGATGTAGACATCCCTTTGACCGTGTTCTTCCTTCCATTTGCGAACAATCCTTTTCACCGAGGTATAACTTATCTTGTGTCCTTCCTTAACCACCATTTGCCAGATTTTCTTCGCGGTGAATTGCAAATTCTTGGGTTTGTCCTTGTTGGAATCCAGGAGTTCTTCAATCCTCGCTACTGTCCTTGGCTCAATCGTCCGACGCTTAAAAGGAACGGGCTTCCTAACAATCACTTCCTTTGCGCTTCCTAATTTCACTGCTTCGATTCTGCGTAAATACTTCCTAACAGTGTTCCGGGATATCCCGGTGAGTCTTGTTACCTCACGAATAGAACCATATTCCTGATAGAGCCGTTGAATCTCTTTGACCTCGTACACGTTTTTCACCCCTCGTATACCTCCTTGAGCAGATTGTTTCTATTATCTCGCTCAAGAAGGTCTTTTTTTCCACGGGGTAACGGGTCAATTTTCTATGGCCCTGGGGGGTCAATTTTATTTGACCACATACAATAAGCTTAGAGCTCTGTGTACAAGCGAAACATTATGCGAATTTGTACTAGTGAGGGAGAATAAAATGAAAGATATTGTAATTTTAAGGCTGTTGGGTCCTTATAAATTGTTTGGAAATGATGGCAATTCGCTTTTTAACACGGACATTTCCCGCAAGAATGGTATCTATTTCTGGACGGTGAAATATAAGAATGGATACTTAATAGACTATATTGGAGAAACCGGAAAAACGTTTTGTCAAAGGATGAAAGAACATCTTATAGAAACATTGGGAGGTAATTACCGTATTTGTGATCCAGACAAACTTTTGCAAGGAAAAGAGAAAATTGTTTGGAATGGATTATGGCGTAAAGGTACAAGGGATAAAATAGGAGAATTCATTAGAAAAAAAATAGGGAAAAAAAATAGGGACAGACACCTTTTTCGGTGTCTGTCTCGTGTGTCCAGAAAGGCAAGTGAGAAAAAAGGTCTTGCGGTTTTCCAGCTTCCTTCCTACCAAGGGTTATGCTACCTATCGGCCTGGAAGTGCTTTCGGGATGTAATATCGTATTTCGTAGCCGTTGTATATTCCTGAACCCTTCCGGGTCAAAAACCTATTGACTTTATACATATCCCAAAGAGATTAGAAAATTGATTTACACAACCAATCCAATAGAATCCCTGAACAGCCAACTCAGGAAGGTAACAAAGAACAGAGGTGTTTTTCCCAATGACATGGCTCTCATGAAACTGGCATATCTCGCCATTAACAATATAACTAGAAAATGGACCGTGAGAATAAATGAATGGGATAAAATCCTTGCCACTTTGATGATAGAATTTGATTGGGTGAAATCCTATGTCTGATCTTTTCCGGAGTTTGGGGTTTACACAAAATATGTGACACGCCCGCTATCTCAATTTTATAAGCCTAGTTTTTTCTTAAACTCATTTATAAACTCATTTTTCCTGCCTTCATTATAAAATGGCAACCCAATTAATCTATATTTTTCATTCTCTCCAAATATAGTAGCTTTAAGATTGATACTATATTTTTCTTCAATTTCTTTTAAGAAATCTTCTTTCCATTGATCAGTTTTAATCAAATGTTCTCCTTTAGTCTCTATGAAAAGTTGATACTGTTCTATTTCTTTAGAATCTTCCCTTCTTAGAAACAAGACAAAATCTGGTTCCATAGCTTTACCATCTGAGAATCTATAAATTTTAAATAGATTTGCATTTCTTAACAAATATACTTCACTATATTTTTGTCTCAATTCATTTATGACACCATCAATAAACTTAACAAAAGATTTTTCTTCGTATGTTCCATAATTCTCGTCATAAATATACCAATCTTTATTAGCAAGGTTCAATTGTAAATATGGGTGCTTCGCATTACTCATAGGTATCCCATACTCCTGATCTCCATAGTCTCCAACATTTATTTTAAGCTGTTTATCTTTTACAACTTCCTTGATCTCAATCGGAACGAAAACTTCAGTCCCTTTATACTCAACATATTCATTCAGAATTTCATTTTCCAGTTGTAGCAACACATTTAAACATGCTTTTAATTTATCATCAGGTGTTAAGTCATCTAACTTCTCTCTAGAACTGGTAATATCAACATTTATTTTTTTTAAAGACTCGATAAATTCCTTTGAAGAATTCAAATCAGGAAAGTATCTTTTAAGATTGCTGAATCTATAAAAATCAAGTTTTGCCATGGCTTTTCTTATAACCACATCCCCAAAATCACCTAAACGAAATGTCCGTGTAGTTGTTTCAAAAGAATTTCTTCTGGTAGTTTCTTCTTGTAAAACAATATCTTCTCTCAAAAATCCCGTTGGAAGGATGTATTTATATGTTCTTTCTATTTCTATATCATCAATAGTTTTAATGCCTCTTCTGTCAGCCTCAACCTTTTTATTTACAAATAAAAATCCTTTTTTCCAAAACTCAGTGTTTTTTATATCAGGTTTCACTCTTAATTGAATCTCTTTTTCTTCATAGGGCATAATACCGTATTCCTTGAGAGCCGTAGTAAGTTCCTGTATGTATCTGGGATTATATTTGCTGTGATAATAAAGCTCTTCAAGGATTTTCAAGGGATTTTCCGGTTGGTTATCAAATTTTCTCTTAAATAGATCATCCTCTTCATTGATTTTGAATGGATAATACCTTGCACCTCTTCCTATCAACTGCCTCTCTGCAATAGTGGTATTACCAGGGATATATCTACCATCCCTTGTCCACCGTCCATCCCTTGTATCATAAAGCCTGACTATATCAAAGAGATTTAACACATCCCAGCCTTCATCAAGCATCTTAACAGCAAAAATAGCTCTTATCTCATTATTTTCATCCTCAAGGGTATTAAGTCTAATCTGTTTCTCTTTATCTATGTTTTCAGAATCAAGCAAAATACATTTTTCCTCTGAAAAATCCTCTTTTAACTCGGTTATAAGATTATCTACATTTATTCCCTCGTTTTCAAAATAATTAAATACTCTCTCCAATACAGTTCCAGTGGAATTTGATTTTATCGCCTCTATGTCTGCTTCACTCATATTGTCCATTCTTTCTCTAAATAATTCATAATTCTCTTTGGATTCTTTAATGCTCCTTGATTTAAAAAGTATCACAGGTTTTAATCTAATCCCATTTCTCTCCGCTATTTTTCTTCTATACTGGCTTAAAATAACCGCCTGCAACATCCTTTCCCAGTTTTCAAGATCTGCCTGTAAAACCTTCACCTCTTTTGAATAACCGTCAATTCTAAATTGCTTGAGATCATACTCAAAAATTATCTTATCTTTGTATTTGCTGTAAATACTGGGATTCTCTAAATCAATGGTGGCGGTATATTCAAGCAATATATTTTCAGGATTTGAGTTTAGAATCTGCATAACGGTATATTCCCAAGAAGTTTTTTTCATCTCCTCGGTTTTGCTCAATCTATTCCTCGTCCAGGCGTTGATATGATGGGCTTCATCTGAAATTAAAACGATTTTCTTATCCTTAAGATCTTCAAAAGTAATGGAATTTTCCCTGAAAAGATTTAACTGGCTATGCAGTCCCTGTATTGTCGTGAAGATTATATTTATGTCTTCCTCATTTGCTTCATCAAAATTGGAAACCTCTCTTATTACAACTTCTTTATCCTCAAATTTAATTCTCTGATTAAAAAGATATTTAGGAGAGAGGAGATTTAAAAAGTTGTCTCTTGTTTTCTCTATTATGTTGGTGCTGTTCACGAAAAATAAGAAGTTTCTATAGCCTTTATTGTAAAGATAAAGAATATTTGCAGCCATCAATAGAGTTTTACCAGAACCGGTTGCCATATTAAAGAGAAGTTGTGTTGGTCTTTTTCTATTAGGATTTTCTTCAAGATAATGTATAAACCTTGCTATAGCCTCGATCTGGTATGGTCTTAATTTAAACCTTGGATTGAGATTATCTTCAATGTATTTAGGAATGTCCTTTTTAAGATACCCCATTTTTGAAAGAATATCATATTCCTGGTTTAATCTTTGATTATCAGGCATCTTTTCTCTCCTCGTAAAAGTCTTTATTGAGCTTTTTGTCTTCTTCACTCACATTGTAAATAACATCATCAATTTCGCTGTAATTTACATAAAGGTCGTTGTATTCCAGCATCTCAAGTAGTAATTTCTTTTGTTCATCCAGACTAAGAGCCTTAAACTCTTCAATGTTTTCATCAAATAATTTTGAATCAACCCTATAGCTCAAAAATCCGTTGTGGTTTATATCTTTCCAAATATTTAGAAGTTCTTCTGTTGTTTTGGCATTTTCAATCTTTTCAATATAAATCTCGTTATTTTTCATCAGCCCCATGTATATGAAATCGCCGCCACCTTGCCAGCCTACAGCTTTAGAAATACCTGTTTGATCACCATTTATAACATTTTTTAATCTCACAACTGCACTATTTTCGCCGTAATCAAGTTGTTCTACACCAATGTATTGTCTTCCCATTTTATGGGCAACTGCACAGGTTGTGCCAGTGCCCATGAAGAAGTCTAAGACTATATCATTTTCTTCAGTTGATAGCTCTATAATACGTTTTAAGAGGGCCTCTGGTTTTTTCCCTTCCTTTAGACGAACGCCACCTTCATTAGCTATGCCTGCCCAACTTATATCTCCCCAAAAATCTGTTAATAACTCTGTTGGCACTTCTCTGCCACCAATATTTTTTACCTTATTTTTATAAAATGCTAATGCACCACCGTTTATTACAAATATTGGGTCTGCACCTTCTCTTCCATATACAAAAATCCTGTCTCTCTCCTTTTTAGATTTTATCAAAAGTTGTTTCAAACTTTCAGAAGGTTTGTGAGGGTCTCTAATACTTACAATTCGTTCTTTGTTCCTCAAGGCAAATTCTGCAATTAATTGATTAAAAATAATCTTCCAATATTTGCCCCACCGTCTTTGGGCTTCTTTGTATGCTTTTCTCAGAGAGCCTGTTACAGGAATTCCATTTTCTTCTAAGACAACTTTTTTGATTGATTCTAACTTCCAATTTTCAGGTTTATCTTCAAAATTAAGAATAACACGATCATAATTCTCATGATATTCTACTTCTACATATTGGAGTTTAAAATTAAACTTCTTTTTATCTCTGGCATAAAATAGTATATACTCTGTTACATCTATTGGACCAGGATTTACAACTTTGAATCCAGCAGGGGATGCCGTCTTAATGGCAATTATCTGAACCTTATTGCCCCTTCCGAAAGTTTCATCCATCAGAACGTTTAGATATCCTATTTCATGATGATCTAATTGAACAAAAATAGCCCCATCATCTTTTAATAGTTCTTTTGCAACTTCTAGTCTATTTTTCATAAAAGTAAGCCAAGTAGAGTGTCTGAAATTATCATTATATTGAAATTCATCACTCCCTGTATTGTAAGGGGGGTCAATATAAATTAGCTTCACCTTCCCTCTAAATTCTTTTAAAAGCGAATATAATACAAGAAGATTATTTCCTTTAATAATCAAATTATCTGTTATCGTATCTTCGGGCAGTCCTCTTTTCCTGTTTATCTCATCATCTCTCCTGAATCCGTCAAGCTGGTGTTCTCCGTCTTTATCTATTCTTTTAAAATTAGTAAATACCTTAGGTTCTAATAATCTATCAATCTCATCCGGAGCAAGAATTACATTATGAAAAATTTCTTTTCTTTTTTCATCAGATTTTTCCTGCCCACCTTCAAGAACACAATCTTTATAGGGCCATACCAAAACAATTTCTTTGCTTTTTGCTAAATACTTTCCTTCCTTATTAGCAAGACCAATTTTATTTTTAAAAGCAGTATATGAATCCGGTAAAAATTCTTTGTTATCAATGAATTTCATAAACTTCTCTTTGTCAAAAACTAAAACACCATCTACATCCTTGAAGAAATGTTCCTTTATCCGTTTGTTTTTTAATAGAAGTTTTATCAAACCCTTATCAAGTTTCAAAGCATGTTCTACTATTTTGTTTTTTAATAGTTTTCCTTCAGTATCGACAAACCGCGTATCTTCCTTTAAGAGTTCTTTCAATTCTTCCATCAATGTCATTTTATTGCCCTCCCTGTTTTTCATATTTCAGATTTTGCTCTAACCACTCTTCAATCATCATTTTCTTAAACCGCCACTGTCCTGCTACCTTGTAAGCAGGAATTTCTCCTTTCCTTGCCATCCTATAAGCAGTATGTTCATCAAGCCTTAAATATGCTGCAACCTCTTTCTTTGAAAGAATATCATATTCCTGGTTTAATCTTTGATTATCAGGCATCTTTTCTCTCCTCGTAAAAGTCTTTATTGAGCTTTTTGTCTTCTTCACTCACATTGTAAATAACATCATCAATTTCGCTGTAATTTACATAAAGGTCGTTGTATTCCAGCATCTCAAGTAGTAATTTCTTTTGTTCATCCAGACTAAGAGCTTTAAACTCTTCAATGTTTTCATCAAATAATTTTGGATCAACCCTATAGCTCAAAAATGAATGTTGTTTCATCTCATCCCATATATTTAGAAGTTCTTCCATAGTATTAGCATCTTCTATTTTTTGGATAAAACCTTCATTTAGTTTCATCAGCTCCATGTATATAAAATCGCCACCACCTTGCCAACCAACATCTTTAGAAATACCAGTCTGTTCGCCATTAATAACATTTTTTAGTCTTCCTACTTGCATTTCCATATGTTCATCTAATTGTTCAACCATAATCCACTGTCTTTTTAGTTTATGTGCCGCAGCTGCCGTTGTTCCTGTCCCACTAAAGAAATCTAAAACGATATCATCTTCTTTCGTATGAGCCTCTATTATTCGTTTAATTAAAGCTTCAGGTTTTTGTCCTTTAAAGTTGCCGACTTTTTCCTTAGAAAAACTATAATAGCAATTGAATTAAGTTGGTCTAATTCACTACAATTCCCAAACTATGCACTTAGAAGATAAAAGAGAAAAGAAGGTCTGTTTTTGGCAATATAAAAATCCAGCGTTTGGAAAAATAAAAAACCAGCACCCGGGGTAAAAAAATTAAGCCTTAATACTCGAATGTTCCAATCGGTAACTCTTGCCTGTAAACACCAACAAATGGCAATGGTGAATCAATCTGTCTATTATGGCACTGGTGAGTTTCTCATCGTAGAATATCCCATTCCATTTGCTGAACTCAAGGTTCGTTGTGATTATTACGCTGTTCCTCTCATATCTTTCCGCAATCACTTGAAACAAGAGTTGCGCTCCTTCTCGGTCTAAAGGTATGTAACCCCATTCGTCGCATATGAGCAAATCTGTCTTTCTGAGTGTCTTCAAGAACCTCTTCAATGTTCCGTTGCTTTTTGCTTCCACAAGTTCATTTACCAGTGTGGCCGTTCTGTAAAATCTGACTTTCTTTTCCCGGTTACAAGCTGCGATACCTATGGCTGTTGCCATGTGTGTTTTTCCTGTTCCTACAGGGCCATACAGTATTAGGTTCTCTTTCTTTCCCAGAAACCTCCCTTCTTGTAATTCTTCCAATGTTATACTCTTGGGTATCTGTACGTTTTCAAAACTGTAGTCTTCGAAGGTTTTCATTACCTCGAAATTCGCCTGTTTTAGATAACGATTTTTACGTGATACCCGTCTGTTTTCAATCTCCAGCTTCAGTAGTTTCACCAGGAATTCCTCGTTGGTTTCTGTCTGTATCTTTTGGTAGTTTTCCACTATACTTTTTCCCAATCTCAGTTCTTTGCAGTATTGAGCGATGAGTTCTTTCATTTCCTTTCACCCACCAGGGCATCGTATTCCTTAAAATCGGTTGCGTACGCTCGTAATCTCGGTACTTCGTTCCCTTGCCCCTATCTTCAACCACACTTCTGTTTCAGCATGTTTTGGTGACACGGAGTATCTGTTGTTTTCAAAACGAAGCATCCCATACTTGTCTGTCTTTGCTTTCTGTACCCTGGAAATATCCAGAGGTTTTTCGTTGAGTAGGAGCATCTTTTTCTTTTCTTCTAAAAACAGTTCTTTAATGCTCTTTTCCTTTCGGTAATGGGGTCTTTCCATATCTTTCTCCGAGAGGATTAAGAGCTCTTTGTTGTAATCTTCAAGATTCTCTATCCTGGGTATGGGAACAAAGAAGTTCCGCCTGTTATATCCAACCTTGTTTTCCACATTGCCTTTTTCATTGCCACAACCAGGATTACAAAACACAGGTTCAAAACCATAATGTAGGCAGAATCTGTAAAACTTCTCCGTTACCTCCCTTTCCCCTCCATCCAGAATTTTTTTCACCACGGGAGATAGGTTGTCGAACCATATACGCCGGGGTACCTTTCCAATATGTTCGAATATGTTCTTCAGCCCCTCGAGCAAACATTCAAGGTTTTCCCCTCTAAACAGTTGAAAGTATCCCCCGTTGCTGTATGGAAAAGAAAGATTCAGATAATGCAGCGTCGTTCCCTTACCCTTTTCAATGAACTCAGCCTGTCCAAAATCTGCTTGTGCTTCGCCACCAGGATGGTCAAGAGGTAAATAACCTTCGTTGGAATACAGCTCCTTCTTTTTCTTTCTCACATATGCTCTTACCGTACGTTCGCTGAGCGGAAAATTCGGATATTCCTCACATAGTCTCTTGTAAATCCTTCTAGCAGTATGACGTTGTTTTGCCTTTACCTTTTTATCTTCTTCCAGCCATTCATCTATTTTGGGCTTGTACGGATCGAGCTTGGAGGTCTTCTTTCTACGTTGAACATGCTCGTTCAAATCATCCATTTCGTCGTATTTCTTTACCGTTCTGAAATCATGCCCCGTCTCATTGGCTATGCTCCTCAATGATTTCCCTTCAAATTCTCGCAAATATTTGATATGATGTACCTGGATCATTGTCAGCACTCCTTTCTAACCCCCTTTAACTGTTTTGGTGTGCAATTAAAGGGTAATGGATTTTCCGGGTGCTGGCAATGATCTTTTTCTTTTCCTTACTGCTGGATTTTTATCCTGCCACTTGCTGTATTTTTATTTTGCCATACACACTAAAAAAATTCTTGAAGAAGAGAAGCGTCCTCTTACGGTAGAAGAGATATGGGAAAACGCAGTAGAAAAAGGATATGATAAGCTCTGTGGCTCTCAAGGCAAAACACCGTGGAGAACAATCGGAGCTCAAATATATGTAGATATAAGGGACAACCCTGATTCGCCTTTTGTAAAAATCGATTCTAAACCGAGAAAATTTTTCTTAAGAACTGTAGTTTCAGATGCGGAACTGAAAGAGATAGAAGAAAGAGAAAGAGGCAAGGTGGAAGCACCAAGAAAATTAAAGTATTCCGAAAGAGAACTACATCCGTTTCTAGCATATTTTGCTTAAAACAAAAATAGGGACAGACACCTTTTTTTTGGTGTCTGTCCCGTGTGCGTATAAAGTCAATAAGTTTCAGGTTTTTCCCAGGGAGGCCATAAGGAATTGACCCATTACCCACCTCAGGTGTCCATAATTCTCTTCTTCTGCAACTTCAGAAAAAAACGTGTCTAGAAAAGGCAAGTGCATTCGGTGGGAGATAAACCTACTTGGATAAAAACCGAAACCCCTTACTTGATGCGTAAGTAGCGGTTTGATTCTTATTTCTCCAAACGCTGGTTTTTGTATTGCCAAAATTCCAGAAAAATATGCAAATAAGAAAACAGAGACAAGAAAACAGGGACAGACTGAGGTAAAAAAATAGTAGGGTCAAGAGATGGCGCCTTAGGTTTAGGCAACACCTATCCGGTTTCTCCCCGTTTCCTTCGGGAGTGCCTCACTAGTATTGCCGTACCCAGGTTTCCATCTCCTGCCACATCAAACCGTACGTGCGGTTTTCCCGCATACGGCTTTCCTGTCTGCTTCGTGCCAAGAGTTATGTGACCTATCGGCCTGGAAGTGCTTTCGGGATGTAATATCGAAAAAATAGGGGACAGACTCTTTTTTTGAGGACCTATCGTGTATATAAGAAAGCCAAGTGAGAAAAAGCACATGCAGTTTTCCGGCATACGACTTTTCCGTTTGCTTCGTGCCAAGGGTTATGTAACCTACCGGCCTGGAATTGCTTTCGGGATGTAATATCGTGTTTCTTAATCGTTGTGTATTCCCGAGCCTTCCCGAATCAAAGATTTGTTATAGACTTTACACGCCACCGTTTTTTCTTACCACCTGCTATATTTTTATTTTTCTATGCAGATATCTGTATGACCTGCAAACAGGTCGTGATTTTATAATATTGACCTGTGCGGAGGTCATATGTTATAATTTCTTCGGTGATTATGATGAATGATGAAGAATTTTTCGAGGTTTTATTAAGGTGGAACCTCTGGGGTAATCAGCAACTAAATATAATTCCGAGGAGGGTGCTTTCACAGATAAAACCCTTTATGGATTACCACGGAGCGATTGTAATTCAGGGGCCCCGTAGAGCCGGGAAATCAACTTTGCTTTATCTTATAATTCAGAATCTGATGAAAGAAATTGCACCGGAGAGGTGTCTCTACATTAACTTTGAAGATTATGCCCTATCATCTTTAGAGCTCACCCCATCAACTATTCAACGTCTTCTAGAAGTATACGGAGAAAAGGTTTATAGTGGAGAAGATTTCTTTCTATTTCTTGATGAGGTACAAAACGTAAAGGACTGGCACAGGTGGGTAAGAACTTTTCTTGATACTCATCACAATAATACTGTTTTTATCTCCGGTTCTTCGTCGAGACTCCTGAGTTCTGAACTTGCTGGTTTGCTCACAGGCCGGCATGTTGTATTCGAAACCTTACCGTTTAGTTTCAGCGAGCTTGTCATAAATCAAGGGTATAGCACAGATAGCATATACATAAGAAAAAACAAGAATGCCATCAAAGGACTCCTTGCCGAATATATGAGGTTCGGTGGCTTCCCAGAAGTGGTACTCAGAAGACCTATAAACGAATCAAGAGCCAGGCGAATCCTCACTCAGTATGCAGAAGACATCCTGTTTAAGGATATTTCTACGCATTACAATGTGCTGAATATGAAGATACTCAAGTTTGTTTCTTTATTTCTAGCTCAAAACAGTGGTTGTAAGCTATCAATTCGCGGGCTGCAAAAAGTTATAGAAGCTGAGTTTGGCGAGAAATCATCAACAACCACTATTGCCAATTATATTCAATATCTTGAAGAGGCTTATATGAGTTTTGAGGTACGTCATTTTGATTATTCTATAATGAGAGCCATAAGAAGACCTTCTAAATATTACATGGTTGATACTGGCCTTCGTAACGCTATGTGTGGTTCGTTAACTCCGGATCGTGGAAAACTGCTTGAATATGTTGTGTATCTCTACCTTAGGACAATATACGATGATGTTTTCTATTGGTCAGGTAAAAGAGAGATCGATTTTGTATGCCGTGAGGGTAAAGAGATTGACCTGTATAATATCACATATGTATCTGATGTCAACGAAATATCTGTAAGGGAACTGGAAGGGTTCCTGGAGTTTCCTTCTGGCAAAGCGGTTCGAAAAAGATATTTGATTACATGGGACCTTCAAAGAACCATAACACACAAAAATATTACTATAGAAGCAATTCCTGCATATGTTTTACTTCTTCAAAAATCTGAGAATTGGTGAACACGCTGCGCGTGGGTAAGCTTGGCTGCGCCGGGAGAGCTACGCGCGAGGCTGTGCGCTGCTTCGCGGCGGCTATGCTGAGCTAAGCTCAGGCTGTGCGTGACTCCGTCACGGCTATGCGCAACTACGTTGCGGATCTTAGAACCGAGAAAATCGAGAAATGGTGACCGAGAGTCCGAGATCCGAGACTTGAGATTCGAGAAACAAGAAAATCGTTGTATGTTGTGCATTGTTCGTTGTACGTCACAATCCATCATATTTACCCCCTTGAAAGTATTGACGGCTTGACCCCCAAATATTGGACAAAAACAGACCAACATCAAGGATTTACGTACACAGGCTCGTTTTGGCTGGAGAATTCAGTATAGTATCTTGGTGTTTGGTATTTCAATGACCCATGAGGTCTCAGGTTGTTGTAAAAAGACAGATATACCTTTAGTTTTTCACACAAGTCTTCAAGATTCTTGAATTCGTTGTTTCTTACGAATTCCCTTTTCAAAGAAGAGAATGACGATTCAATAAATGCTTGCGAATCCGGATTCCTTACTATTCCAAATTCATGGATTATATTTTCTTCATTCATGTATATTCCCGTATCTAATGCTTTAAATTGGCTTCCGTTATCCGTTCTTATTATTTGTGGTTTTGCTCTTTTTGTGATCGCTATTTTCATTAATTGAATGAAATGTTCCTTTTTGCAGCTTTTACCTACATATGTTCCCACTATGCTTCTGTCATACACGTCTATTATGTTCAGTATCGCTGCATTCCCATCTTCACGTGTTTTTACGAATGTTATATCCGCTTCCCACAATTGGTTCGCTTTTGTCACTGTTATTGAACGGCTTCGAGTGTATGGATGCCTTTCACGCCTTTTGTACTTCCCAACAAGTCCGAGCTTTTTCCTGAGTCGGTGCAATTTCTTGTGATTTACTATGATTCCGTATACGTTCCGGATATATCTGGCTATCTTTTTTGAACCCATGTACTTCAAATAATATTCCTCTTGTAAAGGAGATTCGATCGCATTAAACCACAGCAGCAGTTTTTCTATCTCTTCGTCTTTTGTGATACCTCCAAAAACATTAAAGGCATAACCTCTTTCCTTTCTTCCTCTCCTGCCTTTCAGGAAAAAGCCCGGATTCTTGCTCCTGTAATAGCTGCTTCTTGGTATCTCTAAAACTTCAAGAACGAAGCTTACACGAAATCCCCAATTTATGTACTTGTTAGCAATACAGAGGATCGTAATATCTGTTACTTTTTTCCCTGGTTCTCTTCCATGTTCGTTTTTTTTAATTTTTCCTTGAGTATTCTTATTCTCAGGTCTCTCTCAGCAAGTTCCAATTTCAATCTTTCCAATTCGGCGTTTATTTCTTCAGGATCATCACTGTGTTCCTTTATCTTATCCAGGCCGAGCTCTTCTTTAAGAAAAGCGGGTATCTTGCTTTCATCTGCTATGAATGAAGGCTTCCTTTTCGGAGGCTGGAACGCATTTTCTTTGTATCTTTCGTAGCGCTTTACCCAGCTCATGATAAGTGAAGCATCCACATCATATTCGACTCCCAATTCTCTGTAACTCTTGTTTGTTCCTAAATACTCCTTAACCAATTTGATTTTGAATTCTGAACTGTATCTTCGCGGTGTTTTTCCTTTCATTCCTTTTACCCCCTTTTTCTTTCCTTTATTCTATGCTGTTGCTCTCCTTTTGTCCAATCCTTTTAGGGGGTAAATATGTTGAAAAAGGTTTACGCACAACCTACAACCTACAACGAAAAACTGAGATCCGAGAATCGAGAAAAAGAGACCGTGAAGGCGAGAACCCGAGAGCTGCTTTGCAGTTGGCACACGCTTTCGGTGGTTAAAACTCGGAAGTCATCCGATGTAGGGTTAAGATGGAAGAGGCATAATGGGAACAAACGTTAGTCTATGCTGCGTTGATATGCATGCAGTTTTGTCAAAGTAAAAAAGATAGCTGAGAATCATAGATAAAACCTAGGTAATTGCGCGTTAGTTGCACATCTATTGCACAGACGAATAGTAGAAACAAACATGTTTCAATACATCATCCCGATCAAATATAGTGGAATAACCTGTGAATAACCACTTTCTATGCCGTCTTTCAGTACAAAAGCATTTTTCTCGTTTTTTATCTGTTGAAGCGTTTTTCCGGGACCACCTATTTCGAATACGATCCGTTTTCCATTAAACCTTATGGAAAAATCGCCAACGTCTGGCACAGCAATTGAATAAGAAAAAAATTGGCTGGCAAAAAACGCTTCCCGTATTGTGCCAGTATTTGCTTCAAGACTCCAGATTGGCCTGCTTAGTGCATAATAAATATTTGGATTGCTCAAGAACACTTTTGCTCCGCTTCTGAGGAATTTGTGCCCTATTTTCTCCGGTGGAACACGGGTAATGAGCCGAACATGCTCCATTAAATCGAGGTAGTTGTACAGAGTGGGTTTTGTTATACCGAGAGCGTTGCACAATTTTTCAGCAGATATCTTAGGAACAGTACTCGTAGTCAGGAAGGCAATAAGCCGCTTTATCGTTGCGGCTCCTTCAGGCTTTATACCGCTGACGCCCATAATGTCATCGTAAATAACCTTATCCAGCGTATTAAGGACCTTGTTGTAATAATCCCCTTCGACAAAATATGGATATGCACCTTGCTGGAGATACTCAGAGAAAAACTTCAAAGGTTCATAATGCAATAAAGATGCTGAGATTTTCCTGTGATTTATCAGCAGCTCATCCAGTTTCACCGATTCGATACGGTCACCTGTTCTAATCTGAAGGTACTCTCTGAACGAGAGAATGTTCAGGTTGTAAATCACAGCTCTACGCGAAAGATCCGCTTTTCCTCTCAATATCTCCATTGTAGAACTGCCTGTGAAGATGATTTTCTTATTCGGGAAAGCATCGTAAAGCGCTTTCAGCTCTGAAGACCAACCAGGATATCTGTGTGCTTCATCTACAACCAAGAGCTTTCCTCCGTACTTAAAAAAAGTATCCCCGATATTGTACAACCCATCCTTCAAAACAAGGGGGTTATCCGCTGATATGTACAAATATTCAGAAGAACCCTTTGATTCGTTTGCTAACCATTGCAGCAATAATGTTGTTTTACCAATGCCCCTAAACCCTGTCAACCCTATCATTCTGGCATCCCAGTTAATAGTGGTATAAAGATACCGTCTAAACTCCGTTGGAACCGCTTTTAATAAACGATCCTGAATTTCAAAATATACATCTAAGGAAATCATCCGATCAACCCCTAATGTATAATGCATTTTACTATATTCTTGCTTATAGTATATCATACTTTACTACAATTATTATGATGTCAAGAAATTATGAAAAACACCCTTTTTAAATGTGTGATTTGTAGGCATTTTCGCGTTTTGGCCTTACGAAGTTGTCAGCTGATAGAGCAATGCGTGCATAGCTTAATAAACCCAAAAAGATAGCGCGGCCTGCTACGTTAGCGGGGAGCCAACAAAGCCAGCAAAAAATGTGGATCTTACCGGTTTTATACTACACTCTTTGATCCCTGAACATCTGATTATTGGCTTTTCAGAGAGCGTATAAACCGCCTTCGTTTTCCAATTTCATGATATAATATGCTTGGTGATAAAAATGAAGAAAAATCTATCAAAAAGATGTTTTTGGGACGTTGATATCGAGAGTCTTGATATTTCAAAATAGGGACAGACACCTTTTTTTTGGTGTCTGTCCCGTGTGCGTATAAAGTCAATAAGTTTCAGGTTTTTCCCAGGGAGGCCATAAGGAATTGACCCATTACCCACCTCAGGTGTCCATAATTCTCTTCTTCTGCAACTTCAGAAAAAAACGTGTCTAGAAAAGGCAAGTGCATTCGGTGGGAGATAAACCTACTTGGATAAAAACCGAAACCCCTTACTTGATGCGTAAGTAGCGGTTTGATTCTTATTTCTCCAAACGCTGGTTTTTGTATTGCCAAAATTCCAGAAAAATATGCAAATAAGAAAACAGAGACAAGAAAACAGGGACAGACTGAGGTAAAAAAATAGTAGGGTCAAGAGATGGCGCCTTAGGTTTAGGCAACACCTATCCGGTTTCTCCCCGTTTCCTTCGGGAGTGCCTCACTAGTATTGCCGTACCCAGGTTTCCATCTCCTGCCACATCAAACCGTACGTGCGGTTTTCCCGCATACGGCTTTCCTGTCTGCTTCGTGCCAAGAGTTATGTGACCTATCGGCCTGGAAGTGCTTTCGGGATGTAATATCGTGTTTCTTAATCGTTGTGTATTCCCGAGCCTTCCCGAATCAAAGATTTGTTATAGACTTTACACGCCACCGTTTTTTCTTACCACCTGCTATATTTTTATTTTTCTATGCAGATATCTGTATGACCTGCAAACAGGTC
This sequence comes from Kosmotoga olearia TBF 19.5.1, assembly GCF_000023325.1. Taxonomy (NCBI): domain Bacteria; kingdom Thermotogati; phylum Thermotogota; class Thermotogae; order Kosmotogales; family Kosmotogaceae; genus Kosmotoga; species Kosmotoga olearia. Next base: position 88,253 of record NC_012785.1, read on the forward strand.
GTGATTTTATAATATTGACCTGTGCGGAGGTCATATGTTATAATTTCTTCGGTGATTATGATGAATGATGAAGAATTTTTCGAGGTTTTATTAAGGTGGAACCTCTGGGGTAATCAGCAACTAAATATAATTCCGAGGAGGGTGCTTTCACAGATAAAACCCTTTATGGATTACCACGGAGCGATTGTAATTCAGGGGCCCCGTAGAGCCGGGAAATCAACTTTGCTTTATCTTATAATTCAGAATCTGATGAAAGAAATTGCACCGGAGAGGTGTCTCTACATTAACTTCGAAGATTATACCCTATCATCTTTAGAACTCACCCCATCAACTATTCAACGTCTTCTAGAAGTATACGGAGAAAAGGTTTATAGTGGGGAAGATTTCTTTCTATTTCTTGATGAGGTACAAAACGTAAAGGACTGGCACAGGTGGGTAAGAACTTTTCTTGATACTCATCACAATAATACTGTTTTTATCTCCGGTTCTTCGTCGAAACTCCTGAGTTCTGAACTTGCTGGTTTGCTCACAGGCCGGCATGTTGTATTCGAAACCTTACCGTTTAGTTTCAGTGAGCTTGTCATAAATCAAGGGTATAGCACAGATAGCATATACATAAGAAAAAACAAGAATGCCATCAAAGGACTCCTTGCCGAATATATGAGGTTCGGTGGCTTCCCAGAAGTGGTACTCAGAAGACCTATAAACGAATCAAGAGCCAGGCGAATCCTCACTCAGTATGCAGAAGACATCCTGTTTAAGGATATTTCTACGCACTACAATGTGCTGAATATGAAGCTACTCAAGTTTGTTTCTTTATTTCTAGCTCAAAACAGTGGTTGTAAGCTATCAATTCGCGGGCTGCAAAAAGTTATAGAAGCTGAGTTTGGCGAGAAATCATCAACAACCACTATTGCCAATTATATTCAATATCTTGGAGAGGCTTATATGAGTTTTGAGGTACGTCATTTTGATTATTCTATAAAGAGAGCCATAAGAAGACCTTCTAAATATTACATGGTTGATACTGGCCTTCGTAACGCTATGTGTGGTTCGTTAACTCCGGATCGTGGAAAACTGCTTGAAAATGTTGTGTATCTCTACCTTAGGACAATATACGATGATGTTTTCTATTGGTCAGGTAAAAGAGAGATCGATTTTGTTTGCCGTGAGGGTAAAGAGATTGACCTGTATAATATCACATACGTATCTGATGTCAACGAAATATCTGTAAGGGAACTGGAAGGGTTCCTGGAGTTTCCTTCTGGCAAAGCAGTTCGAAAAAGATATTTGATTACATGGGACCTTCAAAGAACCATAACACACAAAAATATTACTATAGAAGCAATTCCTGCATATGTTTTACTTCTTCAAAAATCTGAGAATTGGTAAGCACACCGCGAGTGGGTATGACTGGCTATGCAAGTGATGAGAATTCCTTCGGAGTTGTTCCGAACCACGAGCGGTTGATTAGGAGAGATCCTGAATCAAGTTCAGGATGACGAATGTACAAAGCACGCTTCGCATGGGTGGACCCAGCTTCGCTAGTGGTAAGCCTGACTTCGTCAGGGGTGTGCACTCCTTCGGGTAGCGAAGCGACATGAACCGCAAGCGGTTGATATTGCTGAAATTAAAAGGCCATGGGTATGCCCAGCTGCGCTGGGGGTGAGCCCAGCTACGCTGGGGGTAAGGTGTGCCCGGCATGACATACAACTATAGGGTGAAAGTCCCGAATGCGGGGAGCGAGATAAGCATTAGCTGAGGGCAAGGGTGTCACTGGTAACGGTGAATCTGAAGGAAGCCTAAGGCAAAATCCGGAACTGAACGAAAGTGAACCAGCGTTGGCCGGTAGAGAGAGTAACCTTGCCTTACATGGGGAAGCCCGAGCTCCAACTCTACAGGTTGGGATGGCAGGATTCGGATGAAAGCTGTATGTCTTACCCGGGGAAGTCCTCACTCGTCCCAAAATGGGTAAGCCGGAACATGGGGAGACCCAAGGACTGGTGAAGCGGAGGAGGATGGCAGACGAACCCGTAGTAGTGTTGAACCTCTCTGAAAGGAGAAGGGACTATCGCCTTGAGCGATGGGGGTAACAGGAACCGAAAGGGCCTGTTACTTGCGAAGGGGGGAAGGATTGAGGAAATGGCACAAAGGAAAGCGAGTATAACAGGAGCCCGTAACGGAGGCTGAAATGCCGACGGTGGTCTGAAATGGCTGGGGCAGGCAAGTAATCCATTATAGGGTTGGGTATATTCCTCGAAAGGGGTAGAAAACCGATGCCTGTGTGGAAGAAGAAACCGATTCTGTTATATGCGACTTATTCTGAAGGCCATGCGGAGGTAGTATGATGGTATTCTACCACCGTCGGAGAATCCGATACTCAATCCATGAGCCGTGTACGTTGGCCCGTACGCACGGTTCTGTGAGAGGACGGGGGGGATCCCCCCTCCTACTCGATCCTGACTTCGTCAGGGGTGTGCACTCCTTCGGAGTGGGTAAAAACTGTCATTCTGAAAATCTTTAATCCAGAATCTTTTTTGAAGAATGAGATCCTGAATCAAGTCCAGGATGACGAGTCAATTCAGGCAATGATTGTGTCTATCCCTACTTTTAATAAGTAGTTATTCAGATATTTAAAGGGACCATAGAAAATTGACCCTTTACCCAAAACATGAGCAAAGAAAACCTACGCCACTATCGATTGCTCGCATTAAATAATAGCAGAGAGCCTTACACTAAATGCGTTTTCCATATGAAGTACTCAAGGGTGTAAAATCGTAATGGAATTAGGAGAGAAATGTGAAAAATCTATCGGAGGTAGATTAATTGGGGTGATGTTATGGAAGAAAATGTGAAGTTAGAGAAAAAAGGTCCAAGCCGTTTGCTGCTGATAGCTAGAATCTGGTCGGTAGTTGTTATAGCGATTGGCGTGTTTATATTCGCCGGTTATATCGCTAACTTTTTTACAACGGGGGTAACAGACCCTTATGCGGCTGAGAATTATCCGTTCATCGAAAACATCCCGCCATTTTTCAGCTTTATATGCATTATTGGGCTTGCATTAGCGTGGAAGTGGAAACTCATTGGAGGCTGGATTGCCATTATTTTCAGCGCCGCAAATTATGTTATTTTTTTCATCCATTGGCCTTTAACTGAAAATATAAACTTCCTCTATGCCCCTTACGGAATAAACACTCTCTTGCTTGTTCCGGGAATATTGTTTGTCCTTTACTGGCGGAAAGCCCATAAACTGCAAAATAATTTGTAAAGGGAGATTTGCCGCAAAATTCAGGGGCATTTTTCTTATGTCCAAAATGTTTATTCGACCAAATATTTTCGCTGTTTTAGGTAATTCCTGTATTCCTCCAAATTATCCATTCTTGTAATGGGAACATTGTTTTCTCCCAACAACTCTACAAGTTCTTTTTCATATCTTACTGCTGCACTTTTAAGGGGTTTAAGATTCAAAGGGTCAAATGCTCTCAGTGGTTCCAGCTTTGAAAACCTTTCTATGATGTTGCGGTCCCCTATTTTGTTAAGGCAGTATTTAACTTCATCTTGAAGCATTGCAGAAGCGCAAAAAGCGATCTCAGGCTGATTATTATCGCAAGCTGTCTCAATTTTCAGAAATGTCGATCGCAATTCTTCATAGAAATCCTTAAATACAGATTCAAAGGAATTTTTTGAACGAAATTTCTCCTTTTCTTTCTTCAACAATCCTGCGGTCCTATCGCACAATTTTTCAAGAGCTTCTAACATTTCTTTTTTTGATTTAGCGTTAATAGCCTGATATACCAATTTTTCAAGATCTTCAGGTTGAAGTGGTAATGAGAAGACCTGTTTGAAGTTTTTCCCCCAGCCGCTTTTCAAATATGTCTGATTGATGAGCGCAACGCTTTGTAAGATGTGGGTTAAAGCATGGAATACCTCTGTTCTCTGTTCTGAGATGTCTTTCGAATTTCTTAGATAATGCAGGATTCGATAAGTATCGTTGAATACCCGTTCAGCCTTATCCAACATGGCTTTTCGCTTTTTTGGCGTCTGATACGACCGGATAATATCCTGCAAAGATTCCAAGCGCTCTTTGTCTTCTTCAGAGCGAACATAGAGAAGTTTGCAATCGGCAATAACCGAGACAATATTCTCATTGAAATTCGCAATGCGTTCCGCTCGATCCCAGGAAATAGAAAAGAAGTCGATTCCGATTCCATCCAGAATGATGCAATCACTCAACTCAAAACCGCGTTCAGTAGCAGGGATAAAGAAAAGGTCGAAATCTGAATTATGATTTTGGGTTCCCTGGGCGTATGACCCGTAATAAGCGACGATTGATATATCGTCCGGATATTCCCTCTTTATGTGATCAACAAATAGCTCTGCCATTCTCATATAGTCCACCATTTAACCACCCCCATACTTCAAATATACACCACATTTATTTTTCAGCCCAATTGCAGATTTGGTGCATAAAGGTTCGGAAAAAAATAGGGACAGGAAAAAAATAGGGACAGACACCTTTTTCGGTGTCTGTCCCGTGTGTCTAGAAAGGCAAGTGAAAAAAATTCTTGCAGTTTTCCCGCATACGGCTTTCCTATTTGCTTTGTGCCAGAGATCGGGTGGCAATTTTATTTGACTACATACACGCTATATCATATATAGAAAAAGCGATACGGGTATTATTTTTATCTCGCCGGAAAGATCGAGGGTTTTCTTAGAAAGCAATATACCTTTTCCAAATACTCGTTTTATTGTTCTCAAGTCATCTGCATTGATTTTATTTTGGTATTTCAATTCAATAGGAATTCCATTAACGAGAAAATCTATCTCCTTTCCTTCCTTTGAATACCAGTAACCAACACCTAAAAAATCCGTGAGCCCATTTTCAAGATTTTTTCCATATCTGTACAACAAGTGAGTTCCAACAATGTTCTCAATAAGAGAGGCTTTATCATTGGTGATTCCAAGCTTTTGTCTGAGAGTATAAAGGAGAAAGACATCATAAAAGTAAACTTTCTTTTGTTTTCTTTCTCGTGGACTGAGGGTATCTTTGTCAAGGAATTTCAAAACCGCGCACATGAAATTGTAAGCCAAAGCATTAATATATTTTTGAAAGGTTTTTGTGTCGATTTCGACTTCAGAAGCTGCCGATTTCCAGGAAAATCTTTGAGATAATCTGCTCGAGGTAAAACCCAGAACATCCAAAAGTTTCGATCTTGATAACCCCTGTCTTTCTATATCTCCTAATAAAATATCCCACAATGTGTCATAGTGGTTTTCAAGGTCTCCTCCTCCGGATAATGCTGCTTCTATCACAGCCGGAATCCCCCCAGAATTCAAATATTGCTCAAACAATATCTCGGTATCTTTGCTTATAAGTCTGAGCTCGTATTCATCATCTTTTCCCAGGGAAATTATTTCGTTGACATCGTATTTTGGGGATTTCTTCCTTTCTATATTCTCAAAGAATTCAGAGAACATCATCGGCAAAAGTAAAACATCTGACTTTACATTTCCCTTTCTTCCAGGTAATCTTTCTGAAGTCCTTTTAATGTCCCAGGCTGAAGATCCTGTTAGTACAAAGAAATCATCTGCGAAGTCAGTGTTATCTCTCAATTCCTTTATTGCTTTTTGCCAATCTTCTACCATGCTGATTTCGTCCAGAAATATGTATCTCTTCTTTTCAGATTTTGAGAATTTGAGAAAATCAAGGAGGATGTCTCTGAGAACTTTAAAATCTTTTACCGTATCAAGGGGTATATAGAGAATCGATCTTCTTTCTCCTTTTTCTATTAGCTTGCTTATTGCGATCTTTAAAAGGGTTGACTTTCCAATTTGCCGGGGTCCCCTGAGGATGTAAAGACCGTTGCTTTCAAAGTCAAAGAAACCACTGTAATTTCTTTTAAATGATGCCTGCACATAGTTTTTTAAGATTTTGTTCTTTATTTCACTGGCATTTTTTGATAAATCCCACCATGGATTGTAAATACTTAAAAGAGAGAGATCCATATATATCACCACCAACTTGTTTATAAGGGTTTGGAATTACTTGGACTCATACTCCACAAATTTCCGGAAATTTGTGGATTGGCACTCCTCTATAATACCATAATGCATACAATTTAATCCAGAACCAAGTTTAAAAATTAGAGACAGACTCGTGTGTCCAGAAAAGGCAAGTGCATTCGGTGGGGGACAAACCCACCAGGGCAAAAGCCAGAACTTTGTAGTTTGGTCTGCGTCCATTTTCTTTTTCGAGTGGATTTTTTGTGAGGCAACTCGTGAGCTTGACTAAAAATGTAAATTTTGGTATGATATGTGAAAAGTATTTATGGAGGCAAGCGGATGTTAAAGCTAAGAGAAAGATCAGTTTGCAGTAAAAATTCCATATTTGCTTATTATTGGTGGTTTAGGGGATTGCCCTCTTCAGGGGTTCCCCCAATACCACTTGCTACATAATTGGGGAACTCATAAGGTAGAAGAAGAGGGCATCTGAAAAAGATGCCCTCTTTTTTTATATAACTTTACAGGGGGTGTTTGTATGAAAAGGTTTATTACCGTCGTGGTCATCCTTCTTTCAATTGTCGGTTTTGGTGTTGTCAAGATAGGTGTTACTCAGATTGTCGATCATCCAGCACTCGACGCAGTTGTAAAGGGTATGATAAGTTTTCTGGAAGAATCGGGTTTTGAAGTTGGCAAGGACATTGTATTGGATAGGCAAAGTGCTCAGGGAAGTGTGCAGAATGCGGTTGCAATAGCCAAGAAGTTTGCTTCCGAGGACATCGATATTGTTGTTGCCGTGACAACCCCCTCGGCTCAAGCATGTGCGCAGGCTATAACTGACAGGCCGGTTGTCTTTTCAGCGGTAACCGATCCTGTTGGAGCAGGATTGATCAAACAATTTGGTAAGAATGAAGGGAACATCGTTGGAATCTCTGATATGGTACCAGTTGCAACGCATTTGAAGCTCATAAGAATGGTGTTTCCCGAGGCTAAGAAGGTAGGGGTGATCTACAATCCGGGAGAAGCCAATTCTGTGACTCTGACAGAGATTGCAAAATCAGCTGCCCCAAGTCTTGGTTTTACCATTGTCGATATTCCCGGTACAACCCCAAATGAAATGATAACAGCCCTTAACAGTATTGGACCAAGCGTTGATGTTATTTACGTTGGAACAGATAATACCGTAGCATCCTCAATTCAAGCAATTGGATCCGCTGCTATCAAGCTTAAAAAGCCGATAGTTGCTGCGGACATTTCCATAGCAAGAGGAGGAGGAATCATAGGATTTGGATTTAACTATTTTCAGGTAGGAATTGAAACCGGGCGTATAGTTTTGGCTTTGCTGAAAGGAGCAAAGCCGAGCGAGATTGAATCAAGGATTCTCGGGCCTGATTCTTTGGAGTTGTTTGTGAATTTGGATCTTGCGAAAGCACTTGGAGTGGAGATACCAAAAGAACTTGTGGAGAGAGCCGATATAGTTGTTGAAAATGGTGTTGAGAGGTGACAAATGTGATCTCGATTTTTGAGCAGGGGTTGCTCTTATCTATAGCCGCCATGGGTGTTTACATATCTTTTCGCATTGTTGATCTTCCTGATTTGACACCGGACGGATCCTATGTACTTGGGGGAGCCGTCGCAGTGGCACTCCTTCGTTCCGGTCATTGGTGGGTCCACTCTCTGATTCTCGCCGTTATCGCATCTGCTCTGGCAGGTGTGGTAACGGCCTTCATAACCACAAGGTTTCGTGTTAATTCTTTGCTTGCCTCAATAATGGTTATGACTGGACTCTATTCAGTCAATATTAGAGTGATGAAGGCACCGAATCTTCCGATTCCAAGGATTGACACTGGAGCAGTCATGAATTACGAGCAGATGGCAGGAAAAACTCCTTTGGACGATCTTCTGGGTAGCACTGTTGCTTCTTATCAGGGTTCAGGTGCGAAAGCGATTTCAATACCTTTCAACGGTATTTCTGACGGAAGAGATCTATTCATTATAACTCTCTTTGCGGTAGGAGCTCTGCTGCTCATGTGGGTTTTCTTGAAAACCGAGTTTGGAATCATGTTCAGGGGTTATGGGCGAAATCGGTTTGCTGTTAAGACACTCGGTATGAACCCTAATCTTTTTGCTTATGTCGGGTTAGCCCTGGGGAACGCATTCGCTGGTCTTTCAGGAGGTCTTTTCTCAATGTACAGTGGTTTTGCAGATGTCAATATGGGTCTTGGTATCGTTGTCATATGTCTTGCTTCCGTAATTCTTGGGGAGATACTTCTCGGTAAATTTGGCTGGATGTACGGAATGTTATGCCCACTTTTTGGAGCATTAGCGTATCAGCTCCTTCTCACTGTCGCGATGAAGTACGGCTATAAGGTGGGTTTTAAACCAACTGATATGAAGCTCCTGACAGCCGTATTTGTGGTTGTTGTCATCGCATTGAGACGCTTTAAGAAAAGTGAGGTGACAACATGATAAGTGTGAAAAACGTTGAGGTTGTATACAATAGGGGAACGTTGGATGAAAAAACAGCGCTTAAAGGTGTGTCAATGAAAATCCTTCCAGGTGAGTTTGTAATCATAGTGGGATCAAACGGAGCGGGCAAGTCAACCCTTCTGAAGGTGATTACAGGGGAGATCAAACCACTGCGTGGGAGTTGCGAGATTATGGGTTCACCTGTTAGAGCTAATCAAATATTCAGAAAAGCGAGTATTGTGTGCCAGGATCCGAATACCGGTGTGTTTCCGAATCTGACAATAGAGGAGAATCTCATACTAGCCAGAAGAAAAGGATCGAGAGGCTTAACATTTGGTCGAATTGACAAAAAGAGCATCGAACTTCTCAAATCCACGAAGTTGGGCTTAGAAAGTGATCTCAAGAGAAAAGCTTCGAAGCTTTCAGGTGGACAGAAGCAAGCGCTTGCCCTTGTGATGGCGGTTTCATCTGATCCTGAACTTCTACTCCTGGACGAACACACAGCGGCACTCGATCCCAGGAGCACGGAAACCATAATGGAGCTAACAGAGAGAATAAACAAAGAACTCGGCACTACTGTAGTTATGATAACTCACGACATGGCAATAGCCGAAAACTATGGCGAGCGTGTAATAGTGATGGAAGATGGTAAAGTATCTGCTATTATTGATAAAACAACAAGAAAGGTTGCTGCGTCAGAACTCAAGGCAATGATAGGAACGGCCGCACTGCTTGCAGCAGATTGATTGGGGATACAAAAAAGTGTGAGCTGCTTCGCAGTTGGCATGCGCCTGCGGCGGAAAGAGCTGGACTACGTCCAGGACGCTTGCAGAGGCAGTCAACTGGTGGAGCGACGCTTGCGAGGCTGAGGCTTGCGGACGCTGTCAGTTAATAAAGCGACACGAACCGCAAGCGGTTGACACGAACTCCTTCTGAGTTGTTCCGAACCACTTCGTGGTTGTCTCGAACCGCTTCGCAGTTGGCATGCGCCTGCGGCGGAAAGAGCTGGACTACGTCCAGGACGCTTGCAGAGGCAGTCAACTGGTGGAGCGACGCTCACGAGGTTGAGGCTTGCGGACGCTGAATAAAAGACGAGAATCCGAGAGGGCCGCTGTGCGGCTGGTGAGCACGCTGCGCGTGGGTAAGCCCTGCTACGCTGGGGGTAAGCCCAGCTGCGCCATTAGTAAACCTCGAAAAACAGGTACAGTCCACTGAGGTACAGTCCCTGTTTTTCGAGCTGTGAGCACTCCTTTGGAGTGGGCGAAAACTGCTTCGCAGTGGAAGTGCTGACGACCGAGGCTCACGACGTTGTCAGTTGATGGAGCGACGCTCACGAGGTTGAGGCTTGCGACGCTGTCAGTTAATAAAGCGACACGAACCGCATGCGGTTGACACGAACTCCTTCGGAGTTGTTCCGAACCACTTCGTGGTTGTCTCGAACCGCTTCGCAGTTGGCATGCGCCTGCGGCGGAAAGAGCTGGACTACGTCCAGGACGCTTGCAGAGGCAGTCAACTGGTGGAGCGACGCTCACGAGGTTGAGGCTTGCGGACGCTGAATAAAGGACGAGAATCCGAGAATCCGAGAGGGTCGCTGTGCGGCTGGTGAGCACGCTGCGCGTGGGTAAGCTCTGCTACGCTGGGGGTAAGCCCAGCTGCGCCATTAGTAAACCTCGAAAAACAGGTACAGTCCACTGAGGTACAGTCCCTGTTTTTCGAGCTGTGAGCACTCCTTTGGAGTGGGCGTAAACTGCTTCGCAGTGGAAGTGCTGACGACCGAGGCTCACGACGTTGTCAGTTGATGGAGCGACGCTCACGAGGTTGAGGCTTGCAGACGCTGTCAGTTAATAAAGCGACACGAACCGCAAGCGGTTGACACGAACTCCTTCGGAGTTGTCCCGAACCACTTCGTGGTTGTCTCGAACCGCTTCGCAGTTGGCATGCGCCTGCGGCGGAAAGAGCTGGACTACGTCCAGGACGCTTGCAGAGGCAGTCAACTGGTGGAGCGACGCTTGCGAGGCTGAGGCTTGCAGACGCTGAATAAAAGACGAGAATCCGAGAGGGCGAGAATCCGAGAGGGCCGCTGTGCGGCTGGTGAGCACGCTGCGCGTGGGTAAGCACTGCTACGCTTTAGGTACGAATCCCTTCGGGATTGTAACGAACTCCTTCGGAGTTGTTCCGAACCACTACGTGGTTGTCTCGAACCGCAAGCGGTTGACACGAACTCCTGGTAAGAATCGAGATCCGAGAGTCCGAGAAAAAACAAGACGCTTGCAGAGGCTGTCAGCTGGTGGAGCGACGTTCGAAGACTGAGGCTTGCGACGCAGTCAGCTGATGGTGCGATGTTCGAAGACAGTAGAATAAAAAGCGGGATTGGATGTTGGATACTGGATCTTAGATGAAGAGCGGGTTTTGGATCCGGTGTTTAGGGTAGAGGATAAAATGGAGGTAAAAATGATGAAACTTAAGGAAATCAGGATTAAAAGGGGAATGACTCAGGAAGAACTTGCTGAAAAAGCGAAGATAAGCCGTGCCACCCTTTCAAAGATTGAGAACGGCAAGGTAAAACTAACTGATTTTTTTCTTGCAGATACAATAGCAGCAATTCTTGGAGTTCCTGTTGAAGTTCTTGTCCCGGAATTCCTTGAAAAGCGTCATTCACCACTTTTTAGAAAGGAAGATGCCAAATTATGAATCTGCTGGTTTATTCGAGATTGCAATTTTCATTGACCCAGAAGGAACTGGGGAGGTTAATCGGAAAGGATAGTAAGTATATATCTGCTGTGGAGCGTGAGAGAATAAAACCTCCCTTTTATGTTTCTGACAATATAGCTTATGTTCTAAAAATGCCGGTAGAGGTGCTGTTCCCGAATTACGTGAGGAGATCGCGCCTTCCAAACTGGAAAGAATTAATGTATTTAAGATCCCTTGGTTATAATATAGAGGTTTATCGGGAATTGGTAAGCACGCTAACGCAGGGATAAGCATGGCGAGGCCCACAAAAATAGTGACAAGCACGTGTGTCCAGAAAAGGCAAGTGCATTCAGTGAGGGATATGTGTTACGGGGATTTTCACGCTTATAGATGTAACAGTGAAAAACGAAATCGTGATGGTGACATACATCAACCAGTTAAGAGATAGGTTCAAAAAATAGGGGCGGTTAATACCGCTCTTTTTCTTTGTCCATAAAGTCTCTGTAAAGTTCCATAGCTTTTAAGGTAATTTCACCGGGAGCCTTGAATTCTCTGTCGTCTATTCTTCGCACTGGCATCACCATGGAAACGGTACTTACCAGGAAGACTTCATCAGCACTAAGGAATTCCTCCAGATATACTCTTCTTTCCACCACTTCTATTCCACTTTCTTTGAGGAGTTTGATGACCTTGCTTCTGGTAATTCCGGGAAGTATGTTATCTATTTCAGGGGTTATCACAGTACAATTTTTTACCAGGAAGTAGTTTGAGCTGCCTCCTTCGGTTATATACTTTCCTTTTGAATTCTCTCTGTACATGAGTGCTTCATAACCTCCACGTTCATAGGCAAAGTTCTTTGCCATCACGTTTGGAAGGAGGTTTATGGTCTTATGCTCACAGAGTTTGTGGCGTAGATCCGGAAAGCTGAAGACCGCGGCACCCCTTTTCCAGTTTTCAGGATTGATCTCACGCAGGGGAATAGCGAGCATGAAAAATGTGGTTTGTGTGCTTCTCGGTGGGTATCTATGCTCACGGTTTGTATCAACACCACGGGTCAGTTCTATGTACAGCTCGCCATCATTTATACGGTTAAGAGAGATCAATTCGTGGGCTCTGTTTTTTATTTCATCAAGTGAATAGGGAAAGGGAATGCCAAAAAAGGACGCACTGCTTTTCATTCGCAATAGATGGTCTTCGAAGAAAAAGATATGCCCATCTTTTACTCTGAGGACTTCGAAGAGCCCATCGCCAAAGGTCAGGCCTCTGTTTTCAAGAGTTATTAGCTTTTCGTTTTTTTCAACAAATTTTCCATTCAAAAATGCTTTCATTGATTCTGACCACTTCCTTTCTGATTAAACCAGCCTGCTCTTTCCATAGCCCTCCTGGCAGCTACCGCGCTTTTCCCGTCCCCCCTGGCTACATTTACCGAAACACTTTCCCCAACGGTTTCAGAAATTTTTGCGACCTGCTCATGAGTAAAACCCGGACAAAGGATTATTGCGTTTCCTCCTCTGTCTGCAAAGTCTTTGCATATATCCAGAATCTTCGAAAATTCGCTGTGTTTTACGAGTACGACCTCAAGTTCCGCAAGTTCCGTTTTAACTAAAGCCTTATCTTTCTCTGGATTTGCATCTGGAGCACCTGAAAGAAACAGGCTTTTAAAAGGCATAAAAATTCCTCCTTCGGTGATACGCTATATAGTTTATACCTATGGCCGCCAGGAATTCAACTTTCAACTTTTTATTCTCTTATCCCTGGGTCTAAGGTAATGTCTGTGTCTATTTTTGATCGTTTTTCTGTCTTGTCGCTTTTCCCCATATTGAAGGTTGTTCCCAGGGCTAGGACTGTGGCAAGTTCCATAGGAAGTTTATACTTCGCCAGTTTTTCTACCGTTATTTTTACCGGATAGCTGATCCTTACAAATTCGTGTTTCAAAGAACCCTTGTTCACATTAACAATCAAATAGCAGGCCCTGGGGTCTCCATCTTTCGGGCGACCGACACTGCCAGCGTTGAAAATAAGCTTGCCGTTTATCCAGCGTACCATGGGCAAGTGGGTATGTCCGTTGACTATTACATCGGCTGATATTCCCTCCGTTATCTCCTTGAGTCGTTCCACAGGAGTATCTGGTTTTATGTACTCCAATAGATTATCCAGAGGACTTCCGTGCACCAGGAGGAATCGGACCTCTTCAGCCTCAAAATTCAGCTTATGCGGTAACGATTTAAGAAACTCCTTCGATTCCTGGGAAGTGTTGGCGATGGACCAGTTTAAGGTGATGTTGCCTACTTCCGTTTCGCGACCAGGGTTGTAGGCACAACCGCAGCTTTTCTTTTCGTGTGCAATAGCGTCATCATAGTTCCCCATCACTGTGGAGATACCCAGAACCTTGATCTTTTGAACAACCTTCTCCGGATCAGGTCCATATCCCACAAGGTCTCCCAGGCAATATATCCGATCTACTTCCCGCCTTTTGATGTCTTCGAGCACCGCTTCCAGTGCTTCAAGATTTCCGTGTATATCAGAAATGAATGCAAGCTTCATGTTGACCTCCTTCAGTATCAGTGCCCTTCGATTATTTCAATGTTTTCATTATAACTAAGAAATTATCTGATTCTACCGCCAGTAAACCACTATAAGTATAAAATAAATGCTGTAAACATATGCATTTTCATCCAGAAGAAAGACAAAAATAGGGACAAAAAAAGAGTCTGTCCCTATTTTTTATATTTTTTAAGCTTGTCCCTATTTTTTAAGCTCGGGATGACGAAAGAAATATTGTGGCAGATTCTTATCCAGAAGAGATGAAAACACCAAATTTCCACCATGCTATAATACGGTCGTGGTGAGAATATGTTAGCGGTTATAAGGTGCGCTTTTGCTTATCCAACTTTTATTAGCTTTGTATACACGCATAACATTAGACGAAACGTGTTTATGTGATTTGAAAGATGTTTATAACCACAAGAATTTATAGTGGCTAATAGGAGGGGTCACAATGAAAAAGAAGTTCAATCGTGTGTACCAATTTAAGATTACGCTAAAGGGTATTAAGCCACCAATATGGCGACGAATACAGGTTCCAGAGACCTATACATTTTGGGATTTGCATGTTGCCATTCAAGACGCCATGGGATGGTTAGATTATCATCTACATGAATTCGAAATAATAAACCCTTCAACTGGGCTAAAGGTGAATATAGGGATTCCAGATGAGGATTTTGGTCGTGATGTTCTTCCGGGTTGGAAACAAAAAATAGCTGATTATTTTTCAATGGAAAATCCAAAAGCAAATTACACCTATGATTTTGGCGATAATTGGGAACATAAGATAGAGCTGGAAAAGATTCTTCCTCGGGAAAAAGGGGTTACTTATCCAGTATGTATCAAAGGGAAAAGAGCATGTCCACCTGAAGATTGTGGAGGTGTCTGGGGATACGAAGAACTGCTGGAAGCTATAAAAGACCCCGCTCATGAGAGGCACGAAGAATTGTTGGAGTGGCTTGGTGAGGACTTTGACCCGGAGCATTTTGATGTAAATGAGGTCAGTTTTGACGATCCCAACAAACGTCTAAAAAACATTTTTTGATGGAAGGCTCACAATGCTTAACGCGACATATACATTACGCTTTGCTTTAGATATACATCATTTTTTCCCTCTTGTACACCGCCTCCGGAATTTGGCAAAGCTACCTGCTATTCATTAGAATAAAACCGGGAGGTGGTTATGGTGAGAAAACTGACTTTCCTTCTGATATTTGTCATTTTCTCGTCAATCTCCATCTGCCAGATTCCTTCTTTAAGCAACATACCACAGCTTTTCAAAGGAAAATATCCCATCCCAAGCTGGATAAAGCCCGGGCTTGTTACGGTTTATGAAATGGAAGGCGGGACGAGAACGCTACCGACGGGACAAGAAAGCAGTGCATTCTATGGAAAGGGATATGCAGTCTTTATCGTTACGCAGGTTGAAAACAACCTGATCTATGGATTGACGCTCTTCGCGTACGATTACCCCGGGATTATGGTTACTCCACCGAACCCCATGATACTGTACGGATCTATCTACGTCGATCCGAGAGATATTCAGGAAATACTTTCTCAAAGGGAAGAATACGAAAGACAGGGCATTATCGTCAAGGGTGGACAATATGGTGAAGGCATCAGATGGGTTAACATCACCTACAAAAGTACGTCATACACGATCTTTATTTCTGAAGATGGAAAAGCTCAAAAGTTCTTATTCTCGGAAAAACAGGAAAATGGTAGTTCTGTTATAAATATGCAACTTATGGGTCTTTTCTACACAAACTGTCCTGAGATCGAAGATTTTCCAGAGGCTGCACGTGAAAATCACTCATATGAAATATACAGCTATGATCCATTCTACACAGGGCTTACCACTCCCGCCGGAAGGGAAACCATAGAATTTCAAAACATTCAAAAGCCGATCGCCAGCTACAGATTATCTTACTACACTGCGGACATGATGGTTCCGATCTCACAGACGATAAACGGTTTGCCATTGCTTGGACCGCACTACATCCATCCAGAGCTTTTGAATAAAGACACCATCCTTGAAATACCTGAGATAAATCTCAGCTGGGTAAACGAGGGCGAAGATGGAGAGATCGACTCGATCATATACTTCAATGGCCAAGAATCTTTGAGAATAAACTGTGATCAAAGGGGACTCGTCACCAGGATGCAATATCCATTTTCTGGATTTATTATTATCACACAACTGGAAAGGTAAAGGAATATCATACCCTTCACTTTTCTCCAATCCATAATTCCATATTCAAAGATAAGCGATGTTGTAAGAAATTGGAAATACATTCAGTAATTCAGTAAAATAATGACAGGCACTTTTTTCCACGTACATACTTTTGACTCATATAGCTTATCATCGATAAAAAAACTGGACAATAACAGTGATAGCCATTAATGTTTTGAAAGGGGGAGGGGAAAGATGCCTAAATTCATAGATTTGACGAGAATTATAGAAGATGGAATGGCCGTATATCCCGGTGATGACGAGACGATTCTGCGGCAGTCAAGACAGCTCGACAAAGACGGTTACAACAATCACAGGCTTGAAATAAGTATGCACAGTGGTACACATATCGATGGCCCCATGCACATGACAAATTGCGAAAAACTCATTCTGGATTTCCCGTTAGAAACCTTGATCGGTGAAGGTGTTGTACTGGATGTCAGAGATCAAGAGGTAATAGAACTTAAAGAAGAATACAAGTCAGCTATAAAGGAAGGAAGCATCCTTCTTCTCTATACGGGACGCGACAAAATATTCGGCACAAAAGAATATTTCTTAAATAACCCTGTTGTTTCAAAGGAATTCGCAGAATTTCTCGTGGAAAGAAGGATCAAAATATTGGGGCTTGACTCATCCTCTCCAGACAGGTATCCTTTCGAAATTCACAAAATACTGTTTGCGGGTGGCGTACTCATTGCTGAAAACCTCACGAATCTCGACAAACTGCTTTGCGTAGATACTTTTGAAGTGATAGCCCTTCCACTCAGAATAAAGGCCGATTCCTCTATCGCCAGAGTGATTGCCCGTGTGATGGGGTAGGATAAAAACGCGACAGACTCTTCTGTAGGATATTTATGAGGAAACCCCGGATTTTCGCGGGCTGGTAGTTATTAGATATGGAGGATTTTTATGTCAAAGGTAATGATGATGTAGAATGGTAAATGAGGTGTTGGAGAACCAAGGCTTTTTATTTTAATACCTGCTACGGAGGGGAAAATATGGATTATGAGGCTTTGTTTAAGGTCACTTATGGCATGTACGTGATTACTTCGAAGACGAATGAGAAGAAAAACGGGCAGATTGCTAATGTTGTGTTCCAGGTTGTAGCTGAACCGCCAACAATAGCGATCTGCATAAATAAACAGAACTTAACCCATGACTTCATCCAAGAAAGCAGAGTATTTGGAGTGTCAGTTCTATCCCAGGATACCCCATTAAAACTAATAGGACACTTTGGATTTAGGTCCGGAAGAGAGTTAGACAAGTTCAAAGAAATAAATCACAAAATAGGGGTAACCGGTGTCCCGTTGTTGGAAGACTACTGCATAGCGAACTTAGAAGCGAAAGTGGTAAACGTAGTTGATGTTGGAACCCATGTGCTTTATATTGGAGAAATCGTTAATGCGGAAGTTGTCGATGAAAAAGAACCCATGACATATGCCTATTATCATGAAATTAAGGGAGGAAGATCCCCGAAGACTGCTCCGACATATGCAGACGGAGGCTCACAACGTTGAGGCTTGCGGAGGCTGGCATTTGATAATACGACGCTTGCAGAGGCTATCAGCTGGTAGAGCGACGTTCGAAGACTGAGGCTTGCGGACGCTGATGAAATCCGAGAACCGAGAATCGAGAACCGGTAAGCACGCTAGCGCGTGGGTAAGCCCTGCTACGCTGCGAAGTGCTGGACTACGTCCAGGACGCTTGCAGAGGCTGTCAGCTGGTGGAGCGACGCTCACGAGGTTGAGGCTTGCGACGCTGTCAGTTAATAAAGCGACACGAACCGCAAGCGGTTGACACGAACTCCTTCGGAGTTGTTCCGAACCACTTCGTGGTTGTCTCGAACCGAAAGCGGTTGAAAAAACTGTCATTCCGGAAATCTTCTATCCAGAATCTGGGTTTGTTTTATGAATAAGATCCTGAATCAAGTTCAGGATGACAAACCAGATTTAAGACCATTGACAAAACCCAATTTAATTGGTAAAATCCCAAAAATAACACTTTTTGGAGGACATATTGAATGTTGAATGATTCGTTGAGATCTCAAAAACATTTGAATATAGTAAATGTATTAAACATTCGTAGACGTCCAAAGCGCCGGTGGGTGATTTCGAGCGCTTAGCTTTTTGTTGCTTGAACGCCCACACGGCCATATCGTTTTGATATGGCCGTTTTTTTTTTATACATTCTAAGTCTTCAACATAAACAACCTAAAAATATTGGAGGTGTTGCATATGAAAAAAGAAAAAGTTATTCTTGCGTACAGTGGCGGACTGGATACTTCTGTAATCCTGAAATGGCTTTCAGAGAAAGGCTTCGAAGTCATTGCTTTTGTTGCAAACGTGGGGCAAAGGGACGATTTCGACGCAATCAAGGAAAAAGCCCTGAAAACCGGTGCTAAAAAAGTGTATGTTGAAGACTTACGAAAAGAATTTGTCACAGATTTTATCTTTCCAGCTTTGATGGGAAATGCAATTTATGAAGGAAGATACCTCCTTGGAACTTCTCTTGCCAGACCTTTAATAGCCAAGAAACAGGTCGAAATCGCCGAAAAAGAAGGCGCGCAATACGTCGCCCACGGGGCCACCGGCAAGGGGAACGATCAGGTTAGGTTTGAGCTCAATTACGCTGCATTGAATCCACATTTGAAAATAATATCTCCCTGGAAGGATCCGGAGTTTCTTGAAAAATTCAAAGGCAGAACAGACCTGATAAATTACGCAAAAGAAATGGGAATACCTATAACGGTGAGTGAGGAAAAGCCTTACAGTGAAGATGAAAATCTGATGCACATATCACATGAGGCAGGAAAGCTTGAAGATCCAATGTACATACCGGAAGAACATATCTTCAATTGGACAGTCTCTCCAAAGGACGCTCCGGATGAGGAAACGCTTCTTGAGATACTCTTCAAAAATGGAATACCTACAAAGGTAGTCAATCTCGATGATGGAACTGAAAAAACAGATCCATTGGAACTTTTTGAGTATCTGAACGAAGTAGGTGCCAAAAACGGAGTTGGAAGGGTTGACATGATAGAAAACAGGTTCATAGGGATAAAATCCCGAGGCGTGTATGAAACACCGGGTGCAACTATCCTCTGGATCGCTCATAGAGATCTTGAAGGTATAGCCATGGATAAAGAAGTGCTTCATCTCAGAGATATGTTGACTCCAAAATTTTCCGAGTTGATTTACAACGGGTTCTGGTTCTCTCCAGAGATAGACTTCCTGTTGTCCGCATTTAAAAAAGCCCAGGAAGCGGTGGACGGAAAAGTTGTCGTTTCAATATACAAAGGAAACGTGACACCGGTTTCAAGATATTCCCCCACTTCCCTTTACGACCAGGCGCTTTCAAGTATGGATGTTGAAGGCGGGTTCAATGCAATTGATTCTAAAGGCTTTATAAACATACACGCTCTCAGGCTTAAAGCTCATAATCTTGTTTTAAAAGGAAAAGACCCCTTCGCCTGGAGAAAGGAGATTGGAAATGTCTATAAAACTCTGGGAAAAGGGATATGAAGTTGATCCCATAATAGAAGCATTTACAATTGGAAACGACTACAAAACGGACATGAGGCTAATAAAATACGATATAAAAGCCTCTATGGCCCATGCAGAAATGCTTTGCAAAATGGGATACCTATCTCGGAAAGAACTTAAAGAGATTAAAAAAGCCCTTGAAGAGCTTCTGGCTCTTGTCAACAACGGAAAGTTCGTAATAAAACCCGAAGATGAAGATTGCCATACGGCCATAGAAAATTTTTTGACACAAAAAATAGGAGAAGCGGGAAAGAAAATACACACTGCAAGATCAAGAAACGATCAGGTTTTAACTGCTCTAAGACTCTTTTACAAAGACGAACTCGAAAACATCGTGCAACTCATAAAACTGCTTCAAAAAGCAATTGAGGATTTTTCAACGAAGTATGGTCATGTTCAATTTGCAGGTTTTACACACACCCGAAAGGCAATGCCAACGGACTTTAAAACGTGGAGCGAGGCATTATACGATTCCCTCGAAGATGACTTGAAACTCCTAAAAACAGCCTATGAAATAATAGACCAATCGCCTCTCGGCACAGGTGCTGGTTATGGTATCCCGATCGAGATAGACAGGGAATACACTGCAAATGAACTTGCTTTCTCCAGAATCCAGAAAAATCCTATTTATTCACAAAACAGCAGGGGAAAGTTTGATTATTTGATCCTTCATGTGCTTTCTCAGATAAGTTACGACCTTAACAGAGTTTCAAGCGATATCATATTCTTCTCACTTCCTGAAGTGGGATATATGGATCTCCCAAAAGAGCTCTGCACTGGAAGTTCAATAATGCCACAGAAATTGAACCCGGATCCTCTCGAGCTCGTTAGAGGGTATCACAACAGGATCGTATCGAGAATGATGGAAAGCGTCATTACATCCTCAAATTTGATATCCGGATATCACAGAGATTTCCAGCTTTTAAAAGAAAGTGTCATAGAGTGCTTCGATGTTGCGAAGACTCTTTTAAAGGTAATGAAAATCGTATTCGAAAGGCTGAGCGTCAACAAGGAAAATTGCGAAAAAAGCATAACGGAAGAGGTCCTTGCGACTCAAAAGGTTTATGAAATGGTTAAAAAAGGTACCCCGTTTAGGGACGCTTACAGAAAAATAGCCCAAAGTTACGGAGGCGAGAAGAAATGATAAGGGTTGGAATAATAGGTGCAACTGGCTACACAGGATTGGAACTCGTGAGAATACTCACCAATCACCCTGATGTTAAAATAACCTTTCTTTCTTCCAGGAGTTTTGCGGGGAAAAAATTGAATGACGTTTATCCCTTCTCGCTAAAAAATGAAACCCTCGAAGAGATAGACCCTGAAAAAATCTCGAAAAATTGTGATGTTGTATTCACGGCACTTCCAGCCGGTGTTTCCTATGAAATTGCCAGAAAATTGAAAGATGTTCGAATAATCGACCTTGGAGCTGATTTTAGATTCGATGACCCTGCCGTTTACGAGGAATGGTATTCTAAAAAGCTACCTGATTATGATCCTACTGAAAGGGTTTACGGCTTAACAGAGCTGTACAGGGAAAAGATAAAGAATGCCAGATTCGTTGGAAATCCAGGCTGTTATCCTACGAGTGTTTTGCTTGCAACGGCTCCACTATTGAAGAACGGTTCACTGGATGAAGAAACAATCATTGTGGATTCAAAATCCGGGGTTTCAGGTGCCGGAAAAAAGGAATCGATAGATTACTCATTTTCTGAACTTAGCGGGAGTCTGAAGGCGTATAACGTGTCAAAGCACAGGCATGTCCCGGAAATGGAGCAGGAAATGTCTAAACTTTGCGGTAAAAGACTAAAACTTGTCTTCACTCCACACCTCGTCCCGATGGTTAGAGGAATCCTTTCGACGATATATGTGAAAACGGATCTATCTTTAGATGAGGTTTATGAATTATACCGGGAATACTATGGAAAAGAGAAATTCATCCACGTCCTTCAACCAGGCGTTTATCCTTCAACAAAATGGACTTACGGTTCAAATCACGCTTTCATATCTATGGCAAAAGACGATAGAACCGACACGCTCATCCTGATAAGTGTGATAGACAACCTCGTAAAAGGAGCGTCCGGACAGGCTGTTCAAAACATGAACGTCATGTTTTCCTTAGCCGAAGATGCAGGGCTTTCTTTCAATCCAATTTATCCATAAAAGGAGGTCGAAAAAATGAACATACCAAAAGGCTTTAAATTTGTAGGACTACATTGTGGGATAAAGAGAAAAAGAAAAGATTTAGGAATAATATACTCAGAAAAACCATGCATAGCCGCTGGTGTTTTCACGACAAATGTAGTGAAGGCCGCTCCGGTAGTTTACAACATGGAAGTCCTTGAAAAGAGCTTCAAGAACATAAGG
Organism: Kosmotoga olearia TBF 19.5.1; assembly: GCF_000023325.1. Taxonomy (NCBI): domain Bacteria; kingdom Thermotogati; phylum Thermotogota; class Thermotogae; order Kosmotogales; family Kosmotogaceae; genus Kosmotoga; species Kosmotoga olearia. The sequence goes on from NC_012785.1 coordinate 110,096, forward strand.
GCTATCGTGGTGAACAGCGGTGTTGCGAACGCATGTACTGGAGAACAGGGGATGAAAAACACAATAAAAATGGCAGAAAAAACAGCGAAGGAATTGGGCATTCCAGTTGATAGCGTTCTTGTTTCTTCAACCGGGTTGATAGGAGTCCAACTTCCCATGGAGAAGATAGAATCCGGCATAGAAGAAGCAGCGAAGAATTTAGCTGAGGATCCCTTACCATTTGCTGAGGCCATAATGACAACCGATACGGTTACAAAGACAAGCTCAGTCAGGGTGGAAATAAATGGAAAAGAAGTGAACGTTTTAGGTGTGGCAAAAGGTTCTGGAATGATACATCCCAACATGGCAACAATGCTTTCCTTCATCTTAACAGATGCTCAGATTACTCCAGAAGCTTTGAAAAAACTTCTAAAGGCTTCCGTTGACAAAACCTACAACATGATCGACGTTGATGGGGATACGAGCACAAACGACATGGTTTTGATTCTCGCAAATGGATTATCGGACGCTCTAGAAATACACGAAGGAACAGAGGAATTCCAAAAGTTTTCTGAAGCGATTGACATTGTAAACACCGAACTTGCAAAAAAGATCGTAGAGGACGGCGAAGGCGCTACCAAACTCATGGAAGTGAAGGTAATAAACGCTCCAAATGTTAACGTGGCAAAGAAAGTTGCGCTCTCAGTGGTTTCGTCAAATCTTGTGAAAACAGCTATATACGGTGAAGATGCGAACTGGGGAAGGGTATTTGCAGCTGCAGGTTATTCGGGTGCGATGTTTGACCATTCAAGATTAGATCTCTATATTGAAAGCGAAAAAAACAGGATAATGGTGGCAAAAGATGGCTGTGAATATCCTTTTGATGAAATTGAGGCAAAAGAAATCTTGAGTTCAAAATACGTAAGATTGATACTCGACATGAAACAGGGTAATGGTGAAGCAACAGCCTGGGGAAGCGATCTGACTGAAAAATATGTGGAGATAAACGGGAGGTACAGAACGTGAAGCGTGAAACTGTTCAGGTACTCCTTGAAGCGCTTCCATACATAAAGGAATTCCACGGAAAAACCTTTGTGATAAAGTTCGGTGGAAGTGCCATGAAAAATGAAAATGCAAAAGAAGCGTTCATAAAGGATCTGGTTCTTTTAAAATACACCGGCATAAATCCCGTAATAGTTCATGGCGGTGGTTCTGAAATAAGCAGTCTCATGAACCAACTTGGAATAGAACCAGTTTTCAAAAACGGGTACAGGATCACCGATGAGAAAACAATGGAAATAGTCGAGATGGTACTCGTTGGGAAGGTTAATAAAGACATAGTCATGAATATAAATCTTCATGGTGGAAAAGCGATCGGTGTATGTGGCAAAGATGGTGAGCTTCTACTTGCAGAGAAAGAAACGAAATATGGGGATATAGGTTATGTTGGAAAAGTAAAAAAAGTGGATACCACTCTAATAAAAGGGCTTCTGGTGGAAGGCTACATTCCTGTGATAGCTCCCATTGGCTTTGGAGAAGATGGGACTTCGTACAACATCAATGCAGATATTGTCGCTGCTGAAATAGCAAAAAGTTTGGAAGTTGAAAAATTGGTTCTTCTGACAGATGTAGATGGTGTTTTTAAAGATGGAAAGTTGTTACCCATTCTATCATCAAAAGAAGCTGAGGATTTAATCGAAAAAAATATTGTGAAAGGCGGCATGATTCCAAAACTCCAGTGTGCAATCTCAGCTGTGAACAGCGGTGTCAAAAGCGTTCACATAATAAATGGTGGGGTGGAACATGCCTTACTACTCGAGATTTTCAGCAAAGAAGGAATTGGAACTATGATAAAGAACCTGGAGGTGTGAGAATGAATGGTATGAATTATCTGATGAATACCTACAATAGATTTCCTGTGGTATTTGATCACGGTGAAGGTGCCCGGATCTGGGATAAAAATGGAAAATCTTACCTTGATTTCACATCAGGAATAGCGGTTAATGTGCTTGGCCATTCACACCCAAAGCTCGTAGAAACGATAAAAACTCAAGCTGAAAAGTTGATCCACTGTTCGAATTTATACTGGACAGAACCACAAATTGAGCTTGCAAAGCTGTTAGGAGAAAATACTTTGAAGGGGAAAGTATTCTTTGTGAACAGCGGTACAGAAGCCAACGAAACCGCAATTAAGATTGCACGAAAATACGGAAAGAAAAAGGATAAAAATAAGTATAAGATTCTATCTGCCCATGATTCTTTCCATGGAAGAACTTTAGGGTCGTTGACAGCAACGGGACAACCAAAATACCAGGAAGATTTCAAACCTCTTGTTGATGGCTTCGATTATTTTGAATTCAACAACATCGATTCCCTGAAACAGAAGATATCTAATGAAGTGTGTGCTGTGATTTTAGAGCCCGTTCAAGGGGAAAGTGGGATCATTCCAGCTACAAAAGATTTCTTAGAAGCTGTAAGAAAATTGTGCAATGAATATGAAACGCTTTTGATTTTCGATGAAGTGCAATGTGGAATGGGAAGAACCGGGAAACTCTTTGCCTACCAAAGATACGGTGTAGATCCAGATATTCTAACGGTTGCGAAAGGACTAGGCGGTGGTGTCCCGATCGGAGCGGTTGTTGTGAATAAAAAAGCTGATATTCTGGAACCCGGCGACCACGGCTCAACATTCGGAGGAAATCCACTCGCTTGCAGTGCAGGAGTAACCGTTATGAGAGAGATACTGGAAAATAATCTTCTTGAACAAGTGGAAAAACTGGGAATTTATTTGAAGAAAAAACTCGAAAACCTGAAAGAAAAATTTCCAGAACACGTGAAAGAGACGAGAGGTATAGGGTTAATGCTGGGAATGGAACTGAAGGAAATTTCTGCAAAAGATTTTGCAAAAAAGTGTTTTGAGAAAGGATTGTTACTTGTTCCAGCAGGAAACAACACTGTGAGATTCTTACCACCGTTCGTTATCACGGAAGACGATATAGATCAAGCTCTGGAAATCGTTAAAGAATGTTTTAGCGAGTTCGAGAACCGAGAATCGAGATCCGAGACCCGGTAAGCACGACTTCGTTGCAGGTGAGCCCGGCTTCGCCGGGGGTACGCCCAGAAAAATCGACACGCGATTTTTCTGGCGGTGCAAACTGCTTCGTAGTTGTTATCGCTTAAAATAAAACTACAAACAAAGGATTGTCATTCCGGACTTGATCAACAACCGGGATTCGAGAGCTGGAAAGGTGAGAGAGCCGCTTCGCGGCTGAAGTGGTGTGCTTCGTCAAGGACGCTTGCAGACAAGGCTCCTTTTTCTTTTTCCTATCGCTGTATTTTTATTTTTCTGTACACACCTGTTAAGTGACGGAATTCATAACGGACACTTATGGCATTTGTGCTGGATTATTCGAAATGGAATAACAATACGTGCAACAAAGTAGGTTTTAACAGGGCGGTTACAACAAAAAAAAAAAAAAAAAAAACATAAAGTTGCTGTAAGGTATTATATGATACACTAATGTTACGTAGATGTAGTTTTGTTACTGAGCCTCGGGACCCTATTTTCTTCAGTAATATTGGTAAGAGGTCGATAATGTGAGGAAATTCATAAAACATAATGGTGCTTTTTTATTGATCGTTATAATTCTTACTACACTCTTTTGGATAGTTGTCCACCGCGGTGAGAATCAGATATATGAAAAAGAAGCGAAATGGCAGTACGAAAGCACGATTTCCCAATTACTCACCGCTGAAGAGATCATCAGAGTGCAATTTCACGATTTTGAACGGGTCTTGTTTTTGCTCAAAAGCATTCCAAATACCAGAAGCTATGTAAACACCAATTTTGAATCCGTTAGTTATAAGAATAAAGTTAAAGAGATCTTCTTTGAATTAGCAAAGGTTTTCAAGCACTTTTATAAGATCAGGATCATCGATTCTTCGGGACAGGAGATAATCAAAGTTGCTCGTGGATCAGATGGTACAGCAATAATTGCTCCCGGTTCACAATTACAGAATAAAAGAAACCGTTACTATTTTCAAGAAGCCATGAAGATGGATGAAAACCAGATCTACGTTTCTCCGATAGATTTGAACATTGAAAACGGAAAGATAGAAATGCCCTATACCCCGGTAATAAGGCTGGCAACCCCTCTGTTTGATTCTAAAGGAGAAAAAAGGGGAATCTTGGTTCTAAGCGTGGAATTTTCAAAAGTCCTTGAATTGTTGCCCAAAAACGTTTTCATCCAGACTGAAGATGGATACTTAATATCGTCAAACTCAGATAAATCAGTTAATTTCCGTAAATCCGATTACAACTTCCCCGATGATTCCGGCCATATAGAGCTTTCAGATATAGAAACCATCCACTATTCTACTGTTGACTTTCTTCCAGGCAATCGCCTAATCGTTGCATCATATCACAAACACCCAACATCGAAAGCGGCACTCCAAAACCTGACATTGATATCAATGCTGATCTTTATTTTATTTCTCGTCCTGATGTTTGCAGGTGTTTATTTGGATTTCTCGAAATCAAGAGATCTGTTGGGAGCGCAAAAAGCTATCATGTCTTCTCTTGCTACGCTTGCTGAACGAAGGGATACCGAAACTGGACGCCATTTAAAAAGAACGAGAGAGTACGCGGTGATACTGACAAAACAACTGCGCAAAAACAAGAAATACCGGAAAATCATCACAAATGAATTCATTGAGAACCTTTACGATACCGCACCCTTGCACGACATGGGAAAGGTAGGGATACGGGATTCTATCCTGTTGAAGGAAGGAAAGTTAACAAAAGAGGAATATGAAGAGATAAAAAAACACACCATAATAGGAAAACAGATCATTCAGGATGTTATCGGTAGATACAGATTGAAAGGGTCATACATTATCATGGCAAGAAACATCTGTGCGTATCATCACGAAAAACACAATGGCGAAGGGTACCCGGAAGGCCTAAAAGGAGAAAAAATTCCTCTAGAAGCGAGAATCTTTGCCCTGTGTGATGCCTACGACGCCATAAGGTCAAAAAGACCTTATAAAGATGAATTACCGCATGAAGAAGCGATCAGGAGGATCAAAGCTGATAGAGGAAAACACTTTGATCCCGATATTGTCGATGCTTTCCTGGAATGTGAGAAGGAGTTTGAAAGGGTGTATGAAACCTACAAATACGATCAAGGAATCGGCTTTGTAATCTAAGATGTATGCGTGAATATAAAAACAGCTGTCCGATTTCGGACAGCTGTTTTTATAAGAATATCTTCCTGACTACCACCTTTATTCTATTAATTCATTCCTTTTATTTCTAAACAACTACAACAGACACCTTTTTCTGAGAGCATTGGTCCTGGAGCATTAGAACAGGCGACGTGTTTTTGCCGTATTCGAAAGCATAAATATGACCCCGAAAGAATTCGTAAGGGTCAAAGAAAAGTTAGAGACAAATTAAAAACTTTCGATGTTAGAAAATTCTGTGAAGAAACCGGCTTTAGAAAGAGATAAGCCAGAGAAAAACCAGCCCGGATTATCGCTGGTCGGCTGTTATTGGAAATGGAGAAACTAAATGTCAGAGATAGTGATGATGTAGAATAATTAATGAGTGAACCTATAAAGACATAAAATCGAGCGAGTGCAGTATTTTTTAACTGTGAAGAGAAGGTACTTCTTTTACAGAAATCAGTGTTAGACAAAGCAGATGACCGGGGAAAAAGTGTTTGAATACGAAAATATCTGACATCTGAAATTAGCAGAGCATTTTTGAATTACTGTTTAAACAAAGGGAACTGAGATTTTTTGTTTTAGTACCTGGTGCGGAGGTGAAAAGATGGATTATGAGGCTATGTTTAAGATCACTTACGGTATGTACGTTGTCACTTCAGAAACGAATGGGAAGAAAAATGGGCAGATTGCTAATGTCGTGTTCCAGGTTGTAGCAGAACCACCGACAATAGCGATTTGCATAAACAAACAGAACTTAACCCATGATTTCATTCAGAAAAGCAAAGTATTTGGGGTGTCAGTTCTATCCCAAGATACCCCACTGAAGCTTATAGGGCACTTTGGATTTAAATCCGGAAGAGAGTTAGATAAGTTCAATGATATAAATCACAAAATAGGGGTAACCGGTGTCCCATTGTTAGAAGACCACTGCGTAGCGAACTTAGAGGCAAAAGTGGTAAACGCAGTTGATGTTGGTACCCATGTGGTTGGCTATGTCAAGAAAGTGCTGTAAAAATAACCCTGTATCCTAAAACAGGCTAAGATCCCATGTTTAGATATCTCCTTCCAAGCAGCCATTCTTCGTTAATGTCAAGTAAGATTGCGACAGCCAACCTCAAAAGTGCCGCATCATTTGGAAAAGCTCCTACCACTCTAGTACGCCTTTTTAGTTCTTTGTTTATCCGTTCCAGCATATTCGTCGTTTTTATCCTTTTCCAATGATCCCGTGGATATTTCTGGTAATTAAACAAGCCGAATATGAATCTTTCACAGGTTTCCGCCGCTTTTTTGAAGCCTTCTTCTTCAAGTTCCTCAATAAAGGCTTGTAATTTTTTCGCACTTTCCAGGCTCTCGTTCAACCGTTCTGCTATCTCTTTCCAGCGTTTACGAGGTACTTTTTTCAGCACATCCCTCACAAAATGTACATGGCACATTTGCCAGCTCGCTCCAATAAAGGCCTTTTTCACCGCTGAGATTATCCCCTTGTGACCATCTGAGATGACAAGTTCTACTCCTCTCAATCCACGGTTTTTCAATTCTTGGAAGAAGTCTTCCCAAAAGAGTTCATCTTCAACATCGGCGATCTTTGCACCAAGTATCTCTCTATGTCCATCTTTTCTCACACCGGCTACCACATAAAGAGCTTTATTGACGTATCTAACCCCGTCCCTGACTTTGAAATAGCTGGCGTCCACGAAAAGATACGGTATCTCCTCCTCTATTTCCCTGTTAAGAAACTCATACACCTTTTCGTCCAGTTCCCTGGCTATATTAGAAACTGTTCCAGGTGAAAGTTCTTCTGCTCCTAAGGTGGATATTATTTCCTTTATCCTGCGAGTAGAAACACCCTGAAGATATGATTCGACAATAGCGTTCTTTAATGCTTTCTCTACTCTTGAGTATTTATCAAAGACCCTGGTTTCGAAGGGGAATTCTCTGAATTGGGGTTTCTTCAACTCCAATTTTCCTAATCTGGTGTTCAAACTTCTTTTTCTATAACCGTTGCGGTGTGCTCTTCTGTTTTTTGTTCTCTCGTAGTAGTCTGCTCCAGCCTGTATCCGGGCTTCATATTCCATAACCGTATTCAAAAACCAGGTTAGAAGATTTCTCATTCCTTCTTCATTTTCTGTGAGAAATTGGAGTATAATATCTTTGATTTCCATGGGCCCTGTATCCCTCCTTTGTATGGTTTATGTGTTCTTCCTATTCTAGGATACAGGGCTTTTTTTATTTTTACAGCATTTATTTTATACTGCCATGTGGTTTATATAGGGGAAATCGTTCATGCGGAAGTTGTCGATGAAAAAGAACCTATGACATATGCCTATTATCATGAAATTAGGGGTGGGAAATCCCCAAAGACTGCGCCAACATATGTAGAAGAGAGAAAAGAAAACAAGGACAGTGGCAAGAAAAAATACCGATGCAAAGTATGTGGCTACATTTATGACCCAAAAAACGGTGATCCGGATTCTGGAGTAGCCCCCGGAACCCCTTTTGAAGAGTTGCCAGATAACTGGGTATGCCCTGTATGCGGTGTCGGAAAAGATAAATTTGAAGAGGTACGGTAATCCATTATTGTTGGGTGAAAAATACTAAAAAATCATAAACAATATGCAGACTTTGAAAATTCAAAAACCTTCAAAACTAAGCCTGCTTATTATTTCATCTATCTCGTCTATGGTTATATTGAGTGCTGGCAGGAAGCGAATTCTGCCTCCAGCTATGTTCAATAGCACGCCTCTATTATAGGCTTCAGCCTTTACCTTTGAAGCGTTTTCGGTGGTAACACCGATCATGAGACCATAGCCATTTACAGACTGGACCCATGGCAATTCAGCCAGTTTTTCTCTAAAATATTTTCCCTTTTCCTGGACCTGCATGAGAAAATTCTCGTCTAATTTCGATAAAACTATCTTTCCCGCGGCAAGTGCAACGGGGTTCGGGGCAAAGGTGGAGCCATGTTCACCGAATTTAAAGGGGCTGAATCCAGAGAAAAGAGCTGCACCAAGGGGCAGACCACCACCAAGTGCTTTGCCTACGGTTATTATATCGGGCTTCAGTCCAAAATGTTGATAAGCGAAAGCTTTTCCTGTCCTGCCCAGACCGGACTGTATTTCATCTGCCACAAGAATAAAACCCTGCTCCCTTTGATACTGTGAAATGGTTTCCAGAAGTTCTTCAGACAGTGGTAATACACCGCTGTTTCCCTGTATGCACTCGATAAAGACTCCGGCTATCTGGTTTTCTCTGGCAAAGCTAGTAAATTTCTCAGGGTCCGGCTTCAGAAAAACTCTTTCAGTCAGCAGGGGTTCGAAGGGTTCGCGTATTGCTTTGCCATAGGTCAGCGATAGGGCACCGATGGTACGTCCGTGAAAGTTTCCCACAAAGCTCACTATCTTACCCTTACGGAGTTTTTTGATTGCCTTTAAGGCAGCCTCGGTAGCTTCTGTACCCGAATTGGTGAAGAAAACCTCTCCAACCTGGCCTGACAGGCCAACCAACCTCGCAGCCACTTCTTCTGCATCTTCGTCAAGGAAGTAATTTGACAGATGAGTGTATCTTTCCAGCTTTTTCTTCATTGCGGTCAGTACTTCGGGATTTGAATGTCCAAGAGCCAGAACTCCGATTCCGGAATAGGTGTCGAGAAATACACCCTTGTCTGTGAATATCTCTATTCCCCGGGCCTTCTCAACCTTAAATTCATATGGTGTATATACCTTGCACAGCATACGAACCACCCTCAAAGCTCAAACTCATCTATCAGAGCCTTCAAAGCTCTTCCCGATTCTTCCTTTGGAACAAGCACCGAAATCTTTATCTCGGAAGTAGTTGTGGCTATTATCCTGATACCTTCTCGCTGCAAAGCAGAGAAGAAACGAGAGGCTACTCCTGAATTAGACCTCATTCCGACACCTATGGCGGATACCTTTGTAACATTTGTGTCGGCAGTTATTTTCCAGCCCTTTTCATCCTTCAGAACCGTTTTTATAACCTCTTCTACTCTATCGGGATTACCGGCTACCGCTGTAAAGGTTATGTGGGTATGGGAATTGTCGTTTACTATGGAGATCATGTCAATATTTATTCGGGCTTCTGCTACAGCATTGAAGATACCGCTTATAAGGTCTACGTTGTTGGGAATATTGTTAATTGTTATTTTTATCTGGTTCGAATCCATGGCGACACCCGTGACCACCGGTTGTTCAAGCCATTCTGGAAGTGTATTCACTATGGTAGTACCTCCTTCATCTGAAAATGAGGATAGACATACTACTTCAACATTGTACTTTTTTGCAATTTCCACTGCCCTTGAATGAAGGACCCGTGAGCCCTGAGCAGCCAGTTCTAACATTTCGTCGTAGGTTATATATTCAAGCTTTTTTGCTTTGCTATAGAATTTGGGATCGGTGGTGTATATCCCCGCGACATCGCTGTATATTTCGCAACGGGTACCGAGCTTGGCGGCTATTGCTACCGCTGAAGTATCGGAACCCCCTCTTCCAAGGGTTGTTAGGTTTCCTTCGGGGGTTATACCCTGGAAACCGGTTACCACTATAACGTCCTTATCCAGCAATTCCTTTTTGACCTTTTCAAGGTTCATGTCCATTATGCGGGCATCGGTATGGTTGTCGGTGGTCAGAATATTGAGCTGAAAGGCATTATATGAGACCGCTTTGACTCCCATTTTCAACAACATCATTGATAGAAGGGCAGCGGATTTCTGTTCTCCAGTGGCCAGTAACATATCCAGTTCTCTTGGATCAGGATCATCTGATATCTTTTTAGCGACAGAGATAAGCTTGTTGGTCGTTTCCCCCATGGCGGAAACTACAACAATGATTTTCTCTCCGGTGTCAACCCTTGCTTTGATTCTATTTGCCACATTAGCTATTCGCTCCAACGTTGCTACCGATGAGCCGCCATATTTCTGAACCAGCATTTCAGCAACTCCTCTATATTTATAGTTCTCTCAAGTCTTGAACTATCTTTGTCTTGTCAGCAGTAGTAGCATCAAAGGCTTTAATTACCTTCGCCGGTATTCCGGCCACTACTGTCCCTGAAGGTACATCTTTTGTAACCACTGCCCCAGCAGCTACGACGGAGTTAGCTCCAACTCTGACTCCCTCAAGTATCACAGCATTGGCTCCCACCAATACGTTGTCTTCGATTATTACCGGAGTTGCGCTGGGTGGTTCTATAACCCCGGCCACTACGGCTCCGGCGCCTATATGACAGTTGTCACCTATAATGGCGCGTCCACCGATCACAGCGTTCATATCTATCATTGTACCCTTTCCTATTACTGCACCAATATTTATTACAGCTCCCATCATTATTACAGCACCCTTGCCTATTTCTACAAGGTCCCTGATGATTGCTCCAGGCTCTATACGCGCCTCATACTTCGTCAAATCTGCCAGGGGAAGAGCTGAATTTCGAGCCTGAATATCGATGTGATAACCCGTTATTCTCTCTCTTTCTCTTGCAATAAGATCCTGAATTTCCTTGAAATCTCCGATTATCACACCGAAGTCTTTGCCTCCAACGAAGTTCAGTGTTCCCGTTTCCAGACCTTCAAGATTTCCGCTAACATAACATACGGCCGGAGTTTTCTTCTTTGAGTCCTTTATCATTTTTATTATTGTTTCAGCGTTCATAGTATCACCTCTTCATAGCTGAAAAAGCCTTTTTCTTTTTTCAACACAAAGTTTGCTGCTTCCTTTGCCCCGATGGCAAAAACCTTTCTTGAAATCGCCCTGTGACTCAACTCCAGAACCTCTCCGTCATTGGCAAAGATTATCGAGTGGTCGCCAGGAATCCCGCCTTCTCTTAGGGAGTGTATTTTTGCCTCCCTGCCAAGCTCTTTCTGCAGCATGATTGCTGTTCCAGAAGGTGCGTCCTTTTTTCTGTTGTGGTGTTTTTCTACTATCTCCACATCCCAGTTTTTCATATAAGGCGAAAACTGTCTGAGTATGAGTTTTAATAGGTTTATTCCCGGAGAAAAGTTATAGCTCTGTACCACGGGTACCTCTTCGGCTAACTTGTGAAGCAATTCGAAATCTGCTTCTGTCAAAGCGGTAGTTCCAATAACCAAACCACATTTGAATTCCCTGCAATCTTTGATGGTTTCGGAAAGGGCGCTTCTGTTAGAAAAATCTATTATCACTTCAGGCCTTTTTATAAGGTTACGCCCGTTTTCATCACGGGTGTAGACTAGCCTTGAGTCTGTCATTACCTCCTGAATGGCCTTTCCCATCTGTCCAGTGTGTCCTATAAGACCGTAATTCATCTGAGCACCCCACAATCCTGCATTGCCTTTTTGACAACTTCCCTGGTTCGCTTACTGGCCTCAGTCAGTGGTAATCTAAGGGTTTCAGAACCAAATCCCAGAAGATGAGTGGCAAATTTAACAGGAATGGGATTGGTTTCTATAAAGAGGGCCTTCATCAGGGGGAATAACTTTAGATGGATCTCCCTGGCCTTTTCCAGATCACCCTCAAGAGCCGCTGCAATCATTTCAACGGTCTGTGAAGGTGCTACGTTTGACAAAACGGAAATGACACCGTCTCCACCACTGCAAACTAGATGGAAAGCCTGATCATCGTTTCCAGACCAGATTTTGAATTCGGGCCTAACTTTTGCCTTTAATCTAAGCAGTTCATCTACCTGAGCCTGATTTCCAGATGCCTCTTTGATACCCACGATGTTCTCTATCTGTGCACAGCGAAGGACAGTCTCAGGGATTATGTCGATACCGGTCCTTCCGGGAACGTTATATATAATTACGTGACCGGGAACACTCTTTGCTATGGCTTCATAATGTCTGTATAGCCCCTCCTGGGTAGGCTTGTTGTAGTAGGGTGTCACGACCAGGACACCGTCTGCACCTAGCTCAAAGGCTTCCTGACTAAGTTCTATGCTATGGGCTGTGGAATTGCTTCCCGTACCTATTATCACCGGTACTCTGCCGCCGACTTTCTTGACAGCGAAGCTTATAATTTCTCTTCGTTCTTCTGAGGTTACAGTTGGAGCTTCACCTGTGGTTCCAAGGACTATAAGCCCGTTTATACCTGAATCAAGCTGAAACTTTAAAAACTTATCGAAGCTATCATAATCAATTTCATTTCCTTTAAATGGTGTTATAACTGCACTTGCAGCACCTCTGAACATCTTTCAACACCTCCTCCTAAATATATGTTGCCTTCTTTGAAACTTACAACAAGTTCCCCACCATTGGCCTGCAAAGTAACCTGTAATAGTTTTCTTCCCCTTGCGTAACACCAGGCAGTTGCTGTGGCACCGGTACCACATGCTCCGGTCTCACCCTCGACCCCACGCTCAAAGGTCCTTATTCTGAGTTTTCCTGGCTCAATCTCTTTGTACACGTTTATATTGGTGTTGAGTTCCCATCTAATGGGAATCAAAGTCTCCCATTCCAGCTTTTCTGTGTCGCCTTCAATTACAAAATGTGGGACTCCCACAGTAAGGAATTCGCCCTTTATCCCCTGGAATTCACGGCTTCCATGATAGTTAACAGGAGGCATTTTGACGTTATACAATCCGTCAACAAAACCTTCAATTCTACCGGCGTAGGATTCAAAGGTTATCTTAGTTTCTCCTGTTATCTCATGGATAAAAGCAACATAGGTTCGGGCACCATTGCCACAGAATTCAGCACGTTTGCCGTCCCTGTTGAAGTAATCCATGAAATGGTCTTCCACAAAGATAACGCCATCTTTGTCGGCAACATATTTCAATACCACTGCCTCTTTGATCGAGTCAGTCAATTTTGTGTTTCTTGAATCTACTACAAAGAAGGTATTTCCCGTGGCAGAGTAGTATGCGCCTGTCATGAGTTCAGCTCCCTGTGCTTCTGCAGTATCCTCACTGCATTGGTAGCAGCCCCAACCCTGATATTATCTGCCACGTTCCAGATCAAGAAGTGTGTATTGTCGAGACTTCTAACCCGTGATACATATGTAAGATCGTCTCCGGCTACCTGGCGAGGTGTTATAAGCTGGTTTGTAAGTACAACATCTTCACATCTTCCAAGTTCATCCTTTAGAGAGTCTATGGTAAAGGGTCTCTTTGTCTCAACAAATATAGACTCTGAATGTCCGTACAGAACAGGAACCCTTACTGTGGTGGGCCAGATAGATATTTCCGGATCGTTGAGAATTTTCCGGGTCTCATTAATCATCTTCAGTTCTTCCGTGGTGAACCCTGATTCCAGAAAATCTCCGATCTGCGGAACCACGTTCCGATGTATGCGGTCAGCAAAAATCCGGGTTCCTTCAGAGCCCCGTTCCTGCGCAAATAGCTCGTTCAAGCCCTTTCTGCCAGCCCCAGAGACAGCTTGATAAGTGGATACCACAATCGTTTTGATGCCAAATCTTCGATGTACTCTATAAAGGGAAAGTACCATCTGAATCGTTGAACAGTTGGGGTTTGCAACAATTCCGCTGTAATCTTTCAACAGGGCACCGTTTATCTCGGGAACAACCAGAGGAATAGCAGGATCCATTCTGAAGGCTGAAGAATTGTCGATGACAACAGCACCAGCGGCCGCAGCAACTGGTGCAAACTCTCTGGAGACGCTAGCCCCAGCCGAAAACAACACGTAATCGAATCCAGTCCTGAGAATTTCTGAAGTCAATTCCTTAACCGTAAATTCTCTAGAGTCTACCTTAAGCTTCTTTCCCACGCTTTTCTTTGAAGCCAGAAGAACAAGGTCGTCGTTGACAAGTCCCCTTTCATTGAGGACCCTGATCATTGCATTTCCTACCTCACCAGTCGCACCCACTACGGCAATTCTCATCTTAGCACCTCTAAAAATGACAAAATGGGTGTCTCCGCATGGAAACACCCGTGGTATGAAATACTAAAATACTATGTATTTTCATGCCCACCAGCGCTCCACGAGACACAGCCCCGTGACAGTTATACGGGTATTCCCCGTATACCCAGGAGTACAGAGCTTGGGGTACCCTGTATCCTTCGGCACCTTCGCCTTTCAATCCGTCCCGATCCCCATGATGGACGGTTTACTCATCTCCGGTGCACCTCTGTGGGGTAAATTATGTTGATTATAACATCATTGAATTAAATAGCAAGTCAAATAACAAGTTTTTTCTTTGCCAGCTTCTTGCATTTTCTTTGAGCTAATATTACCTGTGATTTTAGCAACTTCCCGACGCTCTTTGAAACAACTTAAATCTTCTTTCTCACCATATGAACCTTCAATCTGAAACAATGATCATAGTTTGAAAAACCACTTCTGGCAGCCAGAGGGTTGGGGCGAGCAGATTTAATTCACCCTAAAAAACTGGACAAAAAATCAACCAGATTTGTATAAACTCATGGATTCTTCGAATATGTCTTATGGGCTTCGCCATCTCAGTTTCTATAAGTCCCAATAAAAAAGGCCTACCATCTCGTAGGCCTTTTTCAGGTTTATTAGAATTATTCGACTGTTTTAACGTTTACTGCCTGAGCACCCTTCTGACCGTTTTCAATGTCAAATTCCACTCTTTGGCCTTCTTCAAGTGTTTTAAATCCATCTGAGACAATCCCTGAAAAATGGATAAAAACGTCCTCTCCTTCGTCTCTGGTAATGAATCCGTAGCCCTTCTGAGCATTAAACCACTTAACTGTTCCTTTCATGTTTCCTCCTGAAAATCTCTTGCACCATTTGCAAGTAGCGAATTATCCTTTCGGATATAGAAATTGTACCCTATTTCGACGCTTTTATTATGTCTATCACATGTACTCAATGTGCCATTCTCGCTTAGGAAAAACAGACAAAAAATAGTAGGGTCAAGAGATGTGCCAGAGGTTATGTGACTTATCGGCCCGGAAGTGCTTTCGGGGTGTAATATCGTATTTCGTAGTTGTTGTATATCCCGGTGGTTTTCTGTATCCCTTCCCTACTCCACTTTATTCTATTAATTCATTCCCTTTGTTTCTAAACAACTACAACAGACACTTTTTTAGTAAAAGAGTAGCATAATGGTGAATTTACATATACAAAACATAACGCCTGTGAAAGTATAATGCCAATGAAAAGAGAACATAATGGAACAGCATATAGCTAAAAGTGAAGTGAGTTCAAAGTGCACACTTTTAAGGCGAGATGAAAGGTCATTGAAAAACAGTATGCTGCTTTAAAAAAGTACGGGAAGATAGCCTCGCACCCGTATAAAACCATCATATCTTCTGTGTAATTAAATACTCACTAAGAACATCATTTTGACAAGATCATCATTGAAGGTTGAAGCATTTTAAGGAGGAATAATGGAAATGTTTGATTTCCTGGAGGCGTTATGAATAAGTTGATGAACGTCTTCAGAATGAGTCTGTTTGTTTCTTTGCTGATCATATTTCTCGCTGTGACCTTTGGGATTTACCTGCCAATGAAAAATGAACTTACAAAAGAACTCAATGAAAAATTTTCAAACAACGCTAAATTATCCAAGAAGGCCATTGACAATTTTCTTAAGCGTTGTATTCAGGGAGCAGAAAGCCTTTCTAGCCGTACTATGATCAGAAAGATGATAGTTGAATATCTCAGTGGAAACATCACTTTCAAAGAACTTCAAAAATATACTGCACCGAAATATCTCGATGGTGCTAATGTTCTCCAAAACTTAAAAAGAGCCACACGGATTGTTTCAGGAAACATCATTGCTTCTGTTGGAAGCTTAGACAATTTAGATATTGGAAAAGCAATAAGTTGTGAAGACGTGTCAGAAACAACTTTAGATATAGAATTTGAGAATCAATTTATTGTTGTCAATGTGTGTTCTCCAATACGTGAAAATACTACTCACAATTTTGTTTTTATGACCTCTTCGAGAGGACGCAATGGCGAAAATGCCACGGTTATAGGTCATGATTTAGTTTCTTTTGACATGACAAAACTCTTAGATGAGATCAATACAGGAAATATTGTATATGAGATCTATATCGCAACTAATTCAAAATACATCTCATTAAAAGGAAAAATATTTGACGTTCTCAAAGACGACACTTTGAGTTCAGATGGGAAAACAACGCGGTACACCATGAAATTAAGAGATACAGACGCTTTTCTCGTTGCAAGTGTACCCAATAATATTATCTATACTCGCATAAAAAAAATATCCCTAACCATTTTCATTGTTATTGCTGCTGCATTTCTGATTGTTGTTCTCTTAATACATTTTACGATTCTCACAAACGCAAGGAAGATGATAAAAACCATAGAACAAGATAATATCAAGATCAAAGAGTTAGAACGTCTTAAATCTGAATTTCTTGCTACCATGAGTCATGAGTTGAGAACCCCTCTCAACTCCATTACTGGGTTCGTTAGCATGATTTTACAGGGCATTTCAGGAGAAATCAACGAAGAACAAAGGAAACAACTCTCTATGGTTCACAGTTCTTCAATACATCTCTTAAATCTGATAAACGATATTCTGGATATCTCCAAGATTGAAGCTGGTAGAATGAGTTTTTCTAAGGAAAGATTCAACATTAAAGACGTTATTTCTGAAGTTGTACAAAATGTTTCGCTGTTGATTTCTAAAAAAGAAGTGAAGTTAATAACAGAAATACCTGATGAGATTCCAGAGATCTACAGTGATAAAAGGAGGGTTTTCCAGATTCTCCTGAATCTGGTCAGTAATGCGATTAAATTCACGGAGAAGGGCGAGGTAAGGATAAAATGCGAGGTAGATGGAAATAAACTGAAAATCAGTGTTTCTGATACAGGAAAAGGGATAAAGGAAGAAGATATGGAAACATTATTTGAAGCTTTTCGACAGATAAGTGGTTCGGCACGGCGCAGGTACCAAGGTGCTGGACTGGGGCTCTATCTCTCCAAAAAGCTTGTGACATTGTTGGGCGGTGAGATCTGGGTTGAGAGCGAATACGGTAAAGGTTCTACATTTACATTCACCCTGCCGCTCAAATCTGTGGAGGAGAATAATCATGAAGAAAAAAGTACTGGTGATAGATGATAACGAACAGAATCTGTTATCGCTGTAACTTCTTAAGCTATGCCAGCAGATGAAGAAAAGGCGCTTGCCATCGGCTGTGTTGGGTACATCAAGAAACCTTTTTCCTGAGAATTTCATACCAGAAATAGGGAAGGTGATAAACATGAAAATTCTGGCTGTTGATGATAACAAAGAAAATATCTATATGTTAGAGACTCTGTTCAAGAGCTATGGTTATGAAGTTGAATCTTCCCAGAATGGTGTTGAAGCTCTGGAGAAATTGGCCGAACAGGATTTTGACGTGGTAATTTCCGATATTTTGATGCCCGAGATGGACGGCTTTCAATTATGTCGCAGGGTGAAAATGGATGATAGATTAAAAGAAATCCCTTTTATACTTTATACCGCTGCCTACACCGATCCAGAAGATAGAAAATTTGCCCTCAGCCTTGGAGTCGATAGGTTTATTATCAAGCCATTAGAACCAGATGCTTTTGTTAAGATAGTAAGAGAAGTTATTCAGAACCATAAAGTGAAACCTTTAAACAACAACAAGGTAGTGAATAAAGAAGAGATTGTATATCTTAAGAACTACAACGAGAGATTGATCAAGAAATTGGAAGATGGAATGCTTCAGTTAGAAGAAAAAAATAAAGAACTCGAACAAAGCTATAAAAAGGTACAGAGAACCCTGGATTCCGTTGTTGAAACAATAGGATTGGTAATTGAAATGAGAGATGCCTACACTTCTGGTCATCAACGACGCGTAAGCCAGCTTGCCTGCGCTATTGCCAGAGAAATGAACCTGTCAGAAGAACAAATTGAGGCTGTTCGTATAGCTGGCCTTCTACATGATATTGGCAAGATATCCATACCGACAGATATTTTGAACAAGCCCGACAAACTGAATAAATTTGAACTCGGAATTGTAAGAAACCATCCACAAACTGCATTTGAAATATTAAAAGACGTGGAATTTTCCCAGCCCATAGCTGAGATTGTGCTCCAGCATCACGAACGAATAGATGGATCTGGTTATCCTAATGGCTTGAAAGGTAACCAAATTCTCACAGAAGCGAAGATACTAGCAGTGTCAGATGTTGTTGAAGCCATGGCGTTCCACAGACCTTATCGTCCGGCACTTGGTATAGCTAAAGCTTTAGAGGAGATCACCACAAATTCAGGTAACCTCTACGACCCTGAGACTGTAAAAGCTTGCATAGCAGTGTTCTCGCGGGGATTTGATTTTGAAAAAGAAAGGTAAAAAGTTTGCCTTTTCCAGCCGAACTCTCCCCAGCCTCGATACCTCATCATATGCCTCCTGAGTTTCATTTTCACTCTCTGTCCCACATTTCCGAAGCATTTGGAGGAATGATCTATTCGGAAGTAGCCAACCATCCTCTGAGTATTGGATTTACTTTTCCAACCGCCTTTTCGATAAATTGGATCAAAAATGAGCAGACATTTTTATGTGGTCAAATAAAATTGGTTCTTCCGCAAAATATAGGAATTAGAGCATAAGAATCTTCAGCCTAGCAGTCCAAATGAGCATCTTCCAAACATAATTTTCTTGACTCTACCTGTCTTGTCATAGTTTTTTTGTTCCTGCTTCGATTCTGCTTTTTTCACTGGTTAAATCAGTAAATTTACGGAAGAAGCAAAAACCTATTGACTTTATACAAACTAGATCCAGAAGGATTCGAAAAAATATTGATCGAGGCATTAAAAATCCTTATGACGACATTTTGATAAAACCAAACTACCCTGTAGATGATGAAGGAGAGCCCATCAATCATGCACCCGGTAATAAACCAGATACCGAGTGTTATTATAGAACATTCAAGGCTATATGTGAGGTAACCTTGAATACTTCTAATTTACAATGGGTACAAGAAGGGCAACCTGTGATGAGACATCTAAGAAATTTCAAAAGAGAGCATGAATTTGAAAATATTTAGTCGCTCCAAGGATACATAAAGATACTTATTCCCAATTCTGGATTTCTGTAAAGTACGAATATGATGGAAAACCCCAGAAGATAATTCCCTTAACCACACAACACTTTGCCCTGCTGCTAAAGAAACTACTACAATATATAGAAACAGGGAAAAAGTTCAGTCATTACGAATTACACAAATTATATGAGAAGATTATAAACGAAACAAAAAGGGTAAATAGTTTTTCCGAATGGACGAGAAAAATAGATCAACTTTTGGAATGTTGGATGGAGGAAAGAATATGAAAACAGGTCATATTTATAAAGGAGACTGCATAAAGGTAATGCGAGAACACATAAAAGATGAGAATATTGATTTAATCTATGCCGATCCGCCTTACAATCTGTCTGGAAAAAGTCTTAATTTGATAAACAATAAAACTGGTGGCCCATTTTACAAAATGAATGAAGATTGGGATACCTGGGACTATAATGAATATGTAGAATTTACAGAAAATTGGTTTGTAATGCTCCCCGAAAAACTGGACAAAAAATCAAGCAATTTTGTGTAGACTCATGGATTCTTCGAATATCTCTTTTGGGCTTTTGTATCCTAAAGCACTATGGGGATATTCTTCGTTATAAAACTTTTCAAAAGCTTTCGTCTTTTCGATTAGCTCTTCGTAACTCGGATTGTCCAATACCCATGCAACTTCTTCTTTGTATGTTCTGAAATACCTTTCCGTGTTGGCATTACCTTTGGGATTGTTGTAGCTCGTGAATATCTGTTTTATCCCAAGTACAGTACATTCTTTCAGGAACTTCGTGCTCGTTGGTTGGCTGCCGTTGTCGCTCACCAGTATTACTCCTTCGCCCCGCACACCTTCGGGATATCCCTCATTTAAGGCTCTGTCCAACGCTTTTAACCATTCTTCTGCTCTACACCTGAGACTTATTTCCGATCCAAGGATTTCTCTTGTGTACCAATCTATCACTGCTATGTAATATGCCCAACCAGCATCTCTTGTGAATACTTTTGTCATGTCGATCCCAAGCACCTCTCTGGGCCTGGTGGGCTTTATTTTCTTTTGAATGGTTCTACAAGCTTTTTTGTGCTCAACTTTGAAGAGTAATCCATTTTCTTTCATTATTCGGTATACCCTCTTTTGGTTGAGCTTATTGCCTTTTTTCCTCAACATCGCCCAGATTCGACGATATCCCCAGTAAGGATGCTCTCTTTTGAGTTCTTCTATTTCCTTGAATTTTTTCATCATCTGTTCTTCGACTGTATTCCCTAGGCTTGTAGTAATACGTGCTCCGGTTGATTTTCAAATACCTCAGCGCTTCTGAAACGCTGAATCCCTCATTAACAAGCAGTGCCACTATTTCCCGTTGCCTGGATGTACTACTGTTTTTTTTAATGTCTCAATGACGATGGTCTGTTTCCCTATTACCTTCTCGAGTTCTTCTACTTTTTCTTCGAGCTGCTTTACCCTGGATTTCTTCCCGTTTTCCAAGCCTTCTTTGGCTCCTTCGAGAAACCTGTCACGCCATTTGTAATACTGAGCTTGTGAAATTCCATGTTCTCTGCAGATTTGAGAAACGCTCTTTTCTCGACGAAGCCCTTCCAGAATTATTGCCATCTTTTCTTCTGTCGAGAGTTTCTTTGCCATTATCTGCACCCCCTTGCCTTTATTTTATCTCTCTACTTTTTTCCTGTCCAATTCTTCAGGGGAGCAGTATATGGTTAAAAGAAGCATGGAGAGTTTTAAAGTCTAACGTAAGTTTATATGTGTCATGTACATACCACAATATCGGAGAAATTATATTTTTGGCTAAGAAAATAGGTTTTAGATTAAATAACATAATTACGTGGTATAAGACAAATGCAATGCCAAACATAACTAAACGTACTTTTACCCATTCTACTGAATATGTGTGTTGGTTTGTAAAAGGAAACAAGTGGAAATTCAATTATGAAGAACTAAAGAAGATCAATCCTAATAAAAGAAAAGATGGAAAACCGAAGCAAATGAGGGATTTCCTGAATTTCATTGAGATGCCTATTGTTCAAGGAAAAGAGAGAATTAAAGGTGAAAATGGCAGAGCGATTCATCCTACACAAAAACCAGAGAAATTGCTAGAAATAATTATAATCGCATCATCCAATGAAGGGGATATTGTTCTGGATCCTTTCTTTGGAACTGGAACAACAGGTGTTGTGGCTGAGAGATTGAATCGTAAATGGATAGGCATTGAAATAAATGAGAAATTTATTAAAGTTGCAAAAAATAGAGTTTACGGAGGCATAGGACATGCTTAATATAAAACTTATTTTAGGGGACTGCATAGAGGAACTAAAAAAACTCGAAGCTGAAAGTGTAGATTTAATATTTGCGGATCCACCTTATAATCTATCAGGCGAAAACCATCTTACTGTACATGCAGGTAAACCAGTAAAACTCGATAAAGGCGAGTGGGATAAAATCGATAATATTCACGAATTTAATTTGAATTGGATAAAAGAATGTATCAGAGTTTTAAAGCCTCATGGAACAATATGGATCTCAGGGACATTACATAATCATCCTTCCATAGGAATGGCCCTTAAACAACTTGGTTTATGGATAATTAATGATGTGGTCTGGTATAAACCAAATGCCACCCCACTTTTATCAAAAAACAGATTCGTTCCCTCAACTGAGATCATTTGGGTTGCAGGTAAAAGTAAGAAGTATTACTTCAACTATGAATTAGCAAAAGAAATGAACAAAGGAAAACAAATGAGAAATTTATGGACAATAAAAGCAAAAAGACATATAACTCCCCACCCCGCAGAAAAACCAGAAGAACTGCTGGAAAGAATAATCCTGATTGGTAGCAATGAAGCAGATACAATCCTGGATCCGTTTATGGGTTCAGGCACAACAGGTGTTGTAGCTAAAAGATATAATAGAAACTTCATAGGAATAGAAATTAATCAAGAATATTTTGAATGGGCAAAAGAAAGAATTGAAAAAACGATCGTAAAACCATCTTTATTCGGGTCTATTAAAAAATCTGTGTAAACTCTCTTTGTCCCGAGATTTGGGATTGGAGCGAACTCCTGGTAAGAATCCGAGAGTCCGAGAATCGAGAGGGCCGCTGTGCGGCGGATACGAATCCCTTCGGGATTGACCCGAACTCCTTCGGAGTTGTCCCGAACCACTTCGTGGTTGTTCCGAACCGCAAGCGGTTGTTACGAACTCCTGGTAAGAATCGAGAGTCCGAGAACCGAGAGGGCCACTGCGTGGCGGATACGAATCCCTTCGGGATTGACACGAACTCCTTCGGAGTTGTTCCGAACCACTACGTGGTTGTCTCGAACCGCAAGCGGTTGAAAAAACTGTCATTCTGGAAATGTTCTATCCAGAATCTTGTTTTCTTAAGTACGGGATCCTGAATCAAGTTAAGGATGACTAGTTAGACTCAAGAACTTAGAGTCCGAGAGTCCGAGAATCGAGAGGGTCGCTGTGCGGCTGGTGAGCACGCTGCGCGTGGGTAAGCCCTGCTACGCTGGGGGTAGTCTGGCTACATCAGGGGTGTGCACTCCTTCGGAGTTGTCCCGAACCACTTCGTGGTTGAAAGAGCAGGACGTTTGCGGAGGCAGTAAAAGCTAAAGAGCGAGATTGGATGTTGAAGATTGGATAGGGTGAACATACGATTTCACCTCTATTGCAGAAATTTACTTCAAGATTGCGGAAATATATTTCCGCAATAAAATGGTAGTGACTACAGTTTACTGATTACAGGAAAATGAAGCAGAACAGTCCACAAGGGAAAATGGGGACAGTCCACTGCGGTGCAGTCCCCATTTTCCCTACTTTCGAACAACCGACAACGGGTTTTACCGTCGCTCCACCAGCTGACAGCCTCACAAGCGTCTTGTTTTTTTCCCGGGCTCTCGGATCTCGACTTTTTATCAGCGTCGCAAGCCTCCGTCTTCGAGCGTCGCTCCACCAGCTGACAGCCTCGCAAGCGTCTTGTTTTTTCTCGGACTCTCGGTTCTCGGATTCTCGTGTATTCAGTTGGCACGGTTTTGTGTATAGGTAGTCGAGGCAAAAATTCCAATTTTTAGAGGAGGGGTATTAAATGAGAAAAAGAGGATTTTCACTCGTTGAACTTCTTATCGTTTTGGCGGTTATCGCTGCGTTAATCGCTACAATCACACCGGTTGCTTTGAACGCTATCAAGAAGGCACAGGCTACAAAGGTTGCACAGAACCTGAAGACACTCGCTAGCTCCTTTGAGAACAAGGCATATGTTGATGGCACAGCTCCATCATCCATTAGCGATCTTGGAAGAGATATCGACACAGCCAAGTACGGTGTTGCTTATACAGAGTCCGCCGGAGATTACACAGTCGTAGTATTCACAACAGAAGATGTCGACTTCAACACTGTTCAGGGAATCCTGAAGGATGCGGTATCTTCCGATCCAGGTACCAGTGGTTACACTTTCCTGAGTGGTGGTCTTAGCAGCACAACTGGCGGAACAGTATTCTACGAATTCAGCTTTGTAGTCTATTGATGAATTCAAGTAACAAAAAAGCCTCCCATGTGGGAGGCTTTTTGTTTGCTGCCCCCCTAGAAACTATCTTTGTTAAGGGTTGGATGTTGCATTGGCATAATTTTGCATTAATCTGCGTGAAAAATATTTAAAAAGGGGTGGCCAATATGCAAAGAATAAAAAAAGGTTTTTCACTAATCGAGTTGCTGATAGTTCTTGCGGTAATAGCCGCTGTTGCTTCTGTAATGACCACCATAGCAATAAATGCGGTAAGAGCTGCGAGGGCTACAAAGGTAGCTTACAATTTCAGAATTCTTTCTCAATCAGTAACAAACAAAATTTACATAGACAATGAAATTCCCTCCACTATAAATGAACTTGGAGAAAATATTGATACGGAGAATTACGGTGTAGCATGGAGGGGAAGTGACGGTTTCTATGAATTTGTCGTGTTCACTTCCGAAGACGTAGATATAACGACGCTTCATGAAAAACTCCTGAACGTTAGCGGAACGGTTCCGTCGGGTGATTTTACTTTCATTGCTGGCGGCAAAAGTGATTTTGATGGTATGACTGCATGTTATATCTTCCTGCTGGACGAGCAGGGTAATCCTGCGTCCATGTCTTACGGCTCTTACACCTTTGACGAAGATTTTGATATCAGCACGTTGGTGTCAGTTTATGGAAGGGACTGGGTTGCAACTGAACAGGGACTTATGCCATCAAAATGGGGCGAAGCAAGAGCAATTCTTCCCGGAGATGAAACCTGGACAGATTACACCGTAAACGTTGTTGCAACGTATTCTGAGGGTAATGGTTATGCAATATACATAAGGGCGACAGGTGAAGCTGATAACATAACCGCTTATGCTTTTCAGGTTGACCCCGGATACGGTTCCGGTGCGTTTTTAGTAAGACCTGTATATGACGGTAGGGAAAGATCGCCCATAGCAATAACATGGTTCAGAAATATCGATGATGGTTGGACCCTGCCGATAAGACCAGAAAAGCACTATATAACAATTACTGCCGAAGGTAATCACTTCACCATGACCTTCAACGGTATTGAGGTTCTTAACTTTACAGACGATAGATTCCCCAGCGGACGAGTAGGAATTAGAAAATGGCATAAGACAGATGTAGCCTTTGAAAGCATAGAGATACAGCAGAATTGATCCTAGAAGGAAAGTGCTTATCATGTACTTTGCATCTCAATTTCCAAAATTTTTTCTATCCTCTTCATAAACTTTTTTCATTTTATATGATTTAGCGATATCTCTTTCTGTCTGTCTGAAACGAATAATTCCCAAAATGATCGTAAATACGGACATTGGAATCAAACTATAACCAAAGAAAACCCAAATTGTTTCCGTTGGAAAAAGCTTTATGAGAGATAATCCAGAAACGAAGAACATGAATCCTGTTCGTACGTAGGCAAGCAGCGTTCTTTCATTAGCAAGTTTTGATCTGCTAATAGCTAAATAATCGCGAAGTATTAGCTTGTTCGTATCGAATTCTTTGCATTTTTCAATTTCTTTTTTGCTAATTTTCATTCCAATTCCCGTCCTATTTTTATATTTGCAAATGACATGAAGCATTCTCCAAAGAAACTATATCATACATTTTTCCTAACCTTAATCTCTCTTTTAGTACACTTTCTGTATAACCACTCACCAGTAAAACTAAAAAACAGGATAATCATCAAAAATACCAATGTCAACAGAGAATGACTCAGTAAATAACGAACTAATATCGAGAATGAAACAAGATTTCCTATGATAGCGAGCCATATCAGGATTAGATTGCCATGAGTTTCCTTTCGTAATCTCAAGTGTCCGATATTAACGGCTGCATAAACTAAAAGGAATGATGCGCTGCCTACCATAGCAATTTTGCTGAGGTCAAACAAATTAGCAAATAGTATAACAAGTCCGGCTGTTATAAACAAGCCCTCTATTCCTCTTCCCCAAACTTTTTTTTCGAAATACTTAGGTAATTCGCCTTCTTTAGCAATTATGTAACTAACGTTTGCTCCGCCATAAAGGGTCGCATTGATAGCTGACGCAGTTGAAAATAAAGCAGCAATAGCAATTATCGTGAACCCTATTGAGCCAAGAAAAGGTTTAGCCGCTTCGGCCAGGGCATAATCCTTTGCTCTCACAATCTCAGGCAATGGCAAATTTCCTATCACTGCCAATGACACACCAACATAGATCATAATAACAATAAAAACACTCAAGTAGAGAGCTCGAGGAAGAGTTTTAGCAGGGTCTTTCATGTCTTCTGCAGCATTTGTAATCAAACCGAACCCTTCATACGCAAGGAAAACAATCGCTGCTGCAAAAAGTATATTATTAACTGGTGGAAATCTAGAGGGAGATAATAGTTCTGGTTTTATAAAGAAAAACCCAGCAATGGCAAATAATACGAGTATTCCCACCTTTATTGTAACAATAAATAATTCCGATCTACCCACAGCCTTCGACCCAATAAAATTAACAAAGACGAATAAAAGAATAATACCTGTCGCAAATATATTCAGTAGCATTGAGGGAGCATCTGGAAAAAAAGTCAACGCATATGCTGCAAACGCTCGTGCATAAAGGGAGAGTGCCAGAATATAGCCAATCCACAGCAGAATGTTGAACCCTCCGCTTAAAATCCCACTACCAAAACTCCTGACCAGAAACTCAACAGGTCCACCAGCAGATGGATATTTTGCTCCCAATTTGGCATAAGAATACGTACTAAAAAGTGCTACGATCCCCGCGATAACAAAAGAAAGATATACAGCATTGCCTCCTATCTGGCAAGCAGTACCCAATATCGAAAATATTCCTGCCCCCACCATACCACCAACACCTATTGACACAGCAGACCAAAGTCCTATCGATTTCTTTTCACCCACAGTTATTTCCCCCTAAGTAATGCTATGGTAGTACAAATTTTAATATTTTGGTTCTCTTCTTTCAAACCTCTCTATCAACTCTCATTTTACCCTCAAAAAAAAACAACCCTGAAACGGTTCGATGATGATCCGTCTCAGGGATCCCTGGTCAGGAGGCGGGGACTTGAACCCCGGGCCTCTGGTTCCCGAAACCAGCGTTCTACCGACTGAACTACCTCCTGCCTACGTGAAATTCTATCACAGCATAAATACGATTTCAACTAACGACGTTTTCAATGAAGGCACTTCCCAGAACGATGTTGCCATCGTAAAATACCGCCAATTGCCCGGGTGTTATAGCCAGCGCCGGTTTGTCAAATTCGACTTCCACTATATTACTGAAGATTCTTATTGTTGCGCCCTGAGCCTTCATGTTGCTTCTTATCTGACACTGACACCGAAGCTCTTTTTCATCTAGATCAGCCAACCAGTTCGGTTCAATTGCTCTGAATTTTTTTCTCATCACCGCTTCTTTTGGGCCGACTACAACACGGTTTTTATCCGCATCAAGAGCTACAACATAAAGTTTTTTATCAGAAACTATTCCAAGCCCGCGACGCTGGCCAACAGTGTAAAAAGCCAACCCTTTGTGTCTACCGAGAACGTTCCCTTCCAGATCGACTATCTCACCGGGTTTAATCTCAATCCCTTCTTCAAGAAGGAACCGCCTGTAATCGTTATCTGGTATGAAGCAGAGTTCCTGGCTTTCCTTTTTTGAGTGAACTGGAAGCCCTAATTCTCTTGCTATATCCCTTATCTCTTCCTTGGTCATATTACCATTGGGGAAGATTATATACGGAAGTTTTCTTCTCTTTATCCTTGAAAGAAAATAAGCCTGGTCCTTATACTTAGCAACTCCGCGAGCAAGACTTAATCCGTACTTCGGATGCTCAACAATTCTCGCATAGTGCCCGCTGGCAAATTTTTCCATTCCGTCGCCGAAGGCTTTCTCCATGAGAGCACCAAATTTCATCAGATCATTACAACGAACACAAGGATTCGGTGTCTTTCCTGCTTGATATTCTCTTATGAAATAATCGATAATTTCTTTCCTGAAAATATCATTCAATTTTACTATCCTCAGTTCAATCCCGAGCTTGGCCGCTATTTTGTGCGTGTCGATAGTATCTGAAGGACTGCAGCAAACCTTCTTCTTTTCAGGGACAAGTTCAAATAACGTATCCGGAAGGTTCTTCATGTGATATCCGACAACATCATGCCCCTCTGCCTTTAAAATCGCAGCAGCTACCGCGCTATCGACTCCGCCGCTCAATGCCACACCTATTTTCACAAGCATCACCCGATCGATTCTAACACTCTTCTTTGTTTCAAAGGTTTCGAATAGTATAATGACTATGAGAACCTTAATTCAATGAAACCTCCCACAATATAATAAGCCTGTGCTGGATGAAAGTTTACGCTACCACAAAATAGACTGTACCGCCTTCTACCCCAGACAAGATACAGGAAATATCCACAAACAAGTTAACAAATTTTCAGCAAAGAGGTTTGAAAAATTCTTTGGAAAGAGTCAAATCTAATCATTGCCCATGAACCGTCAGGAGAGCAATTTAAACCGGGGATCCTATTGAATTCTACGTTTTACTTTTTTTGTAAACTCAAGGTGCGTAAGTCGAAATCATAATAATGTAGACTATACAAAATCAATCAGGGGAGGAAAAAGCGATGAAACGAATACTGGTTTTTGTGCTTTTGTCTCTTTCAATAATTTCATTTGGTTCTTACAAGCTGGGAATTCTGAGTTTTGAATCACCTTATTCGATTCACTTCTCTGGTCTTACCGAAGATCTCGTTTTTGCTGACGATCAGGGTCGCAGTTACCAGTTTTCTAACGTTATTGAACCAGAATTAAGCCTGAAAGCAAACAAATCCTCCGCTTTAGAATTTGGTATAGATTCTTATGATCTTCAGATAAGTGTCTGGTTTGACACTCTTGGGATCCTGGGTGCCGGACGAAACGAATTCAGGATAGGCTGGAGAAAAGGATTCTTTGAAGCCGGGATCGGTATCAGAACCCTGTTTATAAACATCACCAAACAACTGGCCTGGCGCTTAGCAGATTATTCTTACTACATGACAATAGACGGAACATTATTTGATCCCACACAAACTGAAGTCCTTTTGATTCACAGGATTAACGATTACTGTCCCGGAATTTATTTCACTGCTTATTTCGGAAATTTTTGGTTTTCCATTGCAGGCTATCCACTCGAATTTTCCTCTATTTTTGAAGAGCGTTATTTGAAGATCAGCGACGACGATAATGAAGAAAAAATCTATTACCCAGGTGGAGGTTCCTTTAGCTTTTCGAACGATGAATTCTCTTTTGCGATAGGCTGGAGCTTTAAACTCTTTTAGAACAGCCTTTTATATCCATTGATTGGAGGGGTGAGATTATGAGGAAACTGAGTCTGGTTATCTTGCTTGTTGCCCTGGCTGCGTTTGCTTTTGGAAAGACTTACGTTGTAGGAACGAGTGCTGATTTTCCGCCGTTCGAGTACGTGGAAAACGGTGAGTTCAAAGGGTTCGACATGGACCTGATAAGAGCGATAGCTGACGAAATGGGATTCAATATCAAGATTGTTGATATGAGCTTCGATTCCCTTATCGCTGCTCTCGTTTCCGGAAACCTTGACATCGTTATCGCGGGAATGACCATCACTGCGGAACGTGAAGCGGTTGTCGATTTTTCCAAACCTTATTGGACGGCTGACCAGAGCATTATAGTTAAGGAAGATTCTGACTACACAGTTACCGTTCTCTTTGGGAAGCATGATATTGGTGTTCAGACCGGTACAACCGGTGACCTGTGGGTTGAAGAGAATCTTGTAAAGACAAAGATCCTCACTGGAAAGTTCAAGAGATATGATACCTTTGTTCTTGCACTCACCGACCTTATCAACGGCAACGTGGACGCAATCGTTCTGGATTCACCGGTTGCAGAGAGGTTTGCTGAAACAAGGCCGGTGAAAATAGTTGGTATAATCGTTACCGGTGAAGAATACGGTATAGCCGTAAGAGAAGGAAACAAGGAGCTTCTAAATCTGATAAACGAAGGAATTCAACGTTTGAAGGAAAACGGAAAACTTGGAGAAATCGTTGAAAAATACTTCAAGTGATTACGAAAGGCGGTAGAGAGCTATCGAAAAGATAAACATCATTATCGAGGCTTTACCGGCTCTTCTGAACGGCACATGGATGACACTGAAATTGACCTTCTGGTCTCTGGGGTTAGGGCTGATTTTAGCCCTCCCCTTTTCTTTCGGCCAGGTTTACGGTGGAAGAATTGCAAAAGGAATCATCGTTGTGTACGAACGACT
Source organism: Kosmotoga olearia TBF 19.5.1 (assembly GCF_000023325.1). NCBI lineage: Bacteria > Thermotogati > Thermotogota > Thermotogae > Kosmotogales > Kosmotogaceae > Kosmotoga > Kosmotoga olearia. The sequence goes on from NC_012785.1 coordinate 140,060, forward strand.
CTTTAGAAGTATTCCCCTGCTCGTAATCCTGTTTCTGATCTTCTATGGCTTTCCAAAAATAAATGTGAGGTTTTCACCCTTTACGGCCTGTATTCTGGGCCTCGGTTTAAGAAGCGCAGCGTATCAATCACAGATTTTCAGAGGAGCCATTCAATCGGTGAGTGAAACACAGATGCGTGCAGCGCGATCTCTCGGTATGTCGCGTCTTCAGGGCTTCAGACATGTTGTCCTGCCTCAAGCCCTCCGTATCGCACTACCCGGATGGACAAACGAATTCACGATTGTTCTCAAAGATTCTTCTCTGGCCTACGCGCTCGGTGTTACAGAGCTTTTGAGGCAGGGGGGCTATATCATTTCAACAAAATACGAACCGATGCTCATATACCTGAGTGTTGCTGTCATCTACCTTGTGATAACTTTAGGAATCAACCGGGGTCTGGGTACTGTGGAGAAAAAACTCGCTATCCCGGGCTTCGCAGTTAAGGAGCAGATAAGATGAGCGGTAAAACTACAAACAAACCATTATTACGGATTGAGAATCTCAAAAAGAGCTTTGGTGATAACGAGGTTTTGAAAGACATTACTTTCTCCGTGAATGAAGGGGAAACCAAGGTCATCATCGGGCCAAGCGGCACCGGGAAGAGCACCTTGCTCGCGTGTATCAACATGCTTGTCACACCGGATTCAGGAAAGATATGGTTGAAAGATGTGGAAATTACAGGCGCAAAGGATCTGAACAAAATAAGGCAAAGAATAGGGTTCGTTTTCCAGGACTTCGGATTGTTCAACCATTTAACAGCATTGCAAAATGTGATGATCGGTCTGACCAAGGTTAAAAAAATACCGAAAGATAAAGCAAGAGAGCGTGCACTTGAAGAGTTACAGCGCGTTGGGCTGGAAAAATCCGCAAATTTCTATCCAGCTCAGCTTTCTGGCGGGCAGAAGCAGAGAGTGGGAATAGCCAGAGCGCTTGCCATGGACCCTGACATCATTCTTTTTGACGAACCAACCTCCGCTCTCGATCCCGAGCTCATAGGCGAAGTCCTTGCCGTTATGAAAGACCTCGCGAGCAGCGGTATGACGATGCTCGTGGTTACCCATGAAATGGGATTTGCCAGAACAGTTTCAGATGAGATTATCTTCATGGAAAACGGGGTCATCGTGGAACAGGGGCCACCAGAAGAATTGTTCAGCAATCCTAAACACGAACGAACGAGGCAGTTCCTGTTTAAATTAACGGAGCTCTACGGGGATGGTGGCGGATGATTGAAAGAATCATAGATATAATAATAAAGTTCTGGCCTGAATTTTTAAGGGGTCTCGGTGTCACTCTCGAAATGACCCTTATCTCCGTTGTAGCGGGTTTTTTAATAGGAATACTCCTCGCTCTGGCCAGGGTTTATGGCAATGCTTTATTAAAGGGGATTGCCACGGTAATCATCGAAGTCATTCGGGGTACGCCACTGCTGGTTCAACTCTTCATTCTTTATTATGGCCTTCCGCCTTACGGTGTTTCCTTGACACCCTTGACAGCTGCCCTCATAGGATTCTCCATAAACAGCGGCGCGTACCAGGCAGAATATTTGAGAAGTGCCATAAATTCGATCCAACATACTCAAATGCTCGCCGCGCGATCTCTGGGCATGACAAAATGGCAGGCAATCTTCAATATAATTCTGCCTCAGGCCCTAAGACGGGTAATACCCGCGTGGGCCAACGAGTTCATCTACCTTTTGAAATATACTTCATTGGCTTACATCGTTGGTGCGCCAGAGCTGATGGCTAAAGCTAAGTTTATAGCCAGCAGAAACTTTCAATTTTTTGAGGTTTATCTGGTTGTTGCTTTAATTTACCTTATTGTCGTTCTTGCTTTCACGAAAATCCTGACAACGGTGGAGAAAAAAGTCCGTATACCTGGTTTAGAATGGAGTAGATAGCATATCACTGGAGGTGTCAGACTTGGTAATTATCAATGGTAACGACCTAACAGTCGAACAAGTCTACTCCGTTGCCTTTCATGGTGAAGAAGTCAGGATAGCGGAATCAACTCTTGACGAATTGAAAAAAAAGCGACTTTTTCTCGAGGAAATGCACAATAAAGATGTCATTTACGGCATTAACACTGGGTTCGGAATTCTCGCAGACAAGCGAATATCGGACGACGATCTCGAAAAGCTTCAGGTAAACATAGTCAGATCTCACGCGGCTGGTGTGGGAGAACCTCTCAAAACCGAGCTTGTAAGGGCTATCATGCTCGTTCGAGCTAACTCTCTCTGTAAAGGTTACTCTGCTGTAAGGCCGGAGGTCGTTCAACAGCTTGTCAATTTCCTGAACAAAGGCATAGTACCAATTGTACCGGAACAGGGATCTGTGGGGGCAAGCGGGGATCTCGCACCATTAGCGCACATAGCGCTAGCTTTGATCGGAGATGGAGAAGTATTCCATAATGGAAGAAAAGAAAAAGCGCTGGAAGCCATTCAAGCTGAAGGTCTTAAGCCTCTAACACTGAAAACCAAAGAAGGATTGAGCTTGCTCAATGGGACAGCCTTCATGGCTGGAATAGGCGCATGCAGCGTGCATATAGCCGAAAAGATGTTCGATAAAGCTATCCTTGTAGCCGCTATGTCGGTGGACGCCCTGATGGGAAGCACTTCTCCTTTTGATCCAAGGATTCAGGAAGCGCGACCCCATCCCGGCCAAAAATATGTTGCAAAAAAACTGAGAGAATATCTTGAAGGAAGCGAGATAAGGAGATCTCACCTTCACTGTGATAAAGTACAGGACGCGTACACCTTAAGAACCATCCCGCAGGTTTACGGCGCTGTTTACGACACCCTTCAATACGTTAAATCCGTAATTACAAGAGAAATAAATTCCGCAACAGATAATCCTCTGATTTTTGATAACGGTGACGTGATCTCCGGAGGAAACTTTCACGGGGAACCGATAGCGCTGGTACTCGATTTTCTGTCCATTGCCCTTACCGATATGGCCAACATGATGGAAAGGCGCGTCGACAGGCTCGTAAACCCAAAACTCAACAATTTTCCCGCTTTCCTTACCCGGGGCAAAGAAGGTCTGAACTCCGGCTACATGATCTGGCAATACACTGCGGCAGCGCTGGCTTCTGAGAACAAAACCCTCGCGCATCCCGCGTCGGCCGATACCATCCCCACATCCGGATTTCAGGAAGATCATGTTAGCATGGGTGCCTGGGGAGCGCGAAAGCTCTGGAAAATCCTAAAAAACTGGAGCAATATCCTGGCAATTGAAACCGTCCTCGCCTACAGGGCTCTTTCTTTCAGGAAACCAAAGAAATCCGGAAAGGCGATTGAAGGGTTTTTCAAAGAACTCTCAAATATCCTTGAAGAACACGTGGAAGACCGTTATTTCGGGAAAGAATTCGCGGATGCGAGGGATTTCTTGTTAAAATCGCAAGGACTTAAAGGGTTTTAAAGTTTCAATAAATAAATAAAAAAAGGGGGAGCAAAGCTCCCCTTTTTTGGTGCCGGAGGCGGGACTTGAACCCGCACAGGCGTAATGCCCACATGATCCTGAGTCATGCGCGTCTGCCAATTCCGCCACCCCGGCGCACAAAAATAGTTTAGCATTAACGGTTATGGGTGTCAAGACGCGCCTGATCCGCAATCCATATCCTTCTGGACATCAAAAAAACACAGCAGGATCTTTTTCAAAAAAATCTTTATCGATTCTTCTGTTATGTTGTCCGCCATGGTATATGCGCTCATGAATATTCCTCTCATGAAGGCAAACATTTCATCAAAGGGGATTTTGAATTCGTCCCTGTATCTTTCGTATGCCGCCATAAAGACCTTTCTATACTCCGAGGTTATCTCCCGATATTTGCTCCTGTCCTTTAGTCTTTCTCGGTGGAACATCGCCAATATTTTGCTCCTGTTTTCTACATCTTTTGACAGCTTTTCGGCAAGCAATTCGAGGAATTCCTTAAGGTTTTTGGACATCTCAAGTGCGTATCTGGCGCCATCCACAAATTCCTCGAAGATCCTGAGAGCAACGGCGTCAAGAATTTCTTCCTTTGATGAAAAATAAACGTATATTGTCCCTTTGCCAACCTTCGCGTCTTTAGCGATCTCGCTTATTGAAACATTAGCGTATCCTTTCTCGGCAAAGAGTTTCTCTGCGCTTTTGAGGATTCTGTCTTTCTTATCTTCCTTCTTTATTTGCACTTACCACACTCCTCCAAGAACCAATCCGTTAATACCTGGAACGACAAATATATCACTTATGAGACTGTCATCACAAAACGATTTTACTACTTTATGAGCCACATACGCCACAACAGAGGATATCACAGAATCAACGATCAGGTTTTCAACCCGAAAATCTCCATTGAATGCAAGGTACACGTGCTTTGCAATCACTCCGCCAATCACCGTTCCAACAACAGCACCTGTTTCTATGGCATCCGCCATTGTGGTTGAGAAGGGAGAGAATATATCATCTGAAACGAACCCCATCTTATTCATTATGATGAGAGCTGGCACCGCCAAATTCTCACCGATATAAGCGCCAGCAGATGAACCAACTGCCGACAGCCCCGCCAGCACAGGGCTATAATCCAACGAAAACGCAAGAACTGACATGACCAAAATAAATAATACCAGCATTTTTCTCATATTACCGCCTCACAATCTGAATAGCGAATCTTCAAGTGTGATATTGATCTGAATATCAAAGACGAATATTTCGTACACTTTCTTCCCATCCTGGTATATAACAATCTTCACCGGAGCCAACGTTTCAGAATCAAACCACACTTCCTGCTTTTCATCTGCTTTCTGAAATACATAATGGTAAGTATTAACTTCTTTCTTGTTTATCTTCAAGGTTTCCTCGCCGATATATTCGTGCTGCATGTTGCTGAAAACTCTGTCAAGGTCACCATAAACAAAATCAAAGAATATTCCCATATCCCTTCCAGGAGCTTTGTTCTTATCAAAATCCCCACTGAGTTCCTTTTTCATAGTCCTTTTTAAACTGGAAATATAATTGTAGAAGTACTCACCGTCGATCGCTACAATGCTGCCTTTCATGTTTCTCGGTGCCGTATATTCTATCCTCAGTTTCTGGCCATCCCGATTGAAATAGAACAGGAATTCGACCTGGCTTTTGCTCCTTTTTGAGAACTTGGTAGCGTTCACAACACACTTAATTGTCTTCATATTTTCTGATGTTACCAATATATCGTTGAGTGAAACCGAAAGCACGGCACTCGCCACTATCACCATTACCAAAAAAAGCCCCGTGACCATCTTAAATTTTCTCATTGCGGATACCTCCTTTTATCAATATTTTTCTAAACGCAAACAATCCCAAAATACTCAAGGCCACCTGTATCAGCGTTGAATAAAACGATATGCTGAAGATTTTCATATAAGCCTCTATAAGATTGTCCATAACAAAGATAGAGCTAAAATCGACATTTGCTATTATTATCCCGGCTATTGTAGGTCCAACGATTCCTCCAAGGCTCCTCATAACACTTGCTATTCCCGCAGAGACACCCTGTTTTTCTTTTCCACCTTCTTCCATGATCACGTAATTCATCGGCGTCATTGAAATTCCGAGTCCCGATGCGAGGAGTATAGAGTAGATGTAGAATGAAGGCCCATCATCTACCATTTTTACGAAAAGATAGGAGAAGATCGAAAAAAGAAGCGCCCCTATAACCATTGATTTCCTTGCACCAAATCTTTTTATTAAGATCCCTCCGAGCATGACGAAGAAAATCATCGCTATCGCAAAGGGATCAATAGCGTAAACAGATTCTGAGACCCCGTATCCAAGCAATGTCTGGGTAAACGAAGGCAGGAAAGTAACAAAAAGGAACATAGAAAAACCAAAGAAGAAAGCAATCAGGCTGTAAATCAAGAACGATGGATTCTTAAAATCCTTTATATCTATGACCGGATTCTCCACCTTTAATTCCCTGATAACAAAGAGAATAAAAGATATAACCATGCCAATCATCGGAATTAAAACCTCAGGTGAAAAGAAGGGAGCCACCGCAAGGTATTTCATCATAAACATAAATGAAATTATAGCAACCGCAAATAAAATACTTCCAATGTAATCTATAGCCTCATGCTTTTTAAACTTTAATGTCTCCTTCAAGAAAGAAACAGCTATCGGAATAACGATCAGCGTCAGGATGAAAGGAACTATGAACATCCACTTCCAGCCAAGATGATCATAGATAATACCTCCGAGGTTTACTCCGACAACAACACCAAGCCCGTAAGTAGCATTAACGAGCGCGAGGGCTTTACCTTTAGAATCCTGGTAAAGCTCAACAGCCATGGCATTCGCCACCGGCAGAATCCCACCGGCACCGAAACCCTGGATCATCCTCCCAAGAATAACGATATTGAAGTCATTAGATAAGAAGCTCAGGAGAAGACCAAAAGAAAAAATCGATGCCGAAGCTATGAAACCCTTTTTTCTCCCAAAATTATCACTCATTCTTCCGATCATTGGCATGAAAGAGGCGTACGCCATCATAAAACCCGTCATCAACCACATAGCGTAGCCCTGATCGACCTCAAATATCTGTCCTGCTATTCCAAGAATAGGTGCCACAATCGTTATGCCAACCGCTGATATGAAGTTTACAAAAAGTATCGTGAACATGGACATTCTTTCAACCTCCTTCATAATACCGACCAGTCGGTATTATGATACACCTTTATATATTACATGTCAATTGTGGCGATTGAAAAAAATGCAGATATGTAATCCGAAGCACGAAGGTTTTTTATTTCCTTATTTTTAACAGAATAAGGTTTCTTTCAGTATCTGAATCCTATCGCTTATTCTGGTTGGTGAAGGCGCCTTCGCTAAGCAGTTTGTTGAACTTTTCTATTTTTTCTTCCTCCCCAAGAACCATGAGGGTATAGCCGGGGTAGATTCTCGTTCCGGCACTGGGATTGAAGATATTTTTCTCGCCATTGTTAATCGCTATAACGATCAAACCAACTTTTTTGGGAATCTCCATTTCACCAAGGGTCAAGCCATCAACCGGGAATCCTTCTTCCGGAACGACAATTTGTTCAAAACGCAGTTCTAGATCGCCTGAGCGGGTAATGGAATCGAGGAACCCTACAATTACAGGGTTCATTAGCATATTCACGATCCTGTGTGCACCAATCTCTGTAATGGGTACCACATTGTTTGCGCCCGCGTATTGCAGTTTTTTAATGCTCTCATGCTCATTCGATCTAGCGATTACGTTCAGGTTTGGATTGAGACTTTTCGCGGTTAGAATAACAAAAACGCTTTCCGCATCGCTATCCAGCGTTGTTACCAATCCTCCAGCCCTTGTCACGCCCGCTTGAATCAGGACCTCTTCATTTTTGGCATCTCCAAGAACGTAGTAAAGATTTTTCTTTTCTTCATCTAGCAGATGAGATATCAGTTGCTCATCCCGATCCACGATAACAACCTTTTTCCCTTTTCTCGCTAGCTCCTTCGCGACGGTAAGTCCGACCGTTCCAGCTCCGATAACTATGCAATGCCCTGTGAGCTTTTCTATCGCTTTCAAGATCCTTCGCCTCCTGAGAAATTCATTAACCCTTCCCTCAACAACAAAAGCCGTGATATTCGAGAATCCGTAAACAACGACCGTTACACTGGAGAGTATCAAAAAGCTGGTAAATATTTTTCCAGCTTCTGAAAGGTCTCCTGGAGTACCGTACCCTACGGTAGATATGGTTATTACTGTCATAAAGAAAGAATCGAGGAATGACCAATCCTCGATCACTCCATAACCAAAGGTCCCAAATAGAATAACACCGATTATCATAAATATTGAACGTAAGATTACCCGGTGTTTCGTTGAAATTTCTTCCATTTTATCCCTCCAGAGAAAATAATAACAGAAATCGCGTAAAACAGTTAGCTCCGGATTGTGATAAAATTTTGAAGAGGAGGAAGCTATGAAGCGCTATAATCTTAAACCACATGGTATACCAAACTTTATCCAGGAATCTCTTGACAACGAACAATTAAACGCCGTTCTCAATTCTAAAGGGAGAACGCTTATCGTTGCAGGACCTGGCTCCGGTAAAACCAGGGTCATCACGTTCAAGATCGCTTACCTTGTCTCTTCAGGGGTGAATCCTCAAAATATCCTTCTGGTCACGTTTACAAGGGCTGCTTCCAGAGAAATGATAGAAAGAGCAAGAAGAGTCAGCGGTTCTGACCTTCGGGGAATGCTTGCGGGAACTTTTCATCACGTTTGCAATCATTTTCTTCGGAAATATGCCACCCACTTAGGTATCTCATCTGATTTTACAATCCTCGACAGAGAAGACTCCAAGGATTTAATAAAACACTGCAAAGCCCAATTGATGGAACAGCGTGGAAATGATGGTTCCCTCAAGCTTCCAAGCCCGGGAGTTATCCAGAGTATCTTCTCCTATTCCGTAAACTGCATGGTTTCACTTGACGAATCAATAGCAAAGCACAACCGTAAGTTCTTCGCGGTTCGGGATGAGCTCGAGGAGATATGGAAAAGCTACACTCAACTGAAGTTAGAACACAACACCCTTGATTACGATGACCTTTTGATAAAAGCCGTTGAATTGTTTGAGAATAACCCAGAAATCTTAATTCGTGAATCTTCAAGATTCCAGTGGATTCTGGTAGATGAATTCCAGGACACCAATCTCGTACAGTACAAACTCGTTGAGATGCTTGCGGGTGTACACGGCAATCTCATAGTCGTCGGGGATGACGCCCAATCAATATACTCTTTCCGTGGCGCAAGGTTCGAAAACGTGTACGACTTCCTGAACCGTGACCAAACCTCCGTGTTCAAGATTCAAACCAATTATCGTTCAACACCGGAGATCGTCAGGCTGGTAAATCATCTTGTCCCAAAAAGCTCCCTTGAAAAACAATTGAAAGCTGTTCGGCCTTCAGGCCCGGTTCCAGTGATCGTGGAAACCTGGGACAATCTTGATGAAGCTTCCTTCGTGGCTCAAAAAATCAATGAGCATATTGAAGACGGCATTCAACCAAACAGGATAGCTGTGCTGTACAGATCTCATTTCCATTCCTTGGAGCTACAACTTGAATTAGACAGGAGAAGAGTCCCTTACATAGTTTTCTCAGGCCCAAAGTTCGTTGAAACCGCTCACGTTAAAGACATCCTCGCTTTCCTTAAGATCCTTCAGAATCCATACGATCAATTATCCTGGGGAAGGGTATTGAGGCTTTTCCCCGGCGTTGGTATACGTAGAGCAACCCAGATCATAAATGCTATTAGAGAGTCTTTAGGAAACGACAACGAGGTTATTTCCGCTCTCAGGCCATTCGCAACTCCCCGGGTACGGATAGAAAGATTGATTTCACTTTTAGAAGAGCTCAACAGTGAGCAAAGCCCGGAAGAAGTGATTTCAACTATTTATAAAGGCTTTTATGGTGAATATATGGACGAGCATTTTTCTGACGCCAAAGAAAGGCGTATGGATATCGAAAGGCTTATAGAAGTTGCAGATCGTTACGATAGTATAGGAGAATTCCTCGAAGATCTCGCCGTCAGCGAAAAGGTTGATATAGAAAGAGAAATAGTTGACAGAGAAGAGAAAATCGTGTTAAGCACCGTTCATCAGGCAAAAGGGCTTGAGTGGGATGTTGTTTTCATTCTCGCCATGAATCCGGGAGATTTCCCGCATGCTCTTGCAATAATGGAAGGAAACCTCGATGAGGAGGAGCGAATCTTCTATGTGGCTGTCACAAGGGCCCGGGATTATCTTTACCTCATACGCCAGAGAACCGGCAGGTCGCGCCCAATGATCGGAAATTCCTACGTCTTCAGGAGCGGACATGACTTTCTTACAAAGATCCCGGAGGATGTGGCTGAAAGATGGGACGTTGGGTGGAATATTTAATACCATATTTCTCTTGATTCCTATGAAGGAGGGGAAAAAATGAATGCTCTGTATCTCCCACTAACTGCGGGTGTTCTTTCGACCATCTTTGCATTTATCATGCTTGCCCGTACTTTGAAATTTTCACCCGGTAACAAGACTATGCAAAAATTATCCGGTTACGTTCAAGAAGGTGCATCTGCCTTTCTCTCTGAGGAAGCACGCAAGATATTCCTGGTGGCCGTCTTAATAGCAGCGGCTCTGGGTATAATCTTTCAGTCGTTCAAATACCCAATCGCTCTTCTTTTCGGTGCCCTTGTATCGGAACTCGCCGGCGTAATGGGGATGTACGCCGCGACGAGAGCAAATGCCAGGGTTACCCAGGGAGCTACAAAAGGATTATCTGAAGCCTTTAAGGTAGCCTTTTCCGGTGGTTCCGTCATGGGGCTCTCTGTTGCGGGATTCTCCCTTACCGGTTTGAGCATAATAATGCTTGTTTTCAAGGATTCTTTCCTCTACAACAACATCACAGAAATATCGCAAGCCTTCGGAAAAATATCTTTCCTTGATCCGGTTATGATAGTAAGCTCTTACTCTCTTGGTGCGAGTCTCATTGCCCTGTTCGACAGGGTCGGAGGCGGTATGTACACAAAGGCGGCCGACATGAGTGCTGACCTTGTCGGAAAGGTGGAAGCGGGAATCCCCGAAGACGACCCGAGAAACCCCGCTACTATTGCCGACAACGTCGGAGACAACGTTGGAGACGTGGCCGGGCTCGGTGCGGATATTCTCGAATCCTATGTCGCTTCTGTTGTTTCTGCCATCGTGCTTGCCATCTTCATGAAACTCGCAGACAAACAAATGATCAATGGGCAGGTCCAATACGGGATGAGCCCTGAACAATATTACGGATTGATCCTGCTTCCAATCCTCATCGCCGGCGTTGGTGTCCTTTCTTCGCTCGTTGGAGTGCTGGTTGTGGCAAACATGAAGGCGAAGGATGCCAGAAAAGCCCTCGGTTTTGGTAACGTATTCACCGGTATTCTTGTCCTCGCATCAACCGCTATCGTGATCGGAATCGCCGCACCAGATTACGCATTCAAAGATACCTTTATTCTCAACCCTGAATTCGTTTCCAGATGGAGATTGTTCTTAGCAATCGCCAGCGGTCTGATCGCCGGGTTGATAATAAGCAAATTAAGTGAGTACTACACCTCCTACGACTACAAACCTACACAGGATCTCGCCGAAAAAACAAAAAGCGGTGTTGCAATAAACATAACCTCTGGATTGGCGCTAGGTATGGGAAGCACGTTCTGGCCAGTAATTGTCCTGGCTATCGCCATTCTCGGTGCCTACTGGTCAGCGGGTGTCTATGGAATAGCAATAGCGGCCCTTGGAATGCTTTCATTCGTTGGATACATTGTCAGCGTTGATAGCTATGGTCCTGTTGCTGACAACGCCGGTGGAATCGCCCAGATGGCTGAACTTGATCCAAAGGTTCGTGAGATAACGGATAGACTTGATTCTGTCGGAAATACAACCGCTGCGATCGGTAAAGGATTCGCGATCGGTTCAGCAGCTTTCGCGGCTCTTGCGCTCATAGTTTCTTATATATGGAGTGCCGCACATTCTGCGGAGGAAATCGTAAACAATCCTGTAATTAATCTTGTTTCCCCCTACACAATCATTGGTTCGATCATAGGCGCAATGTTGCCTTTCTTCTTCACCTCACTGTTGATCCGTGGTGTCGCCGATACAGCAGATCTCATGATAACCGAAATCAGGCGACAGTTCAGAGAACATAAAGGAATTCTGACAGGCGAAGAAACACCTGATTATAAGAGATGTATAGAAATCACCACAAAGGGTGCGGTCAGCAGAATGCTGCTGCCCGGTATAATCGCAATCGCGACACCTTTTGTTGTCGGATTCCTCTTTGGTAAGGCAGCGGTTGCCGGATTGCTTCTTGGAGGCCTCGGCAGTGCCATCATGATTGCACTGTTCACAGCGAATTCAGGTGGTGCATGGGATAACGCTAAAAAATACATTGAATCCGGGCATTTCGGTGGAAAAGGAACGGATGTTCACTCCGCTGCGGTTGTTGGGGATACCGTCGGGGATCCTCTGAAAGATACCGTAGGTCCATCAATGGATATTCTGATAAAGCTCATGTCTGTCGTTTCTCTCGTTTTTGGTTCATTATTCCCGGATAAACCGTTCTTTATGTGATTACACATATAAAACACCGGGGCAAAACTTGCCCCGGTGTTTTGCTCTAACATAAATGATATGGTATCATTTTATTCCAAAAACAATTGTTCCATCGGAGGTGATTGTGTGAGAAAAGCTTTGATTCTTGCATTGGTAATGGTAATGGTTGTATCTACGGTTTCTTTATCGAGGGTAACATTGGATACTTTGACTTTTTACACCATCGATTTGGAGACAGGTAATAGTTCTATCTTTCCGATAGCTTACTTCACCTTTGAACCTATAAAGGGGATAGGGATAAGGTTAGAAGATTATCTTGCCCTCAGCCACGATACGCTTAATCTTGGGCCAATCAGTCTGATGAAACCAAGGCTTTATTACGGCTACTATTACGGTAATGATTTGAGTATCAAGATCGGTAATTTCCGCTCGAAGTATTACAACACCAGAAAGATAAACTTCCTCAGGGTTGGAGGGTTCTACGATTACAATTACGGAGCCGAAGTAAAATACGATTACGGTAATTTCACGTTCCTTGGAAGGTACAACTATGACAGTTACAATTCTGAACATCAATATGGAGGAATGATATCCTATAAAACCAAATCTTCTGCTCTTGCTTTCTACGGAATGGTTAAAGGCACAACTTATGACCTTTCTGTTGATGGAAGCCTGAAAGTAAAACTTGGCCCAGTTTCCAGCGAAATTTTCGGTGCTGTTGCTGTTTACGGTTCATCTCCTTTCAGTGCTCCACCAACTTATCTCATCGGAGCTCTTGCTGATTGGAACAAGATTTCTGCTGGAATACAGTACGCAAATCAGGGCTCCTGGAGTATCAAATACGATTACTCAGATCCTAACAAGTATTCTGAATGGGTGTTAAATACTTTTGTTGATTATTACTTCACTTCTGATATCTCTGTTGGTTTCTTCTTAGATGTGAATCCTACTGGATACAACTATGGAACAAAGTTCAAGTTGAACGATCTGGAACTGCTTGTTTCCAACGGTGATGTTGATGGTGGAATGGACGGTATCCAGAGACTGGAGCTTTCGTACTCGAACTATTTCTCCATTGACCTTGAAAAATCATTCAAAGCCCTGATAAGGAGCACAAAGAAACTGCCGAAGATAGCTGAAATCAAGAAGACAGCTAAAGTGGGAGACACCGTAACTATCAGAGGAATCGTTGCCGTTGATACCGGCGTAATGGGTAACAACGTTACTTACGTCGTAGATGAAACAGGCGGTTACATGGTCTGGGGAAGAAACGCTGCCGGATTGAAAGCAGGTGACGAGGTCATCATAACCGGTTACATCAAAGAATATTACGGTATTCTTGAAATTGTCACAAATTCTGTGGAAAAAATAGCTTCTGGTAAAAAGATACCCATTATCCCTGTTAGAGCCCTTGATGTATTCTCCGGAAAATACGAATCAGCGCTGGTAAAGATCACAGGTACAGTCATGGAAGTCCAGAAATACTCCATAATGGTCAAAGACGATTCTGGCGTAATAAAGGTTTACGCAAAGAAAGGAACAAATGTATCCTTCGAGGATATCTCCTTCGGCCAGAAGATCACCGTTATCGGTATCGTTTCGTTGTTCAAAGGAGAATGGGAGATCATTCCAAGATCCCAGGCTGATATACAATAATACATCGAGAAAGGAAAGGTGAAATATGAGTTCCCACAGATCTGTGATAAAGCAATCATGGCTGTATGTATCGTTAGTAATTTTAGTTTCAATCTCTGCGCTGTTCCTCACCTCGTGTCCCGGGTGGTTTACTTCATCATATTATGTAACAGAAATAATAGATGGAGACACTATTAAAGTTCTATACAATGGCGAAGAAGTCAAAGTCCGATACATAGGCATAGATACCCCGGAAACTCATTCAGATTACCAGGATTCAAAGCCAAACGGAGAGTTCGGAATTGAAGCAATGGAATTCAACAGAGATCTTATATCTCAGTCTGGTTGGAGAGTTAGTATCATAGCTAGAGGATATGACAAATACGATAGGTTATTGGCTTATGTGTACACGAAAGACGACAAAATGATAAACGAGGAGATCATAAGAAACGGTCTCGCAAGACCTTTAACCTACACAAGCACATCAGAACATTCTCAGGATTTCAAAGAAGCCTATGAGGAAGCCTTTAAAGAGAGACGGGGAATTTTCTCGAAGTATGATCCCGATTCAGACAATCCAGCACCAACTGTTGATGCTTCAGTTGTAAAAGACAACCTTGATGATTACCTCGGGAAGATCATCTGGTTGAAATTCACTCCAACAGATACCGGTTACGATTCTAAATTCGATGAATACTTACTCTTTTCTGATGATGCTGTTATAGCAATTCGTAAAGATGAAGCATACTTGTTTTTTGGCGGTGATCCGAAATTCAAAAATTACGTTGGCGAAGAAATAAAGGTTTACGGCGAAATATGGGAAGAAGACGGAAAACCGGAAATACTGTTAAGAGCACCCTTTGAAATCAAACCAATAGGAGAGTAAGAGAATAACAAAATGATTAACCCTAAATACCTTTGAGGGCTCCCTTTGAGCTCCACTCAATAAATTAATTAGGAGGTGTGGGTATGAAGAAAGTACTGTTAGTTCTCTCTATTGCTGTACTTATTCTTGCATTAACGGGTTGTCCAGGATGGTTCAATTTTGGTGACGTTCAGAAAATGACCATCCCGGAGATAATCGAATGGATCGACACCAACGAAGCGACAGATGTCAGTGAGTTCCTTGTTGAAACAGAAGGAATTGTAACCTATGCTTATTCGTACTATGCTTACATAGTAGATGCAGAAAACAACGGGATAATGTTGAGATCCGATAGTAGCGTAATAGACTTCAGAGACTTCAATCCGGGAGATAAAATTTCAGTAGTGGGTTCACCATACTTTTCTAAATACGGTGAGTACAGACTGGATACAGATACCCCCGGCGGAACGGCAACCCTAATCGAAAAAAATGTAGCACTTCCTGATCCTTACGTACTTCCAGCAGGTGAAGGGCTAACAGTTGGCTTATTTGGTAAACTTGTTCAGCTTACCGCTAGATACGATGGAACAGACAGTTATGGACATCATACCTTTAATAATGGTGGCGTTACTGTTACAGTCTTCAAGTACTCAGACATGCCTAGCGATCTTGCAACTAATACTACATACACAATCATGGGCGTTGTTGGACAGAGCTACGGTTACAAACTCTTCGTATGGGATAAAAGTTACGTACTGCCTGCTGAATAATCAGTAAATCCAATAAAAAAGCCTCCCGATAAGGGAGGCTTTTAACAACAGGGGGACAGTCCACTAAGGTACAGTCCCCCTGTTGTTTGGTCTCATTCATAGAACAAAACCAGATTCTGGATAAAACATCTCCAGAATGACGGCTTTTTTTGAATCACGCAGCGACTTTCTCGGCTCTCACCTACTATGTCAAGTCAAGGAGACAGACTACCTGAAACTGTTCCCAAATGGCAGTTGGTTTGAGCAACAGAGACAGGCAGGGATAACTTTTCTTTCTTCATTTTTTTGGTCCCCGGTATGCTATTTCTTGTTGTATAATTTAACCGAGGACTCTTGTTCCCACGTGAGGAAAGGAAGAGTTCCTCATCGTAGGCTTTTAGGTTTCTTAGCATGGCGAAGGCTATCTTGACGAGGATGTTCGCCAATGCTCTGAGGGCAAGAGATGGTTTCTTGCCCTCTTTATTTGTCTTCTTGTCATAGTAGCCTTTCATCCATGCTCCGCATTTCTTCGCGTTTATCGCCATCATATGGAGAATGCCTCTGAGTTTCTTGTCACAGTTTTTCCTCATCCTGCACATGCGAAAATTACCACTCTGGGATACTATTGGCATAGTTCCACAATACTTCTGGAAATCCCTGTAATTTTTGAATTCGTGTGTAAGAAATGCTGTTACTAATGCCATTCCTGTAGCTACTCCAACACCCGGGAGCGTCAGTATTATGTTGTATTTCGATTTACGTAGTTCTTTCTCCATCTCTTTTGTTATTTTCTTTTTCTCTCTTTTTGCTTCCAGAAGTTGTGTGGCAACATTCGCGATCATGTCCCTGGTGTATTTTGACATGCCCCAGTCAATGGCTTTTTCCCTGAGTTCTTTGACCTTTCTTTTCAATGAGGATGTGTAGCGTAGATGATTCGCTTTGAAATGTCTATTTATCTCCTTGTCAGATGTCTTCCTGAGTTCGGTTACATCCGGGCATATGGTGAGCAGGAATATCCTCCCGTCACAATCTGTCCAAGAATTACCCATCACCCTAGCATATTCAGGGAAATAATTATGAAGTTCGTTTTGAAGTTTGTTCTTAAGTCTTGAGGACATGTCGGTATAGTACCTGTAATGCCTCAACAATTCCCTGAAAAGCATGCCGAGTTCGTCATGTGTTGCCTTAATACAATATTCCGGGTGTTCTTTGTAGGTAAGGGCGATACACCTGGCATCTGTTGAATCTGTCTTCACGCCGTTCGAATGATAGCCTCTGGCTTCCTTTGACCTTTTCGGTGGCAGGAGATAAACCTCTTTCCCTCTGGACAGCAAGAAATCTCCCAAACGATTGAAACTCTCCTCAATGACGAAAACAGCGTCTTTTGATACTGTTTTCAGCAGCTTCTCATACCCCGCTATACCATCCTTGATCTTAAAAACCTTATCCTGTTCGATAGAATAGCAGGTGTGAAAATTCCACGACCAGTCAATTCCCACAATATCCATACTGATTCCTCCAAAAAACATTGTGCAGTCAATGAGTACAGGTTAATCGATGTAGCGTTCCTGGGTTTCCCCGGATATCCTACTATTGATCCTCTAGTACTCCCAGGATGGAAGAGGGAGTGTGAGAAGCAGTCGCTCTTATGGCGGATCGGTTCTCTGTTCCTCTCTTCCTCCTGACTGCCTCCTTTATTTTACTCCTACATCGGTTCTCGAGTTTCGAGCATGCTGTTCCCCTACATTACTATCCAACCAGAACACCCCTAACCCGTCATCCTGAACTTGATTCAGGATCCACATAGTATATCTTCATAAAGATCACGCATTTCTGGATTAACCTTTTCTATCAAAGCGATTTTCCACTGCCTTTTCCATGTTTTTAGTTGCTTCTCTCTTTCGATTGCGCTGGAGATTTGTTCGAAGGATTCATAATACACAATATCAACACAATTGTACTTAGAAGCAAAACCTTCAATTTTCTTGCTTTTATGTTCCTTAACTCTACGCAGGAGATTGTTCGTTACTCCTATATAGAAGGTTGTTCTACCAGGGTTTGACATTATGTAAACGAAACCTGGATTCATAAAATCACCTTCACTTATGCAAATGCTAAATTAAACAACGCTGCGTCTGAAATTTTACACTACTTTTTTAACCACAGGCGGTCACGTAACAAAAAAACAGCTTGTTTGTCATCCTGAACTTGATTCAGGATCTCGTTCTTAAAAATTAAGATTCTGGATAGAACATTTCCAGAATGACAGCCTTTTTCAACCGCTTGCGGTTATCGAGTAGGAGGGGGGGAATCCCCCCGTCCTCTCACAGAACCGTGCGTACGGGCCAACGTACACGGCTCATGGATTGAGTATCGGATTCTCCGACAGTGGTACATGCGAAAGCTTCATATCATACAGCCCTATCTTCTGGAAATACTTGTTCGGCAGTAGCCTACTGACCAACCGGGATTGAGAGCTTCTCCATTTGTTCATCCTTATTCCAGATATTTCGCCTCTGTATCCTTTTTGTCTCATCACCCTGCATAGTTTCTTTGTCGTCTTCCATTGTCGCAGGATTATGGCTCTCAATCTCCTTCTTATCCAACCCATGAGGCCTTTGAATACTCCCACCCAATCGATTATTTTGTAGTAATTGCTGAAGCCTCTCAGCAATTGGTTTAGCCGTTTTATTATCTCTCCAATCGGTGTACATTGGTTTCTCCGGGTGAGTGTTTTTACTTTCGCTTTGAACCTTTTTATTTTCTTTTCCTGGATTCGTATTTTGCCTTTTTGTATGGTAAATCCAAGGAATTCGATTCCATCATCTATCGTGGTTATTCTCGTCTTTTCTTTGTTGACCTTCAATTTCAGCTCTTTTTCCAGTATCCGGATAGCTATTTTTAGGTATTTTTCCGCGCTTTTGTAGCTCTTTGCGAAGATTAGTATGTCGTCTGCATATCTCACTATCCTTATTCCTCTGGCCATCATTTTCTGGTCAAATTTGTTCAGATAGATGTTGGCTAACAAGGGGCTTATTACTCCGCCCTGTGGACTTCCCATCTCACTGGGTTGGTATTGGTCCGTTATGACTCCACTTTTGAGGAAACTTCTTATTAATCTCAATATTTTGCCATCGCTTATTCTTTCCGCTACTGCGTCTATCATCTTTTCGTGGTCTAAGGTGTCAAAGCATTGACTAAGGTCTAACTGTACCACGTATTTCATTTTGTATTTGCACGCGAAGGCATAGGCTTTCTCTACTGCCTGGTGTGGATTCCTTCCTTTCCTGTATCCATAACTTGAAGGATGAAATCCTTCCTCAAAGATTGGTTCCATTATTTCTTTCAGCGATTGTTGTACTATTCGATCCTCTACCGTCGGTATCCCGAGCATACGTGTCTTCCCATTTCCTTTCGGGATTTCTACCCTTTTTACCGGTGAAGGCCGGTATTCTCCTTTTCGCAACTTTTCGCTGAGTTTCTTAATCCTTTCCAGAAGGTTTTCTCCATACTCCTGAACCGTTACTCCATCTATCCCGGGTGCTCCGTTGTTTCTTCGCACCTTGTGATATGCTTTGGCCAGGTTCGATTCCAGATAAACTTTGTCAATAAGACTGTAGTACTTCCTCATGTTTCCTCCTGTATGGCCTTCCGGATAAGTCGCATATAACAGAATCGGTTTCTTCTCCCATCCAAAGATTGGATTCTTTACCCCCCCCGGGAATCTTCCTATCTTTGCAATGGTTACTTACCTGCCCCGGCTATTCTCAACCGTCGTTAGCATTTCAGCCTCCGTTACGGACTCCTGTTATACTCGCTTCCCTTTGTGCCATTTCCTCAATCCTTCCCCCCTTCGCAAGTAACAGGCCCTTTCGGTTCCTGTTACCCCCATCGCTCAAGGCGATAGTCCCTTCTCCTTTCAGAGAGGTTCAACACTACTACGGGTTCATCTGCCATCCTCCTCCGCTTTACCGGTCCTTGGGTCTCCCCTTGTTCCGGCTTACCCATTTTGGGACGAGTGAGGACTTCCCCGGGTAAGACATACAGCTTTCATCCGAATCCTGCCATCCAAACCTGTAGAGTTGGAGCTCGGGCTTACCCATTCTCGGCAAGGTTACCCACTCTACCGGCCAACACTGGTTCACTTTCGTTCAGTTCCGGATTTTGCCTTAGGCTTCCTTCAGATTCACCGTTACCAGTGACACCCTTGCCCTCAGCTAATGCTTATTTCGCTCCCCGCATTCGGGACTTTCACCCTATAGTTGTATGTCATGCCGGGCACACCGCGACAACTCCGCAGGAGTTCGTAACACCGGCGTAGCAGGTCGTAACAATCCCGAAGGGATTCGTGTCGCCGCGCAGCGGCTACCGGTTCACGAATCTCGATTCCCGTCACCTGTCATCCTGAACTTGATTCAGGATCTCATTCTTGAGAAAACCAGATTCTGGATAAGACATTTCCAGAATGACAAAGAGAGGCCTCTCGCCTCGTTAACCCGACACTTGTTCCCTAACCCGTTGTCCTGCCCCACAACCCGTCGTCCTGAACTTGATTCAGGATCTCGTTCTTAAAAAACAAGATTCTGGATAGAACATTTCCAGAATGACGGTTTTTACCCACCCCAAAGGAGTGCACACCCCTGACGTAGTCAGGCTTACCCCCAGCGTAGCAGAGCTTACCCACGCGCAGCGTGCTCACCAGCCGCACAGCGGCCCTCTCGGTTCTCGGACTCTCGGACTCTCGATTCTTACCAGGAGTTCGTGTCAACCGCTTGCAGTTCGTGTCGCTTTATTAACTGACAGCGTCTGCAAGCCTCAGCCTCGCAAGCGTCGCTCCACCAGTTGACAGCCTCTGCAAGCGGCCTGCTCTTTCAACCAAAAGTGGTTCGAGACAACTCAGGATGAGTTCGCTCCACCGGCGCAGCCGGTCGTGCCCGCTGCGAAGCAGCTCTCTCGAACTCTCGGTCTTTTATCAAAACGCTCCGCCGCCTCCGCCGCCGGAACCTCCACCGACACCACCGGCTCCACCGCCGCTGGAAGAGCTTGAAGAACTTGCTTGAGCGGTGCTGGCAACGCTACCAAACTGTCTCGAGATATTGAACATGGCAGGATGGTACATGCATGACCTACCGCCTCTTTCCTGCCATACTTCGTATGGAATTATCCGTTCCATATTTTTCCTGACCTTATCGGCGATCCCGAGAGCGGCAGCATACACAAGGTATTCTTCCCACAGGGTTATGCTTTCCGGTGGATGTTCAGACAGGAGCGAATAATCTTCAAGGAATCTCTGGAATTTTTTCCATTTGAGATAATACTCTCTGCCTTGTCTGGTCCACCTTCCGAACACATCAATCGGGAGAAACAGAACACTGAAACCAAGAACCCAGAATCCACCGTAAACATATTTTGTCCATGAATTCATGAACAAAATTTCAGGATATTTTACGGAAACAACCAAGATCAAGAGGTTAATGCCAAGCAGAATAACTGCAAAAAGCTTGGCATATGTGTTTCCCGTAGTTACCATGTATCGTCTCTCTTTAACCTTGTTTTTTATCAGCTTTTTCCAGGCCTGGAATTGCTTCGTGAATGTTCTTGCTTTCGTCTGGGATTTTCTTAAATCGGATTTGACAGCATCGAAATCGAACACGTTATCATGAGAGTATCCTTTAAGAAAGGATAAGAAGAATTTCTCGCTATCCGTGAGTTCGCCACCTAATTTCAAAATCCTGATGCCTCTTATCTTTTCATTTTTTGGATCCGTTTCAAATGTTATAAATCCTTTCCTGTAAAGGTTAAGAAGCATCGCACCTATCCCGTCATTATCTGCACCGGTACAAAGGTTCTTTACTATCGCATTGACTTCTTCCGGGTTGTCTTTGAACGGCGGCTCGCGTTCATATTCAGCATTGTAAGAAATCTCTGGTTCCCTTCCAAAATAGAAGAATAAGAGGGACAGAATCACAAAAGCACCTATCCCCATAAGGAACGGGAATTGGAATTTCAGGAACTTTACCTTTGAAGAATATTCTTTTTCGATTTTCTCTATATCGCTATACATGAAATCACCCGGGGTTATAGCTGAAAGTGATAATCCTCTAAGATTCTCCTTCGGGAAAACAAACCTGACCTCCGCGAATGTTCTTGGAGGAAGTTTTTCGGCCTTGAAAATGTACTGTGTTCCTATTTTTTCGACTCTAAGGAATGGGTGCGTATAATACTCCATAATGGGGAAATACTCCGGAAACTCGAATATACCGATCAGACTTTTCACAGGGACATCCCAACCATCGCCCCATATTTTTCTGAAAAGCTGTGCTGTATCTTTGCCAACCTGGATTGCTCCACGAACGGTATAGGAAAGGTGGAGAGTCACCCTCTGACCACCCTCTGGCGGTTTAACTGGTTCTGATTGGTAAGGTACAAACCACACCTTTACGTCTATAGAGTTCTCGGTGCTGTTATTTTCAATATGCTGTATGGGTAATCCATCCGCCCAAACCTTCAGGTTGCTGTAATGAGTCCTAAAATCGTAAGGAATTTCGCGGTAAACCCCACGATACGGTTTAACAAGAAGATAGTCGATTTTCTCATGCACTACGATCGAACCATCTTCCTGGATTTTTTGCTCTATCGTTGCACCCTCTAATTTATAAATAGAGCCAATAGAGCTTCCATAGGTCAAGATTAAGAACAGAAAAACCCAGATTATCCCGCCAATTATTCCGCCCACAAGCGCTCGTTTAAGGCTTTGACTCATATTTCTCTCCCCTTCTAAAGATTTTTGCTATTTTATTCCTGTCTCTGGCCAAGCTGAGCGTCGATCATCATCAAACCCTGTTTAGAATCTCCGACCATTTTCAACTTTTTAACGATGGAGCTGAAGGATGTTTCTTCTTCAAGCTGTTCGGTCACGTACCATTGAAGGAAATCTGCCGTGAAGTAATCTTTTTCTTCTTCAGCGGTTTCCATTAATTTGAATATTCTTGAGGAAATATACTTTTCGTGTTCAAGGCCCTTTTCAAAAACATCCAGCAACGAATTGAATTCAACGTTTGGTTTATCGATACCGGGAACCTCTACATCCGCGTGCACCTGATCGAGGTAACGTATGAATTTCATGGCATGTTCGTGTTCTTCGGCAGCCTGCTTGAGCAACCACATTAACGCTCCTTTGTATCCTTTCCTTGAGCACCAGAGCGCCATAGACAGGTAAAGGAATTCAGATTCAAATTCAGCTTTAATCTGGTCATTGATCATCCTTACCATCTTTTCACTGATCATGTTTTGATCCCTCCAACACTTTGATTTGAATCACATGTATATTGTAGCATTCATACATATCAGTATGAAAATGGTTGTATAAGTGTTGAAAGAACTATAATATAGAATAGGAGGTGTCTTCGTTGGAAAAAAAAGCCGAGGTTATCATAATCGGTGCAGGCCCGGCCGGAAGTACCGCTGCAACTGTTCTGGCAAGAAGAAACTTCGACATTTTACTGATAGATAAGTGCCAATTCCCCCGTGACAAGGTCTGTGGAGGGGTGCTCACCGCCAAGTCTATGAAACTTCTGGAGAAGATTCATCCCGGGGTTGTATTCTCCCTTAATTTGAAACCAATTACAAAGGTTTCATTTGGGTATCCAGGTACTGAACGAAAAAACGAATCGATTACCTATATATACAAAAAACCGCTCTTCTATGTTGCGACAAGAAAAGAACTGGATAATGCGCTCATGGAAAACGCTCTGAGAAACGGCGCAAAGTATGAAAATGATGCTATTATCCGGATAGAAAGATTGGATGACGGATTTATCTGCCACGGTAGAAGCGGTAATACTTATAGTGCCCCATATGTTGTCATAGCCGCAGGTGTCTTTGGACACAATCTTCTTGAAAATACATCGAAAATCTCATATTCAATAGCGTACAAAGCACAGACGGCATCCGTACCAATCACCACCGCAACTATAAACTTTCACGACTTTGGTTATACGTGGATTCTACCGGGAAAAGGGTTTTTCAATGTAGGGATTGGCAGTTACGATAATTCCCTCACATACGCTGATGCGGAAAATATTGTCAAGAAGCTCTTTAACTTCCCCATTGGTAAACTCAACGCAGCTCCATTACCAATGTTTGATAAAACTATCTCCGTAGATCTCAATAACATGGTTCCTGGATGCTTGTTCGTTGGAGATAGCGGCGGATTCGTGGATCCGTGGACCGGAGAAGGTATATCCTTTGCCATGGAAACAGGTTTTTGCTCGGCTAAAGCGATCATTGAAAAAGGCGGAGACCGATTGAAGGTTAATGACGACTTCCTTGGCAGAATACGGAGGATTGGAATCCACCTTCAAATAGCCGGAATCCTCAGGGAAAAACTTACTACAACTCTTCCGGAACGTTTTGATCTACTCTCCGACATCCGAATGGCAAAATTACTGTATGTGTATCTGAACGGATACCTCAAAGGAATAGATAGACTAATGATAAAAGGCTTCTTCTTTCAGGGAGTTAAGGGTATCGAGACCCGTTAAGTTCCTTTTAGATTTTTAACCGCTGTTTCGAGCTGTTCCAGAGCTTTTTTGAGTATGGAACGCGGGCAGGCGATG
The DNA here is from genome assembly GCF_000023325.1 of Kosmotoga olearia TBF 19.5.1. Taxonomy (NCBI): domain Bacteria; kingdom Thermotogati; phylum Thermotogota; class Thermotogae; order Kosmotogales; family Kosmotogaceae; genus Kosmotoga; species Kosmotoga olearia. Next base: position 164,055 of record NC_012785.1, read on the forward strand.
TTCATTCGTTGAAATCCTTTACCCTCTTCTCCAAAAGTAACTCCATCATTGAGGCCGAGCTTCGCTTTTTCAATAATAAACTTTCTGAGTTCTTCCTGATCCATTCCCAGGCCTCTGAAATCAAGCCAAACGAGGTAAGTCCCTTCAGGCTCTACAACCTTAATTTCCGGCAATCTTTCAGAGATGAATTTTTTGAGAAACTCTAAATTCCCTTTAAGGTATTTCAGAAGTTGCTCCAGCCATTCCTCTCCGTATCTGTACGCTGCTTCAGTAGCAACGATCCCGAAAACGTTTCCAAGATTGAGTTCAAGAGAAGAAAGCATATTGTTGTAGATCCTTCTTAAACGTTGATTGGAAATGATAACAGTTGAAGTTGTAAGCCCGGCGAGATTAAAGGTTTTACTTGGCGCTATATAGGTGATGGTTCGATCAGCAAGCTCCTGCGAAATTGATGCTATGGGAATATGTTTGTACCCGGGCATGATTATGTCAGAATGTATTTCGTCGGATAAAATTATCAGATCGTGTTTAATACAAAGCTCACCGAGTTTCAACAGCTCGCCTTCGGTCCAGACCCTGCCACCGGGATTGTGGGGATTACATAGTATCAACATCCTCGCCCGTTCATCTATCTTTGACTCCAGATCTTCGAAATTCATAAAGTATTTTCCGTTTTCGAGTTTCAACGGATTTTTCACGAGCTGCCTTCCGTTCTCACGGACAGTTGAATAGAAAGGATGGTAAACAGGCGTCTGTATGATAACCTTATCGCCCGGGTTCGTAAATGCCAATATCGCTATTACTATCCCGGGAACAACACCAGGTGAATGCAAAAGCCACTCTTTTTCTACTTTCCAGCTGTGTCTTTTTTCCAGCCAGTTCATTATGCTCTCGTAATAGCTATCGGGTCTCGCTGTATAACCGTAACACCCGTGCTGCGCGCGATTTTTAATGGCTTCTATTACTGGTTTTGGAGCCTCAAAATCCATATCTGCTACCCACATGGGAATCAAATCCCGGGTGCCAAAGGCCTCATCTAAATAATCCCATTTGTATGAGTTTGTCTCCCTGCGATCTATGAACTTATCAAAATCGTATTTTTCCATAATCCCACCTATTCATTCTTTGTTTTCATTGCAAATACATATGTAAGCAGAAATTCCAGAAACAGAATCAAAACCACAACCGGACCGGGTGGTAAGTCAAAAAGGTACGAAATACCAAGGCCAAAGATCATTGCAAAAACACTCAACAGAAGAGAAAAAAGTATCATACTCCTGTAGGTTTTTACAATGAGTTTGGCTGTTGCAGCCGGTGTAACTATAAAAGCCGTCACAAGAATTATACCAGCAATCTTGACCGAAGCCACGATACTTAGGGAAAGTCCTATTAAAATAGCGTAATGTATAAAGTTGACATTCACTCCACAATGCCTCGCCATAGTTTCATCATAGGAATAATAAAGAATCTCCCTTCTAAAAAAGCAGAAGAAAAGAACGGCAGCAACCGTGAACCCAAGCAGCAACCAGATATCATTCTTCCCTACAAGAAGGATATTCCCGAATAAATAGCCCATAACATCCGGGGTGTATCCCCTGACAAAGGAAAGAAGTATTACCCCTACCGCCATTGAAAGCGGGAGCAGCATACCTATCATGCTGTTTTCACTGATTTTTTCACGCCTGCTGAAATAGCTGATTGTGAGCGCGAAGATTATGGCCGTTACCATTGCCATGATCTCGCTACCCGCACCTATAAGGAAACCAAGTGCCAGACCGCCGAAGGCAGCGTGCGCGGCTCCATCACCGATAAACTCTATTTTTCTCAATACAACAACCGTTGAGAAAAGCGATGTCAGGACGCTTACCAGAATTCCAGCAATAAAGGCATTTCTTAAAAATTCATACGTCAGGATATCCTGTATTATGCTCATTTTTTATCGTGCTCCTTGTGATAATGTCTTTTGCCCCTGATCAATATATCGAAATCCATGGAGAATATTCGCCTGATCTCGTCTGGAGAAATATCAGCTGATTCCCTGTAGCAATGAAGTGTTTTATTTAAACACATTACCTTATCGCATGAATCGAAAACCATACCTATGTCGTGACTGACCATGAGAATACTGATTCCCTGTTTGTTCCTAAATTCTTCGAGCAATTCATAAAAGGAAGCCTTTCCCATTTCATCCACACCTGCTTCCGGTTCATCTAAAATAAGCAGATCCGGCTCCATAAGGAGGGCTCGCGCAAGCATCAAACGCTGGTGTTCGCCACCAGAAAGAACTCCTATCTTTCTATTCTCCAGATGTACAATACCAACAGCTTTAAGCGTTTTCTTGACCTGCTCCCAATCTTCCCTGGTGTATTTCTTGAAGAGCCCACGTTTGGGATACAATCCCATAGCTGCAACCTCTTTCACCGTTATGGGAAACTCACGGTCGATTTTCTCTTGCTGCGGTAGATATCCAATTCTACCGTTCACGGTGATCTCCCCTGTGTAACCTTCCAGATCCCCGACGATAGCTTTCACAAGTGTTGATTTACCGGCTCCGTTGGGGCCTATGATTCCAACAAAGGACCCCTGTTCCATTTCAAAAGAGATATTTCTGAGGATATAGTGGTCTCCCGTCTTGAAACTCAGATTTTCGACCTTCAATATGATTCTATCTTGCACCATGAATAACCCTCTCTATCTGGTTGAGATTCCAGCTCAATAACTCAATTATAGAGCCTTTGTCAAATCCCAGCGGATCGAGTTCTGATAACGGCAATCCGGTGGATTTTGCGATAATCTCCACCGGCTTTTTGTTTTGCTGATATTCTCCAAAGATCCCAAAAACTGTATTTTTTCTTGCAAAATTTATCAGAACCTTCAGCTCAGAGATAGACGGTTCATCACCGTGACCGCTGAAAATAGTCCTTTCCTCAATACCATAGCGGTTGAAAAAATACTCAAAACTCGGATGCGCAACTATCACCGCTTTGCCTGAAAAAGGCGCAAGCAAATCCGCCACTTTCCTGTGAAATTCCATCAGATCATCTATCAACAGGTTTGCACGTTCAGCAAAAAACTCTTTATTCGCTGGAGATATTTTTGATAAAGCTTTTACTATTCCAGGTACGATATACTCACTTAAAAGCACGGGATCAAGCCAAACATGGGGATTCACTGAGGTATGATCGGCTGTATCATGTTCAGTATTGATTGAAATTAGCATTCCCATTGGTACAAACTCTCCGGCATAGACCACGGGTTTCCCTCGTTTTTCAAGATCCTTTAATGTGTCTAAGAGAAAATTCTCCAATCCCAGCCCATTCGCGACCACTATATCAGCCTTAAACAGTTTTTTTACATCGCTCATCTTTGGCGAATATATGTGAGGATTCTGACCGGCAGGAATGAGGAGTTCAACGTTACCTTTATCCCCAACGATCTCTTTGACGATCAGATAATACGGATTTATCGTTGTTACAACGTTCAGTGAAAAGCCAAGACTCGCCATTATTATAATCCACGCTATAAAGACAGATAGCTTCTTCATGTCTCTCTCCCCCTTCCGGGATAGTTGTGCCTGCATTCGCTGCACAGCCCTATGAAATAAAACACATGGTCTGTTATCGTGCAATCGTGCTTTTTCTCAATCTGTGCCTGAATCCTGTCCGCAAAGCATTCGTTGAAGACCTCTATTTTTCTGCAGTTTTTACAGTATATAAAATGCAATGGATGATTTTTTTCCACAGGATAGAAAAAGCGGACATGGGAGTCGAAACTTATCGATTTTATCATCCCGTTGTCTTCAAGAAAGGAAAGCCCGCGGTAAACTGACGATAGATTCGGCTTTGTTTCAAGTTTCTGATAGATTTCTTCGGCGTTCAGTGGCACTTCAGAGGTTTCGATGATCCTTAAGATCTCTTTTCTCAGCTCGGTTAAGCGTTTCAAAACAATCACCTCGCAAATGATTTGCGCAAATGATTTGCACATATATTTATACAACATTCTCTTCCAGCTGTCAAGCATCAAAAAAAGAAGTGCCGGTTATCGGCACTTCTTATCTTTCGAATATTGTAATTGATGTTCAGGAGATCAAACGTCCCTGCTTAATGCACTTCCGAACATCCTCGTTGCGATAGGGGCACATAGTGCTGAACCAGCCACTCCGACAAGGAGAAGGATTGAAGACATCACCACCGGAGATAATGTGCCTTTCAGCACAAAACCAAGATAACCAAATCCACCCACGAAACCAAAGATTATGGGAATGGTCAGCGCAACATTGATGTTCTGCTTCATGGCTTTGCTCGGGTTGTCCCAGTCTAATACCGGTTTCTTCGAATCTATCATCGTCTGGAGAAGGTTCAAAAATAAAAGATTCACTGTGGAAATGAAGAAAATCGACAGACTCTGTATCAAGCTGAGCTCTAAAAACATATGCAGCGCTATTGACACAAAGATCGGAGCAATAATTGTAATCGTCATGATGTGGGTAAATTTAACAACGAAGATGGTCGTTGGGCTCACCGGCAGCGCTTTGAGTTCGATGAACAATCTTCCTTCCCGGCTGAGAAGGGTAGGAGAAAGCGAGTTTATACCACCAGCAAGTACGGCAACTAAAACGCCGAGAGGCACTGCATAGGGTTTTATCAGTGGGATAAACCTCTTTATCTCTTCCATCTGTTCACCGTTGACAGATGCAAAGATTAAAAGCAGTATCGGAAAGATCACCACATTTATGAACCCGTTGAAAGAAAAGGACGGTACCCTGAGGAAATATTTCCATTCCCTCGCCATCAATGCCGCGAATCGGCTCCTGGATTTTCCAAAAAGACGTTCAAGTTCATCTTTTCCAACTTTAGTCCTTTTAGCGTGAGCTTCCTGGAGTTCTATATAAGTGCTGTAGTAGAATTTCTTGCCCATGTACAAAAGCAGGAGGAACACAAACACATGTAACACCACAAATCCCAGAAACGCAATCAATCCTTCAAAACCACCAGCTGTCAGGCTCTTCACAACAAGGATTGCCGGCGGATAGATTCTTCCAACTTTGTTTATCAAACTTTCCGGATCGCTGAGAATCCTGGCAAGGGCTTCCGGGGAGAAGCCTCCTGAGAAACTCATTCTGTTGGTAATCGCAACGAAGAATAGAGAAGCTACGAGAAGAAGGCTCGCCAGGATAAAAATGAAGAAATCCCTGTATCTGTCGAATTTTATCACCCTGTACAGCGGCAGGATTATAACCGTCGCCAGCATTACGGGAAGTATCTGCGATAACAAAAAGATCACAGCGGCAAAAAACCAGTAAAGTAATCCCTGAGAGGTCTTTACTCCAAAATATATAAGCGGCGGCAACAGCAATACCAGCGAGATAAGCATCTGGTCGAGTATTATCACGCTGAATTTAGCCGTCATAACCTCTGACGGCTTCAAAGGCAGTGGCAAAAGCACCTTCATCTCTCTGGAAAAGAAAAGGTAATTCACGACGATAAACAAACCAAAAAAGAAACCAATAAAGGTCGTTGCTGTGAACGCCTGCATGAGAAACAGATTTTGAAGCCCCATGGCTGTCATCTGCTCAAATGAGGTTTTCATAATGATCGAATACAGCGGAACCATACCGACGATCATGGAGAAAATTGCGAAGGTTATGAGTATTGGTTCCCAGAGCCTTTCTTTCTTTTTGAAGTAAATAAACTTTTTATACGATATCCCGTAATGCGAGTTAATCAGCGTCGAGATAAGAGAAATCAGTCGCTTCCATTTCACTCTCGGTCACCTCTAAGAAAAGTTTTTCGAGGCTTTCTTCACCCCTGGCTTTTTTCAGTTCTTCAACCGTTCCTACGAACAAAAGTTTTCCCTTTCCGATAATCCCTATCCTGTCACAGACCTTTTCCGCTACTTCCATAACGTGTGTTGAAAAGAATACTGTTTTCCCTGAATCGGCGTGTTTTCTCATCATCTTCTTTAGGATGTACGCGGATTCAGGATCGAGACCTACGATGGGCTCGTCCAGTATCCAGAGATCAGGTGCGTGAAGAAGAGCAGCAATCAGGGTTAACTTCTGTTTCATTCCATGGGAGTACGAAGATACCGGATCTTTTATCGCATCCTTCAACTTAAAATCTGCGAGCAATCTCTCCAGGCGCTCTCGTCTAACATCAGACGGAACTCCAAAAACATCGGCTATGAAATTCAAATACTCGTAGCCTCTGAGTTTTTCCATAACAAGAGGCTCATCGGCGACGTACCCGATCCTTTGTTTTATCGCTTCCGGCTCTTTCGAAAGTTCTTTCCCAAAGACCTTTATCTGGCCACTCGTGGGCTTCAAAAGACCGACAATCATCTTTATGGTCGTGGTTTTCCCGGCGCCGTTGGGTCCAAGAAAACCAAATATCTCTCCCTTTTCAACCGAAAGCGAGAGGTTATCAACCGCTTTCACTCCACCGCTATACACCTTGGTAACATTCTTCAGTTCTATCATCGTTTCACCTTCTTCATTCTCCTCTAATTAGGAACTGAAAAAACTCCTCAAGGTTCGGAGCGGTTCCTTCCATCTCAGAGAGATTTTCCAGCTCTTCCCATTCTTCAGGGTCCTTTGAAAGGACGACGATTCTATTGGGTACCTTTCTTAAAGAGGAGAAATCTCTATTATCCAGTTTTTTCATGGCTTCTATTGGTAAATAAAAGATTCTAAACTGTTCTTTTAACCCGTCAAGAGCTCCAGAATAGCGTATCTTTCCTTTGTCGATTATATAGATCCTGTCAGATATTTTTTCGACTTCGGAGATGATATGGGAGGTGTACAGGACGCTTTTTCCCTGGATGACCTTCTCCCTGATCATTTCGAGAACGTCATCTCTCATAATCGGGTCGAGTCCCCAGGTCGGTTCGTCGAGGATGTAAAGGTCTGCTTCCTGAGCCAGTGTGAAGCTCAGATATACCCCTGTCTTCATTCCGCTTGAAAAACCGGCGATTTTTTTATCCATGGGAAGCCTGAAGTGTTTTATCATCTCAAGGCTCTTTTTGCTGTCAAAATTCGGGAGAAATCTCTCACAGAATTTCATTGCTTTGGAAAGGGTCATATAACCGTAAAAACTCCTCTCTGCCGGTACGAATGAGATCCTATCCCTGACTTCGTCAATCGGTTTGCCAAAGACTTTTATCTCCCCTTCATAATTGATAAAACCAAGAATGGATTTGAGAGTGGTTGTTTTACCCGCACCGTTTGGCCCCAGCAAAGCGCAAACCTCGTGAGGCTCTATGTCGAGATCTATCCCTTTTACAGCTTCAACGCCATTTCTATAGGTCTTTTTCAGATTCCGGACGGTTATCACTTTCATTTCTTCTCGTTCCATATCTTACTAATCACCTCCACAATCTCGTCCAGAGAAAAGCCGGCTCTCCTGGACTTAGAAACAATCTCCCGAAAATCTTTTTTAAGGTCTTCAAGCATAAACTCTTTAATACCTTCCTTGTCCTTTATCACTATATAGCCTACTCCCTGATGTGCCATAACAATGCCTTCCATCTCAAGTTCCCTGTAGGCTCTTGCCACTGTATTTGGGTTCACCCTTATACTCGAAGCCATATCCCGAATTGAAGGCAATGTATCCCCTTCATTTAGCTTTCCCCGGAGAATGGCTTCCCTGATTCCTCTTTTAATCTGTTCGTATATAGGTGTTCTTGATCTTAGATCCACGTTAAACCACACTTTATATCACCACGTTTTAAAATTCCTTGGTTTTGAATATCCTGTAACTCTGAAAAGCAATAACCAGCGTTAAAACAGCAAGGGATAAAGTGTACCACCAATCTATCCCGGATCCGTTAATTATGTCCAGACCTAAGATGTACGGATAAGGATTGAGAAAGGCTATAGACTCAATCAAAGAAAGGAATGGCAGAGCTATGATAACAACAAGACCACCCACAACAGGCTTCACCTGGTCGTTGCTCAATACCGAAAAAAGAATAAAAAGGCTGTAGAAAAATGATACCCCAACTATTTCATGAACGAGTATGAGACCGGTGTTTCTAAATCCAATCTGGTAACCAGCGATTTTCATCGCGATAGGACCAGCAAGCGAGAAAATAACGATTATGGCAGTTATTACAAAATATCCCACGAAGAACTTCTTCCAGAAAACCTCTTCCCGTTTCCTTCGTGATAGCAGGAAGTAGATCGTCTTTTTGTCCACTTCTCTTGCGAACACTGGAAAGGCTATGATCAAAACAAATATCGGCAGGAATTGCCCAAGGTTTTTCCCGTGCCACTGGCTATTTATGTAGTACTCATCGTTTGTGAGCTTTTGGGCAATCGAAGGATCACCGATCATCTTCTGCAGAAACTCAGGCATCTCCTCAAGTTCATTGACCATCTGTTCCATCATGCTGGACGCATAGGGTCTCAAAGCAACCGTTGTGGTCAGCACAATCAGAGACAGTATAAATATAACTATCGCTCTTGTCTTATGTTCATTCCATTCTTTGTAGAACACGCACGTGCCTCCCTTCACCAAGATATTCGTTCACAACTAACAATCTACTGTACTATATCACATAGTACAGTTAACTGTCAAGCAAGTCATTTATCGAGGCTGCGTAAAGCTTAAAACCTTGAAGAAGCCGCAAAAAGAAAAAAAGAAGGGCGAAAGTTTCAAGGCCGGGAACTCTTTGATATAACGTTCGTTAATGAAAGAAGTTACGACTTACTATATCTAAGCAGGACTCTTTATTTTCCAACCATCAATATTGAATCCACCCATTTTTTCAAGCACGTGATTCGTTAGCATCTTGTATTCCTTCATCATTTCTGATTTATCTTTAATATTGATGGCATTCACATACATTTTCACAAATTCCTGGTCCGGGAAATTGCTCACGTGATATTTTTTCTTATCCTTTTCATCTGTAAGAAAACGCTTTATCTTATGAACTGGAATAGAATCAAATTGCAAAAAATTCGCATAAATTTCAAATAATTCTTTCAAGTGGACATAGAAAACAAAAAAGAATTCTTCCCCATTTGCCTCAAAAACTTCTTCCAGATTATCACACAAGTCCCAAATACCATATTTTGCCAATTCTATTTGAATTTTGTTTTGCTCAGGATATTTTTTGACAAGATACTCTCTCGCATCTTGGATCAATTTTTTCAATTCACCTGTTTTGTCAAAAAGCACCTTTCCGGTGCAAAGCATATGAGCGTTTACTCTACTTCTTTGTTTATAATCATCCTCTAAATATTCATAATGCTTCCTAATTGGATTGACAAAATATTCAATCAAAATTCCATCGATTATTTCATTTCCTCTTTCTCTCCAGGAGGTATCTGAATCCAAAAGAATGTGTAAATCAATATCAGAGTGTTTGCTCGGATTTCCTGTGATATAGCTACCACAGACGATTGCTCCTATTACTTCCTTTTTGTTTTCCCATTTTTTTAGAAATTTCTGCAAAGCAATTTCCCAATTTTTCATGTTATTAACTCCTCCTGTTTTCAAATATACCAAGTTATGCACCTCAAATTAAAATTAACAGTACGAAGGAAAAAAACAAAAAGCTCCCTTTCGGGAGCTCTGGCTCCAGCGGAGGGACTCGAACCCCCAACCATCCGGTTAACAGCCGGATGCTCTACCATTGAGCCACGCTGGAACGCAGTATTATTTTAACCCCTATCGGTCATTCTTTCAAGGGGGTACCGGGAATTTTGAGATAAAAATTATTCAGAACGTTTTCTAACATTTCTCGTCGCTATCAATGCAGTTCCCTTTCCATCAAGATCTTCAACGATCACGTCGCCTACTTTAACAGGCGCTTTTACTGCCACCCTCTTGATCTCCTTCATTTTATTTATAATGATGTCTTTGTTTATCGGCCTCGAAGTCTTCACTGACACAAGCTCAAGTTCACCGTCAACAACTTTTACGTTTGTTGTTAATACTCTTTTTGGGCTAACAAGCTCGTCTATCGCATACTGTTTGCCACGCGGACATCTGTTCCCTTCAATTTTGTACTCACCGTTTTTTTCAGATATAGAGATACGACAACCAAGAGGGCATAAAACGCAGGTTATATGTCCCTTCATTCAATCACCTCCACGGTAAGCTTCTCGTGATTCTTAATCGCGGCGAGTTTATTCTTGTTCACGACAATCTGGAGCATCTCACTTGGGACTCCGTATTTGAAAGAGGATTCAATCCCGAGTTCTTTTAAGACCACCGTACCCGACTCCATTGGTTTTTTCAACCTGAGATAAATCCTCAGATTTTCCTCAAGTGATATTTTCCCTGGCACAAGAACTCCTACGTTTTTACCCCTCACAACAGGAAACTGTTTGTGATTTTGACGCTTTTCTTGAGCGGTAAGTGCTGCGTGCCTTCCAGCTATCCAGCCCTCGGCCGCAACATAATCGACGAGATCGAAAACGGCTACGTTGTTTCCCGCAGCAAAGATCCCTGGCTTGGAGGTTTCACAGGTATTGGAAACGAGAAATCCCCTGTTTATACGGTCAACCAGCAACCTGTCGGAGAAATCTTCCACCTGCGGAAGCAAACCAGCAGAGAGAACCAGCGTATCCACGTTGTACCATTTCTCTGTGCCCGGGATTGGATTGAGGTTTTTGTCAACCTCCATCACCTCTACAGCCTCTAAACGCGGAAATCCTTTTACATACGTTACAGTCGCTGATAGATAGAGAGGAATTCCGAAATCTTCAAGGCACTGGACCACGTTTCTCGTGAGGCCTCCAGGATATGGAAGTCTTTCTACAACCCCTACCACTTCCATTCCTTCAAGAAAGAGCCTTCTTGCCATTATGAGCCCTATATCCCCTGAACCGAGAACGAGAGCCCTTTTTCCCGGAAGCCTGTTTTCCAGATTGACGAACCTCTGGGCTGTGCCGGCAGTAAAGATCCCTGCTGGCCTATCTCCGGGAACCATAAGAGAGCCAAAAGGACGTTCCCTCGCACCTGTAGATATCACAATCGCTTTCGACTTGACAATGAAAGCATCTTCCGGAGAAAGGATATATGCAATTTTGTTATCTAAATCCACTTCCCTCAAATAAGCTTGAGAAATGATATCAATACTTTTCTGACTCATTTCTTCTTCCAACCGTGCTGCGAATTCGGGTCCGGTCAGCTCTTCTTCGTAAAACTTCAAACCGAAGCCATTGTGAATACACTGGTTAAGAACCCCGCCGGTACGATCTTCACGTTCAATTAGAATCACCTTCGAACCCTCTCTCGCAGCTCCAATGGCCGCAGCCATCCCGGCCGCTCCACCGCCTATCACGAGTACATCTGTTTTGAGTTTCTTCATGGCCTCACCTTCTCTCTAACCAGCCAACTTTCATCCTCATTCTGCAGAACCTCCGATATATCGATATTCAACTCTCTCGCAAGTATTCTTGCAATCTTCCAGCCGCAAAAACCTCCCTGGCACCTTCCAAAGCCAGCACGGGTTCTGAATTTTATCCCATCTATCGTGGTTGCGCCATCACGAATCGCTTCGACAATTTCCTTTTCTGACACCTGATTACAATGACAAATGATCTTTCCAAGCAAAGGTTCTCTGGAAATCTCCTCGGCTAATTCATTGAAATCCTTTTCCTTGACCCTTGTCTTCTTTTCAGGGTATTTGATCACGGTTTTCCCGGTCAGTGCAAGTCCCATTTCTTCATGAATGATCTCTTCAACAACATATTTTGCAATCGCAGGAGCAGCTGTAAGACCTGGAGATCGGATAGCCCCAACCGTTATGAAGTTTCTGAGCTCTTCACTCCTTTGTATGAAAAAGTCCTTTTCTTTCGTTTCAGGGCGAAGACCGGCAAAGCTTTTTATCACCCATTCCCTTTTTGCAAGCCCGGGCATCAGCTGTTCTCCCGCTTCCATAACCTCTTTGATTCCATCAAGCGTTGTAGAAACATCCTCCGGCGAGAATCCCGGAAGATCCTCCGATGTTGGGCCTAAAAGCACTCCACCGTCCACAGTGGGAACGACAAGTTTTCCTTTCCCTTTCTCGTTTGGCAGGGGGAAAATAATCTTTTCAACGCGTGTCCCAACAATTTTATCTAAAAGAATGTACTGCCCTTTTCTCAAAAACACTTTCGGGGTTCTTGCTCCAAATAAATTGGCTACATGTTCATAATAGAGACCCGCGGCGTTTATAACTACATCTACCCTTATTGTTTTGCCCGAACTAAGTTTGAGGGTTTTTATAGAACCGTTGATGATCTCACCACCAACAACTCCGTCCCCTCTAATCAGAGTCGCTCCATTAAGGGCCGCTCCATCGGCAGCGTTAATCGCTATCTCCCACGGTTCAGTAACCCCGGCTGTTGGGCAATACAAGGCATATTTGTAATCTTCTGCTATCCCGGGTTGAATCTTCTCGATTTCGTTTCTATCAATTATTTGAAGCCCTTTTACGCCATTTTCTTCTCCCTTTTTCATGAGTTCTTTTAACTTTTCGATCTCTTCATTTGTATCTCTTGCCAGCACTATTGATCCTGTCCATTTAATCTCAAAACCAAGTTCATGGCTTAACGTTCTATACATTTGATTACCCAGCACACAGAAACGCGCTCTCAAACTCCCTGGTGGATCATCATAACCTCCATGAAGGATCGCGGAATTTGCTTTAGTTACGCCCTGACCGAAATCAGACTTCTTTTCGATTAACACAACATCCACATCGTATTTTGAAAGTTTCCAGGCTATTAAGCTGCCAATAACGCCACCACCAATTATCGCGAATCTCACTGTTTCACCTCCAAAAAGAAAAACCACGCCAATATTGGCGTGGTTTTCTCTCCTTCTCCACCACGGTAAAATTATTATATCATCTTTTACTACATGACTGCAAGAAAATGATATATTGCAGCTTCTATCAATATTTCAGTTCCATAAAAAACCTACAAAATGATGATTCCTCACATTTTTTTGAGCTTGATGTGGATTTTTCGAAAAAACACAATTATGTGCTTTTAGTGTCTTTATTCTCCCATAGTCTACTTATTTCGTCCTTTTGCTGATTTGCTCACTTTTGACTGAATATGGTATATTTCATACGAGGTGATGAAATGAATAAGTCAGAATCGCTCAAAATAATATCAGAAATAATCAGAAAAGAGGGCAATGTATCTATAAAAATGGTATCTGAAAAGTTGGGTGTTTCAGAATCCACAGCACGGAGATACATAAATGAATTAATCAAAATTTCTTCGCTTCCGTTAAAAAGAGTGCACGGAGGTGTCATTCTTGACACCGGAAAGGGATCCCTTGAACTCATGTTTGACACCAAATTATCTATGAACGCTGAAGAAAAGAAAAGAATCGCTCAAAAAGCTGTGAATTTTGTAGAAGATGGCGACAGCATAATCATCGACTCTGGTAGTACAGCATTTTACATGGCGAAATATCTCTCGAAAAAACGTGGGATAAAAGTTATATCGGTAGATATCAGGGTAACTGAAGAGTTGGCAAAAAATCCGGACATAGAAACCTATATAATCGGTGGAATTGTACGTCCAGGATACTACAGCATAGGAGGAGAACTTGCTGTTGAAACAATAAAGAACTTCTCCGTAGAAAAAGTTTTTTTGACAGTGGACGCGATTGATCTGGAAAACGGAATAACCAACTCTTCAATGTTTGAAGTTTACGTTAAAAGAGCACTTATCAACGCAGGAAAAACCGTTATACTTTTGGCCGACAGTTCAAAGATAGGGAAAAAAGCTTTTGTAAAGGTTGCACCAATAGAAAGCGTGGACATCATAATAACCACGCCTGGAATTGACGCCGACACTCTAAAGCAACTCGAAGACAAGGGTGTAAGGATCGTGATTGTGTGAGGAGGGAAAATATGGCTACTGTAAAGGAAATCTTTGGAAAAGAAAAAGTAATAATTGGTATGGTGCATTTTCCACCGCTTCCTGGTTCTCCGTTGTATGACGACAAAAAAGGGGTGGAATTCATCGTTGAAAGAATAAAAAGCGATCTTAAATCCCTTCAAAATGGCGGAATAGATGCGGTTATGTTTTGTAACGAGAACGACAGGCCATACAAACTGAAGGTGGATTCTGCCACAGTGGCTACCATGAGCAGAGCAATTGGAGAGGTTATGGATGAAATAAGGGTTCCTTTTGGCGTAGATGTTTTATGGGATCCGTTTGCCGCGATAGCCATAGCTAAAGCTGTTGGAGCTAAATTCATCAGGGAAATTATAACTGGAACTTACGTTTCAGATATGGGGCTCTGGAAAACGGAAGTTGGAGAATTTTACAGATATAGAAAATTACTCGATGCTAATGATATAGCGGTGTTTTTTAATATATCTGCTGAGTTTGCCTACAACCTTGACAGAAGACCTTTAGAAGAAATAGCAAAAAGTGTTGCTTTCTCCTCACTTGCTGATGTAATACTCGTCTCTGGCCCGATGACAGGTGAATCGCCTTCTCTGGATCACATAAAGAAGGTCAAAGACAAAGTAGGTGAAAAACCCGTCTTTGCCAATACTGGTGTAACCAAAGAAAACGTAAGAGAGATACTCAACATAGCTGATGGCGCCATAATTGGTACAAGCTTGAAAAAAGATGGAATCACAAGGCGTTTCTGGAATGGTTCCTACTTTAATTCTCATAGATGAAAATGGGAAACCTCTATATAACTCAATCCAGCAAAATGACAGTAGAGCGATAGAAGAAATAGAATACTTCAAAAAGATGATAGACAAAGAAGTATACTTTTCCGTCACCGGAAATACAGTAAATCAGCAGGTAATATTCCCAAAGTTTTTATGGTTGAGAAAACATGTACCTGATAAAGTCAAACACACAAGGTGGATAATGGGTTCATATAACTTCATAAATTTCAAACTTACAGGCATTCCCAACCTTGAAAAGAATTGGGCCCTGGAAAGTGGACTCTGGAAGATTGAAGATGGATGGTATAAGGATATATTAGACGCTTCCGAAATTCCTGAAAGTATCCTTCCAGAAGTGTATGAACCCTGGGATATAGTGGGTGGAACTACCAGAGAATTAGAAGAAGAAACAGGGATTCCCGAAGGCATTCCTGTAACAGCAGGATCTGCAGATCATATAGCCTCCGCTCTTGCAGTTGGCATGAGCAGGAATGGTGACCTCCTCTTAAAATTCGGTGGAGCCGGAGATATATTGTTTGTCACGGAACAATTAAAACTGAGCAAGAAGCTTTTCATTGACTACCACGATATCCCCAACTGCTATGTTCTCAACGGCTGTATGGCATCAAGTGGAAGTATAGTGAAATGGTTTAAAAATGAGTTTGCCCCCAATGTGAACTTTGATGAACTCACCGAAATGGCGAGAACCGCCGGAGTTGGAAGCGGTGGTATTGTCATGTTGCCATATTTCATTGGTGAGAAAACACCTATATTTGATGCAAAAGCCAGAGGAACCATGGTAGGTCTTTCCCTTTTCCACAACAAGGGCCACATGTTTAGATCAATACTTGAGGCGGTTGCATTTGGATTTAGGCATCACGTGGAGGTCATTGAAGAAATGGGTTTTGCCATCGAAAGAGTCTTTATGTCAAATGGAGGGGCTAAAAATGAGCTCTGGAGGCAGATAGTCGCAGATGTAGTGGGTTACGATGCCGTTTATATCACCAACCACCCGGGGTCATCGCTGGGAGCCGCTTTTATAGCTGGAAAAGCAACTGGGATGTTCGAAGATTGGGACGAGATAAACAAATTTCTAAAAACAAAAGAAAAGATATCATACGACCAAGATAATCACGAGGTTTATTCGAAATATTACGAGATATACAGAGATACATATACAAGTTTGAAGAGTGTTTTTGAAAAACTTTATGAAGTGTACCACGAAAAATCCGAATCTTAAAAAAGCCAGATGGGGGTATTACGATGAGCAACTGCAAAAGATTTGAGGGAATGACTGTTTTTATAACAGGAGCAGGTAAAGGAATAGGAAAGGCAATTTCAAAAGCATTTGCAAAAGAAGGTGCAAAACTTGCCCTGGCGGATATAAATAAAGAGGTCTTGAACGAAACATTAGGCGAAATAAAGCAATATTCTCCAGACTCAAGGGCATATGTTCTGGATGTCACCAATGAAACATTGGTCAAGAACGTTGTCGAAATAGTTCTGGAGGATTTCGGTACAATCGATATTCTCATCAACAATGCCGGTGTTTCTACTATGAACTGGTTCTGGGAACTTACTGAAGAAGAATGGGATTATAACATGAATGTGAATGCAAAAGGGGTATGGCTCGTTTCAAAACATGTTGCTCCACATATGATAAAGAAAAGAAAGGGCAAGATAGTAAATACCGCTTCTATGGCTTCGAAAATTGGAGCTCCTCTTCTCGCGCATTATTCTGCTTCCAAGTTCGCAGTTATTGGGTTCACACAGGCAATATCAAAAGAACTCGCACCTTACAACATAAATGTAAATGCTGTTTGCCCCGGATTTGTAAAGACAAGCATGCAAGATCGAGAAATCGTCTGGGAAGCAAAACTCAGGGGAATCGATGAACCAGAGAAGGTAAGGGAAGAGTACATAAAGCAAACCCCTCTTGGAAGACTATGTTATCCAGAAGATGTGGCAAAAGTCGTTCTCTTCCTGGCATCGGAAGACGCAGACTTTCTCACCGGCCAGGCAATAAATGTTACTGGGGGAGCATGTACACATTGATTCGCTCCCGTAAAATTTTCTGCGAACGAGGGGGGAGTTAAATGACAAGATCTGAAAAACGTTGGAACATAATAGCTCATGCCGTTTTGATAGTATTTTCAATATTAATCCTTTTTCCAATCATCTGGACGATTAGAACGAGTTTCGCCAGTGATGTAATCGCTTATGAAATCCCTCCAAAACTTATTTTCAAGCCTACTATCAAGAATTATATGGATATTTTTGTGGAAAATAACTTTTTGTTATACTTCAGAAACAGCTTTATTGTCTCCATAGTTTCTACTTTAATTTCCATACCTATAGCTTCATTGGCCGCATATGCTTTCGCAAGATACAATGTAGGAGGGAGTAAATTTAGAATGCTTATAATTCAAACTCAGATGTTGCCGCCTGTTGTATTAATCATTCCTCTTTTTGTTATCTTTATGAAATTAGGTTTGACAAACACACTGACGGGATTGATAATCTCTTACCTTGCCTTTAATTTACCATTTCTTATCTGGACATTAATAGGATTCTTCGAATCAATTCCTCGGTCAATAGAAGAAGCAGCGTTGATAGATGGAGCAAATAGATTTGTTGCTTTTGTCAGAGTGGTCTTTCCCATAGCCGCCCCTGGAATAATGGCAGCCGCAGTTTTCAGTTTTATATTGTGCTGGAACGAGTTTCTCTTCTCACTTGTTTTGTCTGGACCAGGTACCGCAACTATCCCCGTCAGGTTGGCTGCACTTCAAACTTCTAGAGGAGTGTTGATTGGAAAACTTTCAGCTGGAGTTGTAATTGCGATATTACCAATAGTCATATTAAGTCAGTTTATTCAAAAATACCTTGTAAGAGGATTAAGCTTTGGGGCCATAAAGTAACACCCTTTGACTTATAACCTTTCCATTGGAGGTGGGGAAATGAGGAAATTCTGGTTTGCACTTTTACTTTTGGTAATTTCTACGAGTCTTATGGCGACGACTCTGAATGTTCTCATGGAAGATGTTCCTGAAACCCATATCATTAAGAAATTGCTTCCTGAATTTGAAGCAAGCACCGGTATTAAAGTCAATTTTGAAATCGTTCAGTACGGTGATATGCACGCTAAACTTGTTCCTCAACTTTTAAGCCCAAATTGTCAGTACGACCTTTTACAGGTTGACAATTATTGGGCTGGAGAATTTAGCGCAGCTGGTTGGCTCGAACCGCTTGAAAAATATGTTGAAAGAGATGGGTTCGATATATCCGTCTATTTACCTTCGATGCTAAACATGGTAGGGTATTACAACGGAACTCTGTACATGATTCCTATGTATAACTATGCCATGGGCCTAATTTACAGGAAAGATGTACTGGAAGATCCAGAAATACAGAATATGTACAGACGGAAATATGGAAAAGAAATTGCCATTCCCAGATCTCTTGATGAATATGTAGAACTCTGCAAATTTATTCAAGAAAACACCAATCTATACGGTTCCGCAATGCAGGCACAGCGCGGTGATCCAATCGTTATGGAGTGGTCTAACTATCTCTTTTCATCAGGTGGAGACTATTACGATGAAAAGTGGCATTCGATAATTAATAATGAAAAAGGAATTAAAGCCACACAACTCTACATCGACCTTTTAAAACATGGTGCTCCTAAAGGCGCTCTCTCTTTTAACCTTGATGATGCATATAGGATAATGTCACAAGGAAAGGCCTTCAGTATGATTTCCTACAACTGGATGGTAGCCCAGCTTAATGATCCTGAAAAATCCAGAATCGCAGGAAAAGTTGCCCTTGAACCAATGCCAGGTGGTGTTGGACTCAATGGGGGATGGGGTTGGGCTATTCCTAGGAATGCTCCTGACAAGGAAGCTTCCTGGAAATTTATTAAATGGGTTGAATCATTCAAAGTAGCAAAACAAAGAGCTTTATTAGGAGGAGCTCCCACAAGATTTGATATATTCACCGACGAAGATGTTGTGAAAGCTTTCCCGTATTATCCAAAAATCATGTGGCTTGTTATGACTGCCAAACCTGTTCCCGAATTCCAATACTCTTCTCAAATGATCGAAATTACAGGAAGAGAACTTTCACTTGCTGCTACTGGAGAAAAGAGTATTTCAAAAGCACTCGACACGATTGCAAAAGAGCTTGATAAACTTTCCAAGCTTGCAAAACTCTGGAAAAAATAAGTGGGGTGAAGGGGCTAATGATCAGTAAATACATGAAGAATGAAAAACTAACAGGATGGATATTTGCGACCCCTTCTTTAATTGTTTTGGGGGCGGTTATAGCCGTCCCCCTTATTTACTCATTCATAGTGAGCTTTTCTGATTATACTTTTGTTAGTCCTTTCTTTAATTTTGTGGGATTCCAAAATTATCTTGCCGCTTTTCAAGATAGTTATTTTTGGAATTCTTTAAAGGTAACTCTAAAGTTCGTGGTACTTGTTGTATCAATGGAATTTGCTATCGGATTTGTGATAGCACTGATGTTGAATAGAGAAATTAGATTAAAAAAGCTATATTATACAATTTTGACACTCCCAATGGTTATGAGTCCAGTTGCAGTAGGTTTGATATGGAAAATGTTATTACACCCAGATCTTGGAGTCATAAACTATTTTATAACTTCTCTCGGCTTGAAGCCTGTAAATTGGCTAGCTAATAGTACAAATGCCTTCTGGACATTAATCATGGTTGACATATGGCAACAGGTTTCTTTTATGATTCTCTTGCTTCTCGCTGGACTTGTTTCATTGCCAAAAGAACCTTACGAAGCTGCAACTATAGACGGAGCAAATGAAACACAAAAATTTCTTTATATAACTCTTCCACTAATGAAACCAGTCATTGCAGCTGCGATTACTATTAGAATAATACTAGCCTTTAGAACATATGACCTTGTTTATGTTCTTACAAAAGGAGGTCCAGGAGTCAAAACCGAGGTATTAAGTTACTTTATTTATCGAAAAACCTTCATGGGACTAAATTTATCTGAGGCTTCGGCTACTTCATATATTCTACTTTTAGTAGTCATGGTTATAGTAATATTAGCCTTTCGATTTATTCTTAAGAGTCAAAATATCGGTGAACAACAATAAACTCGAAGGTGTTTTATTCCAGCAGAGGTGTGTATTATGAATATAAAAACCATGATTAAGGCTGCAGAAGCAGCGGGTAAATTAGCATTAAAGTACTTCAGAAGTGATTTTCTAAAGTACGAAACAAAATCTTCCAGTGCTGATCTAGTTACCGAAATTGACATTGCTTCTCAGAATGAAATTTTAGATGTGCTAAGCAAAAATTGTCCTGGCATACCAATAATTACAGAAGAAAAGAACCCACAAACTTATCCTGAGAAGTATTTTCTTGTAGACCCACTTGATGGAACCTTGAACTATTTTCATGGTATTCCTCTTTTCTGTGTTTCAATTGCTCTCATAGACAAGGGGTATCCGGTTTTAGGAGTTGTTCATGTGCCAACATTTTCGGAAACATTCACCGCCGAAAAAAGTAAAGGAGCTTATTTGAATTCAAAACGCATTCAGGTATCAAATAAACTCAGATTAGAGGATGCACTATGTGTAACGGGTTGGCCATACAATAAAAAACTGCACAATTGGACACAAAACGCTGTTAGAAAGATGCTCGAAGTAACTCAAGAAGTAAGAATATTAGGCTCCGCTGCTTTAGAACTCTGTTATATTGCCGCAGGCAATCTTGATATATATTTTGAAATTGGGCTTTCGCCCTGGGACATCGCTGCTGGTTATTTGATAGCGTCAGAAGCTGGTGCAACTGTTTCTTCTATATCGGTAGATGGTTTTGAATTGAATCTTGGGGAAATACTTGCAACCTCACCTGCTATTTATGCTGATACATTAAAGATACTAAGGAAATCATCTGAATAATAAGCTGATTGATCTAGCGTTGTAGATATCTAATGCATTGAGAGAAGATATAGATCAATAAGGCTATGTGGTAAAATAACTTCAAGAAGGATTCGATAGTTGGGTCATATCATTTAGTAGATATGACCCTTTTCGTTTTTCTCATTTCTTCTAATTTTTGCTTACCCAATCACGTAACAAAGGAGGGATCACATGCTGAAGGGTATAATTGCTGCATTATGGGAAAGAACCATTCCACCTGAAAGGGTTCCTAACGATACCATATTTTTCTTGAATGGTGGGCTTCTGGAGCTTCCCGAAAGGGTGAAAAGATTTAAGGAAAGCGGGAAACGTATTTATGTTGATATAGACTTCATCTCGGGTTTAAACAGCGACCATGACAGCGTCCAATACCTTAAAGAAATAGGTGTTGACGGTGTGATCACCGCTAAGGTCAGAACCTATAAAATTGCTTTATCCCTGGGAATACCGGGTTTGTTGCGTTTCTTCGCCCTGGATTCACGCGCAGTAGATAGAGGCCTGGAGCAGATACTCCACAACGATGTTAGAGCTGTTGAGATACTGCCCGGGCTGGCAGCCTGCAAGGTATCAAAAAAGCTCAGGGGATTGCTTCCAAATGTCAATATAGTTGCAGCGGGACTGATCGATAATGTTGAAGAATTGAAAATGATAAAACCCTATGTAGATGCTATTTCCACAAGCAATAAAGAACTATGGTATCAAAGCTGGTAATAAAAAAGGTCGGGAAAACTCCCGACCTTTTTTATTTGTTCCTTTTCTTCAGTCTAACTTCACCGGGTTCATCGGATCAGTTATGTCGAACAGGATGACCCCTTCTTCGGTAACAACTGCCAGCATTTTTTCACCGGCAACAAGTTGCTTAACTTTTGCAACATCCTTAATGGCTTTGACTATTTCAGGGTTGTACGGATCTTCAACATTGAGAACGACAAGATCACCATCAGCAATTGCGTACAGTGCGTTGCCTTTCAAAAGTAACCTGGTGACAGCATAGAAGCTATCGACTACCGTCTCTTTCATTATGTTGAGATCTACGTACTTCAGACCACCCTTTGCACCTGTTTCACCAACAAAGGCAACATCATCTTTCAGTACAACAGCCTGCGCATTTCCGCCTTCTTCTCCTGCATATTTGTAATTACCATCTTCATCTCTCGTCAACTTGACAACACCTGAAAGGAAATCTGCCAGAACAATCTTCGAAGCATCTTCAGAGACATCGATGTCTGAAATAAACAACCCATTGTATATGACTTCAGACTGCCCAGGCAATCCCTGGTCGTCCAATGACACTTTGTAAACCTTAGCTCCAACAGCAGGATCTATATCGAGTATCCATAGAGCGTTATCGGCGTAAACCATGTCTATAGGATCTTTAAGGCCGAGTCCAAGCTCTTGTTTGAAAGCTGGCTGCGTAGTGCTGTAACCCAATTTCAGAGCGATAAGATCGCCGTTATTGTTTATAACGTAAACAAGGTCTCCGTTTATTATCGGTGCAACTTCGCTGTTCAGATCAAGGTCGGTTAACCTGCGTTCGTAAACCTCATCTATTCCTTCAGCAAAGATCTTTTCTACAAGGACTCCATTTTCGATATATACAACTTTGTCTCTTTCCGGAGCTGTCGTGAAGGTATATACTTCGCTATTGGAACTGCCACCTCTCGAATCAGTTGCTTTTACACGCCAGTAGTAGGTACTTCCAGCGTTAAGAATCTCTGTGAGCTTATAGCTGTCCTCTGAGGTGGTGGCAACAAATGTCAGAACGTCAGGATCTTCTCCAAGGTAAATGGTATTTACGATTTCATCACCATCGGGATCTTCTGATTTCCATTCAAACTCCGGTGACAGAGAAACCATTTCGCTTCCATTCTCCGGAACGCTCAATTGCACTCTTGGGGCGGCATTCCCGGTAACAAAGCTCCAGACATCTGAAACGGCTGAGTCTATTCCGTCGCTGGCTTCGACTTTCCAATAATAGACTTTATTTCCACTGTATTCAGTGAAACCGTAAGTTGTTTCTGTAGCCAGATCTATCTGTTGCATATTATCGACATCTGTTCCAATGTACAGAGTGTAGAACAACGTATCACCATCAGTATCGGTTCCTTCCCAGCTGAGCACTATTTCGCCTGTCAGATCTGTTGCATCGTTTTCTGGTGCAATCAACTCAACAGCCGGTGGGTTGTTCTTTGTTGTGAAGGTCCATTTAGGTGATTCAGTTGAATTTCCAAATTCATCCCGCGCTACAACGTGCCAGGTGTATTTTTTGTGGCTTTCAAGCGGTGTCGTTATCGTAGCAACAGGCGTGATCAGTCCTGTGTACAGGGGTTCAGCCTGGCCGTCAAGGTAAACATCGAAAACAAGCTTTGCGTTGTCCGGATCATACGCATTCCACATTAGAACAACGTCAGTGGTTTCCACATCTTCAGACCCATCCATAGGAGTCGGATTGGAGAATTCCACAGGATTGTCCTCAACAATGAAACTGCTCACTTTTCCGTAACGCGGTTCTTCATCTTCTATCTTGATTTTCCAGTAATATGTTCTGTTTCCTAGCAATGAATCAACAACTTCTTTAGAGAATATCTCAGGAAGGGTCAAAGATGTTTTGGATCCTACGAATTCACGGTCGATCATCTTTTCCTCACTGTCGTAAAGCACAAAAATGTAATTTACAGTCCCATCATCGCTGGTGTATTCCCATGAGAATGTGGCTGTAGCTGGATCAATTACGCTACCGTCTTCAGGTGACAGATACTCGAGGTTAGAATCAGCTGTTTCAATTCTCTCAGGCTGCTCTAACCAATTCTTTGCACCGTGAGCATCTGTAGCGACAATGTTGAGATAGTAAATACTATCAGGTGCCAGATTTTCGGCTACAAAGCTTGACAGATTGATACCGGTAGCCACCAACGTCTCAGGAACTTTGCTTGTGTCAAAATAAACCTCAACGAAGACATCTTCGCCTTCAGGATCGGTTGCTTCCCATGTGAATTCAAGAGGAGCAACTGCACCGTATTTCCAGAGGTCTCCAGGACCGGTTATCTCTATCACCGGTTTTTCGTTACCTGTGACGAAGCTGCGTTTTTCGCTTATTCCTTTCTTGCCGATCGGATCGCTTGCTACTACCCACCAGGTATAGGTTGTATCAGGTGTCAGCGGGAAGTCAAGCTCGACCTCTTCAACGTTAGCACCAAGATCTACAACCACGGGTTCTTCTTCGCCATCAGGGAGAAGGAACAGTTTGGCCGTGAATACAGGATCGTCCTGATCAAATACCGACCAGCTGAATTTTGATTTAATTGTTGAAACCGGAGCACCATCGAAAGGTTCTTTTAATTCAACCACCGGTGGTTCATCAAAGGTGGAGAATTCCCATACATCACTCGTGACTGTGGCAGCACCATCGGTTGCAGTTACTCTCCAGTAATAGGTGCTTCTGGGACTGAAAATGCCTTCCACTGTTATTGTTTTTTCTTCAAGGGTTGCAGAAGCTATCAAAGTTTCAAAAGTCGTGTCAGTCGCTATTTCGATTGTGTAGGTTAAGGCATCTCCGTCAGGATCATCGCAACTCCAGGCAAAGATTAGCCTATCGAAATTATCCAGATCGGTAGCACCTGGAGTGGGACTCTCAGCAATAGGTCTATTGGGTTCAGTGTTTTCTGTGAAGAACATGTGTTCTTCCGTTACAGTTGAAGCCTTCTTTGAATCAATTGCTTCAACCCTCCAGAAGTACTGTGAACGTGCCTGAACCTTTTCAAGCTTGAAGGTGCTGTCTGGTGTTTCGTACATTTCTTCTTCGCCTTCAGCTTGTCTGATGAACACATGATAAATCACATCATCGCCATCAGGATCGAAACAGTGCCATTCCAGAACAACGCTTCTTGGATCAATAAATGTCCCATCTTCAGGAGAAAGGATCTCAACAACAGGCGCTCTATTGCCAACAACAAACTTTCTTTCCACGCTGCCCTGGCCACCGTAAGTATCCCTGGCAACAACCTTCAGCGAATATGTGGAAGCACTGTCAAGTCCTGTAACAGCAATGAAATCATCCTCAAGATTTGTCGCCAGCGTGGTGTAAAGTTCTCCAACCTTCGCAATGTAAACATCGTATACAAGGCTATCACCGTCAGCATCTGTTCCAATCCAGCTAAACGTTGCGTCTCTGGAAACTTCCTGCATTTCTTCCGCTGGGTAGACAAAAGCAACTTCCGGTTCTGTATTTGACATTTCAAATGCCCACTCATCGCTCTTGATGGCCTTGCCATCATATGCACCTTCAGCGACCACATACCACTTATAGCTGGTATGGCCTTTCAGCTTTTCATCAAGTACGAACTTTATGGGACTGGAAAGCTCTTCGGGGTTTTTGACGACAGGGCCAAAAACCTTTTCTCCTTCGTCAGAAACGATGTGTATCTGGAATTTCACCGGCCAATAATAGCGGTTGTATTCGACTTTCCAGGTTAATTCAACAGGCTGTTCTCCAACAACGGAAGTATCGGCTGGACTTATCAGGGTTATACCCTTCAACCGCGGCGCCACTTCTGTTGTGAATGCATAGGTTCCGGAGATTCTTTCTCCACCGTAACCATCTTTTGCAATTACCTTCCAATAATATTTCTTGCCGAATTCGAGTTCTTCTATTGTGTAGCTTGTAGCAGATCCAACGTTCACTTTTTCGGGGTTTGTAAAACGTATGTCAGTATCAAACATCACCGTAAAAGTAAGATTATCTCCATCGGGATCTCCACCGGAAATCCATTTCAGGGTCAAACCACGTGCAGTAACGTTCGCCGAATTGTTGGCAGGAGCAACCAACTCGGGTTTATCTGGATCGCTATTCTTGAGTTTGAAAGTCCAAATTTCACTTTCATCATATTTTCCTTTTTCGTTGAATACTTTAACTTTCCACCAATATTGCTTATGGGGCTTAACATTGGCTTCATAACTGAATTTCACAATGTCCTTTGCTTCCCTTGACGGGACACCTTTAACACCTTCGGCAATCTTCCGAAGAGCGTCTTTGCTTTCACCCATCCAGATCTCTGCCGTAAGTGTTTCACTGGTTTTTTTATACATTACGTCCCAGCTTAACTCAATCGTCTTACTGTATTTCACTGTGTCATCGTTATTTCGTGGCACAGGTGATACAGCGTTGACGAGTATCTTCGGTGGTTCGGTACACGAAGACAGAGTGAAGATCATTCCAATTACCAGAATGGCGAGTAACACAAAGGATAGCGTTGGACTACTCAGACTCTTACTTTTCCTGGACATTCTTATCCCTCCTCAGACACGTATATTTATTTCATTTGCAGTGAATTTATCACTTCCATACCTTTGATCAGAACCAATTCCGTTTAATTTCATTACATGTCTAGATTCTATATTAAGATCTTTACCGATTTTTTGAACTATCAAATAACTCAATTGAGCTCTCTTTACAAAACTATTCGAAGATTTCCTATCCACCATTTCTACCACAGGTTGCCATGTGCCGGTATTGGCATAAAATTTCAGTTCACCATCCACCGGAATTCCTCTCAACGTATGTCTATGATTATGCCCCATAATCACCCCCTTTATATCTGTGGGAAGTACCTCAGGAACACCATTGCAGTAACCAACAAAATTAGTTTTCCTCATTACTTTCTTAAATCCTTTTTCAAAGGAGCAACCAAGAATTCGTCGAGCGCATCTATATAAATAATCGGTTTGCATAAATCGTCTGAAACTCATGATTACACGGATTATCCATTCTCCAAATTTCATACCGCCAAAACGATTGACAAAAATCGTCGTTAGATATCTCAATCTCGGATAGTTAGTCTTCAACCAGCTCTGCGCTTCAGGCGTCTTGAGCATTTCTATAAACGTCTTCGTCCAGAGTTCCAGAAGATCCGTATCGACGTCATAACGCTGCCTGATATGTTCAAACCATTGAAAGACATCCAGAGTAGGGTGCACAAATCGATAATCATTTATAAATGGCACCGGTGCATTCAATCTTTTCAACTTTTCTTCAAAATTTAGCACCATGTACCGCGCCATAAAGTTCCCAAAAGGAGCCAAAAGATTACCGTTATCGTCTTTTGAGAATCTTCCCACAATGTCAAATTGGTTTCCGTGAAGGGTGAAAAGCTGCATCTCTGCGTCATAATAGAAAGGCAAAATCCTTACATTTTTTTGACCACCCAGAGCTTCTATGAGGCTGTTTCGCAATTCCGGATTTTCGAGCAGATAATGATCGTGGTTCCCGACAACATACACAATTTTCCCATACTCGGAAAATCGCCTGAAAGCGTCAAAAACACGAGTATGACGACTTTCAATGTCAGATATGAGTCTGGATGTCAATGACCTCGAAAGAATCGGATAAGGCAACAACCCGAGAGATTTAACTTCATTTGAATTAACCAGCTCTAATCCGTCACCAACAATCACAAGCTCAGAACAACCTGAAATTACAAGTGATTCTATAAGGTCGGCGAGCTCGTTATCGTATTCAAAATCGGTTTCGAATGTTCCATCACCAATATGAAGATCCCCCAGATAAACCTTTGTTACCATACGTTGTGATTTTACCATACACCGTTAAATGCGACAATTCCTAACCGTTTTCATTTTACCTCAGTATCTTCAAATTTCCCAAAAATCATGCGACAATAATAGCGATGGGAGAGATGTCATGTTTTTTTATGTGATCGATTTTCTATTTTCGATTCCCTTGATAACTAATAGTGTTGAGGATTTTTTACTGGCATTTCTAATCAGCGGATTCGTGTCTCTTTCAATGAGGGGGTATGAATCACAGATTATCCTTGATCCCAAAGAAAGAAAAATTTCTTTCTTTGGGTCATTGGTGATGGTAACGATTCTGTTTTTTGTTTTTACCGGATCTGATATAATCATTCTTTTGCCTGCGTTATTATCCGCACTATTCCGCTATACAATCCTCTTTCGGTTCAAAAGATTTTTCAAGCTCAGACCAATGACCGTTGATCCCGGAACAGTCGAAGAAGACTTTCAGGAGCTTGTCCACGTAAAAACTTATGATGGTTTTAAGAGATTTCTCGACTTTGTTTTTGGAGTAGTTTTTCTGATTCTTTTGACTCCAATCTTTCTCATAATAGCCGTACTAATCCTGATCACTTCCGGAAGACCCGTGTTCATAACACAGGATCGCATGGGAAGAAATGAGAAGGTATTCAAAATGCTCAAGTTCAGAACGTTCACGAACGGCGAACATCACAAGAGAATAACCAGGGTTGGCAAAATTTTGCGCCCACTGAGGCTCGATGAGCTCCCCCAGATTATCAACATCATTCTCGGCGAAATGAGCCTGGTTGGCCCCAGACCAGAACTCAAAGCCTTTCACGAGATGGGTAAAAAACACGTTCCAAACTATAAGCTTCGTTTACTGGTGAGACCCGGTCTCACCGGCTGGGCACAGATTAACTATAAATACACTACAACCCCTGAGGAATACATGATAAAAACCTCATACGATCTGTACTACGTTTTGAATCGCTCTCTGAGACTGGATATCCTGTGCTTGCTCAAAACTCCCTACGCTGTAATAAAATCTCTGGTGTCTAAAGATTTCTAGGCTGCTAATAAAAAAATCGGGGACATTTGATAAAGTGTCCCCGATTATCTATCTCCCGCTCACATTGAGCTCAATTTACTTCTTCAAGTTCTTTCTTTCGTTCCACAACGCTCTTTTTCCTGTCGAGATAGTGCGTGTGGAGAAGCTCATGGGATATGTGGCTAAGCGGGTGCTCAAGATATTCCTCGTAGATTTTCTTGATCGCCGGGTTTTCATGAGATTTTCTGATAGGCATGTTTTCATCAATTTCGTAAATAGCCTGCATTCTTCTCTCAAGATAATCTGGTCTGGTGGATTTGGGCTGTCCTCCACCACCAATGCAACCACCTGGACAGGCCATAATCTCCACAAAGTCATAGTAAACCTCACCAGATTTTATCTTATCCATGAGTTTGACAACATTTGCACCACCGTGGGCAACAGCAACTTTCAGAATCTTTCCATCAAGGTCAACCTCAGCCTCTTTGACTCCCTCAAATCCACGCACAAATTCAAAATCGAGCTTCGGCAGTTCTTTGCCGGTGTAAAGCTCATAAGCCGTTCTGAGAGCTGCTTCCATAACACCACCGGTAGCACCAAATATTACAGCGGCACCGGTAGATATGCCAAGAGGAGTATCGTATTCTTCTTCAGGAAGTGATTCATAAGGAATCTTTTTCATCTTTATCAATTTTCCTAATTCTCTAGTGGTTATAACAGCATCCACAGCAACATGCCCTCTAACCAGCAATGTTTCGCGCTCTGCTTCGTCTTTCTTGGCTGTACATGGCATTACGGAAACGACAAATATATCTTTTGGATCTTTGCCTATCTTTTTGGCGAAATAGGTTTTGATAAGAGCACCGAGCATCTCATGTGGAGACTTGGCTGTGGAAAGATTTTCTCTGAATTCAGGATAGAGTTTCTCCATCAGGTTAACCCAGCCGGGACAACAGGAAGTGAACATGGGGAACTTACCGCCTTCCTTTATCCTCTGAAGAAGTTCGGATCCCTCTTCCATAATCGTGAGGTCAGCAGCAAAGTCTGTATCGAAAACATAGTCAAATCCTAACTTTCTAAGGGCTGCAACCATCTTACCCGTGGAGATCGTTCCCGGTTCTTCACCGAATTCTTCACCGAGAGCTACACGAACAGCCGGAGCTGTCTGCACCACCAGAACTTTTTCATGCTTATACAGTTCTTCGGCTACACGTCTGAAATCCATTCTCTCCGTGATTGCTCCAACCGGACACACCGTTGCGCACTGGCCACAGTTGATACAATCCGTAGCAGCTATTGGAGCTCCAAGCGCTGGGACTGGTATAGAATGATATCCCCTTCCTGCCACAGAAAGAATAGAAAGTCCTTGCAATTCTTTACAGGCACGGCCACATCTTCCACAAAGAATACACTTGTTCATGTCCCTGAACAAAGAAGGGCTGGACGTGTCGTAGGGTATATTTCTGAGGTCCTTCGGGAACATATCCTTGATATCGTATCTGTAAATGAGATCCTGGAATTCACAGCGCCCGTTTG
Source organism: Kosmotoga olearia TBF 19.5.1 (assembly GCF_000023325.1). NCBI lineage: Bacteria > Thermotogati > Thermotogota > Thermotogae > Kosmotogales > Kosmotogaceae > Kosmotoga > Kosmotoga olearia. The sequence goes on from NC_012785.1 coordinate 193,790, forward strand.
CATCACATGTCATACAATCATTGGGATGGCTGGAAAGCAGTAAAGCCAGATTGAACCTCACGGAGCGGTTCACGCGCTCCGTATTCGTTCTTATGACCATCCCATCAGTAACATAGGTAGCACACGCTGGAGAAAGGTTGCGTGCTCCTTCGATTTCAACCATACAAACCCTGCATGCTCCCACGATTGATAGCGCCGGATGATAACACAACGTTGGGATTTCGATACCAATTTCACGACATACTTCGAGGACTGTTCGATTTTCTTCAACCTGATATTGTTTTCCGTTGATTGTAACGGTAACTGGCACCCAGAAGCACCTCCATTCGGCAACGTAAACTCACAGTTATTGTGAATTTTCTATCAAGGTTATTCTACCATATCATTCTATGAAGTTACAATGTATAAAGTTAAAATTTTCTCCAAACTAAGAAGGGAGGTTCGGTAGAACCTCCCCCACAACTTCCTGTTATTACTTCACAATAATGTTAATTATTTTGTCCTGGACGTATATAACCTTTCGTATCTCTCCTTTATTGAGGTAGTGCGCAAGCCTTTCATCGCCTTTTATCTTCTCTATAACCTCATCTTCCGAAGCTTTCTGATGAATTTTTACTTTTCCACGCATCTTACCGTTTATCTGCACCGGAATCTCCACATCCGCCATAGAAAGGTACTTGTCATATCCTGTGGGCCATCCGGCATTCAATATAGTTCCTTTGCCGCCCTTCATTTCGTGTATTTCCTCACAAATGAAGGGTGCAAAAGGAGCAAGGAGTTTTGCCAGATCCACAACCAGCTGCCTTTCTATGCGTTCTTCTTTAACAGCCTCATTTATAAATTCCATAATGGCAGCGATAGCCGTATTGTACTTGATATTTTCAATCGAATACTCCACCTTTTTAATGGTCTCTGCCATCTTGATCTTTAGCTGGAGAGAACTTTCACCCTCGGGTTTGTTGGCAACCTCCCATACCCTGTTGAGGAAACGTTTGATGGCATCCATTCCGCTGTCCCTGAAGTCACCGCCTTCAAGGAAGCTTCCCATAAACATAAGGTAAGTTCTTAGCGCATCAACACCGTGGGTATCGAAATAGTCGTTTGGGTTGACGATGTTTCCCTTTGATTTGCTCATTTTCTCCCCATCTTTGATTATCAGACCGTGGCCCCTGAAGGATTTGAATGGCTCTTCAAAGTGGAGAATTCCGAGATCATGAAGTGCCATGGTAATGAATCGCGCGTACATTAGATGTAGGTTTGCATGTTCGTTACCTCCGATGTACATATCCACCGGAAGCCATTTTTTAGCCAGCTCAGGATCGAAAGGTCTATCCTGATCGTGTGGTGATATATACCTCAAGAAATACCATGCCGAGTCAAGGAAATTATCGCTGACATCTGTCTCTCTTTTAGCCGGACCACCACATTTAGGACAGGTGGTATTGACGAACTCCTCATTCCTCGCCAGAGGGGACTTTCCGCTGCCATCCGGGATATAGTCGTCCGTTTCGGGAAGCAAAACAGGCAGATCCTCTTCAGGAACAGGAACGATACCACATTTATCACAGTATATTATTGGGATTGGTGGTCCCCAGTATCTCTGCCTTGAGACACACCAATCGTGAAGGTGATAGGTGACGGCCGATTCTATCTTCTCGTGCACACTGTCTATATTGGCGATAAAATCCTCGCTCTTCCAGCCTGTATATGGACCGCTGTTTATCATTATCCCCTTCTCAGTGTAGGGCAAATCCTCAGGATCACACTCGATAACCTGCTTGATTTCGAGCCCGTATTTTTTCGCAAAAGCGTAGTCCCTCTCATCATGTGCGGGAACAGCCATTACCGCACCGGTACCGTATTCCACAAGCACGTAGTCACCAACCCAGATAGGAATTCTTTCACCAGTGAGCGGGTGAATAGCATAACTTCCCGTGAACATACCAGTTTTAGGGCGCGTCTTGGACGTTCTGGTAGCGACGTCCATCTTCTTAACGCTCTCAAGGAATTCTTCAAACTGCGAAAATTTATCTTCTTTTATGAGTTTTTTAACCAACTTGTGTTCCGGAGCTAAAGTAAGGTAAGTAACACCATAGATCGTGTCTGGCCTCGTGGTGAATACCTCTATCTCAATATCGGAATTCTCAACCGGGAAACGGATCTTTGCCCCTTCAGATCTCCCAATCCAGCTACGCTGGATATTCTTTGTGGTTTCGGTCCAATCGAGTTTTTCCAGGTTTTCAAGGAGGCGGTCAGCGTATTTTGTGATCTTGAAGAACCACTGGCTCATCTCCCGCTTCGTTATTTCAGTGCTACAACGTTCACATTTTCCGTCTATAACCTGTTCGTCGGCGAGAACCGTCTTACACGAAGGGCACCAGTTGACCTCGGAGTTTTTCTTCTCTGCGAGCCCGGCTTTGTAGAGTTGAAGGAATATCCACTGGGTCCACTTGTAATATTCGGGTGAAGAGGTGTTGACTTCACTGCTCCAGTCATAGATATTCCCGATCTTTTTCAGCTGCTCATCCCTGAAGTATTTGATACTTTTGGGTGTGAGCTTTGCAGGGTGCTCGCCAACTTTTAGAGCGTAATTTTCACTGTGGATACCAAAAGCATCAAATCCTATTGGTTCAAAAACATCGTAGCCCTGAAGCTTTTTATAACGCCCGTAAACGTCTGAACCTATAAAAGAATACATATTCCCTATATGTAACCCGGAAGCCGAAGGATACGGAAACATCATGAGGTTGTAAAAGGGTTTTTTCGCGTTTTTCAAATCAACCTTGAAAGGCTCTTCTTCCTCATAATACTTTTGCCACTTCTTTTCTATCGACTTGAAATCGTACATACTTCGTACCCCTCCCTAAGCTGGTCAAATAATAGATTTCCGACCGAGAGCAGTTTTCAAAATTATAGCACAGCTCGCACTTTTTTCCACCACAGATACGACTACAATCCATTAAATCCTGTTGTTCACAATCGCTGTGAAGCTTCATCTTCTTCGTGTAACCTTTTCAAAAATCTGAGCTGGATTGCATATGAAACAAGGCAAAGAAGGGCTGTCATTACCCCAAGGCTCTTTAGATCAGGCCAAAGTTCAAGAAAGAGCCCTCCGATCAACGGGCCAAAGCCAAAGATGATGCCGACCATCGCTTCGTGTATCCCGCCCTGCTTTCCGTGATCATTTTCCTGCGAGCTGAGACCGTAAAAAATTGCGAAGGTGTAGGGAACTGCATAGGTAACACCCGCGAGAAAAGCAATCAGGAAAAACACCGCGGGAGATGGGGAAAGGAAAAAGCTCGCAGCGGTTACAGGAAAGACGGCCATCAAAAGGAATGAAAAACCGGGATTTCCAACCCAGAAACGGAATAGAGTCAAAAGAACGAAACTTAGGAACACTCCTATGTTTGCCCCCACAATAAAGAAGCCGACCTTTTCTAAAGGCAAATTGTAGAAACTCAAAATTTTTGGAAATAGAGCCAGAACTGCCGAATAGATAATTCCGGCTATAACAAAGGTAAGTCTATAAGTTTTCCTGTATAAACGGATTCGGGGAAAATCTATTTTCGCCCTTGTATTCAAAAGTTTTGGACTGTAAGGGCCAGGAAGGTGGTCCCCGTACTTTCTAAAGTGAGAGTAAATGAGAAAGGCAGCGAGAAAAGATAATACCATCCCATAAAGAAAAACAAGAAAGGATAAACGTTCTATCAGAAAAGGACCGAAAGCCATACCAAAAATGTTTCCGATGCTCCATGAGAGCGTAAAACGCATCGTTGTGGCAACAGGGCTAACGCCCTCGGATTTTTCGCGGCTTGAGATAAGACCCTCAATACATGGGAAAAATATTCCGAAGAACAGGTTCATAACGACAACGAATAAAAAGAGATGCCATACCTGAGACCATAGAAAACCAACGGGTAAAAATAATCCAAAGAGCACCATGCTTACAATCAGCAGCAGTTTGAAACCTATCTTATCACCAAGTCGACCGAAGGTAAGCGTTGAAAGAACGTAGACGATTGAACCGAGAAAATTCAAAAGGCCAATCGAAAAATAGGGGAGTTGCCAGGACGCGGCTACGGTATTGATGGATGAGGCCAACAAATAAAGAAGGACAGAAAAAAGTCCCGCAAATATATTGAATCTGTGTATGTATATTCCTCTGCCGTTTATTAACTCCAGCCTCCCTTTCCAAAGAAGATAAACTTAATAAAACCGGGAGGCCATGATGGCCTCCCGGCAAATCAGAAACAATTCTAATTATTCTCCAAAAATAAGGCGGTGAAGTTCAGCTTCTGCCCAGGCAAGACCTTCGTCTATGGTTCTCTTGTTGTTCATAACGTCACCGACCATCTGTCCGATGACACTTCTGACTTCATACCATTCTGCGATGTTAGGATCGGTCGTTCCCTTGGGAATCTGGTTGATTGGAACCATGGCTTCGGGGTGCTGTTTAACGTACTCTTTCCACTGAGCTGTTTCAAGAGCCGTCTTAACAGCGGGCATGTAACCGGTCTTGACTGACCAGTAAGCCTGAATTTCTGGGCTAATGAGGAATTTCATGAATTCCCAGGCAGCTTTTTTCTGTTCTTCACTTGCGGTGGAGAACATGATGAGGTCTGTTCCGGCAAAGGGTGGAGCTTGAGTCTTCCACAACGGAACAGGAGCCCATGCCCAACCGTGTTTACCGGTTGAAGCTCTTTCAACATAGGGTTTACTGGCGATGGTCTCGATGAACATCATGATTTTGCCGTCGCCGAAAACACCATCAAGATAACCACCCTGGGTGTAAGCAATCTTGTATGTGTGAACCATGTCGTACATGAACTGGAGAGCTTCCTTGGCTTCAGGGGAATTGATGGTTATTTCGATGCTACCATCGTCTTTAACTTCGATGATCTTTCCCTTGTTTGCCCTGAGGAATACAACGAAGTGGTCGATGGTTGTTCTGAAACCAAATCCAAACTGATCGATTTCTCCATCGCCGTCTTTGTCTTCTGTAAGCATCATAGCATCGAAGAAGAGGTCTTCAACGGTTTCAGGCGGACGGAGCCCGTAAGCCTCGAAGGCATCGGTGTTGTAGTAAAGAACATATGTACTCTTGTTGAACGGAAGGGCGTAAACTGTGTCTCCCCATGTGATCATCTTTTTGAAAGGTGCCCAGATAGCGTCCCACTGTTCTTCAGTAAGACCGTAATCTGGATTCTTTATGAAGCTATCGAGTTCCTGAACAACGCCTCTCGGGATGAGCTTGGCTGTCCAGTTTCCGTAAGCCTGAGAGAGAACCGGGAGATTTCCAGACTCAGCACTTGCGAGAAGTTTCTGAGACAATGCCCCGTAGTTACCAACGTAAATTGCTTTCACTTCGATATCGGGATGTGTTTCATTGAAGAGGTTAACGATTTCCTCGAGGGCTTTACCATGTCCACCGCCCATGGCATGCCAGAACTCGACTTCAATCTTCTCAGCCATGGCAAAAATGGACAATGCAAGTACCATGGTAATGACAAGAAGTAGCTTTTTCATACCCCTTACCTCCTTTGTTGAAGTGGCATTGCGCCAACTATTATAGCATTATTTCTTTTCCCCGCAAAATTTCCCTAACCTTGATTAAGAGCTCTTGAGGCGAACCAGTATTGTCTATCGCTATGTCTGAGTATACTTTATAATTTTCCAGCTCTTTCTGCGAATTAAGAATACTGATAGCGCGTTCGCGAGGTATCCCTCTGCTAGCGAGTCTCTTAATTGCAACCTCATCAGGGCAATCAACCCAGATGATCAGATCGCATAATTTGCCCAATCCGATCTGATGGATCAACGCTCCATCGATCAGTACGTATTTCTTCCTGGTTTTTGAAATGATCTTTTTCACTTTTTCTTTTATTAGTGGATGCACAATACTGTTGAGAAGCTTGAGTTTTCGAGAATCTTTGAAGACTATTTCACCGAGTTTTTTTCTATCGATCTTCTTTCTGCTGTTATCCAGTATCCCGGAACCGTACGTAAGTACAAGCTGGCTTTTGAGCTCCTTGAGAACCTCGTGGCCCAATCTGTCGAGATCTATCACCTTTGTTTCAGGACCGGAAAGAAGTGAAACAAGCAAAGACTTCCCGCAGCCGGCTTTTCCCGTAACGCCTATGATTTTCATCAGAGTACCTTCTGCCCCTTTTCTATGGCTTTTGAAACGGCCGCTGCTATTTCGCTGTTCGTTGAACCGATTGCCTCTTTCTCTTCCGGCGACAGAACGACAACATCGGCTTCCAGATCATCAAGGCTCTGGAGAACTTCTATGACCTTTTCTGGTTCCTGAGAAACTATTACATAGAAAGGTACTTCGTCTCCTTCTAAATGGTAGAATTCCTCAAGTTTATACTCTTTAAGGCATTCCACCAGATAATTAACCATATCGTTCATAATTCGAACCTCCACTTTTTCTCAGAAAACTTGCCGGCAAAGGCTTCGTACCCTTTTCTTCCCATGAGCGAATAGGTGATCTTTTTTCCAAGCTCGACGCCGGGCTGATCGTAAGGATTTATGTTGAGCATTGCCCCCATTACAGCGGTCAGAAGCTCATAATATATGATAAACTCTCCAACGCTGGATTCTGACAGTTCGTCGAATCTCAACGTGAGATTCGGTACACCGTTTTCAGTCAGTGCCATGGCCGTACCTTCCTGTTCTGAGTTGAGAAGCTCCGATAGACTTTTCCCACCAAGATACGACAGCGCTTCAATTTCAGAATGAAGCTCGGGAATCTGTAAATCCCCCGGGAATTTCTCAAGCTTTAAAAAGGTGACTATCTTATCCTTGGGCCCCTCGTTGTACAGCTGAATCTGTGAGTGCTGATCCACAGCACCAAGGGCCTTTACCGGAGTTTGACCGGTATTAACCACATTTCCATCCAGATCGTACTTCTTTCCCAACGATTCAGCCCACAGCTGCCTGTACCAGTCCGCAAGAAGGTAAAGCTGATTCGAGTAAGGCATCATAACAGAGATGCTTTTTCCATCTTTCAGATAAGAATAATGGAGAAGCGCGTTTACCAGAACAGGATTGGTATCGGCACTGCTCTCAGAATAACGTTTGACACCGTTACGAGCGCCTTCATAGAGCTTTCTTATATCTATTCCTTCAGCCATGGCAGAAAATAGCCCAACGGGTGTCAACACACTGAAACGTCCGCCAACATCCTGAGGGATAGTCAGTGTCCTTATGCCTTCTTCTTTCGCTATCTGCCGCAAGACTCCTTTCTCAGGATCGGTGGTGAAAATCAGGTGTTCGCTTATATCTAATCCTCGCTTTTCGAGTATTCCTCTCACCACGAGATAATTCGCCATGGCTTCAGCTGTCGTTCCGGATTTGGAAATAACGTTAAACAGCGTTCGGTCAAGATCGATCTGTTCAATAACGCTGCCAACAAAATGCGGATCAACATTATCAACGACAAATACCCTGAGATTTCCTTCTCTTTCTTCCTCGCTCAGAAGGTTCCAGTTCATGGGCTTCAAAGATGCATGAAGTGCAAGGTTACCGAGAGCCGAACCACCGATTCCCACAACAACAAGCGTATCAAAGTTTTTTACCCAATCCTTCAGGGCTTCAACCTCATCAAGATATTCATCGGTTTTGAGGATCCTCAGAAATCCCGGCTCTGATTCGATTACATCCAAAAGAGATCTTTTGGCGAATTCCCTGTTATTAAAAACCTCATCCTTTGAAAGACCTGTTCCTAGATTCTCTTTAAAGGCGAAGGAAAAATCAAACTTTAGCATATAGAACCTCACCTCAATAGGTTATGATGCTTCTCACTTCATAACCTGAAAGTTTCTTTCTTGGTTCAAGGAAGGAAAGTTCGACCAGAGATACTATTCCGCTGATGGTCCCCCCAACCTTTTCTACCATCTCTGCTATAGCTTTCATCGTTCCACCGGTTGCCAGAACGTCATCCACGATCAAAACCTTATCGCCTTCTTTTATTGCATCTGTATGCATCTCGAGGGTCGCCGTTCCATACTCGAGTGAATATTCCACAGATACGGTTTTGTAAGGGAGTTTTCCGGGTTTTCTTATAGGAACAAATCCTTTTTCAAGTTCAAGTGCCAGAGGTGCCGCAAAAATGAAACCACGGGCTTCCGGAGCAACGATGAGATTAAACTCAAAGTCTTTTACAAGTTCTTTCAAACTTGAAATACAAACTTTGAAAGCACCGGGGTCTTTTAACATCGGGGTGACATCTTTGAAAATAATTCCGGGTTTTGGAAAATCAGGAATGTCGCGTATAAAGTCTTTAAGATTCACACTATCTCCTCCCCTTAATTCTCTACCAACAAAGCTTATTTTAACACAAGGCAAAATCCATTTTTTATAGTTGCATGTTATAATCCAAGTGAAATAAATAACATAAATAATAACATAGCCCTATCGTATAAGAATTTACTCAAGGAGGTGCAGGGTTTGTCACACGTTGGTTGCGAGGATCATGAAAAATTATACACCCAATTGAATGAGTACATAGACCAGGTAAAAGAAGAACCGGGTGTGCTCATCAACGTTCTTCACAAAGCTCAGGAACTTTTTGGTTACCTCTCTGAAGAACTCCAACAGCATGTTGCTGATAAGTTAGGTGTGCCTCTCAGTCAGGTACATGGAGTCGTGACGTTCTACAACTTCTTCACCACCAAACCGAAGGGGAAACACCAGGTCAAAATCTGCCTCGGAACCGCTTGTTACGTTAGAGGGGCAGATAGAATTCTCGAACGCTTCAAAGAAGAACTCGGGGTGGATTTAGATGAACCCACAAGTGACGGCCTTTTTTCCTTACACGGTGTAAGGTGCCTCGGCGCCTGCAGTATGGCACCCGTTGTTCTCGTTGGGGAACGCGACTTTTATGGTAAAGTAACACCAGATGAGGTTTCAGCGATAATCAAAAAGTACAGGGGGGAGAAGTAATGGCAAAGATCAAGAGCCTCGAAGAACTCATGAAAATAAAGGAGAACGCACTGAAAGAATTGAAAATGAGGGACTCTGAAAAACGCGGAAAAATTATCGTGGCCATGGGTACCTGCGGAATCGCTGCTGGTGCCAAAGAAACACTGAAAGCCATCGTAGAAACTCTTAACGAAAAAGGAATAGATGATATAGCTGTTGTTCAGTCCGGCTGTTTCGGGCTCTGTGACGTCGAACCTACGATCGAAGTACATATGGAAAATTCTGAGCCTATCATCTACGGCCATGTAACCCCGGCACAGGCAAAGAGAATAATAGAACAGCACGTTATTGAAGGAAAAGTTGTAGGCGATCTCATAGTGAAGCGTGGAGAACTCTAAGAAGAGGTGATTTAAGTGCCCACAGTAGAAAACACGATCCTTATCTGTGCAGGTGGAGCCTGTATTTCGGCCGGTGAAAAAAGTGTCAAAGACGCTCTTCAGGATTTGTTGAAAGAATATGCTCTTGATTCTGTCGTTAAGATAATTGAGACAGGTTGTATGGGCGCCTGCGACCTTGGCCCGATAATTATTGTTTATCCCGAGGGTATTTTCTATCAGAAACTCACCCCGGAAAACGTTAGAAGGGTCGTCGAGGAGCACCTCCTGAAAGGCCGTATTGTTGAAGACATGCTCTATAAGGGCGAATTTGGCGAGGTTAAAGCAAAACCTCAGGAAGAGCTACCGTTCTTCACCAAGCAGGTTAAGATAGCAACGAGAAACCTCGGGGTCATCGATCCGCTCTCGATAGATGAATACATAGCCCGTGATGGTTATTTTGCTCTCCACAAAGCAATCAAAGAGATGACACCGGAAGAAGTAATATCTGAGGTCAAAAAAAGCGAGCTGCGCGGTCGCGGCGGCGCTGGATTTCCAACAGGCTTGAAATGGGAATTCGTTAGGAAGGCAAAGGGCGATATTAAATACGTCATCTGTAACGCAGATGAAGGAGACCCTGGAGCCTTTATGGACAGAGCTATTCTTGAAGGAGACCCACACAGCGTCGTCGAAGCCATGACGATAGCCGCTTACGCGGTGGGGGCTCAAAAAGGATTCATTTACGTAAGAGCTGAGTACCCTCTGGCTATCGAACGATTCTCTAAAGCCCTTGAAACTGCACGCGAATATGGTTTCCTGGGAAAGAACATACTTGGAACCGGGTTTAGCTTTGATATAGAAATCAGAATTGGTGCCGGTGCCTTTGTTTGTGGAGAAGAAACTGCACTTATAAACTCTATTGAAGGTAAACGCGGTGTTCCAAGGGTAAAACCTCCATATCCAGCGACTTACGGTCTCTGGGGCAAACCCACCCTTATAAACAACGTTGAAACTTATGCAAATATAGCCCCCATCATTTTGCACGGTGGCGACTGGTTTGCTCAGTATGGAGTCGAAGGCTCGAGAGGAACAAAGGTCTTCGCTCTGGCAGGTAAAATAAAGAACACCGGGCTTGTTGAAGTGCCCATGGGAATTACCCTCAGAGAACTTATATATGAAATAGGCGGCGGCGTTCCAGATGGTAAGAAACTGAAGGCGGTCCAGACTGGTGGCCCAAGCGGTGGGTGTATCCCCGAAGAACATCTCGATACTCCCATAACCTATGACAACTTGAAGAAACTTGGGACGATTATCGGTTCTGGCGGAATGATAGTTATGGATGAAGATGATTGTATGGTTGACGTCGCAAAATTCTTCCTTGAGTTCACCGTTGAAGAGTCCTGTGGCCAGTGTACCCCATGCCGCGACGGTACTAAAAAGATGCTTGAGATACTGGAGAAGATCACCGCTGGTGAAGGAACTGAAGAAGATTTAGAGGTTCTCAAAGAACTTGGAGAACACATAATGAAGACCTCTCTATGTGGGCTCGGACAAACAGCGCCACAGCCGGTGGTTTCAACGATGAGGTATTTCTGGGACGAATACATTGCCCATGTAAAAGAGAAGCGTTGTCCAGCCAAGCGCTGCAAGGAACTCACCAGAGTTGTCATAGATGAAGAGAAGTGTGTGGGATGTACCGCGTGTGCCCGCGTGTGCCCGGTGAACGGCATAATTGGGGATATAAGGAAACCCCACAGGATAGATCCAGAAATATGTACGCGATGCGGAAGCTGTATCGAGGTTTGTAGATTCGACGCTATAAAGAAGGTTTCTCCATAAATTCTCCTGCAAAACCCCACCGGGGTTTTGCAGTTTTTAGTTATTAATAGTGGGTGAAAGGAGGAGCATGAATGGCTGTTGAGGAAGTGAAAGAAACGGTCGCCAGTATATATGAAAAAGTAATGAGCGAAAGCCTTGAAAAGGGTGACATCCTGATAAATACGCTTCATGCCATTCAGGATTATTATGGAAATTACATACCATTGGAAGCTACCGAAGCTTTGAGAGACATTATGGGAATCCCTCTGTCAAAGATCTACGAGGTCCTCACCTTCTACACCATGTTCTCAACAGAGAAACGCGGTAAGTACATTATACGCGTTTGCAAGAGCCTTCCATGCCACGTAACCGGTGGAGAGAAGGTTGTAGAAGCACTGAAAGATACCCTTGGTATCGATTTCGGTAACACGACCGAAGACGGTTTGTTTACACTTGAAGAAAGCAGCTGTCTGGGGTTGTGCGGTGTGTCCCCGGTAATGATGATCAATGATGAAGCTTACGGAAATCTGACTCCCGATAAAGTAGAAAAAATCATCAATGAAATACGCGAAAAGGAAAGAAGTGATGCCAGATGAAACCGATTACTGTGCTGGTCTCGGTGGATTCAAACAGCGTTTTGCTCGGTGCGAGGCACTTCAAGAATCATCTTGTGGGTCTGGTGAAGAAATATAACCTGGACGGTATCGTTGAGGTGCTGGAAACAGGAAGCTTTGGGCGCTACGACGAAGGTGCTCTATTCCTGCTTCTACCAGACAACATCTTCTACAAAATAAACTCTGAAGCAGACGTGGAAAGATTTGTTGAAGAGCAGCTTTTGAAAGGCCGAAGGGTTGAAGATCTCATTGTAGAAGAGCTTGAAGGATCTGAAACCATCGAAGCCCGAACGATCACGAAGGAAGAGCGTATCGTTCTGAAACGTGCCGGCGAGATAAACCCGAAAAACATAGATGAATACATCGCTTTCGATGGTTATCAGGGTCTAGCAAAAGCCCTTCAAATGAGCCCTGAAGACGTTATAAAAGAAGTAAAGGAAAGCGGGCTCAGGGGACGTGGTGGAGCCGGATTCCCCGCAGGATTGAAATGGGAGTTCACATACAAGGTTGATGCTAAAGAGAAGTACGTCATATGTAACGCCGATGAAGGTGAACCTGGTACCTTTAAAGACAGATTGATAATGGAAGGTGACCCCCACTCTGTTATAGAAGGTATGGCCATCACCGCGTACGCTGTTGGCGCGAACAAGGGGTACATCTATATCAGAGGTGAATACTTTGAATCAGTCAACAATCTGAGAATTGCCATTTCCCAGGCCTACGATTACGGATTGCTGGGTGAAAACATATTGGGCACCAACTTCTCCTTTGACCTATCAGTTAGATTAGGTGCGGGTGCATACGTTTGTGGTGAAGAAACTGCCTTGATCGAGTCAATTGAAGGCCATGCTGGAAGGCCGAGATTGAAACCACCGTATCCACCGGTGAAAGGCCTGTACCAGAAACCAACCGTAGTCAACAACGTTGAAACCTTCGCGAACGTTCCGTGGATAGTCCTCAACGGCGCGGAATGGTTCCGTTCTATTGGAACGGAAAGTTCACCCGGTACCAAGGTGTACTCACTCTGTGGAAACCTCGTTAGAAGAGGAATCACGGAGGTACCTATGGGAACCACGGTCGCAGAACTGATCTACAAACATGGTGGCGGAATAGCCAACGGAAGAAACCTTAAGATGGTTCAAACTGGTGGCGCTGCTGGTACTTTCATAAAACCAGATGAAATAAACACGCCACTGGATTTCAATTCTTTTAGAGATTACGGTGTCGCACTTGGTTCAGGTGTTATTCTGGCTGTTGATGACACTCACTGTGCCGTTGACGTGGCTCTGAACCTGATGGAATTCTTCGCTCACGAATCCTGTGGCAAATGTTCACCTTGTCGTGAAGGTACAAAACTCATAGTCAATATTCTCAAAGAAATCAGCAAAGGTCGCGGAACAAAAGAAATGATTGGCCAGCTTTATGACATAGCTGAAACGATGCAGAATTCGGCATTTTGTGGCCTTGGCCAATCCGTTCCGGTACCTCTCAGATCCCTGCTTGATCGTTTCAGGGATGAGATTGAAGCCCATATTGGCGCCGAAAGCTGTCCTGTGGGTGTTTGTAAGTTCGAAAAGAAAAAGAAGAAAAGAAAATAATCTTTCCGTACAACTTTTTAACAAAAGAGGTCGGACTTCCCGGCCTCTTATTTTGATATAATACGACAAGTATGTCTGGAGAAAAAAAGTACGATTTACCTGTTTTTTTACTGATTTTATCCATAATTGTGGGACTTGCCGCAATTATATGGTATATGCCTACTAACCCAAGGATCCTTACCGGAAAACAAACCGAAAAGATCCGGCGTCTTTCGGTTTTGTATAATGCTGGTCTGAATTCGGATTGTGGGGCAATCCTATCCAATGAATCTTACGATTATGATGACAGCGTCCTCGAGGCATATCGCTACTTCTTCGGAATAAACCGGAAACCAATCGTGATGCTAGCAGGAATTAAAACAGTCGATAACAAAGGAAAGAAAATATTTTCGTCCAATCCCGTCATAGAATCGTACGTCAACAAAAACATGAGAAAGGTTATGCCAGAGCTTCGCAAAAGGATAGAAAGAGCTGTTCTTTCTTTGAACAGTTTTTCAAAATCCGATACGACATTCAAAAAAAGAATAGCACAGGAGATATATCACGCGATTATGGACTTCTCCAGCGCAAAGGTTGCGTTGACGATCAATAATGAAACCATAGATCTTGACCTTTCAAAAGTCGATCCATATCTTGTGGCTTCCATAATGCTCGTAGAATCGATGATGAACCCATACGCAGTGGCTGAAGAGAGAAGCATTAAACAGGATTTCTCCGATACTATATACTCGCGAGGCTTGATGCAAATCTACGAAACAACCTTCTGGCAGCTCAAGAGCTGGATAAACAATTCTGAACTCGATATGACCGTAGATGATCTGTGGTCAATAAGGAACAATATTTTTCTGGGAATGGTGTACTTGGCGTACGCCCAAACTTTGATCGAAAGGTAGATATTATGTTTGATTGGCATACTTCCAAAGTTGTTTATCAGATTTTCCCGGATAGATTCAATATAGGCGATGGAAAAACAGCCAAACAAAAGGAAAATGAAGGCCTCTATCCGCTTCCAGGCCAGAGAACGGTTGATTGGAAGGAAAAACCAAAAAGAACCGGTGACAGAACCCAGCAGCTTCTATTTTGGGGTGGAGACTTAAAAGGAATAACAGAAAAAATCGATTACATAAAGTCGCTTGGAGCCGAAATAATTTATCTCACTCCCATCTTCTATGCCCATACGAACCACAAATACGACACCATAGATTTTTTCAGGATAGACCCTGCCTTCGGAACACTCCAGGATTTCAAGGAACTCTGCGAAACCGCTCACCAGAAGGATTTAAAAATAATCCTCGACGGTGTTTTCAACCATGTGGGGTTTGCTTCAAAATGGTTCAACGGATTGAACCTGTTTCCTGAAAAAGGAGCCTACCAATCCCCGAATTCTCCATATCGGGATTATTTCTACTTTTCGGGAGATAAATATAGGAGCTGGGTAAACTCCGGTTCTTTGCCAGAACTCAACCTTGATAACCCGGAACTCCAGGAGATCCTGTTTACCGGTAAAAACTCGGTGGTAAAGTACTGGCTAAAGCAGGGTGCAGATGGCTGGCGAATTGATTGTGCACACGATATAGGAAATCTCAACCACATAATAGTTGAAGCAGCAAAAAGTGTTAAACCTGATGCACTCATAATTGGTGAGGTCTGGAATTATCCAAAGGGCTGGAACGAATTCGCAAGGCTCGATGGCATAATGAACTACCATTTCAGGTCCCTGGTGATAGATTTGCTGAAAGCGGACATGCCGGTTGAAACAGTAGCGAAAATAATGAAAGATACCGTTGAGGACTGCGGTATTGATTATCTCTCAAAGTGCTGGAATATGCTCTCCTCACACGATGTCCCGCGTTTGTCAAATCTTTTCGACAACGAAAGAGATATTCGACTCGCTATCGCTCTCCAATTCAGCTTTCCAGGAGTTCCAATGATCTACTACGGAGAAGAGCTTGAGATGACCGGCGGAGAGGATCCTGAAAACCGCGATGCGATGCGATGGGAAAATCTGAGCAACTCACCAGAACGGCTTAACTTCTACAAGAAATTGACTGAAATACGCAAGAAAAAAATTGCCCTACAAATAGGAAGCTTTGGCATTCTCTATACCTCGCAACCCGACAGGACAATCGTATTCAAACGCTCGACGGAAAGAATAGACGATCTGCTACTGATAGCTTTTAATCTTTCCTTTGAAAAGGTTCAATTCAAAACCTACATAAATGAAAGCACTTTAATGACGGGAACTCTTTTCAGGGATCTGTTCACCGGCGAAACGTTCCGAACGGACGTGTCGAACATCACCCTCCAGGTTGAACCACGATCCTTCAGAATTCTTGAGCCCATTATCGAAAGAGTCCCGGACAGGTACACACCATATAAGAGGGTGTAGCACTGTGAATAAAAGAGTTACCGCAACACTCCTGCTGGCAACTACTGCCATCATCTGGGGAGAATCATATCTTTTTACAAAGGTGGCTGTAGAAAGCATGCCACCAATGACCCTTGCGCTCTTCAGGTTTATCGTGGCTGTGGCTGTTTTTATTCCAGTACAAATCAAAAAAGGCGTGTGCCCGAAAAGAACAACCAAGCAACGCTTCAATATCGCGATGGCCGGGTTTTTCGGGGTTACCCTTTATTTTCTTTTCGAAAACTACGGGTTGCGCCTTACAAGCGCTTCAGACGCTTCTCTGCTGGTCTCATCTGCCCCGATTCTAACGATGATCCTGTACGACATCCTACACAGAAAATTCGATGGTCTCGAATATTTAGGGAGTACCATTGCCTTTATAGGAATATCCATAGTGATTTATGGCGGGCAATTCTCTGAGGGTTCAAGCGTGCTGGGAAATTCCCTTTCATTTCTCGCAGCGCTTTCATGGGCAGGTTATACGTACTTTTTCGATAAAGTGAAAGACTCCTCCATAGCTACGATTGTACAGCTGATGGTGTGGGGTATAGTTTTCATCACGCCCTTCAGCATTATAGAGGTCTTCTTTTTGAAAGATCCGGTGATTTTTTCAGTAGAAGCTGTTTCAGGAGTACTGTATCTGGGAATACTGGCATCCGCCCTTGGATACCTGATGTGGGGAAAGGGAATACATCTCTGGGGAGGAAAAGCGGCCACCCTCTGGGTGTACACAATCCCCGTTTTCACCATCTTAGGCGACATCATATTCTTGAAACATCGCCCTTCGCTTTTCTTCTACGTTGGCGCATTACTGGTAGGAATGGGAATGTCTATCGCTATATGGCGTCAAAGGAAACACCTTCAAGTTCAAGAAGAAAACGCTTCCACTCAAGGCCTGCACTGAACCCCCCGATACCTCTCGCTGAAACAACCCTGTGACACGGAATGACAATGGGCAGCGGGTTGCGCTTCATAATCTGTCCAACAGCCCTGGCAGCCCCCGGGCTTCCTGCCGCTTTTGCAACCTCACCGTAGGTGACAACCCTTCCAAAAGGAATCTCCTTAACGTACAAAAGAACCTTCTTTTTAAACCCGGCATAAGGCAAATACAGTGGAAAGTCAAAGGTTTTTCTGCACCCTTCGAGGTATTCCTGGATTTGCGTGGTAAAAGGAGGCAGAGACTTTGGAGCCAGTTTGCTGTCAAACACAAGCTCTATCCTCGAAAGCATTCCATAATCAGCATGCAAAAGAATAGCACCTATCTCCGTGGTTACAACTCCAAGCTCCGTGGCCATCACCTCTAAAAAATCAACCTATAACGGACTCGATGGTCCCGAGTTTAACGGGTATAACTCTGGAAATTCCGTCTGTCATCGTGATACCATGAAGAACATACGCAACTTCCATCACAATCTTGTTGTGGGTTATTACAAGAAACTGCGTGTCCTCGCCATGCCTTCTCAGCATATTCTTGAATCGCTCGGCGTTGAAATCATCTAGCGGGGCATCCACCTCATCCAGAACATAGAAAGGACTGGGTTTGATGCTCAAAAGCGCGAACACCAGGGCTATTCCTACCAGGGCCTTTTCCCCACCGGAAAAGAGCTGAAGCTTCTGGAATTTTCTACCTGGCCGTCTGACAGAGATCTCAAGCCCTGATTCCAGCAAATCCTCGCCCGGGATTATACGGATCTCGCCTTCACCGCCGTCAAAAATCTCCGATATATATTTTCCAAAATTCTCGTTAACCTTTTCATATGTGCTTTTGAAACGATTTCTCGCTTCTTCGTCGATCTTTTCTATCAGTTTAATTAGCTTCTGGCGTGCCTCTTCCAGATCTTCCTTTTGAACCATCAATTCCTGATACTCAGCGTCAACCAGCTTGTATTCTTCGATGGCATCGAGGTCAACACTACCGAGGAATTTAAGCTTGTTTTCCAGCTCCTCAAGTTCCATCCGGGTCTTTTCCAGCTCTTCATCGCTCAGCACCGGTATCTCGCCTTCAACCTCTCCAAGTTCTTTTTCCAGCTGCTCTAGCCGCATCTTCGATTCCTGGATTAAAAGGTCAAACTGATGAAGCTTCTCTCTCTTCTGTTCTCTCTCACTCTTGAGGGCTTCGATCTCACTCTCAAGCTCCTGCAGGGCATTGAGACGTTCTTCCTTTCCCTGCCTTTGATCCCTGATGCTCGAAAAGAGCGCTTCGGTTTCCCGCTTGACCGATTGGAGCTCCCTATCCTGATCGGCAACCTGCTTCCTGAGCTTTTCCGCTTCATTCTCCAGCTCTTCGATCTCTCTCTCGAGTACAATTATCGCTTCGGAGTTCTCGCGTTTCTTCTGGCTTATAGCAGATAGCTCTTTCGTGTACTGTTCCTGCTTTTCGTACAATCCTGAAAGTTTCAACTTCCTGTCAACTATCTGGTTCTGGATCTCCTCAAGTTTCTTCTTTTCTTCTTTCAGTTCCTGAGAGAAGGTTTGAAGCTCTTTCTCGAATTCCTTTTTCTGCTGGTTGAGGGTCTTAAATTCCTCTTCCAGTTCTTCCCTCTTATTCAGGCTATCGTTCAGTTTCTTCGTGTACTCTTCCTTCAGCTTATCGAGTTCGCTAATTTCGCTTTCAAGCTCATTAGCCGTCTTCAAAAGTTCGTGAATCATCCTGTTGATGGCTGCACCCTTTGAAATGATCCCGTTCAATTCCTCATTGAGAACCCTGATATATCCCCTGAGTTCCTGAATCTCGTCCTTGATCTTAACCGATTCACGTTGCATTCGTTCCATAGCTTTTTGCAGATCTTTCTCTTTCTGTTCAAGCTCCTGAATTCTGCGCTTTCTGGTAACGAGGTCCAGCCTGACATCGTTTCCGATGTATCCACCGGTTATCGCTCCACCGGCCGAAAGAAGCTGTCCGTCCAAAGACACTATCCTCCCCTGGAACCCTAGGTTCTTACGAATATCTATAGCGTCATCCAGAGATTTCACCACAATAGCGCTACCAAAGAGATACTCGGGAACGATTTTGAACTCCTCTGCAACATCAACAACTTTAGCAGCATAACCGAGAAATCCCGGATGATTTTCAACCGCTTTGAATCTCTTGAAATTACCCTTCAGCATATCCAGAGGTAAAAGCGTTAACCTTCCGATTTTATGCTGCTTCAAAAAGGCAACAATTCTTTTCGCGGTTATTGAGCTCTCAACCACAACATCCTGCATTCTGGAACCCAGAAGGACACTGACAGCCGTCTCAAAGGTTTTGGGAATTTCGACAAGGTTGGCAACAACATCGATGAGCCCATCAAAATCGTCGCTCCTCGAGAAAATTTCTCGAACCGCTCTTGAAAAACCCTGATACTCCAGTTGCTGTCTCTCCAGGGTATTTCTTTCAATCTGGGAACGTCGAAGCTCCTCCATGGATTGGGCTATCTTTTCTTTGAGTTCCTCGAGTTGATTCTCGAGAGTGTCTCTTCTTTCCTTTGAGAGTGCTATGTTTTCCTCCAGCTCTTTTTGTTTCTCCGTACTCTCTTTTCCCTGAGCCGCCAGCTCCTCTATCTCTTTTTTCAGGTCTTCAAGACGCTCTCCCTTGGATTGAAGTTGAGAACCTATAAGATTCAACCTCTTCTGGGTGTCTTCTCTAACATTACTGAGCCTCTCCAGCTCGTTCTCTATCTTAGACATCCTCTTCACTACGGAATCGAGTTCTTCCTGCAGTTTCAGCCAGTCTTTCTCCTTTTCGCTGTACTTATGTACCATGGAATCTTTAATACTCTCAAGCTCTTTCAATTCCTTTTCTTCGTCTTCAATCTGCTGTTTCATCCCATCACTTATGAGTTTTAACTCATCTTTCCTCTTCTCAAGGTCTTCAACCTCTGCCTTCAACGTGTCTAATTTCGTGCTAACCTCTATTAGCTTACTTTCCTTATCGCTAAGTTTCTTTGAGTACATCTCCTTCAACTCAAGTAGATCGTTTTGCCTTTTCTTGTACTCTTCGAGCAACCGGGTAAAACCCTCTATTTCTTTGTCCATCTCGGAGAATTCCTGTCTCAGGGTTGACCATTTTGATTCATGCTCTATGAGCTTTCTCTGCAATTCCTTGAGTTCGTCGCTTACCTTTTCGTGCCCCTCCATGTGCGTGTTCAGGATCTCCCTTTCTACTCGCACGGCGTTACCATAATAAAGGGTCCTTACCTCCTTGAGTCTTTCGGTATATTCAAGGTATTTTTCTGCTCTCTTCGCCTTGAGGTACAGAGACTTTCTCTGCTTTCCAAGTTCAAAGAGAATGTCCTCTATACGGTTTAGATTCGCTTCAGTTTCCGATAGCTTGGCGAGAGACTGTTTCTTCTTTTCCTTGTAAATCGCGGTTCCCGCTGCTTCTTCAATCAAAGCCCTCAATTCATATGGGGAAGCGGTAACGACCTTGTCCACCTGTCCCTGGCCCACTATTGAATATATATCCATACCGACACCGGTACCCTGAAAGATCTCTTTTATATCCCTCAGTCGCGATGGCTTGTCATTTATACTGTATTGAGACAATCCATCTCTCGTTATCTCACGGCCGATAGTAATCAAACCGCGTTCATCCTCAAAGGTGAGTTTGACAACAGCCGAATTGGCAGGCGGATTCTTTTCGGAACCGGCGAAGATTACGTCTTCACGATTGTCCGCCCTTATGGTTTTCATTGACTGTTCACCAAAAACCCAGCGGATGGCATCCACGATGTTTGACTTCCCGCTGCCGTTTGGACCCACTATGGCCGTTATACCTTTACTTATATCTATCTTTGTCGGATAAGCGAAACTCTTAAAACCTTTTATGAATATAGAAACGAGTCTCATGACTGTACCCCCTAATTCGCCAGCAATATCCCGGAAACTTCAGAGCGAAAGAGCTCATCTAAAGACTCAACCAACACAATTTTCATGAGTTCTCTTAGATTTAGTTCCGGAGCACTGGCCCTTTCGAAAATCACTTCCATTCCTTCTTCTTTTGCTCTATTCAAAACACATTTTTTATGCCCGGTGAAAAACTGCTTCGTTCCTTCATCCACCTTAAGTATAATTTTATCACCCCGTCTTTTTTTTAAAACCCTCAGTATTTCCAGCGCCACCCAATTCTTAACCAATTCCCCCATCGCAGGATGGTACGGGCCGGCTACGACATTGTTCACTTCATCACCGTAAAGACAGATACCTATCCTATTTATCTTCACACCACCCAGGCTAATAATCACGTACATTTTCCACAGTATATTTAACGCCTCTCCCAGATCCTGAGGCTTGTACTTCCCTTCGTGATACATGCTTTCTAACGTGCTGTTCTTAAGGACAACGGTGGGATGAATACGACAGGTCGAAGCCTTCAACTTTACGACCTCTACCGCGGATCTGATATTCTTTTCCTCGCTATCCCCTGGCAAACCTGTCATAAGATGTATCCCGAAAGGAATTTTCGCCTCTTTCAGAAGTTCACAGGCAGTATATATCTCCTTAACCCCGTGAGGCCGGTTGGCAAGCCTCAGGACCTCCTCATCGAAGGATTGCGCACCAATTTCGACAAGGGAGATCGGATAATCCGATAGAATCTCCACCTTACGTTGGGTTATCTCCTCTGGAGAGGTGGAAAAACGGATAGCTTTTGCCTTTCCGGATTTTATTATCTCCATCGCTAAATCCAGATAATCATGCATGAGCCATTCAGGCAAGCCTGTGAAAGTCCCACCGTAAAAAGCGAGCTCCACGTTCTCCCTGTCAGCGAAAAACGCAAGATATCTATCAACCTCGTTAAAAATCTCATCCTTTGTCGGAATCCTTCCGAGTCCTGTAGCTGAATATTCATTACAGAAAACACAGCGCCGTTTACATCCGGCATGAGGAAGAAAAATCGGTATGATGTTCATATTGATATTATACAATGAAAGGGGATAGAGAAGTGGGAGCGAATCCCTTTGGGATTGGTGCGAACTCCTTCGGAGTTGTCCCGAACCACTACGTGGTTGTCTCGAACCGCTTCGCGGTTGATACGACCGGCTTTGCCGGTGATTAGCGCCTTCGGCGGAAAGAACCAAAAGCGGGTATAGGGTCTGGGGTATAGGGTATAGAGAAAACATTGGGAACCGAGATTCGAGATTCGAGAACCGATGGCTGCTGAGCAGCCGAGGCTTGCAACGCTGTCAGCTGATGGAGCGACGCTCGAAGACTGAGGCTAGCAGACGCTGATTAAAAGCCGAGATTCGAGAACCGGTAAGCACGCTGCGCGTGGGTAAGCCCAGCTACGCTGGGGGTTAGCCTGACTACGTCAGGGGTACGCACTCCTTCAGAGTGGGTAAAGACCGCTTCGCGGTTGAGAAAAGCAGTCATTCTGGAAATCTCTTATCCAGAATCTGAGCTTTTTTGATGATTAGATCCTGAATCAAGTTCAGGATGACAGGTTGACTAAGGAGTGAAATTATTGACACAGATAATCCAAGCATCATTCGAATTTTGAGATAAGTTTTAACACCCAGAGTCTCAGAATCGGATCTATTATTTTATAAGAGCCGTTTTTTCTACAATATCCATAGTTTGCACGTTTCAAGAGCTCTTTTAACACTTCCGGCGTTTATTGGTAACTCGTAAGGTGAAATACCGTGAACAAGTTTCTTAAGAACCTGTCTCTGATTTGTGGTCAAATTGTCCCAGAGCGTTTGAAAAGCACCTGATTCGAGATTTATTACCTTTTCAATTGCACTGGTGATATGCTTGTCAGACAATCGGCCGGCTCTTTTAGCCGCGTTCCACGCGTAAAATGCTACTGCCTGAATATAATATGGATGTCCTTCAACCTTAGTAACGACTTTTCTTACTCAAATACAAACGGATTCATAACTCAGCCACCTTACTTCGCATTATGCGAACTCGCAGATTGCGAAATATTTGTATCACAGTTGGTGGTTTTGGCGTTTGGGTTGCTTTCAGCAATGCCACCGGGAAGCGATTAAACCGCTTAATAAACAGGGCACAGCACGCTGTGCCCCTACAATAGCGATTCTAGGATCACGGTTATCATTTTAAGCATCATTTTTTCAACTGCGAAGCAATCTTCTCCAATCTCGCTCTATTGCCTCATGATTTAATTACCACATATTCCGTAAAGCGTGATCCAAGGCATATCATTTACTAATTTGGGATTTGATGGGTCGGATATATCTAAGATAACCAGACCGTTATCCCAGTTAGCCACGTACGCGTAGTCTTCCGCTACCGTTACCCTATATACAAAACCATTCAAATCAAAACTACCTATCTCCACAGGATTTGACTGATCAGATATGTCTATCATCACAAGACCGTTGTCTCCGTCTGCTATATATGCATAGTCTCCTGATACCTCTACTCCACATGCCCAACCATTCGTGTCATAATGACCAACCAGTATGGGATTTGATGGATCGGATATATCCATCACAACCAGGCCATTTCCCCAATCGGCCACGTATGCGAAATCTCCTTCCACCGTTACTCCACATGCATAACCATCTGTATCATAATGACAAACCGGTATCGGATTTGACGGATCAGATATATCCATCACCACCAGACTGCTCATATCCGCTACATACGCGTAGTCTCCCGCTACTGTTACTCCATTTGCCCAACCATCCGTGTCATAATGACCAATTTGGACAGGATTTGTCGGTTCGGATATGCCTATCACTACAAGCCCGTTATAATCGTCCGCCACGTATGCGTAATCTCCTACCACCGTTACTCCGCATGCATAACCAGCAGTGTCATAACGACCAACCAGTATGGGATTTGATGGATCGGATATATCTATCACCACCAGACCGTTCTCCCAGTCCGCCACGTATGCGTAATCTCCTTCCACCGTTACTCCACATGCGTCACCAGCAGTGTCATAGTGACCTACCTTAACAGAATCAGATACGTCGATTACCACAAGACCGTTATCCCCGTCTGCCACATACGCATAGTTTCCTGATACCACTACTTCACTTGCCCACCTACCTGTGTCATAATGACCAATTTGCACTGGATTTGTCGGATCGGATATATCTATCACCACAAGGCCGTTACCACCGTCTGCCACGTATGCGTAGTTCCCGACTACGGTTACTCCATATGCTTCATCAGCTGTGTCATAGCAGCCTACCTCTACAGGACTTGACGATTCAGATATATCGATTACCACAAGACCGTTATCATCGTCCGCCACGTACGCATAGTCTCCTGATACCGTTACTCCATATGCACTACCATCCGTGTCATAACGACCAACCAGTATGGGACTTGATGGATCGGATATATCTATCACCACCAGACCGTTCTCCCAGTCCGCCACGTATGCGTAATCTCCTACCACCGTTACTCCGCATGCATAACCAACTGTGTCATAATGACCAATCTGTAAGAGATTTGTCGGATCGGATATATCTATGATAACCAGACCATTATCATTATCCGCCACATATGCGTAGTTCCCGACTACGGTTACTCCATACGCAGCACCAGCCGTGTCATAGTGGCCTACCTCCGCAGGATTTGACGGTTCAGATATATCGATTACCACAAGACCGTTATCATTGTCCGCCACATATGCGTAGTTCCCGACTACGGTTACTCCATATGCAGCATCAGCCGTGTCATAGTGGCCTACCTCCGCAGGATTTGACGGTTCAGATATATCGATTACCACAAGACCATTATAATCGTCCGCCACGTACGCATAGCCTCCTGATACCGTTACCCCATATGCACAACCATCCGTGTCATAATAGCTAACCAGTATGGGATTTTCCGGGTCACTAACCTCAAATATTAACAACCCTTCAACTCCACCCGCGGCATATACGTACTGCTTTTCTGCTTCATCATTGCCATCGGGATTGTTAAAACCTGGACAAGCTGTTAACAGAAACAATACCAGGGTAACTACCATCACCAACTTCCAACTTTTGAACCCTTTTCTGACTACACAACTCATCGATACCCCATCCCCCTTCTTTGAAGTATAAAGTTTTATTATAACATCACAAACGTTATTTTCTGTTATTAATAACACACTTGCATTCAAGATTCGATTTGTGAGCTGTGCGCTGCTGCGCAGTTGATACGACCGGCTGAGCCGGTGTTACGAACTCCTGTGGAGTTGATACGACCGGCTTCGCCGGTGATTAGCGCCTTCGGCGGTTCAAACCCTCAGACTTGAAAGTCTGTTCTGTCAACCTGAACTTGATTCAGGATCTCGTACTGAAAACAAGATTCTGGATAAGACACTCCAGAATGACAGTTTTTTTCAACTGCGCAGCAGTTCGCACCCCTGACGTAGTCAGGCTTACCCACAGCGTAGCAGGGATCGAGTAGGAGGGGGGGATCCCCCCCGTCCTCTCACAGAACCGTGCGTACGGGCCAACGTACACGGCTCCTGGATTGAGTATCGGATTCTCCGACGATGGTAGAATACCATCATACTACCTCCGCATGGCCTTCAGAATAAGTCGCATATAACAGAATCGGTTTCTTCTTCCACACAGGCATCGGTTTTCTACCCCTTTCGAGGAATATACCCAACCCTATAATGGATTACTTGCCTGCCCCAGCCATTTCAGACCACCGTCGGCATTTCAGCCTCCGTTACGGGCTCCTGTTATACTCGCTTTCCTTTGTGCCATTTCCTCAATCCTTCCCCCCTTCGCAAGTAACAGACCCTTTCGGTTCCTGTTACCCCCATCGCTCAAGGCGATAGTCCCTTCTCCTTTCAGAGAGGTTCAACACTACTACGGGTTCGTCTGCCATCCTCCTCCGCTTCACCAGTCCTTGGGTCTCCCCTTGTTCCGGCTTACCCATTTTGGGACGAGTGAGGACTTCCCCGGGTAAGACATACAGCTTTCATCCGAATCCTGCCATCCCAACCTGTAGAGTTGGAGCTCGGGCTTCCCCATGTAAGGCAAGGTTACCCTCTCTACCGGCCAACACTGGTTCACTTTCGTTCAGTTCCGGATTTTGCCTTAGGCTTCCTTCAGATTCACCGTTACCAGTGACACCCTTGCCCTCAGCTAATGCTTATCTCGCTCCCCGCATTCGGGACTTTCACCCTATAGTTGTATGTCATGCCGGGCACACCTTACCCACGCGCAGCGTGCTCACCAGCCGCGTAGCGGCACTCTCGGATCTCGATTCTCGGCTCTCGGTTTTTATACAGCATGCTGTGCCCTCGTGTGGTTCCATCGTGGCAACAAAATGTGTCATAATGGTGTCATCATGAAACCACAGAGGTGGATTCTATGCATAAAAATGAAATCGTTGAACGTCTGGAAAGTTTTCAACAAAGGTTATTACAGCTGCTTCCACAGAAATTCAGGCCTGTATTCGATTCAATTACCCTCGACGCAAGAGCTTATTTAATAACCGGACCAAGAGGTGTTGGAAAACCCCATTTTTGCTATCCAGTATAAAAAACGTTCATGGTTTATATTTTTCCGCAGATAACCCAATTACACTTTCTATTCCTCTCTTCGATCTTGTCGAAGCAATCTTTATGCTAGGATACGAACAGGTTTTTATCGATGAAATACACAACGCTAAAGACTGGAGCATACATGTAAAAGCATTGTACGATTCTTTTCCAAACAAAAAAATCGTTATAAGCGACAGCAGTAGCGTGCTTCTCAGAAGAGGATTAGGTGATCTCTCAAGAAGGTTCCTGATAAAACGAATCCCTTTAATGTCTTTAAGAGAATACATCTATCTGAAGACAAATGTAACCCTGCCATGTTTTGACCCCTTTAGCTCAACACCTTCGGAAATGCTCACAAGCGTAAAAAATATCAACATAATGAAGGCATACCGGGATTATCTGAAAGAAGGGTTCAGACCAATTTTCTTAGAAGACTCCTATCCTGAAAGGCTCTGGAATATAATCGAAAAAATCATCTACAAAGATATCCCCTTCTTTGTCCCTCAACTTGCCGAAAACCACCTCCGTTTCATGAATGCGGTCATTGGACATCTCGCAGTATCTAAAATACCGACAGTCAATGTCAACAGCCTGTGCAGCAAATGGGAACTCGGAAAGAGGAAACTATACCAACTGCTCACCGCTATGGAACATACAGGATTGATAAGGATCATAAGAAAGAAAAACGACACAAAGGTAAACTCAATCGGTGCAAAGATCTTTCTCGAAGAGCCATCGATTTATTACCTTTTCGATGGCGAAATCGGAAACATCCGTGAATGCTACGTAACCACTCTTCTGCAAGAAAGCGGTAAAGCGGTATACGCATCAGATAATGAACAAAATGCTGATTTCATCGTCGATGGAATAAAACTTGAAGTCGGAGGAAAAAACAAAAACATAAAGGAAGCAGACTTCGTTATAAAAGATGATATCGATGTTCCCGTAAGAAACACCTTGCCAATGTGGACCCTCGGTTTTATGTATTAAGATTCACTTCGCGAAGCCTGTGCTCTGCCTCTCATCCCTTCACCCCCTTTTCTTTCATACTATCACTTCGTTATCTCTTGTCCTATTTCTTTAGGGGGTGATTACGGAGACAACCACGTAGTGGTTCGGAACAACTCCGAAGGAGTTCGCGTCCGCTGCCCTGCAGCGCACAGCGTCCGCAAGCGTCAACGTCGTGAGCCTCCTGAGCGCTGCTCACACTTCCGCCGCGTAGCGGCACTCTCGGATCTCGGTTCTCAGATTCTCGGTTTTATGTAGTATAATAGATATAAACCATAATACCGGGGGTAGGTATATGAACGAATTTACTCTGGCTGCAACGGCATCAAACCTCTTGCAAAGCCCGGGAGGTATTTCACCACTCATAAGTGTGAGCGTCAGCTATAGCAGCGCGATTCTCGGTGGGCTGCTTTCCTTTTTCTCGCCGTGTGTTTTGCCGCTGATCCCCATTTTCTTCGGGGTTCTGATGGCAGGTGCAGAAAGCGCAAAAGTGCGGTTTTTTAGAGGTTTGTCGTTCACCATTGGAATGTCTCTCTTTTTCTTCCTGTTGGGTACAGGTGCCGGAGGCCTGGGACAATTCATAAGAAGAAACGAAACGCTGATGAACATCCTCTCTGGCTCGCTGTTCATCGCCTTTGCTTTTATGTACTTATTTGAGGTAGGATTTAAGGGAGTGAGGGTAAACGCGTGGAAATTCAGCGGCAGTGTCTTTAGCGGTTTTCTTTTAGGTTCAGTTCTCGGCCTGATCTGGGTTCCATGTGCTGGCCCGATACTCGGCTCAATCCTGGTACTTGCTGCCAATCAGGGAACAGCTGCTAAAGGCGGAATGCTTCTTCTCACTTACTCTCTTGGTTTGAGCATACCTTTTCTGACCCTGAGCGGCGTTGTAGCAAAAATAACGTCCAGATTAAGTTTTGGAGGGGAATCGAAAGCCAGAAGGATTGTGAGGATCATCGTTTTCATACTGCTATTCGGTGCAGGAATTTTGACTCTCTTTGGCAAATTGAATCTATTGCAGTTTACAGCTTAGGAGGTAGGTAGAATGAAAAAGATAATGGTTCTATTTTCAGTGCTGGTTATTGCAACACTATCGCTGGCATACATCGGAAAACTCGATGATTTCAATGTTGGTATGAAACTCGCAAAGCTTGAAAAAAAGCAATTGATTGTAATGTTCTCGGACCCTTCCTGCTTTTACTGCACGAAATTCCAGAAGGAAACGCTTGTGAACGATAAAGTACAAGAACTTCTCAAAGCCGGGTATATATTCGTGGAAATATATCCCGGAGAAGAAGAGGCTACCATAGAGGTTAACGGAAAGACCTATAACTTTTCGTACTCAGAACTCTATGCCGCTTTTGAGGTCAGAGGCACACCAACGTTCTGGTTCTTCGATGAAAACGGTACTCCTATAACAAACCTACCGGGTTACGCTCCAGCGGATATCTTTGTAAAGGTACTACAATATATGGGTGAAAAGGCGTATATGAAAGGCATTACCTTCGATGCCTATACAAAGCAGAATATCGACTATATTGGAGAAAGTAAATTGATCAAGCTCACAAAGAAAGAAGCGGATTTCGTTCTTGAAAATGATCCTTTAGCCAGGACGTACACCGGAGAATTTGACAGATACACCATCTGGGTAACGGAAAATGAAGCGCTTGCCAGTGAACTCATATCCAAAGGAGCTTTCAGGGTTATCCTGGTAATTGAATAACAACTCAATACTGTACGGCTTTCCCTCGAAAAAACGCCTATAACTAGCTATTACTCCTGAACACACAGCTGTTGTGTTATACTACATGTGTGAGAAAAATTGTTCTCACACTGTTATTGCTGTACATCAACAAAATTGACAAATACCGTATCCTGAAAATAACAGCAAAGATATTATGCAAAAAATACGTCAATAGAAAATCCAAAGGGGGAGAAAAGAAATGTCCTTCAAGAAAACCAGGATTCAACTTGCACGGGAAGCCTTCAAGAGAAGAGACCTTTCCTTACACCAGATGGCCCACGACCCCAAAAAGATCGGTCAGGAGCCCTGGCACAAAACGGAAGCGGGAAGATACATAGGATCCGCTGTATATGGTGCCAGTGATGGCATAGTGACTACCTTTGCAGTTGTCGCCGGTGTCGCCGGAGCTCAGCTTGACCCAAAAATAGTTCTCATAATGGGGTTCGCCAACCTCTTCGCTGATGGATTTTCCATGGCTGTTGGAGATTACCTCTCAGAAAAATCCGAACAGGACTATATAAAGAGCGAACGTGAGCGTGAAGCCTGGGAAGTGGATGTTAACCCGGAAGGTGAACGCGAAGAAATAAGAGAGATATACAAACGAAAAGGTTTGAAGGGTGAAAAGCTCGAACAGATGGTTGAATTGATCACATCGGACAAAGAATTGTGGATTGACACCATGATGAAGGAAGAGCTCGGGATCATGGAAGATGAAGGAAGTTCTCCACTGAAAAGCGCTATCGTAACCTTCCTCTCTTTCGTTATCGCGGGATTCATGCCTTTAGTGGCTTACGTCTTCGCTTCTCTCGTACCCTTTTTCTCTCAGAACATGTTTTTATCAGCGAGCTTAATAACGGCAGCAACTCTGTTTGTCGTTGGATCGCTGCGGCAGATGGTTACTGGAGTAAACTGGCTCATAGGCGGGCTTGAAATGTTGCTTGTGGGCGGACTTTCGGCAACGGTGGCTTACGGTATCGGGTATCTTTTAAGAACGGTATTCAACGTTGTAATTTGAAAAACTCCTCCGATACCTTTTCAAAAACCTCCGTCGTAGCTCTATCGATATTACAGACACGTATCAGCGATAAGGGCGTATCCTTGTAATTTTCAAAGTAATATTCAACAGCCCTGAAAAAGCAACGTGCGCAAAGATCCTTTGGAACACCAAATATACCTGAAGATACCGCTGGAACTGACAGGGTTTTGACACCAAGTTTTCCGGCGGTTTTAAACGCATTTAAAAAGCTCTCATAGAGAAGCTCTTCCACGTTCTCCTGTCCGTAACGGGGACCGTGAACGTGAATGATGTACTTAGGATGAAGACTCCCGGCACCGGTAACAGCCACCTCTGAAACCTCAAGAGGGCCGTTTTTTCTGATAATCCTATCACTCTCTTCCTGTATTATCTTCCCCCCAGCCCTTAAAATGGCGCCAGCAACCCCGCCGCCGTGCCTGAGATAACCGTTGGCGGCGTTCACTATGGCATCCACTTCTTCTTTAGTTATATCGCCCTGTACTATCTGAATTATTTTTCCATCCTCCAATACAATACTCTTCACCATCATCATCCCCCCAAAGAATCGATAAGTTCAGAAACAAGTTATCAGCCCGCCGCAGTAAAACACCGGCGCAATCCTCATTCGCTCTTTCTCCTGAGATTGCTAACCATCTTAAAATCTATATTATCCATCCAACTTTTCTTTTCGATTGCTTCCTTTTCCCTCATCTCAAGCCCTGTCTGTTCAATTCTTATTATAAGATATTCCGTTACATAAATGAACAGTAAAAATGTTCTCTATCTCAGGCGATGATGTGTTGTATCCTGCCAATGAAACCTCTACTTTTCGGCAACTAAAATAAAAAATCTGGCGAACCACTCTATGAGTGACTCGCCAGATATACTCTATCGCGTATGACTTGCACTAAAAAATCAATTTATTCAACATAAGCCTCTTCACCGAATTCAAACAGGTCTAGACCATTCGTCTCTGTCTCTTCTGAAACCCGCACTGTGGTGATCTTGTTAATAAGCCAGAGGGCTACATATGTGAACACAAATGCATAAACCGCGGTTACTGTAACAGCAACAAATTCTTTGAGAAAGAAGGACGCATCTCCAAAGAAAAGACCATTCGCACCATTCGGATTAATGTTGGTGCTGGCAAACAGACCTAACAATAAAATACCAACGTATCCTCCCATTCCATGGACTCCCCAAACATCCAGAGCATCATCCCATCCTTTTTTATTTTTGTATGCGATGGCTGCATACCCAATGAGAGAAGCAATTATTCCAATCAACATCGATGACTGTACGTTTACATATCCCGCAGCAGGGGTTATTGTAGCGAGACCTGCGACAGCACCTGTAAGCATCCCCAAAACTTTCGGCTTTTTCTCAAATATCACCGCGAGAATCAACCATGTTATTGCCGCGAAGGATGCCGCAACATCGGTGTTTAAGAATGCTGAAACTGTTACGGAGTCCACTCTCAATTCACTTCCAGCATTAAAACCATACCATCCGAACCATAGCAACGCCGTGCCCAGAGCAACCAAAGGTATGCTATGTGGTCTCGTGTTTTTAACTTTCCTCTTTCCTACAAAGAATACCGATGCAAGAGCTGCAAAACCTGCGCTCGCGTGTACGACTATACCTCCTGCAAAGTCAAGAACTCCCCACTGCTGAAAGAGGCCTCCACCCCATACCATATGCACCAGCGGGAAATATACGAAAAGAAGCCAAACCGTCAGGAATATCATATACGCCTTGAAACGAACCCTATCTGCGAAAGCACCTGTAATCAATGCAGGGGTTATTATGGCAAACATCATCTGGTACGCCACAAACACCAGCATGGGAATTCCCATATTGGAACCAAAAGCTGTGCTGAGGCTAATACCATGGAGAAATAAATACTTCCCGTCTCCAATTATTCCACCGATATCTCCACCAAAGCACATCGTAAATCCAACGGTAACCCACAAGATGGTTGTCCATCCCATTGATACAAAACTCTGCATCATTATCGTAAGCACATTTTTTCTGCTCACGAGTCCACCATAAAAGAAAGCCAGACCGGGTGTCATCAACATAACAAGGCTTGTCGCAACAAGCATGAAACCCGTATTCCCTGTGTCAAACACTTTCTTCACCTCTTCCGTTAATTTTTTCAACCATTACTCCGTATAACCCGCACACGCTTGAACTCAATCTTGAATACATATTCTTATGACTAACATTGATTTTTCTCGGGAACATTCTCACCTCCCTCACTGAGAGAAACACATCAACGTACAGCATCCATACTACGAACCAATATTCTCAATCATAGCGGTAAATACAGCCAGCTAAACACCCTTATCATCTTTAAGCTCATGTAGATCATTACAACTATGAAAGCGTATTTTAACTGTTTAGCGGGGAGATGGTGCACTATAATTACAAACATATATATGCTAATTCACCCTTCCATATTTTATTCCTTCATTGTTTTCATTTTTGTTTTGATTTGTAGTAAAAAAGGGTTAAGAGCAGGAAAAACCGTTGTAGGTTGTGGGTTGTAGGTTGTAGGTGACGTTCGGGAACCGAGAAGGCTGCTTCGCAGGAGACACGAATCCCTTCGGGATTGTCACGAACTCCTGCGGAGTTGTTTCGAACCACTTCGTGGTTGTCTCGAACCGCTTCGCAGTTGATAAGGAGAGATCCTGAATCAAGTTCAGGATGACGGGTTGTGGAGTAGAACGAAAAACCAACAACGGTTTTTCTATACCCTGTGTATCACTCGAATTTCTTCAATCCTTTCCATAGCTGTTCAAGGCGGGCTTTTACGCTCTTTTCCCTGCCGTTTTCCGTGGGTTTGTAGAAAACCATGTTTTTTATTTTGTCTGGCAAATACAGCTCCCGGGAAAAACCACCGAAATCATGGGGGTAGTTGTAGTCTTTCCCGTAACCCATTTTCTTCATCATGTCTGTAACCGGGTTTCGCAGTTTCAAGGGGACCTCTAAGTTGGGATGTTTTTTTATGACTTCCTGAGCGGCTTTCTGCGCGAGATATACAGAGTTGCTCTTTGAGGCAACGGAAAGATAGATCGCCGCCTCGGAAAGATTCAGGGTACATTCGGGAAGGCCCACCCTCTCCACAGCCTGAAAAGCTGCCACAGCGACCAGCAGGGCCATGGGATCGGCCAATCCTATATCTTCAGAAGCAAGTATAACCATCCTTCGGGCTATGAATTTTGGATCCTCGCCCGCTTCAATCATGCGCATCATGTAATAAACGGCGGCATCCGGATCGCTGCCGCGCATGCTTTTTATGAAAGCTGAGATGAGGTCATAATGTTCTTCTCCAGCTTTTCTGTAACGCTTATGGGATATGATGGGCAGTTCGTCGAGTATGTCAACATTCAGTTCTTTGTAGCCCATGGCGGCGGCGTTTTCATAGAGCGTTTCAAGAAAATTCAGTGCGACCCGCGCATCTCCGCCGGCATTTTCTGCCAATATCCTTATAAGCTCTTCTGATATGGCTATGTCCAGCGATGAAAGTCTTTCGTCTTTCTCAAGGGCTCTGTGAAGGAGTTGAACCGTATCTTCCGGTGAAAGCTGCCTTAACACGAGCAACCGGCACCGGGAAAGAAGCGCTGGATTGACTTCGAAACTCGGATTTTCCGTAGTAGCACCGATCAGGGTAACTGTTCCATCTTCAACCACTGGAAGGAAGACATCCTGCTGCGTTTTGTTGAGCCTGTGGATTTCATCTACGAAGAGGACGAGATGTTTACCGTATTTCCTTAGTTGCCTCGCCCTCTCGAAGATTTTCTTTAGATCCGCTGTTCCCTGCAGGCTTGCGCTGAAAGCGACGAACTCGTATTTGTCATCTGCCAACGACTCTTTAATGAGCCTCGCGATCGTTGTTTTACCCGATCCCGGAGGGCCAAACAGGATCATTGAGAACACATATCCGCTTTCTACTGCCCGGCGGATTATCCCGTTTTTTCCGGTAAGGTGTTCCTGGCCAACCAGATCGTCAAAGTTGCGGGGCCTCAGGCGCTCACTCAGAGGCACCCATTTCTGTTCTGAAGAACTCAACTGTTTTCACCAGCCCATCTTCGAGTTTCACAGTGGGTTCCCAGCCCATGAGCTCTTTCGCTTTGTCCCACTTCAAAATGGATTTTCTCAAATCGCCGGGTCTCGGGTCAGCATACACCGGTTCTTTCTGGTAACCTGTAATCTCTTTCAACAAAGCGAAGAGTTCGTTTACAGATGTTCCGATACCCGTGCCTATGTTTATAACTTCGTTTTCCACTTTCTCCATGGCGAGGACGTTCGCGTGTGCAACATCGCCGGCATAAACATAATCCCGGACATTTTCACCGTCACCGAAGATAATGACCTCGTCGTTAGCCAGCATCCTCTTTGAAAAGATCGCGACCACGCCAGCCTCGCCGTGAGGATCCTGCCTTTCGCCGTAAACGTTGGCGTATCTCAACGCAACGTATTTGAGCCCGTACTGCTCGCTGTAAAACCTCAGATAATTCTCAACGGAAAACTTGGCTATGCCGTACGGCGAAAAAGGCTTCGGGAATTCTTTCTCCGATGTGGGAATTTCCGAGACATCATCTCCATAGATAGCGCCGCCGGTAGAAGAAAAGATGAATTTCTCGACGCCGTACTTAACCGAAAGGTTGAGCAGGTTCAACGTCCCTAATATGTTGATCCTTGCATCTTCGATGGGATCTTTCACGGATTGCGATACGCTTATCTGTGCCGCCAGGTGAAAGACATAACGGGGCTTATGGAGCATGAAGACGCGTTCCATCATCTCGAGATCCGTTATATCCTGCTGGTAAAACAACGCTCTTGGGTCGAGATTTTCGATTTTTCCTGAGGAAAGATTATCGATAACGATGGGCCCCATATTCTTCTCAATCAGCTCGTTAACAACGTGAGATCCTATAAAACCTGCACCGCCTGTAACCACAATATTTTCCATTTTAACCCTCCTAATCCTCCAAAGAAATCTCTCTTCCGTTTATCACCTGATCGTACATTTTTCTCACCTTCTGTATATCCTCCCAGGTAAGCCTTTTTGGGGAACCCGGTGCCGTGGACGGGTTCCTCAAAAGATAGCTGGGATGGAACATTCCAAAGACCTTTATGCCCCCATGCCAATCGAAGAGTTTTCCCCTGTATTTGGTAATCTGGACCTTTTCCGATTCGAGAAATGCTGCCAGAGCAGTCGCACCAAGACACACGATGAGTTTGGGTTTTATCACCGCAAGCTGTGATAAAAGATAAGGCTCACAGGCCTTCATCTCCTGGAGGGTTGGAGTCCTGTTGTTTGGCGGTCTGCATTTCACTATATTGGTGATATAAACATCCTCTCTCGAAAGTCCCACTGATTCCAGTATTTTTGTGAGGAGTTTTCCCGCTCTACCAACAAAAGGGCGTCCGGTGGCATCTTCATCTGCTCCAGGGCCTTCTCCTACAAAGACCACCGGCGAATCCAGAGAGCCTTCACCCGGAACAACGTTTGTTCTGGTCAGATGGAGAGGGCACAGGTTGCACTCCTCGATTTTTCGTATTATTCCCATCATAAGTTCCTTCTTTTTCACATATTCGGTCATTATAACTTCCACCTCTCGATCAGAACTTGAATTTAAAGAACGGTTTATAGCCTTGCGAAAGCCCAAAGACGAGATATCTGTCGGGCATCGCTTTGATGTAATATTTTAACCCGAGGAAATTCAAAACATCCGCTAAAGAAGTAGCACTGAGGTTAAGTTCCAGAATTCCTTCTAAAGCCATACAATGCAAATCTATATACAGAGGTTTTTCTTTTCTGTAAAGCTCAGACCAGTCTAAATATGATCCCGGAGATAGCCCTATCTGGAGATAACTTTCTCCTTCTTTTAACTGCAATTTGATATGCCGGAGCAGGCTCTTTCCCAGTCGAAGATCGTTCATACTCAGTATAAAGTAATTCTTCAGGGTTTCCTCTTTTCCAAAACTAACGCTAATACCGTAATTCTCAAAGGATTTGCCTTTACCGCTAACAAGGGTTTTGCCATCGAAAACAACCTTCTGAACGCCTATCGCATATTCGTATTCTCCTGTCGGCTCTCCCGTTGAGGAAGCTGAAGCGCTTGCCAGATAAAAATCTTCCAATTTCACATTGCTAAATTTGAGGCTCGCGATATCCGTATAGAAAAACTTTACGTACTTTGGTGTGGTGGTATATAACACCTCAAAGGTGCTGAAATACTTCGCAGGGAAGGCTTTATAATTGTCGTATTTGCTGAATCTCGCATACCCCGTCGTAAAATCTATAACGGCTTTGTTTATCGAGAAAGCTGGCGTACTGAATTCACCCAGCTCCAACCTTATCCTATCAAAATAATTCTTTTTTCTGTACACGTATGGATAGGAAAACTTCAGCGATGTTTTGAAATCATCACCGATACGCAGTGTGGTATTCAGGGAGATCTTATTTTCATCTTCACCATCCTGATCGATATCAGCTGTCCAGCCAAGATCGAAGGTGAAACCATAAGATCCTTCTTTATATTCTATCTTCTCGTTTCCCTCAATATTTCCAAAACTTCCTGTTGACCAGTCGTAAACGGTCTTCATTTTGTGACTAAAGGATCCGGCGGCAAGGCTAAACTCCAAAGAGGTTTCCGTTGCACTCAATCCCTGCAATTCACTATCGGTCTTGTAACTTAATGAAACCGGATCTTTAGCTATTTTTCCTGATATCTCCAGTGTTCCCGTACCGAAGAAGGAAGCATCTCTTGTGGGGAAGAGTCCGCTGTAATCTACATTCATGTTGTAATTTACATCAACAATTCCTGTTTTGAGCTTTGCGGTTAACCTGCCGGGATGGATCAACTCCATATCATTGAATATCCCGGAGAACAGATCCGATGGGCTCGCAACAGCGGTGGGGTTGTACTCAATACCGGCAGAAAAGCCCTTCAACGGGGTTAAATTGAAAGAATTCTTCAGACTCAATTCCATTCTGTCTTCGCTGAAGTAATCTGAAATGCTTGAAAGATCAAAGCTATCCGAAGCATCCTTTG
Organism: Kosmotoga olearia TBF 19.5.1; assembly: GCF_000023325.1. NCBI lineage: Bacteria > Thermotogati > Thermotogota > Thermotogae > Kosmotogales > Kosmotogaceae > Kosmotoga > Kosmotoga olearia. The sequence continues at coordinate 230,810 of NC_012785.1, forward strand.
TCAGTTTCCAGCTGAACTTCGGAACAATGAAACTGGAAAACTCTACCCCTTTAAACTCGTAATCCAGCAGTTTAAGCGTTTTAGATAGGGCATTATCCGCTGTTAACGCCCAGCTGTTGTCTTGATACAGGGTATAGATTATACTGGAATTGAAGTCTAACCAGCCTTTGTAGCTTATCTTAAAGGGTTCTATCCAGAAGAGTTTTGGGTGTTCCTGTTGATAAGAGTTGTCTGTGGAATAGTCCAGAGCGTAGTTACCGCTGATTTTCAGTTTCGAGTCCTTTGACGCATAACTGAATCTGTTCTTCCCGATGCTTTTCGTTGTGTAAGGCATTTTGATGTTCGCGGTCATATCAGAAGCGTCGAAGGTACTTTCAATATCACCGGTTGTGGTGAAACGCCCTAACTTCATCTCATAACGTTTGGCCTCAAGAATGAAATCTTCGATGTTTTCAGGCGCTAAAATCTCTCCCCAATCTGAGGATGTCGACTCAAGCTTGAAATTGAATGATTGCAATTTTGTGGTGAATACATCTGTATCCAGTTTCAAACCGGTCAATGACAACGTTCCGGTGACAGTGTATGTTGGTGTCGGTATATCAGATGTTTGGGTTTCCTCATATTCGATGGAACTTTTTGCATTCAGGGATCCAGACAGCGTTTTCATGGTGAAAGATCCTGAACCGACTTTCATCGAAAAGTTCGCCGGTACCGAAAGTTTTGAAAGAGCTGCGTTCCAGAGATAAAGTTCCGCATCTTCTCTTTCAAACAATGCTCCGGAGAATCCAAGGGAGTACTCAAGATTCTTCGAACGGTTGCTTCCGGTGAGGTTAAACAGATAAAGCTCATCCATTCCGAAATCGCTCATCAAGGTGAAAGCATCTGCGGCAACGGATTTGCTGCCCACTTTTTTATTTGCAAAGGAGATCCTCTTAAAAGGTTCTTTTAGTAGTTCTGAAGGTGTTCCGGATACGGCGAGAAGGTTCAGCCTGTAATTCGGGAGGAATCCCGGTTCATAAAGTGCGTATCCACCCCAGCTTGCCGGCGAACCATCTCCGTACTGTCCAAGCAATCTCAACGTTCCCAATTCTGGGGCCGGCTCAACTTTTGCGGAAAGCGTGAAGATATCTTCTGTTGTTTGCCAGTTTCTTTCCCAGGACAGAGCGAGAAGGAGCCAATCGATATCGAGATAACGCAAGGTGGTGATCGTTTTCCATTCCTGAATCGAGCTCAAATCAATCTGAAATGGCCGTCTTTCGGGATCGTCCAAAGAAAAATAGTACCAGGGAAGGTAAAAGACCGGCACATCGAGGATCTTCATAAGCAGGTTCTTCACGATCACGTATTTTCCCGGTTCAATCTCAGCGGAACTGACGGCAAAGCGATAATGAGGATGATCTTTAAGGTCACATGTCGTTAGATAGCCTTCTTTGAGCATCAACGTAGGAGTGGGTTCCATGGTGGATTCGGCAAGTTCCCCATAAACAAAAAAAGGGATCTTCTCCTCACTTTTATCGGATATTTTGAACTCGGTACGGGTTCGTACCTTCATCACTTCGATAGTCTCTTTGGTAAGATCAATTACAAGCCTCTGAGCTTCTATTATCTTTTCATCGCTGTGCATCACGACATTTCCCCAGAAGGAAATGGAAAGAGGTGTTTCATCTTTGAGTAATATAGAAGCATTTGAAGCACTGACTGTAGCGTTGAAACCCTCTGAAGTATATGTGAATTCCACACCATTGGTAAGGTATATCTCCCTACCCGAGCCGCTGACATCCCCGGCGGTGATACTCACCTTAGCACTAAAAGCAACTGTAAAAGAGAATATGAAGAGAAGCAGTACACCGAATCTGAAAAACCTCGAGAGGAATTCCCCCAATCTGTAAGAAGCCCTTGTGTCTATCAACAAGTATGTGATGATGCCGGTGATGGCAAAAATTATATTCGGAATCCAGGGGGCATAGGCTGGATTCAAAAGATCCTCTTTTCCCATGGCGCTCAACCACGCACCCGATCCTTGATAGATGACGATCAAAATAAAAGTCAGGATAACCGACCAGGACTTTGAACGAAGGTTGAAGATCAACGAAAGGGGAACACCTATCATGACTATGACAAGCGGAGCAAGGGATAGAGAGTATTTTTCTTGAAGGGCAACCATCAGCGATGATGTTCTAACACCCAGTCTTGAAAAGGACGCGATTTTCTTTTTCAGCTCCGCGCTTGTCATCTCCCTGGGGGATTTCGATTGCCTTATGTATTCCTGTATATCTGAGCCAAAATCCAGTTCGAGGGATTCAAAGCTCATATCGAAAGTCAGAAATCCTTTGGAATCCAGCTCGAAAACCCTTCCGTCGTGCATTATCCACTTATCGCCCTCTTTGGTCGCGCTTTTTGCACTGGTTACGCGCGTCTTCCCCCCGGAAAGGTCATAGAGCAATATTTTCTTCAGTTCGCCGGTTTCAGGATCTATCTTCTTTATGTACAGATATCTCCCTTTACCGTCTTCCATGAAAGCGTTCTCCTTTAATGTAACCTCGGGTCTACGGTATATAAATCTCGCCTGCGCTTCGTAGGCTTTTCTGTTGGCGTAAGGTACAATATAGTCGTTAAAGAGATAAGTAATACCGCTCAAAAGAACCGCAAAAATGACAAAGGGCAAAACCACGGTTTTCAAGGTAATACCGTGGGTCTGAAGGGCAATCAATTCATTATCCGATTGCATCCTCGAAAGTGTCCAGAATATAGCAAGCAAAACACCGACCGGTATCCCGAGAACAATAAAGTAAGGGAGATTGTAGTATATAAGCAGAAAGAGTTTATCTATTCCAACCTTGTACCTGACAATTAAGTCTGAAAGCTGATAAAGGAGCTCCAGACTCACAAAAATCAGAAATCCCCCGAGACCTATAAAAAAAGCACCCATGGACTGCTTGAAAATATATTTGATGAGTATCCGCAAGATTCGTCCCCCTCTGAATCTAGCCTATACACTACCGTTTTCCGATACTTCTTCCAGCGTGTCGTTAGCGCAGTGGTAGTATTTTCCCTTTGCTACATACATACTGCTCTCTATGATTTCAGTGCAGAGATCCCCTATCTCTTCAAGAAGCCTGAATATAGTCAGCAATTCGATTGCCCTTGAAACAAGTTTGGGAGATTCTTCCATAACGATCTTGAGCTCTTTTTCAACCTTATCCAGCATTTTATCAACCCTATCGTCCTGCTCGCAGATCATTTGAGCATCGCTGAGGGAAGGATTTATAAGGTTATCTACCGCGTCAGCCAGCATCTTGTCCACTGTATCTATCATCTTTTTCAGGGTTTCATAAAAACCGATTGGTGGATGCTTCGTAAGAAGAAGTGATTTGTTCGCCAGCGTAATGCACTTCTCTCCGATCATCCTCAACGTACGGGTTATATTGGCAGCCATTACAAGAAACCTCAATTCCCTTCCCATGGGCGTCAACGTTCCCACAAGCCCGACGACTTTATTCTCAACAGAAAAGGCATGCTGATCCAGTATCGAAATGGAGTATAGGACATCCCGCGCATGATGTTCATTTCTGCTTAAAATAGCCAGAGAACATTTAGAAAAGAGGTTCTGGACGTAACGCGCCATATTTATTATTTCATGCTTGGTTTCCTCGATCTTTCTCAGCCCTTTTTTAGAGATCATCTTTAAGCCTCCCGCCAAAGGCAAGCTTTCTCTTCAATACACGTACAAAATCAAAACCGGCATCCCTTAAGAGTTTCACTTTTTTATCGGAAATTCCCGCAACGATTTCATCGCCGTCCCGCAGCACGGCTGTCAGTATTCCATCAAGGTAGAGTTTCATCGGGGCATTCTTTCCGTCAATCACGGTAACCTTTGTTTTTCTTGTGGAATCCACTATTATCGACCCGACAAAGGGGTTGTGAGGGGCAACGGGTGTTACCTGATAAACCTTTGCCATCGGATCTACCAGAGCACCGCCAATAGAAAGGTTGTAAGCCGTTGAACCAGTACCCGTGGACAGAATCACGCCATCACCGACGATCCTGTAAGCTGAAAAACCTTCGATTTCTACCTCTAAAGAGGTTGTACGGCTCGGATCGCCCCTTTCCACGGCACAATCATTGAGAACCTTATAACGTTTCTCTTTAAAACTCACCTCAAGGAGATAGCGCTCTTCCATATGAAGCCTATTGTCAACAAACTTTCCTATGGCAGTTTCCAGTTCTCCGAGCTCAAAAGCCGCTAAAAAGCCAACACTACCGACCTTAAAGCTCAAAATCGGGAGATCGCGCTCAACAGCAAAGGGAACGGCTCTCAAAACCGTTCCATCGCCACCAAAGGTCATGATCACTTCTGGTTCGTAATCGTGATTTTGCTTCCCGGAAAAGGTATCACCGATGAAAACATCTATGTTGAAAGATCCCAGAAAGGAAATTATCTTCTGAATCATCTCTTCATCGAGTCGTTTGTGGTTGAAAAACACAATGGCTTTCAATTGATCACCTCACAAACCGGAAGCAGCACGGATAACATACGACAGGTCAAAGAGAGAACCCACCAGGAACTGATCTATAAAAACCAGCACGAGTATGGCAACAAGAGGCGTATAATCCACAATTCCACTTCTCAAAAAAGGAAAGACCTTTCTCAATGGTCTTTCAACAAGGTCACTCATGGCCTGAAAAAACATTCTGAAATTGCCGTAGTAATTTGGATTCAACCAGCTGAACAGAGCTGAAGCGATAACCGCGAAGATCTCAAACTCCACGAGAATCCTCAACACAAGAGCAACAGCATAAACAAGATTCGCAAGTACGAACATTTTCCCTCCTCCTTAGTCCCCTGTACTATCCCATAATGGACCGATCCCGTTAAATCTCGCAATACCGAGATGGCGGTAAGCTTTTTTCGTTGCCATACGGCCTCTGTTCGTCCGAACTATGAAACCGCTTTGCAGCAGATACGGTTCATATACCTCGCTTATCGTATCAGCTTCGATACCCACCGAGGCCGCGATGGCTTTGAGACCAGCAGGTCCGCCTTCGTAATTCTCAATAAGAACCCTCAAGATCTTCCTGTCCATATCGTCGAGGCCCTCAGCGTCGATCCCCATGATCTTCATGGCATCCTCTACGGTCTTAGAGAGAATCTTCCCCGTACCATCAACGGTAGCCAGATCCCTGACACGCCTCAAAAGCCTGTTGGCGATTCTGGGCGTGCCTCTGGACCGGGAAGCGAGAAGCTCGGCAGCTTCGTCATCTATCTTCACTTCAAGCAGTCGCGCCGATCTCTTTATTATCTGCTTCAGCTCATCCGGAGTATAAAACTCGAGTTCGAGAACCATGCCGAACCTGTTCCTGAGCGGTGCGCCGATCAAACCCGAACGCGTTGTTGCCCCTACGAGCGTGAAAGGAGCGAGATCGAGCCTTATGGAACGCGCACTGGGGCCTTTCCCGATCATAATATCCAGCTTAAAATCTTCCATCGCAGAGTAAAGGATCTCTTCGATAGCACGGCCAAGGCGATGTATCTCATCGATAAACAACACATCGCCTTCCTCAAGGCTGGTAAGTATGGCAGCGAGATCGCCCTGCTTTTCTATGACGGGCCCGCTGGTAACGTAGATGTTCGTTCCCATCTCGTTGGCGATGATGTGGGCTAGGGTAGTTTTACCGAGCCCGGGTGGCCCCGCAAGCAAAACATGATCCAGGGCTTCGTTCCTGACTTTCGCTGCCTCTATGGAAATCTTCAGCCTCTGTTTGACGTTCCTTTGGCCTATATATTCATCCAGCCTTTGAGGCCTTAATGTCCGCGTTAACTGTTCTTCACCTATATCTTTTGGGGTAAGAAATCGTTCTTCCATTTTATCTCCTCACGGATGAATTCTGTAAAGCGTTCTTGCAAAGGGAATCGCTTCCCTGACGTGCTCCAGTCCGGCTATCCAGGCCACGACCCTCTCGATCCCCATGCCGAATCCGCTGTGCGGCACAGAGCCGTATTCACGCAAATCGAGATACCAGCTGTAGGATTCCACATCAAGGCCAAACTCCTTGATACGCTCTATAAGCAGTTCTTTATCCCAAATCCTCTCAGAAGCGCCGATTATCTCGCCGTAGCCTTCCGGAGCCAGCATATCGTCACAGAGAACCACGTCGGGATTCTCAGGATCGGGCTGCATGTAAAAGGCCTTCATCTTTCTCGGGTAGCGCTCGACTATAACAGGCTTATCGAATTCCTCAGCTATTGCCGTTTCCTCGTCACCGCCGATGTCGTCTCCCCAATTAACGTTGAATCCCTTCTTCTGAAGGAGCTTTATCGCGTCGGTGTAGGTGATTCTGGGGAACGGCGCTTCGATCTTCTCGAGTTTAGAGATATCCCTTCCAATGGCGTGCAGATGATTAGCAGCACGTTCGATGGTCTTCTGGACAACGTACGAAACGAGTTCTTCCTGAAGTTTCATGTTGTCCTCATGCTGGTAGTAGGCAACCTCCGCTTCGTTCATCCAGAATTCTATAAGATGCCTTCTCGTTTTTGACTTCTCCGCCCTAAAGGTCGGTCCAAGGTTATAAACCTTCCCAAGAGCCATACAGGCGGCCTCAAGGTAAAGCTGCCCTGTCTGGGCGAGGTACGCCTTGCCGTAGTCAAAATAATCGATTTCGAAACAGTTTCCCGCACTTTCACCGATAGACCCGGTGAATATTGGTGTGTCGATAAGAACAAAACCGCGCTCGTTATAGAAATCCCTCACGGCCCTGATTATCTCATGTCTGATGTGCAGGATATGGAATTGTCTCTTTGATCTCAACCAGAGATGTCGATGGTCCATGAGATAATCGATCCCGTGGTCGGGCTTGTTTATCGGGAAATCCTTTTCAGGCTGGTGAACCACTTCTATTTCATCAATGAGCAGTTCAACACCTTCGGGAGCCCTGGGATCTTCCCTGACGATTCCGCGAGCGATTATGCTCGACTCCATCTTCAGCTTTTTCGCCAGTTTGAAGAGTTCCTCGGAAACCGAAGAGCGTTCGACAATTCCCTGAACGAAACCGGAACCGTCTCTCAAAGCGAGAAAGTGTATCTTACCACTCGAACGTTTTCTCCTGAGCCAGCCGCGTATCTCGACCCTTTCGCCGATGTGGTCTTTCAGATCACGTATATAAACCCAGTTCATTCAAACACCTCCAGATCCGCGTTCTTTTCCCGTTCCTTTCTTAGATTATAACAAAAAACCCCGGGACATTTCCCGGGGATTTTTTATGTAAGATTGTCTTTGTTGTTTACGGTGATGGTGGATACCAAAATGCAATAATACCAATCACAATTCCTGCAATTCCAAAGACAATTCCTCCAAATCCTACCCAAAAAGCTGTCTCCGTTCTCTTTTTGATTTCTTCAAGATTAATGTTCTCCGGCACGTCTTTCCTAAGTTCCACAAGCTGACTACTCAATTCAGTTACAGTACTATTCAAAGTATCAACATCATCCACCAAGAATTTTAAGGCATTTTCAATCTCAGGCGTGTTTTTGTTAAGCTTCGCAACAATACTTTTCAAAGTCTCAACATCTGATTTTAATCCTTCCAGTGTATCCACTTTATTTCCCGAAAACATTAAAGCCTTATCAATAGATTCTACTTTTTTTTCTACTTCCTTTTCCAGATCAGTAGTGCTAGTTTTCAGGTTTTCAAGTTCACTTATCAAAGGAGCAAGACTATCTTTGGAAACAGAGGATTCCTCCACCTTATCCAAACGCTTCTTTAATCCCAGAACCTCCATCTGAAGCCCTGAAATGCTCGTGTTCATTTCTTCAAGATCTTTGACTGTGGCGTAGTCTTCGAGTTTGCTGCCAAGATCCTTCCAGGTAACAAACTCAGAGAGCTTAGCCTCTACCCCGGTCATCCTGTCTTCAAGGGCCTTGAACTCTTCTGTTTTAACAAAACTGCCCGTTAAATTCCAGAGCGACTCAACCTTGTTTTCCAGGGTTGCGACTCTATTTCCAGCAGCTGTGATTCTTTTGGAAAGCCCGCTGATCTCATTGGAGTGGCCGAGAACGCTTTCATTCAGCGTTTTCAGATTGACCTCGATCTCTGATAACGTGGCATTCAGTGTCTTTTCGAGAACATTGACGTTCTCAGACAATTCACTGAATTTCCCCTCCAGATCGCGCTTTAGCTCGGCAACGCTTTCACCAAAACTCTGGAGTTTATCAAAGAATTTCTTTAAATCGGTTCCTTCTCCCAGAGCCGGTATAATCCCTTTGCTCTGAAGATCAGCAACCTCTTTTTCGAGTTTTTCCAGCCTGCCGAGAATATCGGCAAGATCGATGTATTCGCCTTTCTGGTCTTTGAGAATCGTTTCGAAAATGCCGAGCTGTTCTCTGATCTTTTCGATTGCCTCGCCTGAAACCGCTTCAGACGCTCCAGAAACACCCTTTTCTTCCAGATAGGTGAGAAATTTGTCAAGAAGAACTGCCGCCTGGTAACGCGTCAGCGGATCGTCCCCTTTGAAGTAGTAAAGTCCTCCCTCAGATATACCGCTCAAAATACCGAGATCTGTCAGCCTGACGATGGAATCATAGGCCCAATGACTCGGAGAAACATCCGTATAAACGGCCGCAAAAGCAAATCCTGCAAGCAACACGAAAATCATTAAGGGAGCCAGGATCTTTAATTTCATACATTCACCTCCCAATGGTATATTCGCTTAAAATTCTACCATAAAACGTCACGCCTATTGTGGCCAATCGTGGTAATATTTAAAATCAGGAGGTGGCAACATTGAAGAAGAGAACACATACCTGCGGAGAGTTGAGAAGTGAACACGCTGGAAAAACCGTCGTGTTGAACGGCTGGGTTGATAGGATCAGAGACCTCGGCGGCATAAAGTTCATTTTGCTCAGGGACCGTTACGGTTTCACTCAGGTCGTTTTTGATCCATCCAACGAGGATGTCTATAAGACGGCGCTGCAACTCGGTATCGAATATACTATATCTGTAACGGGCATCGTACGTGAGAGACCGAAGGATGCTGTTAACCCGAAGATGCCAACAGGCAAGATAGAGGTTCTGGCTACCGAAGTCGAGATCCTTTCGGAATCAGATACACCACCCATATACGTTAATATCGATGATGACTCATCTGAAGAGCTAAAACTCAAATACCGATATCTTAATTTGAGAAAGCCGAAGATGCAGAGAAATATAATCTTCAGGCATAAAGTGGTTCAGGCGGTCCGAAATTATCTCAACAAGAACAATTTTCTCGAGATAGAAACACCGGTCCTAACAAAATCAACTCCAGAAGGCGCAAGGGATTTTCTGGTCCCTTCGAGGTTAAGGCCCGGCAAGTTTTATGCTTTACCCCAATCACCCCAACTTTTCAAACAACTCCTGATGGTTGCGGGTTTTGACAGGTATTACCAGATTGCTAAATGTTACCGCGATGAGGATTTCAGAGCTGACAGGCAACCGGAATTCACCCAGATAGATCTTGAGATGTCCTTTGCCGACAGCGAAGACGTCTTTGCCATCGTTGAAGGTATGCTTTCCCACACCTTCAAAGAAACTCTGAATGTTGGGCTAACGACACCTTTCCCCAGGTTAACGTATGAAGAAGCCATGGAAATGTACGGCTCCGATAGACCCGACAGGCGTTACGGAATGGAGCTTCACGATGTGTCTGAAGCCTTTGTCGGAACCGGGTTCAGGGTTATATCGGAAGCCCTGGGACGCGGCGAGATCGTTAAAGGATTTCTCGCAAAGGGGCTTTCATCGAAGTTCTCGCGAAAGAGGCTGGACGAATACACGGCTTTTGTAAAAGAAAACGGACTTGGCGGATTGATATGGATAAAGGTTGAAGACGAACTGAGATCGAGCATATTAAAACACTGCCCCGATGAAATAAAGAAAGTTGTTGAGCGTTTCAATGCGAAAATTGGGGACATAATCTTCCTCGCTATTGGAAAGAGAGAAACTGTGTCTAAAGCGCTGGGCAAGCTGCGAGAAAAACTGATCTCTGAGGAAAAACCGGAGGTTACAGGCTTTGACATACTCTGGGTAACCGATTTTCCAATGTTCTCTTACAACGAGGAAGAAGGCAGGATAGAAGCGGAGCACCATCCCTTCACAATGCCGAACCTTGGAGACCTGGACAAATTCGGTAAAACTGAGCCATTGAAGGTCAGGTCTCACGCTTACGACCTGGTGATAAATGGCTACGAACTGGCAAGCGGAAGCGTCAGAATTCACCGTAGGGATATCCAGAACAGGATATTCGAGATGATCGGTTTAACCCACGAGGAAGCTCAAGAAAAATTCGGGTTTCTTCTTGAAGCCTTTAAATATGGCCCACCACCACACGCCGGCATCGCGTTCGGCCTGGACAGATTGGTGGCTATAATGGTTGGAACCAGTTCCATACGCGATGTTATCGCTTTCCCGAAAGCGGCAAGCGGTAACGATCCTATGACCGGAGCCCCATCAGAGGTATCAGAACGTCAACTTGAGGAACTGAGAATCAAGATAATCGATGAAAAGGATGGGAAGAAAAGATGAAGATCGCAATTGATGGGCCCGCCGGTTCCGGAAAATCAACCGTCGCAAAGATGCTTGCTGAACGGTTGGGATTCACCTATGTGGATACGGGCGCTATGTACAGAGCCGTCGCCTGGAAGCTAAAGCAGCACGACATTGATCCTGATAATACCGACGCCCTTCGTGAATTGTTAGAGAATACGCAATTTTCCATCTCTGACAGCGTTCTCTGTATGGACGGAAGGAAAATCGGCGACGAGATCCGTACGCCGGAGATCTCCAGACTCTCCTCGGATGTCGCTAAAATAGCGGAAGTAAGGCATTTCCTCACCGCCGAACAGCGCCGGATAGCTGAGAAGGGTAATGTTATAATGGAGGGGCGCGATATCGGAACGGTAGTTATACCGGATGCGGATCTGAAGTTCTTCATTACAGCTTCTCCGGAAGAGCGCGCCAGGAGAAGATACGAACAGCTGAAAAGGCTTGGAATCGAGGCAAATTATGATAGAATCCTGAACGAGTTGATCCAGAGAGATCGAAATGATTCTTCCCGGGAAATAGCGCCTTTAAAACCCGCGAAAGACGCTATCATAATCGACACAACGAATATGACAATAGACGAGGTTCTCGATCTGCTTGTTAGAAAGGTCAGGGATAAAGGTACATGAAGATCGTTCTCGCTGAATCACTGGGTTTTTGTTACGGCGTGAATAGAGCCGTTGAAGCGACGAAAAGGCTTTTGAAGGAAAAACGCGATGCCCGGGTAATCGGTGATATTGTTCACAATGAAATTGTGATGAAAAAACTTAAAGATATGGGATTGAAGGTTTACCCGGATCTTTCTTCAATCGATTTCTCTGATACAGCTGAGAATTCCGTGGCGATAATCAGGGCTCACGGCGCTTCACCCGATGTTGAGGATTTTCTAAAAAGGCGTTTTGGGTATGTTGTGGATTTAACCTGCCCGATAGTGTACAATGTATTTAGTTTGGCGAAAGACCTTGAAAAAAAAGGTTATTTTATAGTTATATTCGGAAAAAAAGACCACGCAGAGGTTAAAGCCCTGTGTGGAAGGCTAAATGATTACCTGATCGTTGAACCGGGTTATGATTTTGAAACCATAAAGGCTTTTTTAAGAGAAAAAAAGCCCAAGAAAGTTGCCCTGATTTCCCAAACAACCATGAACAGCGAGAGTTTTGAAAAATTGGCAGAAAAGCTGTTAAAATTGGAAGGCATCGAAGTTTCTGTGAATAACACCATCTGCAATGTAACCATAAACCGCGAAAAGATGGCGATTCACTTAGCACAAACCTGTGATGCTGTGGTGGTTGTTGGTGGTAAAAGAAGTTCAAATACAGGGAAGCTCGCGAAGATTGTCGAAAGCCATGGCAAAAGGGCTTTTCACGTTCAGAATCCGGAGCAGCTTCCGGATTTGTCTATTTATAGAAAAGTCGGTATCATAAGCGGAACATCAACACCGAAGGAACAAATCCTGAAAATCTTGGATTACATAAAATTTACCTATGAAGGGGAGGTTATCCGTAATGGAGGAGAAGTATAACGGACAGAACGAAGAAAACCTCAGCATGGAGGATATTCTGAAACAGATGGATGAGGTTGATGAAAGAAGGGGGAGAAGCAAAACCGCTGAAGTTCATTCGATTCAACCAGACGGGTTGCTGGTGATCCTCGAAGGAAAGTTAGATGGATTCGCTCCTGAAAGCGAGCTTGTAAAACCTCTAAAAGAGTACAACATCGGTGATAAAATAGAGGTCCAGATAATGAAAGTCGACGAAGATGAAGGGAGAAGCGTCGTCTCCGAAAAGCGTATCTACTTCCGAACTGCTCTAAAAAAGGTAGAAAACGCATACAAAAGCGGCGAACCGGTTACAGGAACCATCCTTGGTGAAACCAAAGGCGGTTACAACGTAAAGCTACTTAATGTCGTTCCGGCTTTCCTTCCAGGCTCTCAGTCTGGAATTAGGCGCGGCAGACCGATTCCCGAAGGCGAACAGGAATTCAAGGTCATAAACTTCAGAAAGAAGAAACGCGGTACCAATATCGTGGTTTCTTTAACCGCATTCAAGGAAGAAAAAGTGAAGGCTTACTTTGAAGCCCTTGAGACGGGTTCAACCGTCGAAGGAACCATCGAAAGCATCAAAGATTTCGGCGCCTTTGTTAGATTAACCAACGAGGTTGTCGGTTTGATCCCCGCGTCTGAGGTGAGCTGGGACCCATCACAAAAGGTTCATGACGTCCTCAATGTTGGTGATAAGGTAACAGTCAAGGTTATCGACGTTGACCCCGAGAAAAAGAAGATTTCTCTGAGTTTGAAACAGTTGCAGGAAGATCCGTGGAACACCGTTGAAGAGAAATATCCCGTTGGTTCCGTCGTTGAAGGTGTTGTAAAGTCAATCGTTCCCTTTGGCTTCTTTGTCATGATTGAACCCGGTGTCGAAGGATTGGTACATATCTCCGAGGTTTTCTGGGGTAATGTTAGAAGAGACCTCAAAGAACTTATAAGAGAAGGAGACAGGGTCAAGGTTAAAATTAAGGATATAGACAAAGAGAAGCGAACTCTTTCCCTGAGCTACCGCGAAGCACTGGGAGACCCCTGGGACAACATCGAGGAAAAATACAAAGTCGGGGAAATCGTCGATGGTAAAGTCGTTAAGGTTCTCCCAACGGGTGCCATCGTGGAGCTTGAGGAATACGTTTCTGGCTTTGTCCCCGTTTCCGAAATGTCCTGGAATTTTGTTGACAGGGTCGAAGACGTTGTCAAGGAATCCAGCGAAGTGAAAACAAAGATCCTGAGCATAGACAAAGAAAATCGACGCATGAGATTGAGTCTAAAACAGGCTACGGAAGATCCGTGGCAAAAGGTACACACTGAACTTAAGGTTGGCGATTACGTAGAAGGAAAAATCACACGGTTGATAAAATCCGGTGCTGTCGTAATGGTTGATGGTTATGGTGTCGAAGCCTTCCTCCCTGCTTCTCAGGTAGCGATGAAGCGAGTTGAAAACCTGGAAGATGCCATAAAGATCGGAGAACACAGGCGTTTCAAGATCATTCGCCTCGTTTATGATCCAGAAAAGGATGTAAGGAATATGGTTGTTTCCATAAAGCAGCTGTTGCTGGATAAGGAAAAAGAGGAGACTCAAAAAGCTTTAGAAGAGCTTTCAGGCGAAGAGAGTTCCACGCTTTCCCTTGGTGAGAAGTTGAAGGAACATCTTGAGAAAAACTCGGAGGGAGAAAAGTAGTGGCAACAGTCCTCATCGTCGGAAGACCAAATGTCGGAAAATCCACGCTTTTTAACCGCCTTGTTGGTGGAAGGCGTGCCATAATTGACGACCAGCCTGGTGTTACGCGCGACTTTGTGTTTGGCAGGGTTTTCTGGCAGCATAAGTCTTTCGAGGTTGTCGATACCTGCGGTTTGTTCGATTCTCCCAAAGATATAATCGAAGAAAAGATGAAAGAAGTCACTCTCGCCCTGCTGAGCGAGGGTGACCTTTTGCTTTTTGTAGTCGATGGCAGAAAGGGTCTGACATCGGCGGATATGGATATCGCGGAAACACTCAGAAAATCGAAAAAACGGGTCATTCTGGTAGCGAACAAAGTCGAAAACGTTGACAAATTTACTCTTGAGGTTCTCCCGGAGCTGTACAGCCTGGGGTTCGGAGAACCTATCCCGATTTCAGCCGAACACGGTTTGAATATCGATGTCCTGCTGGAGAAAATAATTAAAACCCTGGAGGAAGCCGGGCATCTGCTGGATTACGAACCCGAAAAGGAAGAAGATAACCTGAAGGTTGCTATCATAGGAAAACCGAACGCAGGAAAATCTTCACTTTTCAATTCGATAGTGGGAAGTGACCGCAGCCTCGTCACCGAGATACCTGGTACCACCCGCGATATGGTTGATGAAACTATCGAAATAGATGGAATGCCTGTCACTTTTATAGACACAGCCGGCATGAGAAGAAAGTCGAAGGTAGGCGTCAAGAACGTCGAGTATTACAGCGTCATGAGAGCTGTGGATGCAATAGAGCGTTCCGATATCTGCATACTCGTCATAGATGCGACACTAGGGATAAGCAATCAGGATCAGAGAATTGCCGGGCTTGTCGAAAAACGCGGTAAAGGGATAATTACCGTTTTCAATAAGAGTGATCTGTTAAACGAGAAACATAAGGAATCACTACTTTCTTCATTCGAACGGGAGCTGTATTTCATTGATTATAGCCCTGTTGTTTTTACTTCCGCGACGGAAGGTTTTGGTATCGATGAACTACTGGATAAGCTCTTTCTTGTCGCTGAAAAGATCGATCTCAGGATCCCAACCGGGTTGCTGAACAACCTGATCAGCAGGTACACCTTATCAACACCGCCTGTCGGGCGGAAAAACAAAAAGGCCAAAATCTATTACGCGGCACAAATTGATACAAGACCCCCTCTGATAATGCTGAAGGTCAACGATCCAGCATTGTTTACGGAGCCATACCTGAGAGGGATAAGATCAACAATAAGAATGAATATTGATCCCTTCGAGGGAACACCAATATTTATAAAGTTGAGGCGTAAAAAATGAGGTTTATCTGGTTGGCTATTATAGGTTACCTTTTTGGTTCAATTCCTTGGGGATATATAATCCCAAAACTCAGAGGCATAGACATAAGAAAGGTCGGTAGCGGTAACGTCGGCGGTACTAATGTGCTGAGAAATCTTGGAGGGTTCTGGGGAGCCATAACGATGGTTCTCGACGGTTTCAAACCCTTCATTCCTATAATGATTGCCAAACATACCTTCGGGGTAAGTGTGTCCGATGCAATGATGATAGGTTTCTTCGCCGGAGTCGGACACTGTTATCCGATCTGGTTGAAGTTTAAAGGCGGAAAATCTGTTGCCGTAAGCGTGGGAACGATTTCCGGAACAAAAGCCAGCCTCGTTCCAGTGTTTTTTGCAGTCTGGTTACCAATCGTCCTGATCACCCAGTACGTTTCTCTGGGATCTATTTTGAGCCTCGCTGTTATAACCATCCTGTATTTTCTCACAGATAGCTGGCAAACCGGTATCTGGATGCTGGCACTATTCTTGCTTACGACATATCGTCACAGGGGAAATATTGTGAGGCTCATACGGGGCGAAGAACGAAAAACGGATCTGATAGCGGCTTTTACAAAAAGAAACAAAAATAAAAAGGAGGGCTAAAAGCCCTCCTTTATTTATTATTTATGTTCAGTCTGTGTATGTTCTTTATACACCCGTATTCTTAAAAGATGTCTCTGCATTTTTGCGTTTGCACGTGCGCGTTTTCTCGCGTCCCTCTCCACTTTCAAAATCTCTTCCGCACGTTTTACGCGTTCTTCTGCTCTATGAATATCGATATCTTCCGGACGTTCGGCAGCGTCAGCCACTATAAGCGTCTTCTCACGCGTGTTCAGAATGTAACCGCCGTGAACGGCGAAAAGGAGTCTTTCTCCTTTGCTTTTGATCTCTATTACATCGACCGCCAGCTGTGCAACGATGGGAGCGCGTTGTGGCAAAAAGCCCATCTCTCCAAAAGGTGTCCTGAAAGAAAGATATTCAGCTTCGCCTTCCCATACTTTGGCATAGGGCGTCACAATCGAAACATTCAGGGACATGCGCCTCAGCCTCCGTAGCCGAGTTTCCTGGCTTTTTCTACAGCCTCGTCGATGGTTCCCACCATCATGAAGGCCTGTTCGGGAAGGTCGTCATGTTTTCCGTCGAGGATTTCTTTGAACCCACGAACGGTTTCCTTTATTGGAACATATCTACCCGGTATATTGCTGAAACGCTCGGCAACGAAGAACGGTTGAGTCAGGAACCTCTGAATTCTTCTGGCACGTCTCACGATGAGCTTGTCTTCCTCTGAAAGCTCTTCCATTCCAAGGATGGCTATGATGTCCTGCAAATCTTTATATCTCTGAAGAACCTCCTGAACTCTTCTTGCAACCACATAGTGTTCCATTCCAACGATCTCCGGTGCGAGGTTTTTGGAAGATGAGTCAAGGGGGTCAACCGCCGGATAGAGTCCCTGCTCGGCGATGGATCTTGACAGGTTAACCGTAGCGTCCAGATGGCTGAATGTCGTCGCTGGAGCCGGGTCTGTAAAGTCGTCGGCTGGAACGTAGATGGCCTGAACGGATGTTATAGAACCGTTTTTGGTTGATGTGATTCGTTCCTGAAGCTGCCCCATTTCAGTGGCAAGTGTCGGCTGATAGCCAACGGCAGACGGCATTCTTCCCAGCAATGCCGAAACCTCGGAACCAGCCTGAACGAATCGGAAAATGTTGTCGATAAAGACCAGCACATCCTTTTTCTGGACGTCCCTGAAATATTCCGCCATGGTGATGGCAGAAAGGGCTACCCTGAACCTCGCTCCGGGTGGCTCGTTCATCTGTCCGAATACGAGAGCTGTGTTTCCTATAACCCCTGCCTCCTGCATTTCGAGCCAGAGGTCATTTCCTTCCCTGGTCCTTTCACCGACACCGGCGAATATAGAGAGACCCTTATGCTCAATTGCTATGTTTCTGATAAGCTCCATAACGAGAACGGTTTTGCCGACACCGGCACCCCCGAAAAATCCGATTTTTCCACCCTTGTTGAAGGGAGCAAGGAGATCGATAACCTTTATACCGGTTTCCAGAATCTCAACGTCTGTTTTCTGCTCGGTAACTCCCGGTGGTTCACGATGAATATCCCAGAACTCTTCAGCCTCAACGGGACCTCTTTCATCTATCGGCTCTCCAAGAAGGTTGAACATCCTTCCAAGTATTTTATCTCCAACAGGCACAGCAATCTGCCTGCCGGTATCGATAACCTCCTGGCCCCTTACCAGACCATCTGTGGAGTCAAGGGCTATCGTTCTAACCACGTTGTCTCCAATAACCTGAGCTACCTCAAGTATTATCTTTTTGCCCAGAAATTTATTGTAAACCTCCAGAGCGTTGAGAATATCGGGAAGCTCAGCTCCTTCGAAGCTAACGTCAATTACAGGCCCTATAATAGCAACTATTTTTCCTTTGTTGATACTTTTTTGTTCCTTTTTGTTCTTCTTTTCTTCGGTTTTTTTGGCCACATTCACACCTCCAGATTACCCTTTTAAGGCCTCGGCGCTGTTCACAATTTCGATAATCTCCTGCGTGATGGTTGCCTGTCTTACTTTGTTTCTCTCCAGCGTCAATCTTTCGATCAGTTTTTGGGCATTTTCCGTTGCGCTCTTCATCGCATTTTGTCTGGAGAACAGCTCACCGACTTTTGTTTCGTAGGTGGCCCTCAGGATTTCAGAAATGATCCATGAATTCAGCATTTCAGGGAAAATTACCGATACTTCAGGCTCAAAGTCGTACATATCTTCATCTTTTTCTTCCTCTGCTATCGGCTCCAGAGGCAGAAGCCTCAGGGTTTTGGGTAGCTGAACAATCGGGTTCTTGAATTCGCTGTAAACCACTTTGAATCCCGAAGCGTTTAGCTCTTCTTTGATTGCCAGGACCTCATCGACAATTATTGCGGCTTCATCGACATCGGGAACATCGTAGAAACGCGTAAAAGCCTTTTTAAACAGTTTGTGCTTTTTATAATGCAATTCGGCCTTCAAGCCAACCGTGACTATGGCTTTTATGTTCCCTTTGGATATCTCGATATCCGCATGTCTCAGGATCTCACTGCTGAAAGCCCCACACAATCCCATATCCGTGGAAACGACAAGCAATACATCGCCTTCACCGGGAAATTTAGGGAATGTGTCGAGATTTCTTATAACACGCTTCAGGATTTCTTTCATGCTGTCAGCATAATTCCGTGTATATGCCAGTCCCTTCTCAACTTTCTTCAGCTTAGCACGGGCGACCATCTCCATCGCCCTGGTGATTTGCATCGTTGATTCGGTAGCATCTATTCTCTTTTTTATGGCACGGAGTTTACCTTTGCTCATGATACCACCTTCACGAGACGAACGCCTGACGCACGTCTTCTACCGCCTTTTTCAATCCTGCTTCTATCTCTTCGGTCATATCCTTTTTCTCTCTGATGGCTTTGAGCACGTCGGCATATTTTTGCCTCATGGTTTGCAACAGTTGTTTCTCGAACTGCCTGATCTTATCGGTTGGCAGATCATCCAGGTATCCCCTTGTACCTGCATAAAGAACCGCTATCTGTTCTTCAACCGGCATTGGGGAATACTGTTCCTGCTTCAAGAGCTCCGTGAGTTTTTCACCACGTATGAGCTGCGCCTGCGTGGCTTTGTCCAATTCAGTTGAGAACTGGGCAAAGGCGAGGAGCTCACGGTACTGGGCAAGGTCAAGCCTCAAGCTACCGGCTATCTTTTTCATGGCCTTTATCTGAGCGGAACCGCCGACACGGGATACTGAAAGCCCTACGTTTATAGCAGGTCTGTTACCGGCATAGAAGAGGTTCGGGTCCAGATAAATCTGACCGTCGGTGATGGAAATAACGTTTGTCGGGATATAGGCACTAACGTCGTTTGCCAGGGTCTCAATAATCGGCAACGCCGTTAACGATCCGCCACCGTGTTCCTCGTTGAGCCTTGCCGCTCTCTCCAAAAGTCTCGAATGGAGATAGAAAACATCTCCAGGATACGCTTCACGTCCTGGCGGCCTTCTTAGGAGAAGCGATAGTTCACGATACGCCGCCGCGTGTTTTGAAAGGTCGTCGTAAATAACAAGGGCATCTTTCCCGCTGTACATGAAATACTCACCCATAGCGGCTCCGGCGTAAGGGGCGAGGTAAGCCAATGTTGCAGGATCATTAGCCGTGGCTGCAACGATTGTGGTGTATTCCATTGCGCCGGTCTCTTCGAGTTTATCTATTATCCTGGCCAGGACTGCCGTTTTCTGTCCTATCGCAACGTAAATACAATAAACACCCTGATCTTTCTGGTTTATGATTGTATCGATGGCTATTGCCGTTTTTCCTGTCTGCCTATCTCCGATGATCAGCTCACGCTGACCCCTACCAATAGGAATCATCGCATCGATGGCTTTAATACCCGTTTGCAAAGGCGTATCAACGGGTTTTCTCATAACGACACCGGGCGCTTTGATTTCTACCGGCCGGTGTTCTGAAGCCTCAATGGGACCCTTCCCATCGAGAGGAATCCCG
Source organism: Kosmotoga olearia TBF 19.5.1 (assembly GCF_000023325.1). Taxonomy (NCBI): domain Bacteria; kingdom Thermotogati; phylum Thermotogota; class Thermotogae; order Kosmotogales; family Kosmotogaceae; genus Kosmotoga; species Kosmotoga olearia. Next base: position 250,486 of record NC_012785.1, read on the forward strand.
AGTGGATTGACGACCCTGCCGAGAAGCGCTTCACCGGCGGGAACCTCGATGATTCTTCCGGTGCGCTTCACCAGATCGCCTTCCTTTATCTCGCGGTAATCTCCAAGAACAACGATACCAACGTTATCCTCTTCCAGGTTCAACGCGAGGCCGTACTCACCGTTTTCGAACTGGACAAGTTCGTTGGACATTACTCCTTTAAGGCCGTAGGCACGCGCAATACCATCTCCAACCTGGATAATCCGCCCGGCCTCAAAATAATCTATTTCCCGGTCGGAACGCTTCAATTGCTCTTCAATTATCTTCGTTATCTCTGAAGGACTGATCTTCACTTAACCACCTCCAAAAAGTGGCTGCCATTCTTATTTAAGCCCATACTCTAAACGTTTTAGCCTTCCAGAAGCACTCAAATCAAGGACTCTATCCTGAAAATGTACCACCATTCCCGCTATCAGCTCCGGCTTGATCTGGATCTGGAATAATGGTCTCATCCCCGATTCTCTCTCTATGAACTCCTCAAGGAGCTTCAACTCTTCGTTCGATAGTGCAACGGCAGTTTCCACAAGGACCTTTATCTTGCTACGGGACTCATCTAAGATCTGTTCGTAAGCGTTTGTAATGGTGGGCAGATACAGCAATCTTTTCTTTTCAACCAGAATAACCACGAAGTTTTTGAATATCTCAGGAACGTCTTCCAGAAACTCAAGAATCAATTTCACAGCCTCAGAGCGCGGAAACGTCGGATCCTGAAGGAATTCCCGGGCTTTCTTATCAGAGAACATCTCGCTGGAGGCTTTCAGAAGCTCAAGTATCCCGTCCCTTTCAGATTCATCTGTCATCAGGAACAACGCCTTCGCGTATTTATAAGCGACAGTCAGTGAACGTTTCACTTCTCATCACCTAAACTCCTGAGAATCCTCTGAGCGTACTGCCTCTTCATGGCTTCATCCATCTCTTTACCAAGAAACTTAGCGGCAATTTCAACCGCCGTTGTAATGACCGTTGCCTGAAGCTGTTTCAACGCTTTTTCCTTTTCCTGTGCGATCTGCGCTTCGGCTGATTCCATGATCCTGACCGCTTCTCTCTGTGCGTTCTCTTTGGCTGTTTTTATTATTTCTTCGGCTTGTCTCTCAGCATTAGCAATGATTTCCTGAGACTTTTTCCGGGCGTTTTCCATCTCTATGCGGTATTTTTCCCGATAGGCTTCTGCCTCTTTCCTCAGCTTTTCAGCTTCAGTTAGTTCTGACTTTATCATGTTCTGCCTTTCTTCGATGATGTCGAAGAACTTATCAAAAAGCAGTTTTTTCAACACAAAGAGAAGCACAAGAAAATTCAAAAGCTGTATGAGTGATGTCAGGTTGAGTTCTATCATGCCTTAAACCCCCTTTTCGGTGGGGACTCTTCGTTAGCCCACCAAAAGGATCATAAACGCTATAACAAGTGAATAAAGACCGGTAGATTCGGTAACAGCCATGGCGAGAAGCATTCTCGTCGTGAGCGTACCTATCATCTCGGGCTGTCTGGACATGGCTTCCATAGCCTTCGCACCGATGTTACCTTCACCGATACCCGGCCCGATAGCACCAATACCCATTGCAAGACCAGCACCTATAAACTTTCCGAGCTGAACCAAAGCATTTCCGAGTTCCATCTAACACTACCTCCTTTATCAACAATTGTAATCGATCACTCTAACAGGGCCCCTATATACGCTATCGCGAGAATAGTAAACACAAGCGCCTGAATAGATCCCACGAACATACCGAAAAATCCCCACAGGAATGTCGGCAAAATGAGGTATTTTACAAGATAACTTATGATGAGCACCAGAAGACCTCCGCCCATTATATTTCCAAAAAGCCTCAAGGAATGGGATACCGGTTTGGCCAGTTCACCAACAATGTTCATGGGGAACATGATTGGATTTGGCTCAAAAAAGCTCTTCAACCATGTGGTAAAACCTTTTGCCTTTATCGCGAAAGCGTGGCTGATTATCAATACCAGAACCGCAAAGGTGGCATTGGTATTGAGATCCGATGTGGGTGTGTACCAAGTGTCCTCAAAAAGGGTTATCTTTATCCCTGAATCCGTCGGTACCACCTGAACTCCCGGAATACCACTGAGGATATTTGCGATCAGAATAAAAAGAAACAGCGTCGCTGCAATGTTGAATGTGGGCCTGACGAATTCTTTCTTTGGGATCGCGTCTTTTGTCATATCTAAAATGAATTCCAGCGCAAGTTCGAGAAGAGTTTGTTTCTTTCCAGGGATCACCTTGAAAACTTTCACAGTTGAAACAAATATGATCAATCCGGCCATTATAACCCAGGTCATTATAACCGTCATGGGGTTGATCCTGCTCAAAGGACCTGTTCCGAAGGGGAGCTGGTAAATCCAGCGTTCACCCACTCCCTCAAGGGAAAAGGTGTACCCGGTGGCAACCATATATATCAACACCGCTATATATCCCAGCGCTATAAACGTCAGAAAAATCTTGTCACCCTTTGTCAGCTGAATTCTCACTTAACCACCTCCCGAAAAGGAAAAGCGATATTTTCAAATTCAAGAAACCAATTGCTGCTCCCACAAAGAAGAATCTACCATAAAAAGTCGCTGTCCACAAAGCAACAGCAGCCAAACCATATCTTATCAAAAAGCCGTACCTTGAAAACCTTTCTTTTCTACACATAAGGTAAACATCTCTCGTCATCAACCAGAACATTAAAACGGCAAAAAAAGAACCATACAAAATGCCTGGAGCCATTTGTGATTTAAATAACAAACTTACTCCGGTTTCAATTATCGCCAGAATACTTATCGCTATCGTTTCTTTTAGTGCTATCTTTGTTAAGTCTTTCATACTTTTCGGCTTCCTTCATCAGATATCTTATCCCCTGATATATTCCGGAGATTGTCCCAAGAAACAAAAAGATTACCAGCCATATCTTGTTATGAAAAAGATATTTATCTGTCAAATAGCCTAGCAATCCACCGACAAGGATGTTGGAGATTACAACGATTCCAAATTGAAATACCATGTTTATAGCGTTTAATTGTCTGAAATCGATCCTTTTCTTTTTCACCACGCCCACCTCTGGAGTTATTTACCCCAGTAACTGTTAACTGCCACATCTACCTCAAGCGGAACCTTCAGTTCAACGACCCCGGACATACCCCTGGTGAGTATATCACAAACTCTGTCAACCTCTGTTGCGGGAGCTTCAAAAACCAGTTCATCGTGCACCTGCAAAATTGGGAAAGCTTCCAATCCCTCTTCCTTAACCATCTTATGTATCTTGATCATGGCAAGCTTCATGATATCCGCCGCCGTTCCCTGAATCGGGGTGTTGATCGCAATTCTTTCCCCTTCCTGGATCTTCATCTTGTTACGCGTCCTGAAGTGAGGTATCTCCCTTTTTCTACCGAACAACGTCCTCACGTATCCCTTTTCTTTGGCTTCGTGTATAACTTCATTTATGAACTTCCTGACCCCCGGATAAGCGTTGAAATAATTCGATATCATATTCTCAGCTATGTGGGTTTTTATCTTGAGTCTTCTTGCAAGACCGTAAGGAGATATCCCGTAAATAATCGAAAAGTTAACCATCTTTCCGACCTGTCTCATCTCCGGTGTCACATCTTTAACAGAAACTCCGTACAAACGTGACGCGGTAAGGGCATGCACGTCTTCGCCGTTTTTGAATGCCGAAATCAATCTTTCGTCCTCGCTGAAGTGCGCCAGTACCCTGAGTTCAATCTGGGAATAATCGGCACTTATGATCTTCCAATCACTCTTCTGAGGGACAACACATTTTCTGATTTCCTTGCCCTCTTCACCCTTTATCGGTAAATTCTGCATGTTGGGATTACTGCTTGAAAGACGGCCTGTACCGGTTCCCGTCTGGTGATAACTGGCGTGAATCCTTCCCGTAACCGGGTTTACAAGGGTCGGAAGCGTATCGAGATACGTGGATTTGAGTTTCTGGTACTTCCTGTAATCCAGGAGTTTCTGAATAATAGGATGCTCATTCACAAGCTCTTCTAGAACAGCTGCGCTCGTAGAATAAGCGCCATGCTTGGTCTTTTTCGGCGGATTCAATCCGAGTTTCTCAAAAAGTATCTTTGAAACCTGAGTGGGAGAATTTGGATTAAAAGGCTCACCAGCAAGTTCAAAGAGTTCTTCTCTTATCTTCCCGAGTCTCTTCTCGTATTCTTCTGAAAGATTTTTCAAAGATTCCACGTTCATGTACACGCCGTTGAGTTCGAGTTCCGCCAAAACGGGTATGAGTTCCATCTCGATTTTATGGAAAATGTTGTCGAGATCAGATTCATATAATTTCTTAGAAAGCACCCGATAGAGCCTGAGCGCTATATCGGCGTCTTCGACAGAGTATTTTGCAGCTTCCTCAACGGAAACTTTTTCAAACTGATCTTTCAATTGATTCTTATTCATCAGCTCGCTAAAAGAAGTGGTGCGATATCCCAGGAACTTCAAAGCCAGGTCATCAAGGTTGAAACGTCTTGAATCCGGGTTCAAAAGATAAGCTGCAATCATTGTATCGAAATGAGGCACAACTGGTTCTATACCATGCTTTTCGAGTATTTCGTAATCGAATTTTAGGTTCTGGCCGACGATCTTCGTGCCGGAATCTTCCAGAAGTTCTTTGAGTCTCAGAAGAACCTGTTTTTCGTCTGCCTGCCAATCGCTGCTTTCGTGATTAACAGGAATATAAAAACCCTCTCCATCCTTTATCGCTACAGAGATACCGACAATCTTCGCTTCGTGAGGGTCAAGGGAGCTGGTTTCGAGATCAATCGAAATCACATCGCTACCTTTGAGGGTTTCAAAGAGCTCATCGAGCTCTTGCTGGGAGCTTACCGGCCTGTAACCATTGTCTTCGTTATTATCAGAGCCCAAGTTGGTAAGATCGAATTCTCTTAAAAGCGAGGCAAATTCCAGCTTCAGGAAAAGTTCTCTGAGTTTTTCTTTGTCCAATCCTCTGTATCTGAGCTCTTCAAGTTCTATGTGTAAATCCGCATCCGTAACCAGGCGAACGAGCTTTTTCGACATCTCCAGCGCTTTTTTGCCGTCCATCAGCTTCTTTCTGAGCCCGGGGCTCAGTTTACGGATATTCTTGTATATCTCATCAATGGAGCCGTACTCTTTCAATAACTTCAATGCCGTTTTTATTCCAATACCCGGAACACCGGGAATATTGTCAGAGGTATCACCACAAAGTGATAGCAGTTCGTATATCTTTTCCGGCGGAAGCCCAAACTTTTCTTCAACCTTCCTCCTGTCGTATTCCTCCAGATCGGTAAGCCCCGAAACAAAGCGCAGAACTTTGACTTTTTCATCCACGAGCTGGAGGATATCCTTATCGCCAGATACTATAACTATCTCATCGAACTTATCCCTGTATTTCGTAACGGCAGTGGCAATTATATCGTCGGCTTCAAGGGTGGCCACGGAATGAAATTTTATTCCAAAGCCTTCTACAAGGTCTGGAATATATTTGAGTTGTGCTACGAGGGCATCCGGCATCTCTGCGCGAGTCGCTTTATATCCTTCGAAGAGATCGTGGCGGTGTGTGGCTTCTTTGCGATCAAAGGCAAATAGTGCGTAGTCTCCTTCAGCAATGTAGTTTTTGATGAATCTGGAAAGCATTCTCGCGGTGCCGTAAACCGCGTTGGTGGGTTCTCCTTTGGAGTTTGTCAGAGAAACATCTATCGCGAAGTATGCCCTGTAAACAATGGCCGTTCCGTCAAAAAGAAAAAGCCTGTTAGCCATTTTCAATCCTCTCCTTCCAGTTCATCGAGGAGAGCAACCGCGCGTCTGAAATGGGGTATAACTATCGAACCTCCCACTACAAGCGCGACGTTAAAGGCTTCCATAAACTCATCCCTGGTGACTCCAAGGGATTTACACTGCAGAATGTGGTATGTAATGCAGTCATCACACCTCAATACCATGGACGCAACAAGCCCAAGCAATTCTTTCGTTTTGGAGTCAAGGGCACCTTCTCTATACACGGCTGAATCGAGTGAAAAGAATCTCTTCGTGTTTATATCGCCCGTCTCCAGGATCCTTTTGTTCATTTTTTTCCTAAATTTCCTGAACTTCTCAATCTCACCCACGAAGCAACCCCCTCTAAAGGTTCAGTCTGAAAAGAGCGACCGCATTTGCGCAAAGAATATCAGCACAGGTCTCAACTGAAAGACCCTTCAACTCGGAAATCTTTTCCACAACAAAACGGACATAATACGGTTCATTTCTCTTTCCCCTGTGCGGCTGCGGCGGAAGGTAGGGACAGTCCGTTTCCGGTACAAAGGTCTCTATCGGCAAAACCTTTACAATCTCTCTGAGTCCTTTGTTTTTTGGATAGGTTAGCGGTCCCCCTATGCCGAGCTTAAATCCAAGTTCTTTGAATCTGAGCGCGTCTTCCTGCGTGCCTGAAAAGGCATGGATAACGCCTGTGAGTTTTCCTTCGAACTCTCTCAATATTTCATAGGCATCGTAATAAGCATCCCTGACGTGAACGATCACCGGCATATCAAGTTCCTGTGCAAGCAAAAGCTGTTCGCGAAAAACCTTCCTCTGAACATCTTTGGGCGATAAATCCCGATAAAAATCCAGGCCGATCTCGCCTAAGGCCACTACCTTCTTTTCAGCAGCCAATTCCTTCAGTATATCTATGTAATCAGAAGGCACTTCATCACTATCATGCGGATGAACCCCAACAGATGCAAAGATATGACGGTTGGCTTTCGCAAGTTCGACTGCTGCTTTGGAATCGTCCATATTCGTACCCACTTCTATGGTAAAAACAATCTTTCCTGAATCTATCTCTTCAAGGATTCGTTTCCGGTCTCTGTTGAAATGGGGAAAATTCAGATGGGCGTGCGTATCGCAGATTTTGAGCTCACGCGTTTGCCCTGATGTGTACGATGTCTCCGTCATGTATGATCTCATCCCTTCCTACGAGTTTAACAAGCCCCTTATTTTTGGCTTCGTGCATATCTCCAATCTCTATGAAGGTCTGGTAGGGAATGACCTCCGCACGGATGAAGTTTTTGGCAAGATCCGTGTGTATCTTCCCCGCAGCTTCCCTGGCGGTTGATCCTTTCTTTATGGTCCAGGCACGGACTTCATCCTCACCAACAGTCAAAAAGGACATCAAGCCGATATGCTCGTAAACAACCCTTGAAAGCCTTTGTATCCCGCTTTCCTTTATACCAAGCTCTTCCATGAAGGCTTCTTTTTCCTCATCTTCAAGTTCGTTGATTTCCATCTCTATCTTCCCGGAGAGTTCCATGTAGGCAAACCCGTTCTCTTCGCAGGTGGCTTTTATATCCTCTTTGCCGTCATAGTTTCCTTCTGTGAACTGTTCATCATCGGTGTTGGCCACTATGATCAGCGGCTTGGCAGTGAATAGAGAAAGCGAGCCAAGAAGCTTGAGAATATCCGCTTCCAGACCCAGTTGTGAAACAAATTTCTCTTCCTCGAGTGCGTTTTTTATCTCTCCCAGAACCTCGAGCTCCTTTTCTTCTTCCTTTGTCAATTTCTTTTTCTTTAAGCTTTCGTTGAGCCGTTCGATCTTGTTCTCTACCACTTCCATATCCCTAAGCAAAAGCTCCGTGATGATCGCATCAAGCTGTTGTTTTGGAGTTTCAGCTCCAACAGGCCATGGAACGGTGGGATCTCTAAAGGTTCGAACCACAGCCAGCAAAGCATCTGCATTCTGTATGAACTGGAAGATACGATTCTTCTCCTTGCGGTTTGCGGATGGATCGAAGCTGGGGATATCGATGAAGCTCAGGGTAGCGTATGTTGTCTTCTTTGGTTTGAATATCTCTGAAAGCTTTGCAACCCGTTCATCGTATATTTTTGCAACACCTGTGTGGGATTCTGTTCTATGTGAACCGGAGGTATCCACTCCTGTCAGAAGAGAAAAAATCGTCGTTTTACCACTCAAAGGTAAACCGAAAATACCGATTTCCATAAAATTGCCTCCCTCGTTTTAGTACCGAATAGACATACACTTATATATTACCAGAATTGGCGATTTTACAAAAGACGGGAGCGATTACGTTGCTGAAGTGCGGAGCTACCCTCCGGACGCTTCCAGAGGCTGTCAGCTGATAGAGCGACGGAAAAAAACCGTTGTGGGTTGTACGTAAAAAACGAGAAACCGAGATCCGGGAACCGATAGCTGCTGCGCAGCCGAGGCTTGCAACGCTGTCAGCTGGTAGAGCGACGCTTGCGAGGCTGAGGCTTGCGGACGCTGATGAAAAGCCAAGAATCGAGAGTCCGAGAGTCCGAGAACCGAGAGGGCCGCTGCGTGGCGGATACGAATCCCTTCGGGATTGACCCGAACTCCTTCGGAGTTGTCCCGAACCACTCCGTGGTTGTTCCGAACCGCAAGCGGTTGAAAAAAGCAGTCATTCTGGAGATGTTCTATCCAGAATCTCGTTTTCTTAAGTACGAGATCCTGAATCAAGTTCAGGATGCCAGGTAAAGAAAATGGGGACAGTCCACTACGGTACTGTCCCCATTTTCTCAACTTCGTGAGTGTCAGCCATTCCCAGCGTCTTTCTCATTAGCATACTACATTCCTGCTGCATAGCAGCCCTTCGGTTCTTGTTTACTTACATCTATATTTTCCCGTTATGATGGTATAATATAACTGAATTAATACCATAACGGGGTGATAAGATGGAATTGTTTGATATCCTGTTATCGATGAATCTCTGGTGGCGGGGTACTAAGATAGAAGTTCCTGAAATAAAAAGAGATACTTACGATGAAGTTCAAGAACTTTATAACACTTCTAAAACCATGATTTGCATTCAGGGATTGAGAAGGGTTGGAAAATCTACGTTGATCTTTCAGTTCATAAATGAACTCCTTACAAATGGGGCGGACCCGGAGGATATTTTATACATCTCCTTAGATGATCCAAGACTTATCAGTTTTGATTTTCCGATAATCGAAGCTTATGAACTATGGTTAAAAAGGTTCGGTAGAAGAAAGGCATACCTTTTCGTGGATGAAGCTCATTTTTCCAGAAACTTCGATCTTCAGTTAAAAAGAATCTACGACAACTATGGTCCGAAGATCGTATTCACAGGTTCCGCATCCCTTTTCTTAAAGAAAGGGATATCCGAAAGCCTTGCAGGCCGGGTTATCTCGGTTCCAATGAATCCATTGTCATTCAGAGAATTTCTGAGGTTTAAGAACCTGAAAGTAGAAAGTTTCGTTTCCCTTGAAGAAGCTATTGATAATGCTTATAAGTTGCCTCTGGAGATATACAGCCTATTCCACGAATACCTGCTCATCGGAGGATTCCCTGAAACTCTAACCTTAAAACCCGAAATGGCGAAAAGGTATTTGCGCGAAACATACGTTGAAAGAGTTCTTCTAAAGGACATTCCAACAATCTTTGGAAACGTGGATAGTCTAAAACTCCTATCTACTTTCGCAATACTTGCTGAAAGCACGGGAAACAAAATAAATTTCACTGAAGTCTCCAGTTCTCTCCGCCTGAAGATCGATACCGTAATAAAATACTCGGATTATATAAAGGCTTCCGGGCTGGTACATTTTATTCAGCGTATGAGTAAATCGGTAAGAGCACGTCGAAACATAATGCCAAAGGTGTATCTGGCACATCCGTCAATAGCAGGAGCCTTCAGCGAAATCAGGCTGAATGAAGGAGTTTTAGTGGAAAATGCAGTCGAAAATCATTTAAAAGCGGATAAATATTATTGGGAAGGAAAACGGGAAGTGGATTTTGTCGTAAACGGAATACCTATCGAAGTAAAGTTCTCAAACAAGCCAGAAACCGCTCTTAAAAATCTGCAGGAGCTCTCCAGATACTTAGATTTCAAAAGAGCCATCGTGGTCACCAGGGACATCTTAAAAAAAGAAAATTCGAATGATAAAGAGATTTTCTTCATACCAGCAGCGGTGTTTCTCCTTAGTGAGGTTCGGTAAGCACGATAGTGCGTGGGTAAGCCCAGCTGCGCTGCGAAGTGCTGGACCACGTCCAGGAGGCTTGCAACGCTGTCAGCTGGTAGAGCGACGTTCGAAGACTGAGGCTTGCAGACGCTGTCAAATAAAGCGACACGAACCGCAAGCGGTTGTCGCGAACTCCTGCGGAGTTGTTCCGAACCACTTCGTGGTTGTCTCGAACCGCTTCGCGGCTGAAAAAACTGTCATTCTGGAGATGTCCTATCCAGAATCTGCTCTATGTACCCTTTCGTCAACGGCGTAGCCGCTCCAAGCATCAATCAGCGGAGCTGATTCCAGCATCAATCGCCAAAAGTGATTCCAAGCGTCATTGCCAGGGGCAATCCAAGCATCTGCGTACGCTTTCTGCACTTCAGACGAGATCCTGAATTAAGTTCAGCATGACGGGTTATGGATGTTTATATTGAACAGTAAAGTAGGGGCACAGCATGCTGTGCCCTTTAATAGGATTTACAAAGGGCAGAACATGTTCTGCCCCTACGATAAAGAACAGCTATTCATTACAGCCTAACAATTATGGCTTGCCATCTGAGAAAATGGGGATAGTCCGCTACGATACTACCCCATTTTTTAGATTTGTTAATCTTAAAAACGCATATCGCTTTTTATTGATTCTATTTGCTTTCTTAATTCTGGAAGATCATTTTTTATAATAGCCCACACAATATCAAAGTTAACTCCGAAATAATCATGGATTAGCTTGTCTCGGGTACCTGCTATTTCTTTCCATGGAATCCGGGAATATTTTTGCCGGATATGAAGTGGAATCTTTTTTGCCGCTTCCCCGATAATTTCTATATTTCTCACAACAGCATCCTGCGTTTTAAGATCATTTAGAAATTCATTGTACGTCAGATTGTCTATGTAGTTCATTATTCTGTTTATTGCTTCAATAATATCTTCAATCAGTTCTGTAGGGGTTCTTTCAGACATAGGTAAGCGTCCTTTCTATATCCTCTTTTACCTTACGGTTTCTTATCGTTTTTAGACCGATCGGGGTAATTAGATCAACTTTTTTACCAAGGGCGTTTTCCAGAAACTCCGCTAATTCCATAAACTTTAAACCCGGAACTTTATCAAATTCAACATAAATATCTATGTCGCTGTCTTTCGTCTGAGATCCTTTTGAGAAAGAGCCAAACACGGCTATTTTACTCACGCCAAATCTATCTCTAAGCTCCGGCAGTAACTCTTTCAACACATTAATAATTGCACCAAGATCTTTCATAATATCACCTCTAAATGATTATATCACTACACTTTAATTATGCACGAATGATGCTGGCGGAACTTCGTTCTGGACGCTTACAGAGGCTGTCCGCTGCAGGGCAGCGGGAGCGAACTCCTGGTAAGAATCGAGAGTCCGAGAACCGAGAGGACCGCTGTGCGGCTGGTGAGCACGCTGCGCGTGGGTAAGCCCGGCTGCGCTGGGGTTGCGAACTGCTTCGCAGTGATAAACACCGTTGTGGGTTGTCGGTTGTAGGTTGTGCGTAAAATCGAGAAGCCGAGAGTCGATAGGGCCGCTATGCGGCAGATATGAATCCCTTCGGGATTGTCACGAACTCCTGCGGAGTTGTTTCGAACCACTACGTGGTTGTTCCGAACCGCAAGCGGTTGAAAAAAGCAGTCATTCTGGAAATGTTTTATCCAGAATCTCGTTTTCTTAAGTACGAGATCCTGAATCAAGTTCAGGATGACAGCTTCTGTTTATAAAGGGCGATGCCGGACACAGCGTCTGCAAGCATCTATTATTTCCTCACTCCGGAGGAGTGCTCACCCCTGACGTAGTCAGGATTACCCCCAGCGCAGCTGGACTCACCCACGCGAAGCGTGCTTACCCGCTGCAAAAAGTAATTTTCTCGCCTTCTCGGATCTCGGTGACCTGTTCTCGGGGTTTATCTATTCTCCAATCACCAACATCTATTCTCAAATTATTGCCTCTTCTCGTGATAAAATTCTTTCAGGAGGTATTTTGATGAACAAAGTATATGTGGTCATTGATACTGAAACCACGGGACCCTCTCCTTTGAGAGGAGATCGTATTATTGAAATCGCCGCTATTCCCATTTATAGAGGCAAGATGTTCGTTGACCTCGCCTTTCATTCACTGGTAAATCCACAGATCAGGATTCCAGCTTATATTTCCGGGATACATGGTCTCAAGAATGAGGATGTAACAAGTGAACCCACTATAAGCGATGTTTTCCCGAGATTCAAGGAATATCTTGGCAATGCAATTATTGTCGGTCACAGTATTGAGGTGGATATGAAGTTCTTTGACATCGCATGTAAGGAAATAGGAACGTTTCCACTTTCTAATCAGTATATAGATACCCTTAAGATAGCAAAGGATTTGTTCAAGGAAGGGTCGTACAGCCTTGCCGAACTTGCAAAAAGGTTGAAGATCAAGGATGCGCCAACCCATAGAGCTCTTGATGATGCGAGGGTTACTGGAAAGGTTTTTCTGGCAATGGTGAAAAAGCTCGGTGGGTTTTCAAGCATTCGCAAATATGTGAAGCGCTGGAGGGGATAGGTATGGTCAAGAACTTCATTCTCGATACGAACGTTCTGGTACATGATCCATATTGTATTGAAAAATTCGAGGATAACAACGTGATTATTCCGTTTCCTGTTCTTGAAGAGATAGACAAGTTGAAAAGTAAACCCGGAACCCTTGGCCAGAGTGCAAGAAAGGTCAACAGGATATTGGATTCTTACAGAGAAAAGGGAAGCCTTACCGGTGGAATTACACTTCCATCTGGAGGCAAGTTGAAGGTTCTGGTTTTCAATGAGTTTCACGTGGAATTGCCACCTTTTTTGGAACATAATTACAAGGACAACGCCATACTTCTTTACACTCTGGAATTGAAAAAGAGAAACAAGGTACCTGTCGTGCTCGTGAGTAAGGATATAAATCTCAGGGTTAAGGCCGATGTGGTGGGAATACCAGCACAGGATTATCTTGCGGATAAGGTTAGCCTGGACGAAGGGTTATCTGGAATATTGAAGATAAACGATGATATCTTGCGCAAACGTTTCCTGGAAACAGGAGAACTGCCGGCTAAAGAGTTAGCAGACGATGAGATATATCCAAATCTTTTCATAGATTTTGGCGAAGACGTTTTTGGACGTGTTGCGCCCGATGGTAAGAAAATCGTCAAACTAAAAGTCAACATGGAAACTTCATGCTGGGGGATTCAGCCGCGCAATGTTGAACAGATGCTGGTAATGGAACTTCTTCTTGATGATAGAATAAAACTGGTAACAATTCCAGGTATGGCCGGAACCGGTAAAACACTTTTGTCATTAGCAGCGGGGCTCAGGAAGGTGCTTGACGAAAAGGTTTATGACCGGCTTCTGGTCGCGCGACCTTTGATTCCTATGGGAAAAGATATAGGATATCTTCCCGGTTCAAGGGAAGATAAGGTTCGCCCGTGGATGCAGCCAATTTATGATAACCTTTTCCTGTTGTTCACAAATCGTCATCAGGACCTTGATACATTTCTTAAACGAGGCGAGAAATTAGAAATTGAGATTCTCAGTTATATTCGCGGACGTTCTATCCCGAATCAGTTAATGATTATCGACGAAGCTCAAAACCTCACTCCGCACGAGGTAAAAACTATAATCACCAGAGTTGGCGAGGATACGAAAATCATTCTGACGGGTGATCCTTATCAAATCGATAATATTTATCTCGATACAAGCAGTTGTGGGCTGGTTTATGCGGCGTCCAGATTCAAGAAACATCCACTGGCTGGATGCGTTACCTTAACAAAAGGTGAGAGATCCGTCCTTGCCAGCGCAGCGGCAGAACTGCTGTAAGATAATGGAGAGGTGAAACATGACGAACACACAGGAATATGATCTCTATTTAAAGATAGCCAAACCGGATATTCATGTTCTCTGTTATATAGTGGAAGCTGAGGACAATCTTATGAACATCAGGCACGTAACTGAAGACGGTTTTTTGAAAATAATCGTTCCCGGCGATTTACTCAAAGATGCCCTGAACTTTCTTGAAAGCATAGGCAACTATATAGATCTGGAAGTGGTGGAAATACGTGAAAATCCTGGACATACTTAGGTTACCGCTACCTAAGGAAAGAGCGAAAAGTGTTCGCGATATAGACTACGACAAGCTCATAAATAAGGGGTATAATACGTTCCTCTTCGATTATGACAATACGATCGCTGTATGGCGATCGACCTTTGATATGAGGAACGAAAGTTTGTTTAACTCTCTTTTGAACAAAGGTGTCAAGGTAGCAGTTGTAACCAATGCTCCTGCCAACAGAGTTCAACATATTACAAAGATATTCGGGCACAAAGTTAAAATATATCATTCAATGAAAAAGCCCGGTACAAAAGAAATGCAGAGAGTGTTAAAGGAACTAAGATCCGCTCCAGAGAAAACGGTCATTATTGGCGACTTGTTTTTGACGGACGTTATAGCCGGGAATCGTATCGGCATGTATACGATTTTGGTTCGTCCTGCTATTAACAAAAATGCGGCTCTTTATAAAAAAATCGCAGCCTTCCTTACAATGGCCAGTTATGTAACGTTCTTTTATACGGTTGGGTGGTTTGTCAGGACTATTGATTTGCTGACCCCACACGTCTTTCACAAACGTGTTGAAGATATAAATTTCGAGCAATTGAAAGATGCCGGTTACGAGCTGGTGGTATTCGATTTCGACAACACTCTTCAGCCCTGGAACTCCAACTCGCTTTCTCACGAAAGAGAGCTTTTTATAAAGCGTATACAGCTTCTAGGGTTCAAGGTAGTAATTGTCTCTAACGGTTCAAAAAGACGTTTGAAAGACATATCACAATCTCTTTCAGGAGTAAAGATTCTCCCGGAAGCGAGAAAACCCTATCCCGGAAAGGTAAGACGGTTGTTGAAATCGCTGGATATTTTGCCGCATAAAACCGTTGTTGTTGGTGATCAATTGTTTACGGATGTTCTAATGGGGAATCTTCTCGGAGCTTTTACCATCAAGGTAGTTCCTCTCTCTAATAAGGAATTCTTCTGGACACGAATCATGAGAAAACTGGAAGCAGTTGTGTTGAAGATTATAGAGTCCAGTGCGGAACTGAAGGAGATTGATAAATGAAGTGTAAAGGCTGTGGAGTGGAAATACAGACGTTTAACGATGATGTACCCGGATATATTCCGGCAGACGTTCTCGAAAGAAGGCAAAAAGAGGGTAAAGAGATACTTTGTCAGCGTTGTTTCCATCTCAAGCATTATGGAAAGTTCAAAAAGGAAAAGAAAGGTGTAAAATCTCTCGATAGCTTGAAGAAATACCTGCACCTCGCTAAAAATGTTATTTATGTGATAGATATTTTCGATTTCGATGGAACCTACAGAGAGGAAATAGTCGAACTTTTGAAAGAACACAATGTTTATTATGTTATAAACAAGGTGGATCTGGTTCCCAAAGAAGTTGCTCCACCGGAAATAAAAAAATGGGCTCGAGACAGGTTAAAGGTACAATCAACTCGTGTAAAACTACTGTCAGCAAAAGTTGGAAGAGGTGTATCAGGTTTCGTTAAATTTTTAAAGAGCAAAAAAGACAGGCGGTTTCTCGTTGTTGGTGTGACAAATGTCGGAAAGTCGTCGGTACTGAATGCCCTCACCGGTGAAGGCCAACTCACCGCCAGTAAATATCCTGGAACGACTCTTGAGCTTGTTCAGTTAAAAAACGAGGATACAGGCCTGACACTGATAGACACTCCCGGAATTTTCACAAATGATCGGGTTACCGATCTCCTCGATCCATGGTGCCAGGCAAAGATTATGCCACAAAAGAAATTGACAGTAACAACCATTAACGCCAAGAAAGACAGGACTGTCTTTTTCAGCAGCTTCGTTTCTATTACTGTCAAAGGTTATAAAGGAAGACGATCGCCCATATTCCATATACTTACCTCTGAAAATGTGGTTGTTCATGAAACCAACCCGGAAAAAGCTGAAGAGCGCTGGTCTGAGTGGTTTGGTCGGTTTCTCGTTCCCCCCTGTGGAAATAGCGGGTTTGATAATTATAAATTTGAAAACCATCAACTGAGACTGGAAGCCGGGCAGGAAATCCATATTTGTGGTCTCGGCTGGGTCAACGTAGCACGTGGGCCGGCTGAATTTACACTGAAACTCCCCGAGAGTGTAAAATGGGTTGTTAGGGATGCGCTTATTGGTCCATATAAATTCAAAAAATGAAGCTGGAGGTGTTTCTGTGAAACTCAAAAAACTTCCGATCAAAGCTGGTGTTTCTAACAGACACGTTCATCTGTCTCAGGAGCATCTGGAAATTCTCTTTGGAAAAGGTTATGAATTAACGCCTATTAAGGATCTTGGACAACCGGGACAGTACGCGGCAAAAGAGAAGGTCATCCTTGTTGGCCCTAAGGGTGCTATCGAAGGTGTAAGAGTCCTCGGACCTGTCAGAAAAGCCACACAGGTTGAAATTTCGAAAACTGACGCTTTCAAACTGGGGGTTAACCCTCCCATAAAGGATTCTGGCGATCATGAGGGTTCTGTTGGACTGACCCTTGTTGGGCCAAAGGGAACGGTAATCCTTGAAAGAGGCGTCATCCTTGCAAAAAGGCACATCCACATGACACCGGAAGAGGCAGAAGCCTTTGGTGTCAAGGATAAAGATATTGTTATGGTTTACTGCGAGGGGACCGGTGGAAGAAAAACCATTTTTGACGACGTTCTTGTAAGGGTCAGTAAATCTTACGCTCTGGAATTTCATGTGGATACTGATGAAGCCAACGCGGCTATGCTGAGTAACAATGACCCTGTGTATATTATAGAGGAGCTGTAAACCTTTGCTTTTTCTCGGAACGAGCGGGTATTCTTTTAAAGATTGGTTAGGAACTGTCTATCCTCCAGATGTGAAACCATCTCAAATGCTTAAGTATTATAAGCATGTATGGCGTTTTAATACCGTTGAGTTGAATTTCACTTATTACAGGCAACCAACGTATAAGACAATTGCAGGTATTTCAAGAAAGATTCCCGGCGAGTTCCTTTTTACAGCAAAAGCTCCTTCAACAGTAACGCACGAGTATTGGAAAGAAGGGAAAAAAGAAGCAGCAAAACAGGATATGGTACGTTTCCTAAGTGCACTTCAACCACTCAAAGATGAAGGTAGATTGGGACCTATTCTTTTCCAGTTTCCTTATGCTTTCAAAGCGACGAAGGAAAGGTTAAGGTATCTGGAATTCATCGCCGAAAAGCTCTCAGGTGAAAATATTCATTACGCTCTGGAATTCCGTAATGATAGCTGGGATGACCCCAAAATCTATGACTATGTTATCGAGCTCGGTTTTACACCGGTTACAGTGGATGAACCACAACTTCCAGGGCTGTTTCCATATCGCCCCATAATGGGAAAGAATCTGGCTTACTTCAGGTTCCACGGGAGGAATCCCAAATGGTTCCGTGCTGAAGGAAGTGCGCGGTATAATTATAATTATTCGGATGATGAGTTGAGACGTTTCGCTCTCGATGTGTTAGAATTTCTTAGAACCGGAGCGGATGTGTTTGTTTTCTTCAACAATTGTTACATGGGCCAGGCAGTACAAAATGCCCTCCGCTTCAGGGAATTGGTAGGAGGTGCATGATAATAGATGACATATTCTGATATTCTAAGCATCGTGTTGCGAATGATAGCTGAGGGAAGCGAACCTCATGAGATTTTTGAGCAGCTTTCCAAATTCGGGCTCAGTTCCAGTGAGATCGATGAGATTTATGACGCGGTTTTAGAAATGGTTGTCAACGGCTATGAAAAAACAGAAATGATCATAGACAACAGTTATGACATAAGAAGAAGGGTTTTCGTTGACGATGAACTCGAAACGCTTAAGATGATGCCCGGATTATTCAAATCCTTCGTGAAAGGTGATATTTCACCCGGAGATTTTGAGAAGTCCTTAAGTGATTTTTCGGTTTTTTGATGTAATAGAAAAAGCGCGGGGTTTTTCCCCGCGCTTTTTATTGCTCTCTCTGAATCCTATATCCATTTAGCCATTGGTAAGAAATGACCATTAGGAAGATTTTCAGGGTTGGGTATTACCCTGATGGTGTAGACCATTTTACCCTCTTCTTCCACTGTGAACTTGCCCGTATAAACATATTCACCATGGACATCCTCTTTTTCGAGTTTCATCGGGTAGGTTTTGAATTTGACTATTTCTCCATCTTCGTTCAGCATGGCAACATATATTTCCACCCGAACTTCTTCCGGTTTCAATTCCCCAAGATACACGTTGGCTGTCAGCGAAATTTCGCTTCCAACTCTCAAACTGTCCCCTGAGCTGGGCCTGAGAAGATTTGGTTTTATTCTTATGTAGCCCCAGTTTTGAAGGAGCCGTTGGTGCCATCTTGCTATCTCTAAGGCCTTTTTGAAAGAATCAGCGTTCATGAATTCATAGTATTCGACACCCTTTAGGTAGAGATTTTCTATGTAGTCTATAAGCATCCTGTGGCTGTTAAAATTGAGGGCTACGGACTTTATGGAGTTTTTCATTTTCTTGACCCACTCTCGAGGAATACCATTTTCATCTCTTTTGTAATAAAGCGGGATGATTTCCTTTTCGAGGGTACTATAGATAGAAACGCTGTCTATACGGTCCTGAAGTTCGTTATCGTCGTAATCTCTGTTATCCCCAATTGTCCAGCCGTTTTCGCCGTTGTAACCTTCGACCCACCATCCATCCATAACACTGAAATTTATGACGCCATTCATAGCAGCTTTCTGGCCACTGGTACCGCTTGCTTCGTGAGGTCTTCGGGGGTTGTTCATCCAGACATCGACGCCAGAAATCATATGACGGGCAATATTCATATCGTAGTTTTCGAGTATGATTATTCTATTCTTGAATTCCGGCATCCTTGACAACTGGTATAACTGACGTATGAGTTCTTTCCCGGGCTCATCAGCTGGATGGGCTTTACCTGCAAAGACAAATTGTACCGGGCGTTCGTTATCTGTGAGTATCATCTTTAATCTTTCGATATCTTTCAAAATGAGGGTAGCTCTCTTATATGTGGCGAATCTCCTTGCGAAGCCTATCGTAAGAATCTTTTCAGGTAGGAGTTTATCGACTTCCATCAGTTCTTCTATTGTTTCTCCGCACCTCAAACGCTGTCGTCTTATACGGCCCTGAAGGAATACTTTCATTCTTTCCTTTAGTTTCATATGAACTTCCCAGAGTTCTTCGTCAGGAACCTTATCGACATATTCCCATATCTCAGAATCCGTTATCTTCTCTTCCCAGCCTTTCGGGAAATACTTATCGAAGAGTTTCTTGAGGTCGCGGTTCAACCACGTCCACATGTGAACACCATTCGTCACGTGAGTTATGGGCACTTCAACGGCAGGATACTCCGGAAATACATGGCTCCACAATTTTCTGGAAACCTCTCCGTGGAGTTTGCTGACACCGTTTGCCAGACTTGATAATCTCAGGGCAAGAACGGTCATGCTGAATTGCTGATGGCCCCCAACACCTCTTTCGAGACCAAGGTCTATGAATTCCTGTCTTGAAGCATTCAGTTTTGGCCAGAATTCTGAGAAGTATTTGTCTATGAGGCTCAGGTCAAAGACATCGTTACCGGCGGGGACAGGTGTATGCGTTGTGAAAATGTTGGTGGCGCGGGTCAATTCTATGGCTGTTCTAAAGTCGAGCTTTTTGCCCTGAACATACTCTCTGATCCTTTCCAATGCAAGAAAGGCAGCATGCCCTTCGTTCATGTGCCATACCTTCGGATTGTAACCGAGCATCCTGAGAGCCCTGACACCACCAATTCCGAGGACGAGTTCCTGCTGAATTCGCGTCTCGCGATTTCCGCCGTAAAGCTGGGCTGTAATCTTTCTGTCTTCGGGATCGTTCATGGGAACATCCGTATCAAGAAGCAGAAGGACTGAACGCCCAACCATCGCTTTCCAGACCTTTGCCCAGACCTTTCTTCCGGGAAATTCAATGTTTACATAAATCTCTTCACCTTTTTCATTCGTTGCGGATACTACCGGAAAGTCGGAAAAATCATAACTGGGAAATTCAGAATGCTGCCAGCCTGTTTTGTCTATGGTTTGCACAAAGTAACCATGACGATACAACAAACCAACCCCAACGATGTTAAGTCCAAGATCGCTGGCGGTTTTCAGGTGGTCTCCTGCAAGGATCCCCAGCCCCCCAGAATAGATAGGGAAAGATTCGTGAAGGCCGTATTCAGCACAAAAATACGCTACAAGCTCGTTTTTTCTGTCGGGGTGATTTTTGTCCATCCATGTATTGCTGTTGTTCATATACGCATCGAATTCTGCAACAACTTCGGCATATTCTTTTAGAAACTTTTCGTTCTTTGCAAGCTCGTTGAGTTTCTGCTGGTTAATTCGCCTTATGAGTTTTACTGGACTTCTCTTTACCTCGTACCAGAGTTCTGAATCCATCGAACGGAAAAGAGCTTCTACTTTCGGGTTCCACGTCCACCATAGATTGTAAGCAAGTTCCTCGAGACGTTTCAATTTCTCGGGAAGCTTTGGAACCACAGTGATTTTTTCCAGGAAGTACATCTCTACTCCTCCTCCCAATCAGGTGAAAAAGGGCGTCCGCTTATGATTATAACGTATATTTGTATAGAATTCCACGTCTATTTGCCTCTGAAGGGGAAATTTCACGAAATATCGGCTCAAATGGGGGATTTTGAATATCGCTGCTTCGCAGCGGAAACGAATCCCTTCGGGATTGAAACGACCGGCCGCGCCGGTGATACGTACTCCTGATAAGAATCGAGAGTCCGAGAGTCCGAGAACCGAGAGGGCCGTTGCGTGGCGGATACGAATCCCTTCGGGATTGACCCGAACTCCTTCGGAGTTGTCTCGAACCACTCCGTGGTTGTTCCGAACCGCAAGCGGTTGAAAAAAGCAGTCATTCTGGAGATTTCTTATCCAGAATCTTGGTATCTCAAGTACGAGATCCTGAATCAAGTTCAGGATGACGGGTGTACAAAGAATCGTAGATTCGACCGGCTGCGCCGGTGTTACGAACTCCTGCGGAGTTGCCTCGAACCACTGCGTGGTTGAAAAAAGCTGACATTCTGGAAATGTTTAATCGCAGAATCTGCTGCACAAGCTGACGTTCTGGAGATGTCTTATCCAGAATCTTGTTTTCAGACGAGATCCTGAATCAAGTTCAGGATGACAGGTGGGAGTGTTCGGGTTTTAATGTATCTCGATTTTCACGTACAATCTACAACCCAGAACCGACAACGGCTTTTATCGCCGCGCAGCGGCTTTCTCGGACTCTCGTTTTTTGCTGCTCTTCTAAAAATAAAACAGGGTAAGCATTAAGCTTCCCCCGTTTTTATTTTTTGCTATTTCTTATCTTTTCTTGACCCCTCTTTTTTTATCGAGTCTCCTGCGGTACGCCGAAAGCTTTTGAGAGCTATCACGCATGAAACGGGCAAGTTTTCTCTCGAAATCCTGACTTGTAGCCTGTTCCTCCCCCTGATTTCCTCCGGCGTCTTTGATGGACAATTCCCATTTTCCGTCCTTAGTTGTACCAAGAACCTTCGCTGTGATCTCCTGTCCAACTTTCAGGTAATCATCGATATTCTTTACATAACCCTTCGAAACCTTGGAAATGTGAATGAATCCTTCTTCTCCGCCTTCAAGAGTAACAAAAGCTCCGTACTTCCTAACTGCGGTAACTTTGCCCTGAACAATGTTACCAACTTTCACACTCACACTCTAAACCTCCAGTAATGTTTATGATTTAGTAATGACGACATGCTGGGCTTTACAGCTCAGTAATTGTCGCCGTACTTGTTTCTGAATTTCTGTACTCTTCCTTCAGTATCGACGATCAACGACCCAGTATCGCCTTTGTAGAATGGGTGGCAATTGGAGCAAAGATCGATCTTAATATCCTCTTTCATCGTCCAGAACTTGTGCTCCGCCCCGCATGTACACTTTACGGTGATCAGCTTTAGCTCGGGATGGATGCCTTTTTTCATCAGGACTTCACCTCTTCAATAGTTTAATTTTACAGGCTTCATTATATCATATGTTTTAGAAGCTGTCAAAAAGGAGACAGTCTCTAACAAATTTTTGTGCGCCCGGAGATAATTATGAAGGATATCGAGAGAGTTTTTGAATCTGTAAAGGGAAAAATTTATGAAGAAGGTTTTACAACTTTTTATTATGAGAGGAAAGAATGGGTCGAAAGGCTCGCGCTACTTTTGAGACGTAACTCTGAAAGTGGCCTGCGACTTTTAAAGAGAGAACTGGATAATTCCAGTCCCCTGCTCAGTTTCTCTGATGAGAATCTGTCTTTTATAATCGATATCCTCAAAGATTCCGAAAGAGATGTTAAAGAACGGATAGTGCTGGCTTCGGATCTGAGCGGTGATACCGTTGGTAATACGGCTCATTTGCTTTATCTGATATATCCAAAGCATTACCCGCCTGTTCCTAAGGCCATCGGAAATGAGATGGTAACTGTGGAAGAGTATTATAGCTGGAAGAAAAGAGCAGAGAAGTTTCTGGGTAACATCGTAGATAATTACATCATGCTCGAAAGTGCCTTTCTTTTTAAACCATCGCCAAAAATTAGCGAAGGAATTGAAGAATTTTTCAAGGGACTTTCGTTCATCAATGTAAAAGGAATCAAGAAAGCCCGGGAAGAATACAAGAAATTAAAAGGGAAACAAAAAGAAAGAGTTGTCCGGTTCTTAAATGATTCTTATGTGAAGAAGGTAGTTACAAGTAAAAGGGTTTCTCCTGTTGTTATAGATGGAAGTAATATTGTTTTTTCGCAACAGCCTTTTCCAGACATCGCGAGGCTCGACAAACTTTTTAATTTCATGGGAAGGGCAAAAGAAGCGCTCTTTCCATACCGGATAGTGTTTGATGCAAATATACGCTATATAATAAGAGGTTACCAGCAAAGCCAGTTAGAGAAGTGGCTGGTTTTACCGAATGTAGAACTTTATTCACCTGCTGATGATAGAATTATCATGCTTGCTAGAAGCCTGAAGGCAAAAGTGATAAGCTATGATAGATTTCTTGAACATAATACTTCTGGAATCAAAATTCTAAGACCGGAGGATCTGTTGTGAATATGAAAGTATCAGATTTTGATTACGAACTCCCAAAAGAGTTGATAGCTCAAGAACCTGTTCAACCTAGAGACCATAGTCGTTTGATGGTGATTAGAAGAGATAGGGAGAATTTTGAGCACACACATTTTTACCGGATAATCGATTATCTTGAGCCTGGCGATTTGCTGGTTATGAATGACAGTAAGGTTATCCCCGCACGGCTGTTGGGGAAAAAATCCACTGGGGCAAAGGTGGAGATCGTTCTGATCGAAAAAGTAGGTTCTAAACAATGGAAGGCAATCGTTAGGCCAGGAAGCAAGATAAAACGCGGTAATGTGCTCCTTTTTGAAGATTTGCAGTGTGAGGTTGTAGAACATTGCGATGATTCAACAAGAATCCTTGAATTCACCGGCAGCAATCCATGGGAAAAGATAAGGCGTATCGGCAAATTGCCTATACCACCTTACATTTCTAAATACCCTGATGATCCTAATCTCTATCAAACGGTATATGCAAAAAAAGACGGTTCCGTTGCAGCTCCAACGGCGGGATTGCACTTCACGGATTCTTTGCTCAAAAAACTCAAAGAAAAAGGAATCAAAATGGCTTTCGTGACACTACATGTTGGTCTTGGAACCTTCCGCCCGGTTAAGGTCGAAAATGTCGAAGATCACGTTATGCACTCGGAATATTACACACTTCCCGAAGAAACGGTTGAGTTAATTAAGGAAACTAAAAGAAATGGGAACCGTGTCATTGCTGTTGGAACCACGGTAGTCAGAACTCTGGAAGCCGTTGCACAAAAACACGACGGAAAACTCGTCGCGGAATCAGGGAGAACGGATATATTCATCTATCCACCTTACGAGTTTAAAGTCATCGATGGCCTTATAACAAATTTTCACCTTCCAAAGTCCACGCTTTTAATGCTCGTGGCAGCTTTTACTGGACGCGAAAAAATACTAAAAGCCTATAATGAAGCTATAAAGCTTCGTTACCGCTTTTTCTCATTCGGCGATGCTTGCTTCATTTACTGAGTTTTCTGATTCAAGCCACGGTTCAAAAAAATGTTTCCACAGTTGTTTGAGAAGTATGGCTACCGGTGCAGCAAGAAATGCACCCAATATTCCCAGCAACTGTCCCATGAACAGGACAAGGAGGATAACCATTACGGGGTTAACTCTATTGTAATCACCCATGAGTTTCAAGAATATGATGAAAGCTGCTGAATGGATCGCTATAAGAGCAATCACAAAGATTATCAATCCTGAAAGACTTGGTTGGGCTGCTATCAGGAGAATGATGGGAACTATTTCAAATATAACACCAACAACGGGAACAAGATTGGTAATCGCAGCCCAAAATCCAATCAAAAGGCTATAACCAAGCCCGAGAAACTTTATCAGGAGTCCAACGGTTATACCCACTATAAGAGCTATAAACAGTATGGAAAGTATGTAGCGTTTCATGTTTCCATGAAGTTCCCTTAAAAAGTTTGCCGCAATTCTTCTATACTGCCGTGGATAGAGTTTTGGAGCAAGCCTTTTGAAAAAGGCAAAGTAAAAACTCGTGTATATCGAACCGATTACCACAAAAAACACTATCGTAAAGGTTTCAGAAGCGATGTTGGGAATTTTTTCTAGCATTGAATTCGTATAATCCCTCAGCTTCACTTTGAGTTCTAAAAGAAAAGTCCTGGTGGTCAAAAGAATAGATGCCTTCGTTTCTCTTTTTACGTTGAACCAATCAAGCAATTCGTTTGTATAAGCAAGCCAATTGCCATCATAACTCTCGAAGTTGCTTGCCAGATTGGTTGCAAAGTCCCTGGTAAATCGCTGGAAATACTTTTCCTCTTCTTTGCTCAATCCTATTGGTTTATAAGTTTCGAGTATTTCTTCAACACGTCTTTTTATTCCATCTCGTAGATTCGGTTCTTCCATTATAACGATGTAGGCCCTTTCCAGATCCGGAAAATTAACCGTATAACGTTGTAGCTCGCTGCGCTCTTTTTCGGTCATGTAATAAGCTTTCAGTGAATTCACATCGTTTGCTCCGGGAGAATAAATTTTGACACGGAATAAACCCGGAGGAAAAACAGAAACAAGTTCTTTTTCTATAAATTCCCTGATTTTTTCCGGTTCCCCGTCAGGAAGCGGAATCATAAGTAAGTAACGAGTATTTATTTCTTCATCTACTATCTGTTTTATCTCCGATATGAATTCTGAAAATGTTTTGTCCGGATTGAATTCATAAGAGTATTTGTTTATTATTTTGAGCAAGGCATTTCGGCTCTGAATCGTAAAAGGAACGTATATGTTGCTGTCTCGAAGATTACCTTGTTGTGATATTTCTTCTGACAAGCGTGCTGCTATATCATGTGCTATGGCAACTGCAACTGTCTCTGGAGAAATGCATTCTTTTATTTTATTTTCAAGTTTTGTTCTGAATATCCTTTCGTCTGATGATACAAGCGCTCCGTAAATTTCCACTTTCTTTATATCTGGTGATGTAGGGACTTCTTCAAAATACTCTTTCAGTTTTTCTGTCGCACTTCTGAGCTGCAATTCAAGGTAATTTGGATTTCTCTTTACCGAAGAAGCCGCTAAAAGGTAATCCTCTATCTCCTTGATCATTTGCTCTTTGCTTGCGCCCATCCTGTCGAGAATGATTCTATATTGCGATTCGATAACTCTGTCTCGGTTACCCACTTCCAGCACCCACAAGGTGGTGCCGACATATCCAGTGGATATTGTTTTATCATCGGAAGGGAAGAAATCAAGAACGAGGTTGTAAAAATTTGGGACCTGTTTCAAGACAAGTGGAACAATAAAGAACATTATCATAATTATCGTTAAAAAGACACTCAGCAATCCGATGATAAGAGCTAACGCTCTTTTGATTTTGAGCTTCGTTGTTGCAAATTTTGCCCAGGTAACTACTATAAACACAATAACCAGAGTTGCAAGAACCACAATAGCTGTGGTCGGTGAGAGTAAGAAAATCATGAACGCGATGAAGAGATACAAAAATGTCAGTAACGCCACAAACAATCTACCTTTGTTGGAACGCTTCATACGCGAGCATTCTCCTTTCAACTATGCTGAAAATATTCAGCAATTTTCGTTAGATCATCGGTCAACCCCATTACTACCATTAATTTAATTCGAGCTTTTTGAGAGGAAAGGCCCGGTGCAAAAATAACGCCTAAATCATGTAAACTCCGTCCGCCACCTTTGTACCCATAAATGCCGAGAACCCTTCCTTTGAAGCATCGTGATGTTATCACAACGGGAAAACTAAGATCTTTTATCAGTACTTTTAAAGCATCTTCAACCTTTGGCGGGACGTTTCCGCGCCCAAAGGCTTCTATCACGAGACCTTTGTAACCAAGTTCTGGTAATTTTTCTATTATTCTTCCGTCATCACCTACAAAGGTTTTTATCAGAGCTACATTTTCTTCAATGAATCTAACTCTGTAGTTTTCTCTATAGTATAATCTTCTAAAGTATACCACCTTGTCTTCATCAACTATTCCGAGAGGTCCATATCCAGGGGAATCAAAGGTAGCCACGTTACTGGTATAGGTTTTTGTAACTTCCTTTGCAGCATGAATCTCGTCGTTCAAACAAACCAATGTCCCCAATCCTCTTGAAGCCGGGGACAAAGCTACCTTCACAGAAGATACAACGTTCCTTGGGCCATCGGTACCTAGCTCGTTGATGTTTCGCATGGCTGCCGTGCAAACAACCGGCTTATCGGATTGAACGGTCAGATCCAGAAAATAAGCGGATTCTTCAAGGGTATCCGTTCCATGGGTTATCACCACTCCAGCAATATTTTCATCTTTTAGAATATCGTTTACAAGACTCGATAAATTCCACAACATCGAAGGGGTCATATAAGGGCTGGGGACATTACTGAAATCGTAATGTCGTATCTTTGCGATTGCAGATAATCCGTCAACTTCTGCCACATGAACGTTCATTCCACTTGCGGGAACAGAAGCACCTGTTGATGGATCCCTTACCATTGCGATGGTACCTCCGGTTGTAATTATCGCGATTTCAGGCAATCCGTCTTACCTCCTATCTGAAGTCTTAATTTTTTAAGATTGTTTACGGTTTCCTGCTCAAGCAAATTCACGAGTTCTTCCCAATTTTTGAAGGGTCTGTTCAATACCAACATTGTTGCTCTGTTTTTCCCGATGCCCGGCAAAAAAGTAAGTTCCCTCAAACTCAGACTGTTTAAATCAGCATTTACTGGTATTGCCGTTATAGAACGTATCCCATGTCCGATAACAACCATATCGGTTGGGCTCTCGAACTTTACCGGGCTTCCCACAAGAATTGGGTAGGTTCCAAGAGGTCTTCCAAAGGTTATATCTCCCTGAGTGTACTCCGGAATTACCTTTCTCAGTATCGCACCCACCGGAAATACCTTTTTAAGCATGGGAGTATCGAATTCCTTCCGTATCGTTTCTTTGTGTTTTATAAATGCTTTCTTAGAGAATTTAGGAAGAACCTGGTGCGATAATGGCGTCCCTTCAAATATCATAACCTGACGAATGTTGAGCCGTCTGATGAGCCAATCATTATCATATATCTTTTTCAGGTATGCTCTGTCTATCTTAAAGGTCTCTTTTGAATGACCCGGCAATCCATACAGGAGGTTTATCCCTGGAAGGAGCTTTGGAACACCATCAACTCTGAAAGCTCCTATTTCATTTACGATTTCAATTGCCTTCAAAATATCCTCAGCGGAACCACCAAGATTGTTCAACCTTCTAACGGTTTCATCGAAACTCTCAACACCAAAAGAGATTATATCTCCCGGTGTATCGTATCGGGCAATGGTTTCAAGGATTTTTCTTGATTCTTCGGGGTATTGGGCTATAAAAATCGGATTCCCGTTGTCTATGTGTAAAACTTCCGGCTTGAGAATCTCCGTAGCTAATCTGAACAAGTTTTCCACTGCTTCAGGATCCGGCTTCCCCACATCTCTATTGTAACCATAAGCCACAACATTTGCACTACGTCCAAACCTCAAAGCTTTAACTCCCACATCTTTTAATGCTCTCAATTCTCTTTCTATGCCTCTCAAATCACGGCTTTCAAACTTCCCGTAAAGCAGTGATTCTGTACAAAAAGAGCAGTAGCCGTCAGAACGTTCGCACCCGGACGAAATATCGAATTCGATCATGACATCTGGATAACGCGGGTGCTGTGGTACAATCCTCGCACCAATGGGATATAGCTCGTTCAATATCTCGTATCTTGAACCCTTCAATTCCAATCCCAAAAAATCTGCAAGTTGAAGTTCATGGGAAAGCAGCGCATCCACTTCGCTGAGCTCTACGTTCATAGCCTTTGTTCCGCCTTTCAGACTGTATCCAAGTGCTATTGGTCCACAAATAATCTTCTGTGGTTCTTTGTTTCCGGAAAGAAGCTTTTTAATATCATTAAGGGTTACTGGATTGCCCCCAACATATCGACCGGGAGTGGTTATCCCGCCGTGCACAACGAGAATCTGGTGGCCGCGAAAAGCTTCCCAGAGTTCTTTTTTCCTGACATCGTCTATTGTATGGTATTCCACTTCGTATCCAGCCCGAAACAGAATCCCCGCCAGTAACCTGATCTTTGGAGAAATATAAGGCGAAACACCAAAAGCGGCGGGTTCATCTATATAACCATCGACAAGCACAGCCTTCATGAAGTTTTCATCCTCCATTCTCGGGATTTTTCATACATCCCCTCATTAAGAGTGTATAATATATTGAAGAAATTTGGACCAAATAGATTTGGGAGGTAATATCTTTGCCATTCGAAAGAAAATGTTCATTTTGTGGAAGACCTGCTTCTCAGGTAAAAAAGTTAATATCCGGAGCAGAAGGTTACATCTGTGACGAGTGTGTTGAACTATTCCACGATATTCTAAAAGAAGATACAAAGGTGAGGCGGGAACCCGGGAAAAAGCTGCCGAAACCTGCCGAAATAAAGGCAATACTGGATCAGTACGTTATCGGTCAGGAAAAGGCAAAGAAAACAATCTCTGTCGCTGTTTATAACCATTACAAACGTGTTTTCATTGGAAGCGATGACATCGAAGTGGAAAAGTCCAACATTATGTTAATCGGTCCCACAGGCTCCGGAAAAACGCTGATTGCCCGAACTCTGGCAAAGATTCTCGATGTCCCTTTTGCCATAGCTGACGCTACACCGTTGACTGAAGCCGGTTATGTTGGCGAAGATGTGGAGAATGTTATCCTGAGGCTTTTACAAGCTGCAAATTTTGATGTAGAACGCGCGCAATACGGAATCATATATATTGACGAGATAGATAAAATAACGCGCAAAACCTCCAATCCGTCCATAACCAGAGACGTTTCCGGCGAGGGCGTCCAACAGGCACTTTTGAAGATAGTGGAGGGTACAATTGCAAATGTTCCGCCTCAGGGAGGAAGAAAACATCCCTATCAGGAGTTCATAAAGATCGACACCACCAATATCCTTTTCATCGTTGGTGGAGCCTTTGACGGCCTGGATGAGATTATAAAAGAGAGGATCTTGACCTCTACCATGGGGTTCGGGGCAGAGGTCAAAGGAAAAGATTCCTATCGCCTTGGCGAAATTCTTGCTCAGGTTGGTCCGGATGACTTGATTCACTACGGTATGATTCCAGAGTTTGTCGGCAGATTTCCCGTGGTCGCCACACTGGATGACTTGAGTGTAGAAGATTTGAAAAGAATAATGCTGGAACCAAAGAATGCCGTCATAAAACAGTACCAGAAACTCCTGGAGATCGAAGGTATAACACTTCAATTTACCGAAGACGCATTGACTGCTATCGCCAAAGAAGCCTTGAAGCGGGGTACCGGCGCGAGGGCAATAAAGAGCGTTATAGAATCTGTTATGCTCGATATTATGTTTGAAGCTCCAAGTATGGAGAATGTTGAAAAGATCATCATGACCAAAGATGTTATAGAGGGACGCGCAAAACCTGAAATAATAACGAGGGAATCAGCCTGATGAGAGTACTGGCAATAGAAAGTTCCTGCGATGAAACAGCCGTTGCTATAGTTGAAGACGGCAAGCTCCTATCCAGTGTTCTTTCTTCACAGGTAAATATTCACCGCAAATATGGCGGTGTAGTTCCCGAAATAGCAGCAAGAAAACACCTTGAAAATATTCTGTTCCTTCTGGATGAAGCCCTGGATAGAGCAAGCTTAAAGATCGACGATATCGATGTATTCGCGGCTACTCAGGGACCGGGATTGGTGGGTTCACTTCTTGTAGGTTTATCGCTGGCTAAGGGGCTTTCCATCTCGCTCAACAAACCATTCGTTGCAGTCAACCATCTCATCGGGCATATTTATGCCAATTTTTTGAGTTTTCCAGATCTAGAATATCCTTTTCTGGTTTTGCTCGTTTCCGGCGGACACACAGAAATTCTACTTGCCGAGGATTGGAATAATTTTAAGCGTATAGGAAAAACACGTGATGATGCGGCCGGTGAGGCTTTTGACAAGGTTGCCCGACTCCTTGGATTGGGTTATCCAGGAGGGCCAGAGGTCGAACTAGCTGCCAGAAACGGAAATCCAATTTATCGTTTTCCCCGTGCTCTCAACGAGAAGGGAAATTTTGATTTTAGCTTCAGCGGGTTGAAAACTTCTGTCCTTTACTTTCTAAAGAACAATCCTGAGGCTCGAATCGAGGATGTAGCTGCCGCTTTTCAGGAAGCGGTGATTGATTCTTTGCTTACCAAAACCTTTGCTGCGGCTAAAACATATGGCATTAACAAAATTGTTTTTGCCGGTGGCGTAGCTGCTAACACCAGATTAAGAGAGCGTGCGAATGAGATTGCAAAAGAGAAAGATATAAATATTTACTTTCCACCAATAGAATTTTGCACCGACAACGCCGCGATGATAGCTATGGTAGCTTACGAAAAAGCAAAAAGGGGGATTTTCTCCCCCATAGATACCAATGCTATACCTTATCTCTCAATCGTTAGTCTTTGAAGTGTTGTTAGTGGTTTCTTTGGAACTGCTGGAATCATTCGATGTTTTTTTTGAGTCTGTGGAGTAGAAGCCGCTTCCTTTGAATACAACACCAATGTTGCCTATCATCTTCTTGAGTTCTCCGCCACAGGTTTCGCAGGTTTCTAAGGGATCGTCGTTTATCTTCTGAAAGACTTCTACTACATTTCCACAACTTTCACAACGATATTTGTATATTGGCATGACGATTCCTCCTTTCCTCACTTTTCTGCATATACTGGAACAACACAGATGAACTCAAGTATATCTTCTGTTTCATTTTTGAACTGATGCTCAACGTTTTTTGGAACATAAACATACGAACCTGCGGAAACCTTTATTTCACCTTCAGGAGTTACAACTGTGGCTTCCCCTTTAACAATGAAAACCTCGTGTTCCCAATCGTGGGAATGCCTGGGGCTGTAACCACCAGGTTTTACTGTGAAAAGCCTCATTACAAAATTAGGAGCATTGTGTTTTTCGCCAATCAATATGCGCTTCTCTACCCCTCTTACAGTATCGCTATCAAAAACCTGAGCTTCCAGGTCATGAGCTTTTCCTGTTACTATACGCTCTGACATTTTTGAACCTCCCGGTTTTTTTCCTGGCACCGTTTCTACCGTTGCCGTTACCAGAATATTCCACAACTACTCGTCTGTAAGGTTCAAGCCCTATAGAATAGCTTCTCACTCCATCATATTGGGAAACTATTTCATGGACTATCCTTCTTTCAAAAGCAAACATAGGCTCAAGAATCACCTTACCCTTTTGCTTTTTTACCTTTCTCACTATTTTGTGAGCCATATTAACTACAAGTTCACTGCGTTCCCTCTTATAATTACCGACATCCACACTAACGTTGACCTTTATATCGGATAGCCTGTTGGCATAGATGTTCAGGATGTGTTGCAATGCACTCACCGTTTTTCCGTGCCTGCCAATCAATCTTGAGATGTTGTCGCCCTCAATAATAACCTTGAAGGTTTTCCCGTTGAAAGTAACGTCGAAATAGATGTCCTCTCCAAAATGGTGCAGTATTCCTTTCAAGTATTCCGATAGTTTTCTCTCAAAATATTTAGGAAGAAGTTTGGCCTCGATTTTGGTTGCTTTACCTCCAAAAATTCCAAGAAATCCCTTAGACCCTTTTTCAATAACCTTTACCTCTATTTCGTCTTCGTAGGCATCGAGCTTAATCTGAGCGAGTCTTACTGCTTCATCCACTGATGGAGCACTTACTACGACGGTTTTCATTTAAATGTACACCTCCCAGAACTTTAACATAGCGTTATTTCACGGGTTTTGGTGGCAATCCCAGAACTTCCCTGACTGTTAGTTTTTTGATGCCAAATTTACGGTAGACGTAAATAGTAATGAGCATCTGTATGACAGTATTTGTGGTGTAGTAAAGGAATAAACCCGATGGGAAACTGTAAAAAAGGAACGGAAACATTACATTAAAAATCATGCCCTGTCTGGCTGCCCGTGGATCCTGGCTTGTAAATAGCGACATGTAAAATCCCGCAAGGATTGTGATGATTATAAATGGCAGGTTTATAACGAATCCGCCGGTTGAAAGATCGCTCCAGATCAGGAACTTCGGCGAATAAGCAAACATCTCGCCGAAGTAACGGATAACAGCGTACAATACAAAAAACACCGGTAGCTGTATCAAAAGAGTGAGACAACCGGTTGCAGGATTTATGTTCTTTTCCCGGTAAAGCTTTGTAAGAGCCTGTTGCTGCTTTTGAGGATCCTTGTACTTCTTTTTGATTTTTTCTATTTCAGGTTGTACCGCACGCATCTGTATCATTGATTTCGTCTGGAGATGATAAAGGGGATAGAGGACCAGCCTTACAACGATGGTGAACAGGATGATAGCCCAACCAAAGCTCTTCGTCAGCTTATAGAGCCAGTAAAGAAATGCGACAAGCCCGTGGAATATATAGCTTGTAAAACCGATGGCACCGAATTCCTCGAGGTCCTTTTTTATTTCTTCGTATATCTCCGGAAACGCTTCGGAGATATGTATGAGTTTGACAGGCCCGGCAAAGGCAGAGATAGTTGCTCTTCCGGAGTTGGGATAAAAACGTTTTACGTCAAAACGTCCTTCTTCAGAATAACTAATGCACACCGTTTTCTGTTTATCAGGTTTTGCATATGTAATGAAGAAGTTCGGATGGACTTTCTGATTTATCTCCGATATATAAGGAACACTTACAGCGGTAATCTCCTCTGAAAAAGATAGAATAATATCAAAATCGTAGTAAGGGTCATTTTTTACGACAAAGGTTTTTGTTCCACTATCATAGAAAAAGTAGACAAGAATATTTCCATTTTCATCCTCTTCGTATGAGAATGAAATTGGAATGAGTTCGCCGTTGGAACCGTACACATTGTAACCATCAGGATCTTCAGGATAATAAGTATAAATATCTACAACCTTTCTATCCACGTTAATACGAATATCGTCAAGAACCCCCAACCTGGTATTTAGAACAATTGTAAAAGTCTTGGAAGATATCGTGAGAGTGTCTGTCCCCTCTTTTGTGGTCATTTCAGAACCAAGGAGAACAGAAGCAAACAAAACAACCAAGATAAAGAACAAAGCAGTAATTTTTCTCATTTCGTGTTCCTCCTTAGCAGTTTGAATTCTTCTGGAACTGGATCATATCCACCTTTGTTGAAGGGGTTGCATCTTAAAATACGCCAGGTTCCCAGCAAAAGTCCTTTAAATACACCGAACCTCTGAACAGCTTCAAAAGTGTAAGCAGAGCAGGTAGGTGTAAACCTACACGTAGGAGGCTTGGATGGAGAAATGTATTTCCTATAAAAGTTAATTAACGTCAGAACTATTTTTTTCATTTTTTTCCTGCTCTGCAATCCCGCTCAATAATCCAAGTAAATGATCAGATAAAATATGGTAATCAGCTTTACCACTCTTAAACGAGTCAGAAAGTTCCTTTCTTGCAATGACGAGTATATCATAACCTGGCAGGAAAGCACTTTTGTTCTTTCTGAAAATCTCTTTTACAATCCTTCTGAGTCGGTTCCTGTCGTGTGCTTTTCCGAATTTCTTTTTTACAGATACACCAATACGAGAAAAAGGCAGACCATTTCTGACATAGAGAACAACGAAGAAATTATCCTGAACAACATTTCCCTGTTTGAACACTCTATCAAAGTCTGCCTTCTTTCTCAATCTCTCATTTCGTGTTAATCTCTGGTCGATTTTTCTCACACCGCCAATCTTTTTCTTCCTTTTCTTCTGCGGTTTGCAATAATCCTTCTACCGGATTTCGTTCTCATCCTAACGAGAAATCCGTGGGTTCTCTTTCTCTTAACCCTCGAAGGCTGGTATGTCCTCTTCATAGCTCAACCTCCTTTTAATGTATCCTTGAAGATTATACGGAGCATCTGAAAAACTGTCAAGGATGGAAAGATTAAGATTAATGTTATTATTACCCACCGAAGGGTCATATGCAAATAGTATAATGTTGTTGAAACCAAGAGATGGAGGTTAGAAATGCTTTTTACTCTATCAGGAAAGAATTTTTTCACCTTCAAAGAATTTTACATGGAGTTTTCTGAAAAGCTGAACGTCATAACAGGAGAATCTGGTGCGGGAAAAACGCTTCTTCTGAAAGCCTTGAAAGCAGTAACCGGCTTTTCTCCACAACTCACCGAACGAAAGGAAGACAGCTATGTCGAAGCCATATTTCTCATGAACGAAGCCCTCCGCAAAAGGGCCGTGGAAATGGGAATCGAACCCTCTGACGAGATATTGATAAAGGTTAGTTTCGGGCCTCAAAGAACTATATACCGTCTGAACGGAAAAATCACGCCGCGCCAGGTCATTGCTGAGCTTCTTTCAGACCAGATTGAGATTCACTCTCAACACAGTAGTGTGAAACTTCTCGATAGCTCAAAACATCACCTGATTCTCGACAACATGATAAGGGATCGTTCCTTGCTAAAGGAATACGCAGAAAAATATAACGAGTTTGTAAAAGTCAAAAAAGAATTAGGCACCTTCGAAGTAGACCCTGGAAGCATAGCAAGAGAGAAGGATTTTCTGGAATTTCAGTTGAAAGAGATTGTGGATGCAAAGCTCCAACCCGGTGAGGACATTGAAATTGAACGGAAGTACAAAAAATACACCGACGCTCAGGAACTCAAGAAAACCTTTACCCTTCTAATGGAGACATTGAAAGATATGGACAATTCGGCTTATGCAATATTATCTAACATCCTGCACGACCTGGAAGCACTTGAAAAATATGGTTACAAAGATTTTTCCGAACATGCTCGCGTCGCCATTGAGGAGATCGATTATCTCTACGATATGCTGGTAGCTGAGCTTCCGAATTTTGAGTTCGATGATGAAGAATTCTCGCAAGTCGAGGCAAGATTTTCGTTGATACAGAATTTGAAGCGAAAGTACGGTCAAACCGTTGAAGAGATAATCGAAACAGGAGAAAAAATAGCAAACAGACTTAAAGAACTCACAAATCTAGAAGCTAAAAAAGAAAGGTTGGTGGAGAGGGAAAAGGAACTCTACCAGGAGCTTATCAGACTGGGAAAGGAGATAGATAAAGAACGTCTTGAGGTTGCCAGGATTATAAAGGAGAAGATACAGAAGCATCTTGATGATCTGAAAATGAAAGGGGCAATTGTTGATTTTCAATTCATACCAAACGAACACCCCACGAGCTCCGGCATTTCAAAGGTCTCTTTGCTGATCAGGACAAATCCCGGGGGAGGACTGTTAGAGATTTCGAAAGTAGCTTCCGGTGGTGAACTTTCCCGTATTCTGCTGGCTATAGAATCTGTTTTGAAGGATGAACTTACCTTAAGCACTGTTGTTTTTGATGAAATCGATACCGGTGTTGGACAGAGGCTTGGAAAGATTGTCGCTGAAAAAGTAAAGGAGATCTCGGATAGTGTCCAATCTATTGTGATAACGCATATCCCGCAGATCGCGGCTATTGCGGACAGACATTTTACTGTGAACAAAGAGATAATCGGGAATAATACGTATTCCTTTGTAAAAACTCTCAGCGACCAGGAAAGACAACTTGAACTGAAAGCTATGACTGGAATAATAGGGGAGGAAAGATTATATGAATAGGGATGAAGTTATAAGGAAGATTGTCGATGAAAAAGGAGAAGAAGCAATTCCTTTGCTTTTAGATCTGCTTGAAAAAGAGGACGACGAGGTAGCCAATATATGTCTTGATGCACTGTGCGATATGGGATCTTCCGGTATTGATGCACTTTTTAAGAAACTAAAAGAAATTGTCAGTGAAGGCAGGCAAAACGACATCACAGCCCTTTATATCGTTGACAGACTCAGTGATATTGGTGAAACACGGATAGTTCCACTGATATACTCCATGTTAAAACTCTATGACAGTGAAGAAGCACAGGTAATTTTATACGAGGCTCTGGCAAAACTGGGTGAAGGTGATAAAGTCGTTGATCTGTTGTCAATGCTCCTGAAGGAAGCTGTAAGCACTGATTTTCGTGACCAGATAATTATGGCGCTCAGCCATACTGGATCCATGAAGGCTCTAAAAGCTCTTGTTGAGCTTTACAATGATGATAAAATTGATAAGGCAACGAAAGCTTTTTTGCTCGAGGCGCTTCAGATGTTGCTTGTGAATCGGCCGGAATTCATAGAAGTAGTTAAGAATTTGAAGAGTGGGAAAGAAATCATCGACAAAATCTACTTCTGGGGCGAAAATTGTGAGTCTAAATAATAAGCTTTTCCGGAAATTGTACCTTTCAGGTTGCGAAATAAAGCTCGACGAATCTCTCGCAAACTATACCACAATAAGAATTGGTGGAAGAGTCGATGCGGTCGTTTTTCCGATGACCATTCAGGCTTTCTCGAAATGCCTGGAGGTTTTAAAAGCTCATTCGGTCCCTTTCAAAATCCTCGGCGGAGGGTCTAACGTTGTTCCTCCAAAAAGCTTCAATGGCATTGCCGTCCATACTCGATATTTAGCGAACGTTAGAATCTCTGGAAACAAGATAACAGCTGAATGTGGTGTGCCTCTTAGAAGGGTTCTGGATATAGCCGCTGAGGGGGGGCTCTCCGGCCTGGAGTTCGCTTCCGGAATACCAGGAACTCTTGGTGGTGCTCTTTACATGAACGCAGGCGCTTTCGGCGGAGAGATGTCTCAGGTCGTTGAGTCAGTGAGCGTTTTAGACGATAATTTGAAGCCAAAAAAACTATCCGTAGAGGAAATAGGTTATGGTTACAGACAGAGTTTGTTTAAAAAGAACGGTCTAACTATTCTCAGCGCGACTCTTTCATTACACGAAGGTAAGCCAGAAAAGATTCGTGAGAAGATGCAAGAGATATTATCGAAGAGACTGGAAAAACAACCGATACACCTTCCAAGTGCTGGTAGTGTGTTCTTGCGTCCCAAACCGGATTTTTATGTTGGCTCTACCATTGACAAACTCGGATTAAAAGGACTAAGAGTTGGTGGCGTTGAAGTGTCCAGGAAACATGCGGGATTTATTGTAAACGTAGGAGGAGGTACACAGAGAGATTTGGTAGAACTAATTGAAAAAATAAAAGCGCGGGTTTATGAAAAAACGGGAGTTATCCTACAAACCGAGATCGACATCTGGTAAAGGAAAGGAGTGATCCTATGACAGAAATAGGTGAATTACCTGAAAGAAGACCCTCTTTTAAGTTCATGAGTGGTTTTGTTATTGTGTTTGTAATAATCGCAATTGTCGTTGTTTATTTCCTGTCAGGTTTTTTCTTCGTTGGACCGGCAGAGGTTGGGTTAGTCAAACGATTCGGTGCCCACATAAAAACCGTTGGTCCTGGCTTACACTATCATCTCCCATACCCTATCGAAAGCGTTGTTAAGGTCAATGTTTCCGCACTCAGAAAACAGGAGATAGGATTCAGAACAGTTTCGCCAGGAAGATACACCTCAGTAAAGAATGAATCGTTGATGTTGACAGGCGATGGAAATATCGTCTCTGTGGAAGCAGTTGTTCAGTACTATGTGAAAGATCCTGAGCAGTTTGCTTTTAACCTGATTAATGACGAGCAGGTGGTCCGTTTCGTCTCTGAAGCCATCCTCAGGGAAGAGGTTGCCGCCGCGAGTATAGATGAAGTCCTCACATTCGAGAGGGATGTAATCGCAGCAAAAACGGCTGAGCGAGTCCAGGATGTTTTAGACCAGCTCAATGTTGGCATCGAGGTAAAGAACGTTTATCTCCAGGAGGTCAGTCCACCTGAACAGGTTGTTGCCGCATTCGACGACGTCAACAACGCGAAGCAAGATAAAGAAAAGCTGAGAAATGAAGCAGAAAGATACAAGAACGATTTAATTCCACGTGCTGAAGGTGAAGCCGTCCAGATAGTAAGAGAGGCGGAAGCCTATGCTGAAGAATTGATCCTCAAAGCAAAGGGTGAAGCAGAGAGATTCACAAAGGTTTTTGGAGAATACAAAAAGGCGCCGAAAATAACCCGTACAAGGCTTTATCTCGAAATGCTGAACAGAATCCTTAAAGATTCTGAAAAATTCGTTCTCCTTAGTAAAGATGGAGTATTGAAGTTCCTGGACCTCTCCAAAATGGAAGAAGGTGGTAGCCGATGAAAGCCATAATAACAATTGTGATTCTGGCGATTATTGCTCTGATACTTGTACCTGAATTCTTCTACATTGTAGATCAAACCAAACAGGCGGTCGTTCTCCGCTTTGGAGAGATAAAAGAGGTTAGTACCGAACCGGGGCTCCATACCAAACAACCCTTTGTTGACAAGGTTGTAAGATTCGATAAACGTTTACAGATATACGATGTTCCCGCAGAAAGAATTTTCACAAAGGATAAGAAAACGCTTCTGGTGGACACCATCGCTGTGTGGAAGATCGTTGATCCTGAAAAATTCGTGAAAACGATGAAATCGGTCGATCTTGCTCTGACAAGGATCGACGATGTTGTTTACTCCATCGTGAGAAACACCTTTGGAAAATTGCAGTTTGATGAAGTGATCTCCGGTCGCGGCGCGGTTCTCGAGAAAGTCACCCTGGCCGCTGCTGAAGAAATGAAGGACTACGGTATCCTCATTGTATCCGTCAGGGTTAAACGTGCTGTCCTTCCTGATGAAAATAAAAACGCTGTTTTCAACAGAATGAAATCTGAACGCTACCAGGAAGCCGCCCTGATCCGTGCTGAAGGTGAAAAGGAAGCCAATATGATTCGCGCCGAAGCTGATAAATTGAAGGTAATAGCCCTTGCAGAAGCACAGAAGAAAGCTGAAATAATAAAGGGAACCGCGGAAGCATCAGCTCTGAGAATCTATGCGGAAGCCTTTTCGGACGACCCGGAATTTTACGAGTTCTGGAAAAGGCTGGTTGTCTATGAAGAGACGCTGCCAGATTCAAAATTCATACTCAGCCCAGATATGAGCTTCATTGAAAAACTGATGAAAGGTGAATAGGATTGAGCTGTTATCTTTCACTAACTGGGACCGTCTCTTTTGAAGTGAATATAAAGCGTTCCGTTTTCATAGGTAACGCAGCACATTGTGAAACGGAGGAAGAAGCCAAAAGATTCATCAGAGACGTAGCTGCTAAGTACAGGGATGCTAGCCATAATTGCTGGGCTTACAAGGTAATTGGTAATGGCGTTGAAAAGTTCAATTTTTCCGATGCCGGCGAACCCCATGGGAGCGCCGGTCGGCCTATTTTTTCGGCCATTGAAGAGCTAAACATGACAAACGTGGCCATCGTTATTACAAGATACTTTGGCGGAACAAAGCTTGGTGTACGGGGGTTAATAGACGCCTATCGGTCAACCGCACGATCCACTCTGGAACAAGGGGAAAAAGGAAGATACTGTCCCGGAAAGGTATTTAGTGTCCAGGTTAATTACAGCATATGGAACATGTTCGTTGGAAAATTTGTTGAGGGAAAAGACTTCAATATTCAAGACATCGATTTCGGCGCTTCAGTAAAAGCCAAAATCTCCTGTAGAGTGGAAAACCTTGATGTTCTCATCTCCTTCTTCAAGGAAAGGCAAATAGAAGTAGAGATGAATGGTAACATCGTCTTTGTTGAAAAGGTGTAAAGGCTATCAGGGGGGATGGCGATGAAGATATTCATTTCGACAGATATGGAAGGCATTGCGGGGGTAGTCTCCTGGAACGAGATGAAGTCAAACAACAAAATATATACCACCATGCAGAACACGGAACTCAACTGGGTAATTGAACTCATCAAAGAATCAAAATTAAACGAACAGGTCGAAGAGATAGTGATTTGCGATTCCCATTCCAGGGGAGAAAATCTGCCCTTTGGTGGTATTTCTGACCACAGAGTTAGCTGGATCAGGGGTTACCCGAGACCTTTTTATATGATGCAAGGGCTTGATAACAGCTTCGACCTTGTTATGCTCCTCGGCTATCATGGCAAAGTAGGTTCGTTCCGGGCTGGTATGGATCACACCTATGCCGGATCCTGCATCTACAACATAAGACTGAACGGAAAAGAAGTTGGTGAAACAGAGATAAATGCTTATTACGCAGGAGTCTTCGGTGTACCGGTAGGACTGATTACAGGCGATGATGTTCTCGAAAAGCAGGTCAAAGAATTCTTTGGAAACGATTTTCCCTTTGTAAGAACGAAAGAAGGAATCGGAAGATTCTCCGCCAAAGTCTATCATCCAGTCAAGGTAAAAAAAGCATACGAAAAGGCTTTCGAAAAGTTATTGGAGCAGCTCGATAGCCTGGAAGTCAAGAAACTCAATGGTGAGATAACCCTCGAGGTTGATCTTGTTACAACTGTTGTCGCAGATGCGGTCGCAATTATACCGGGGTTAACCAGAACCTCTGGCAGAACAGTTAGATACACATCCACAGAATATCTAGAAATATTCAGGATGATACTGGCAATAGCAATGCTTGGTGGCCGATTTGCCAATTACGAATAAGTCTCTTGAAGATATGAAAGGAATCGAGGTTAATCAATCAACGAATCCCGTAGTATGCTTCAAAGATCTTTCTTGCTATCGCGGCGGCTGTTGTTGAACCATAGCCGCCGTTTTCGACAAACACCGTTACTATGATTTCTGGATCATCAACCGGAGAAAAGCCTGTAAACCAGGAATGCGGAACATTACCAGTATTTTCTGCCGTTCCGGTTTTTCCAGCAACATCGTAAGGAAACCCTTTGAAAGCATGGTAGGCCGTTCCTCTATCAGCAGGACCTGTTCCGGCACGTGATATGACATCTTTCATTCCAGCTATGATTGTCTCCCACGCATCTTCGGAAAGATGAAAGTCTTTTTCGTTCGTTGCACTCCTTCGATATATATATGGGACAACCTCACACCCTTTTGTAGCTATTATCGCCGTCATTCTTGTTACCTCAAGAGGTGTCATAAGCGCATACCCCTGACCGATGTAGGTTAGGATCGTATCACCGGGATACCACGGCTCACCGTAGGTTTTAAATTTCCATTCCCTTGATGGCATGAGTCCCTCTCTTTCCTCAAGATCTATACCTGTTTTGCCAAAAATGCCCGTCAGTTCAGCATAATGGGTTAGCGTGTCTATACCAAGTTTAAGCCCTAACTCATAAAAATACACGTTGCAGGAGACCGCAAGGGCTCTTCTCAAATCAACTTCTTTATGACCGTAAAGATACCAATCAGAAAACACAGCCAGGGTATGTCCCTCTGAATCTTTGTACTGAAAAATCCCCGAACAAAAGATGGTTGCGTCTGGCGAAACTTTTTCTGAAAGAGCCACCATAGAAATAAAAGGTTTTATGATTGAACCAGGCGGATACGGGGAAACAGCTCTGTTAAGCAGAGGGCCTTCAGGATCGTATTTGAGTCTTGTCCATTCCCTATCGGAAAGGCCTAACGAGAATTGTTCTGGAGAATACGAGGGATTGGAAGCCATTGCCAGAATCTGGCCGTCGGTTTTCATAACAATAACTGCGCCGGGACGGTTGTACGATTTCAGTAAAGAATAAGCGTAACTGCTGAGACTCGCATCTATGGTGAGAACGAGATCTTCCCCGGGAATTGGTTCTGTTTTTTCCAGTACAGAAACAACCTTTCCGTGGTTATCCACTTTCAAGAGCTTCAGGCCATTTTTCCCGGTTAACAGGTCGTTGTAAAATTTTTCAATCCCCCGAACCGGTTGTTCTTCAGATGTAATGTAGCCTACGACATGTGCTATTCCTGGATTTTCGCTATAACGCCGCACGAAGTGTTCTTCGACATCAATTTCGTCCGAATCTTCCAGAAGATGTATATAATCAGCCCTTAAATGAGCTTCTACCTCCCCAAAGGCCTCCAGTTTTCTGATGGTTGAAGTGGCATCATCAGCTCTATTGAGTGCCGTATAAAGAATGCTCCTGATTTTCTCAGAAAGGAAAGGCACCTTTTTCTTTAGAATATAAATCGGTTCATTCCATGCTAAGGGGATCCCGTTCCTGTCGAATATTCTTCCTCTTGGAGCTTCAATTGAAGAAACGCGTGTTATTATTTTTTCCACTTCTGCCTGGAATTCTTTGTGCTCCAGGATTTGAAACTGAAAAAGCCTGAATATAAAAAGTCCTGCCCCGAGGAGAAAGAAGAGAAATAGTAAATCAATTCTTTTCGAATTCAAGGATTTTCCTCCTCAAAATAAATAGAATCAGCAGCGGAGCTACAAAAATTCCAGGAAAGAAGGTATTGAATACCAATGTCGATAGCGACAGCAGAAATGTTGTTAAAATTGCTGAAAAAGGAGTTTTTAACTTCGTTTTGAACACAAGATACCCGAAAGATGTGATGATTCCTGCCAGAACGGCAAAACTCAGGCTGGAGTATGAAACGCTTATTAGCCAGATTATAAAAAGGCTCAAAACAAAGCTCAACCATCCGCCTCTTAAGGTTATAAATAACAAAACAATTGAAAGTGGGAACAGTGGAAAGAGATCGGCGTAACCCAGATCTATGTATGTAAGAAATACAGGAATCAAATATTTCCAGCTCACATTTACTCTCCTCCAAGATATATGAATAATTCACCGGATATCTCCAGGGTTTTCAGCAGATAGTTTCCACATTCCCTAAAGGGAGTAGTAATCTGACCAATAACCGTCAATCCGGCGTGATGCAGATACCCAAACCCCTCAATTGACGGTGAAAGGGTTACCTCATCTCCATACTCTAACTCAACAGGATCAAAGGTTTTAAAGA
Source organism: Kosmotoga olearia TBF 19.5.1 (assembly GCF_000023325.1). Lineage (NCBI taxonomy): Bacteria > Thermotogati > Thermotogota > Thermotogae > Kosmotogales > Kosmotogaceae > Kosmotoga > Kosmotoga olearia. The sequence goes on from NC_012785.1 coordinate 293,896, forward strand.
ACACTCTACCATGTTCACTGTAAACGAATCCTTCAATATCCACAGAACGATGTCTGGCAACCGCGGGAATTCTAAACTCTAAAAACTTCAGAGGTTCAACCTCTATATAGCCACTACCCCAACCAACGACGACCCCCACAATATGCTTGCTTTCAAAGGCAACAACAGGGGACCCTAATAACGGAGTGGAAACAGCATCCAGTAATAGATGATTTCCTCTGTAGTGATTGTAAAAGGCCACCCTCAAAGGAGGCTCAATTCCGGTTATTGATAATTCTTTTTTTAGCAATTCATTTAATTCCGAAAGTAAAACAACTCTTCCTTGTTCTTTTAGTAATATAGAAAAAATTTCTGAGGATCTCATCCTCATATAAGTCAGGGGCCAGATCGCTTTTCCAAGAAAGACCTTGAAGCCATCTAACAGCCCCAAATAAAAGCACGTAGAGACAAACACTAGATAAATCAAAAGGATGGTTATGGAAATCTCCAAAAGTTTCAATATTGATTCTCCTTAGAAATCCTTTCTAAAATCGAAACCCTTTCAAGAACCATTCCTGCGCCCCGTGCGACACAGGTTAACGGGTCATCTGCAAGGTTTACCTTAATCCTTGTTTCTCTTTCCAGAAGCTCTCTTATACCTTTCAATAACGCGCCGCCACCGGCAACATTGATACCATTCAAGACAATATCAGAGACTAACTCAGGTGGTGTGTTCTCTATGGTGAATTTAACCGCTTCAACGATTCTATTTACAGGTTCTGTTATAGCTTCGCGAACTTCGTAGCCCTTCAGGATCAGTTTTTTGGGTAAGCCCGTATTCAGATCCAAACCAATGACCTCAGTTTCCGCTTCGTCGAAATCCTCGTGATCAACAACGTTCCCTATTTCAATTTTCACTCTCTCCGCAGTTTTTTCACCTATGGAAAGCCTGTACTTATCCTTAACATACTGTACAATAGACTCATCAAGCTCATCGCCCGCGGTTCTTATGGATTGGCTTAACACTATACTTCCCAGAGATATGACGGCAATCTCTGTGGTTCCGCCACCGATATCAACAATCATATTTCCGGTCGGTTCCTCAACATTTAGTCCTACACCTATTGCACTTGCCATGGGTTCTTCTATAAGGAAGGCTTTTTTTGCTCCGGCCTCCAACCCAGCATCGGTCAATGCCCTTCTTTCTACTTCGGTTGCTCCGGAGGGAACTCCTATTACAACCCGGGGTTTTAATAGAGTAAAACGATTTGAAGCGCGCGAAATAAAGTATTTAAGCATTGCCAGAGCAATATCGTAGTCCGCTATCACACCATCTCTTAAAGGCCTTATAGCGATTATACTGGCAGGAGTTTTACCAACCATTTTCTTGGCTTCTAGACCAACCTGAAGGATTTTTTGAGATTCTGAATCAATAGCGACAACTGAAGGTTCATTTACGACAACGCCGCTTCCTTTTACAAATACCAGTGTGTTCGCCGTTCCTAGGTCAATTCCCATATCCTGTCTGAATAACATACGTCTGCCTCCTGATAGTTATTGGTTTATCTCAATAAATTTTACCATCAATAAATCTCAGTCGTTAACCAGGTTTTTACAACTAAATGTTTGACTTTTCATTCTCTAAAAGAATATAATGCAATCGCATCACATAAAGAGTTAGCACAAATGCCTTACCCGAGAGGGGGGCATAATTTTTGATATATGGAGGGAAGAAAAGGTGAAAAAAGTTAAGGCTCTCGGGCGTCACTTGGTGGCTGAGTTCTTTGAATGCTCGTCTGAAGCACTGGACAATCTCGACTTCGTAGTCAATTCCATGAGGCAGGCCGCTGAGGAAGCTGGGGCTACGATCGTTGATTCGTCGTTTCACAGATTTTTGCCACATGGAATAAGTGGAGTTGTTGTAATAGCGGAATCTCATCTTGCAATACATACCTGGCCGGAATACGGGTACGCAGCTATAGACCTCTTCACCTGCGGCGATGAGGTTAACCCATGGAAAGCTTTTGAATTCTTGAGGATAAAATTTGATGCAAAAAAAACCAGCGTGGTTGAACACCTTAGAGGAATTTACTCCGAAATTGGGATTCCTGAAACTGCACCACACAAGGTATAACGGAGGGGATTGGTGTGAAAAAAGATCTTAGAACGATGGATCATCTTATGTACATGGAATATTATACTGGTAGAAACGCAGGCATTTTTATGAAGATAAAAAAGATGTTACACTCTTACCAAAGTCCTTATCAAAGGATAGATATATTCGAACATCCCGACTTTGGAAAGGTATTTGCTCTTGACGGTATAACGATGATGACGGAAGTGGATGAATTCATGTACCACGAAATGCTGGTTCATGTTCCGTTGTTCGTACACCCTGAACCCAGGAGAGTCCTCATAATAGGTGGAGGGGATGGAGGAAGTCTGCGTGAGGCTTTGAAGCATCCATCTATTGAAGAGGCAATACTTTGTGAAATCGATCCTTATGTTATAGAAGCTGCAAAGAAATACTTGCCAACGGCTGTAGAAATGGACAACCCAAAAGCCAAAATCGTAAACGAAAATGGTGCTGAATTCATCAAGAAGTACAAGGATTATTTTGATGCCATAATCGTTGATTCCACCGATCCGACGGCTGGGGAGGGTGGCCATCTTTTCACAAAAGAATTCTACAAAAATTGTTTTGAAGCGTTAAAGGAAGACGGTGTTTTCTCTGCCGAAACGGAAGATCCTTTCTACGATAAAGGATGGGTGGCCATAGCGTACAACAGAATTTCATCTGCTTTCCCGATTTCTAAATTATATACAGGCTTTATGACAACCTATCCATCAGGACTGTGGACATATGTTTTCGCTTCCAAAAAGTACCACCCAATTGACGACTTTGATCCGTCGAGAGTGCAGAATTTTGATCATCAATTAAAATATTACAACGAAGACATTCACAAGGCTTGCTTTGTCTTGCCGAATTTTATAAAAGAGTTGATTAACGAATAAAAACACGAGAATCCAAGAAATGGTAAGCTCGATTACGCTGAGGGTACGAATCCCTTTGGGATTGACTCGAACTCCTGCGGAGTTGTTCCGAACCACTTCGTGGTTGTCTCGAACTGCTTCGCAGTTGATATGCGCCTGCGGCGGATAAAACCCAAAAATGAGATACCGATTTAAATTCAGGATCTATCTACAGTACTCAACTTCTCGGGATCTCGGACAAGAATTTCTTAAAATTAGTTAAATAGCATTTACCAGAAAAGACAGGGGAGTACTCTCCCTTGTTTTTTTTCATGCGCTTAAAACGTTCCCGTGATAAAATTTCTATCAGAACATATCAGGGGGAATTTGTATGTACAATAAGGAATTGATACGGAATATATCGATAATTGCGCACATTGACCACGGGAAAACCACTCTTGTTGACAGGATACTCGAAATCACCAGTGCCATTGAACAGAGAAAGATGCATGAACAGTATCTTGATACTATGGATATTGAAAGGGAAAGAGGAATTACGATAAAAGCCACACCGGTAAAAGTAATGTACACCGCTGATGATGGAAAAACATATGAGATAAATATAATCGATACTCCCGGCCATGTGGACTTCTCTTACGAAGTCTCACGAAGTCTTGCTGCCTGCGAGGGTGCAATATTGCTCGTCGATGCGAGTCAGGGAGTTGAAGCGCAAACTTTCGCAAATACTTACCTTGCATTAGAAAACGACCTGGAAATCATTCCTGTCATAAATAAAATCGATCTTCCAAATGCCAATATTCAGGAAACCATAAGCGAACTGGAAGATCTCATTGGTTTTACGGAGGAAGATTGTATAAAGGCGAGCGGGAAAACAGGCGAAGGTGTTAAGGAGATTCTTAAAGCCATTGTTGATAAAATTCCGGCACCTTCTGGAGATTCTGGTGCTCCCCTGAAAGCTCTCATATTTGATGCCGAGTACGATAAATACAGAGGGGTTATAGTTCATGCAAGGATTTTCGAGGGCACGGTGCGCCCCGGAGATAAGATAATGATGTTCAGCAGCGGTGAAACCTTTGAAGTCACCGAGGTTGGAATATTTACTCCCGAACTTATACCGGCCGATTCTTTAAGTGCAGGAGAGGTTGGTTACATAATTGCGGGGATAAAAGAGGTTTCCAGCGCACGAATAGGTGACACGATAACATCGGCAGATAATCCTATCTCTGAACCTCTTCCGGGATTTAGAGAAGTCAAGCCAATGGTATATGCTGGAATGTTCCCGGGTCTCCCTGAATACTACGGAGAACTGCGGAAGGCTCTTGAGAAATTAAAGTTAAACGACCCCGCTCTGGTTTTTGAACCGGAGAATTCACCAGCTCTTGGATTCGGTTTCCGGGTTGGCTTTCTGGGGTTGCTTCATATGGATGTTGTTAGAGAAAGGCTTGAAAGGGAATTTGAAATAGCTGTGATTTTAACCGCTCCAAATGTTGTATATAGAGTGAAGATGAAAAACGGTGAAATCGTGGAAATCACCAATCCCGCAAAATTCCCAAACGATGGTGAATTTGAAGAGGTCGAGGAACCTTACGTCGAGCTTTCCATAATCACACCTTCTGAATATATGGGTAACATAATTGGATTCGTTACTTCAGAGAAGCGCGGTGAATTTAAGGAAGTCGAAAATGCCGGTAAGAACAGAGTAGTGCTGAAATTCATCGCACCACTGTCAGAGATAATGTTTGATTTCTTCGATAAACTAAAGGCTATTTCTAGAGGATTCGCTTCTATGGATTACGAGATCATCGGATATAGACCCTCCGATCTTGTAAAGGTAACGATCCTTGTTAATAAAGAAGTGGTTGATGCCTTATCATTCATCGTTCATAAGGACAAGGAATATGCCGTGGCAAAGAAAGTAGTTGAAAAGCTCAAGGATCTGATTCCTCAACATCAGTTTCAGATTCCCATACAGGCTAAGTCCCGCGGAAGGATAATCGCCAGGACCGATATAAAAGCTCTCAGAAAGGATGTTTTGGCTAAGTGTTACGGTGGAGACATAACGAGAAAAATGAAACTCCTTGAGAAGCAAAGAGAAGGAAAGAAAAGATTAAGGGAAATTGGAAGGGTTACAATACCGCAGACGGCATTCCTTGCTTTGTTAAAGATAGGGGAAGAAGATAAGTGAATGGGGTGAAATAATGATAATCGGTGCTCACATGTCAACATCCAGGGGGTTCGACAAAGTACCTCAAGCCAGTTTGAACATCGGCGGAAATACGTTTCAAATATTTCCCCACAGCCCATCAATGTGGCGAGCAAAACTTCCTGATGATACTACAGCGAGAAATTTTAAATACAGGCTGGCGGAATCGGGTATAAAACCTGAAGATACGTTGGTTCACTCTGGATATTTAATAAACCTGGCCTCACCAAAACCCGAAGTCTGGGAAAAATCAGTGGAACTGCTTGATTTAGAAATAAAAATCGTCGAAGTCCTTGGATTAAAATATCTGAATTTTCATCCCGGAAGCCATCTTGGAACGGGTTTGGACGAAGGTATATCCAGAATCGCTAAAGGCATTGATGTGGTACTCTCACGCAATGAAGATAGCAAAGTTATCCTTCTCTTAGAAAACGTGGCACCAAAAGGCGGAAACATCGGCAGCACTTTCAATGAACTGCGCAGGATCATTGAGACATGTTCCTATCCCGAAAGGGTAATGATAACCTACGATACCTGCCACGGCTTCGATGCTGGATATGATATCCGAAGCAAAGCTGCCGTTGAAAAGCTTCTTGAAGAAATAGATTCCGAGGTCGGCCTTAATAGATTTGTTATGATCCACCTCAACGATTCTAAATATCCTCTTGGCGCGGCAAAAGATCGACATGAACGCATCGGGGAAGGTTACATCGGTAATGAAGGTTTTTACCATTTCCTTTCAAACCCGGAGATACTAAAACGACCTTTAATACTGGAAACCCCGGGAAAAGATCCAGAACATGCTGAAGACATAAAACGAGTAAAAGAGATCCTTGGAGAGAACGGTGATAGCGATGACTAAAAAGTATATTGTTGTGACCGGTGGTGTGTTGAGTGGTATCGGGAAAGGAATTCTTTCAGCGTCACTTGCCAGGGTTTTGAAGGAAGGCGGCGTTGACGTAAATGTTTTGAAGATTGATCCATACCTGAATGTTGACGCCGGTACGATGAATCCAAATCAACACGGAGAGGTTTTTGTAACGGAAGATGGATACGAAGCTGATCTCGATCTCGGACATTATGAAAGATTCCTCGGTGTCAATATGCAAAGAATTAACAATGTAACGGCTGGTCAGATATACAAAAGTGTTGTTGATAAGGAACGCGCCGGAAAATACCTCGGTGCTACCGTCCAAATGGTACCCCACGTTACAGCCGAGATTAAAGAGAGGATAGACAGAATCTCCGGTGATCTCGTGTTGATTGAAATAGGCGGAACCGTCGGGGACATCGAGGGCGAAATATTCCTGGAAGCTGTCAGAGAGATGAGCCTTGAAAAAGGACCTGAGAATTTTCTCTTTATTCATGTCACTTATGTACCCTTCTTGAAAGCGTCCAACGAATTCAAAACCAAACCCACACAACAGTCGGTACAGCTTTTGAGAAAGATAGGTATCCATCCGGACATGATCGCTGTTAGATCAGAAATCCCCCTGGGAAACGACGAGTTGAATAAGATCGCCCTTTTTGGAGGAGTTCCGAAGCAAATGGTCTTTAACCTTCCAGACGCCTCGAACGTTTACGAAATCCCCCACGTACTGTATTCAATGGGAATTCAGAAACTGATAGCACAAAAATTGGGAATAGAACTAAAGGATGTTTTCCACTGGGATTATCCGCGGGCTTTCAAACCATATCGCATAGCTCTTGTCGGTAAATACCTTGGCACTGATGACGCCTACAAGAGCATAACGGAAAGTCTATTACTTTGTGGCGTCAGCAAACCGGAGACTGTTGATTCCCAAATACTTGAAGAAATGAGTGAAGATGAAATCGCTGTAACTCTCTCTTCATACGATGGAGTAATCATCCCCGGCGGTTTCGGGAAACGTGGTATTGAAGGTAAGATAAAAGCGATAAAGTACGCAAGGCTCAACAATGTCCCGATCCTCGGGATTTGTCTGGGGATGCAATTGATGGTCATCGAATTCGCAAGGAATGTAGCGGGTCTGGAAGGTGCGAATTCCAGAGAATTCGATCCAGAAACCCCATATCCCGTAATAGATTTGATGGAAGACCAGAAGAGGGTGCTCCAAATGGGAGGCACTATGAGATTGGGCGCTCAAAAAACGCCTTTGTTTAAAGGTTCAAAGCTAAGAGAGATCTACGGAAAAGACCTCGTTATGGAACGTCACAGACACAGATACGAGGTCAATTATGAAGAGTTCAAAAATCTCTTTACCTTTCCAGAAGATAAAGAAGCATTTAAAAATACCAGGCTTATTATCTCTTCAAAATTAGATTTTGTAGAGGCAATAGAACTACCAAATCACGTTTTCTTTGTTGGGATACAGTATCATCCTGAATTCAAATCAAGAGTGGGAGATCCCCACCCTCTCTTTAAAGCTTATGTTGAAGCGGTTGAAGCAAAAGGAGGGCATACAACTTGAAAAAGCTCCTGGCAAGAGGTCGTTATCTCGACCTTTCAGAAACAGTTGTAATGGGAATAATAAATGTTACCCCGGACTCGTTCTACACCGGAAGCCGCTATCAGGGCATAGAAGACGCTGTTAAAAAAGCCGTTGAAATGTATGAAGAAGGAGCAAAAATACTGGATATCGGGGGCGAGTCGTCAAGACCTGGAGCAGATCCGGTAGAACCACAGGAAGAGATAAGACGTGTTGTTCCCGTAATCAAAGAGCTAAGAAAATTAATACCTGATTGTTTCATCTCGATAGATACTTACCATCCAGAGACCGCAAAAGCCGCACTGGATAGCGGTGCAGATATAGTGAACGATATTACGGGTTTACGAAACGAGAAAATGATGAGATTGGTATATGAAAACAATGCTGGCGTGATTTTAATGCACATGAAGGGAACGCCAAAAACAATGCAGAATGAACCATATTACGAAGATGTTGTAAGCGAGGTTAAAGAATTACTCAAAGCCAATGCGGAAAAAGCCGTTGAAATGGGTATTCCTTCAGAAAGCATAGTGATTGATCCGGGTATTGGTTTCGGAAAAAGATTCGAAGATAACCTGGAAATTTTAAGAAAACTTGACATTTTTAAGAAACTCGGGTATTCTGTACTGATAGGGCACTCAAGGAAAAGTTTTATAGGGTACATCCTCGACCTTCCGCCAGAGGAAAGGCTTGAAGGCACATTGGCTGTTTCGGCATACTGTTATTTGAAAAACGTTGAGATTATCAGGGTCCACGATGTGAGAGAGCATATCAGGCTGTTCAAGGTTTTAAGTGCGTTAAAAAACTAGATGATATAATGAACTTAGCGCAAAAAAAAATTCCTGGGAGGGTGCGAAGTGGCTTATAGTAAGTATTCAAAGAAATACTGGCGAGAGACGCTCCACGCATACCTTTTTCTGCTACCATCGCTCGTAATCCTATCAATATTCGTCTTTTGGCCGATAGGGTTTTCTCTGGTTCTTAGCTTTTTTAAATGGGACTACACCACCACAGAGAAGTACTTCATAGGATTCGACAACTATAAAGAACTCTTCAGGCTTTCCTACCCGATAGACATGAACATCTTTTATGCTGCTTTAAACACTGCGATCTACCTAATCACAGCGTTGATCCTGGTAAGATTCTGCTATTTTATCGCTGGTTTGCTGAGCAAATATTCAAAGCCAGCTAAGATTTATTCAGTGTACTACGGTGTTACCATCTCTCTTGGGGCAATCTACTATATTCTACGCAATATCGTTGCTAATCTGTCAATGCTGCACATCTGGTTAGGACTGACCTTCTTTGTGATTGCACTGATTTCTATAAAGAAAATCAAGAAAAGCGATGCTCATATTCAGCTAATGGATTCACGACCTTGGACCAAGATCATCCTCGTCGTCGCTGCTTACCTTTTCTTTTCAATGATTGTTGTACCGAAGAGTTATGACCTTGTAGAGTATTTCAAATTGGCTAAAGAAAGTTCAGACTTTTTGAAAGCAATCTATAATACCGTTTATTACGTTATCCTTGCAGTTCCAACCCAGATAGCTCTGGCGCTCATAATAGCCCTTTTGTTGAACAGGAATATCAAACTCAGGTCTCTGTTCAGAACAGCCTATTTTATTCCATTCGTAACCTCTGTTGTTGCTGTTTCCCTTGTGTGGCAGTGGATGTTCAACGACCAGTTTGGTTTGATAAACTATGCACTTTCCTGGTTTAACATAGACAAAATAGCCTGGTTGAAAGAGGAAAAATGGACGATCCCGACCATTGCCATAGTTTCAGTATGGCAACGGGTGGGATACACAGCCGTTATATTCCTTGCAGGTCTTCAAAATATAGACAGATCATACTACGAAGCAGCAGAGGTTGATGGAGCTAACAGCTTACAAAAATTCAAGTACATTACCTGGCCGCTGTTATCACCAACAACCTTCTTCATACTAATCATCACGATGATCGGTGCATTCAAAGTGTTTGCCCAGATCTTCATTCTTTACCAGGGATTACCAGGCCCCGTCAATAAGAGCGGTTTGACTCTCGTTTATTACGTGTTCGAAAAATTCTACAATGAACAGCGTATGGGGGTCGCAAGCGCAGCTGCATATGTGTTGTTCATAATAATACTAATATTGACGATGGTACAGTTCAAAATCGGACGTTCTCGCGTCCACTACGAGAGTTGAGGTGGAAGCATGAAGTATACTACAAAGACATTGATTCAGACTCTTGTTTATCTTATTATCGTTGCTGGTGCGCTTCTAATGCTGATACCCTTCGCCTGGATGCTTGATACCTCATTCAAAGCCTCCAGCGAAGTTTCCAGCTGGCCTCCAAAGTGGACGACAAAGAATGCAAAATCAGAGGTTGAATTTCAAACTAAATTGAAATACAAAACAACAGGTGCGGGAATAGACCTCTCATCGCTGAGTTTGAGTGAATTTCGCAATTTTGCAGCGTTGCTTGGCTCTGCAGCTGGTAAGGATACTCTTGTGGTGATGCTCGACGATGACCCAATACTCAGAGGTACAGTAACCCTCAGGTTAACAGATGAAACCGGGCAGGCTCCAGCGTATGCAAAGAATATAGACAAAGCCACATATGCTGAAGTCGTCAGTGAATTTGAAGAAGTTAAGTCCAACGCACCCTCTGCATATGAGAAAGAATTAAGAAACATATTCACCGATAACCCTTCAGATTTTATCGATGATTTCCTTTATGTCGCCGAATTTTCCGATGAAGGCTTCGCGAGACGTGTAATGTTCGTTGCCAACCTGAGCGCAAGTCTGGAAGGAGCTATAGGCAACCTGAAGCGTGCTGTCGAAACGCCCTTCAAACCGTTCCCGATGGACAACGATACCACAAAAAAGCTTAAAGAAGAACTGACATTAAAAGCTTCCGAGCTTTTTGAGCCTTTCCGTGAGGAGATTTCAAAGGTCGCTACTGATCTTCAATCCATGAAGGTCGGGGAAACCAGAGTCATTACCCTTGAGGAAGTCAGGAGCGTTATAACTGCACTCGATAATCTGATCAATGAGGCCAGAAACCTTAAAAACCTTGTTGTTAAGGAATTAACACCTTTAATTCCTGCAACCGATATGCGCTTAAAACTCTCTTTAAGACAGGTAAGCTCTCTCATAGATGGTGGTGTTATTAAAAAATTGGAAAACTGGAAAACCCTTCTGGCATTCTACAACAAGGTGAAAGCGTTCTACGTCAGTCAGCAGGTTTTGAGGCTTTCCGGCAGTGAAATCGTTGGTAGAATAAGGACTGACCAGGAAGTTCACGCGATTTTGATGAAGGAGATTGATAACTGGGGAGCCCCGGATGAACTGAAAACCTATTTGAAAAACAACATCACTGAAAAGAATGTGAGAAATTCACTACAGATAATGCTCAGTCACGTGGATTTCGAATATAAAGAGCTATTGTCAAAGTATTTCGATAATCCCACCCAGGCTTTTAACGGCATTACAGAGATAATAAACCTTTCAAGAGCTGCTCTTGTGTCTCTTAACGATCCGCATTATCAAAATGCAGTTGAAAGCAAAATTGAAAGTGGTCTGAATTATGATGCTTTCAAGAACATAGCAAAAGAAATAGGGGCTAAAAGCGGCCAATCTCTGGTTATAAACGCGTCTCTTGCTTCTCTTGACAGATACGCCAACAAGGTAGATCCCGCCACATTCGGTCGATTGGTCTCAAGAAGATGGAAGGAAACACGCTTGATAGGTGAATTTTCGAAAACCGTTTCTGATACGTTCAGTGAACTTGAAATAGTAAAGAAGCCGGATGAGGTTTACAAGGTCTATTACCGGGGAAGAATAACCAGTGCCGGTACTAAATCTTTCGAAATAAAGTTCAAAGACCTTTATGCCGTTTGGTTCAAAGACGACAACGTTCAAGGAAAGGTAAAGTACACTGCCAGTGAAGTGTTCAAGAATTTCTGGCAAAACTATGTGGATGCATGGAATGCCGCACCCTTTGGAAGGTACTATTTCAACACGGTCTTCGTAGCTGTCAGCACCACGTTCCTTGAAATAATATTTGCAGCAATGGCTGCCTTTGCCTTTGCGAAGCTTGACTTTTTCGGGAAAAACTTCCTCTTTACCCTTTTCCTCGCCACTATGATGGTGCCGGGAGAAGTCCTTCTGGTCCCGAATTTTATAACCCTTACGGCCTTCGGATGGATCGATACGTACTACGCCCTTATCGTGCCGTGGGTTGTAAGCGTTTTTGCTATATTTCTTTTAAGACAGCATTTTATGACGATCCCAGACGAGCTCTTTGATGCCGCAAAAATAGATGGAATGTCAAAGTGGAAGTTCCTCTGGCGGATAATGGTTCCGCTTGCAAAACCTGCTGTTATCACAGGTGCACTCCTGAAGTTCGTTGGAAGCTGGAACGCTTTCCTCTGGGTATTGATCGTTACCAAGAGCCCGGAATACAGAACACTGCCCGTTGGTTTGCAGAACTTCAGTAGCGCAACCGGTACAGAGTACAATCTCTTGATGTCAGCAGCTACCTTCTCCATTGTACCGGTAATAATTCTGTTCCTTGTAACCCAGAAATACTTCATCGCCGGTATCGCAAGGAGTGGTTTGAAATAAGAAGAAAACGAGTGTCCTTTGGTGTGATTATTTTCATCACTCTTTTGCTGTTGCTTACAGTGGTTGCAAACTATCGTGCATATACCAAATATAAGGAAGCCAAACAAAGGCTTCAAGAGGTAGAGAAGCGATATCAGGATTTAACTAAAGAGCTTGAAATTAAAGAGAAGGAACTTGAAGCTCTCAGAAATTTTATAGAGCAAAACACCGCGAGGGAAGAGGAATGACTTTTATAGTTACAACCTCACATAAACCCGATGCAAAAATCGCTGCCAGGGCAAAAGACCTGGCAGCTAAGCTTGGGGTTCCTTACGTTTCGCGCCGAAGGTTAAAAGATTATCTAAAATTAAAACCTGTTGACTTTTATTATGTTCTGGATAGGAACGGTCAGCTATCTATAAGTTACGACAACCAGAGATTCTTTTTTCACCCATCTATGGCCAAGCTGAGACTTAAAAATTTTCGGGACGGTCAGCGAGATCACCTTATCGAAAGCCTTGAACTAAAAGGTAATGAATTGATACTGGACACAACCTTTGGACTCGGTAGCGAAGCAATATTGATGGCACATTTTCTGACACAGGGAAAGGTGATAGGGCTCGAGGCATCACCCCACATATACAGAGTGGTGAAGCATGGACTTGAACATTACCCGTTCCAGTATCAATGGATGTATGATGCAGTATCGAAAATTATTCTGATAAACGCGGATCTTAAAAAGTTCATACGGAAGGTTGCAGACGGTGTTTATGACATCGTTTATTGTGACCCGATGTTTGAGGTCCCCCAATACAGTTCGAGCTCTTTGAATCCGTTGAGACCTTTTGCTGTTTACAATCCCATTAACGAAGAAGATGTACTCGAGATGTTGAGAATAGCCAAGAAACGAGTTGTCTTGAAAACCCGCAATACCGATAGTCTCTTTGATTCATTCAAAACCATAAAGTTCGACAGAATATCGGGAGGTAAAAGCAGCGGCGTTTTGTATGGAGTGATAGAGAAGAAATGAAGATACCAATGATATTAGGGGCAACAGCTGTCGGTAAAACACAATTTCTGGTAAAACTCGCTTCATTAATTCCAATAGAGGTAGTATCCGTTGATTCAAGGCAGATATATAGATACATGGATATTGGGACAGCAAAACCTACACGGGAAGAACTTTCAAAATTAAAACATCATGTTATAGACGTTGTAGATCCGGACGAAGATTTCAATGTTTTTGAATACCGTAAAATTGCTCTGAAAGCCATGGACGAGATTGTCAAGAAAGGGAGAATCCCCGTTTTTGCTGGGGGAAGTGGTCTTTATGCTGAAACACTGATGAAAGGGATAGTAGAAAATGTTCCACGAAATGATAAAGTCAGGGAAGCATTGAAAACGCTTGAAGTGAATGCTCCAGGATCTTTGAGAAAACTCCTCGAAAAAGTGGATCATGAAGCCTACGAAAAGATTCATCCAAACGATTTGAAAAGAACTATCCGGTATCTTGAAGTGTTTTTTACCACCGGGAAAACATTAACGTCACTTCAGAAAATACATAAATGCTCAAATCAATTCACTGTTATAATATTAGAAAGAGATAGAAGAGAACTTGCCGAAAGAATTGAGAACCGTGTCGATAAAATGGTCGAATCGGGGTTGATCGAGGAAGTAGTAAGGTTAAAAGAAATGGGTTACACCCGTGAGTTGAATTCCCAGCAAACGATCGGTTATGCGGAGATCTGGAGCTACCTTGAAGGGGAGGTCACTTTAGAAAGAGCCACGGAGCTCATAAAACGAAATACAAGACGTTTTGCGAGACGCCAGATTATCTGGTTCAGACGGTACAAAGATGCAAAACGAATCAGTCTTTCTGAAACCAATGAGAATGATATCTTGAGTCTTTTGAAGGAAGACATTCTTAATGTTTGGGGGGGTAAATATGGCTGAAAAATTCAATCTTCAGGATCGTTTCCTGAATCTCTTGAGGATCAACAAGATCGAGGTTAAGATTTTCCTTGAAGGTGGGTTTCAAACGAAGGGAATCGTTCGTTCCTTTGATAATTTTACGGTTCTCCTTGAGACCGGCCAGGAACAGACACTGATTTACAAGCACGCGATAAAGATGATGATCCCACAGAGATACGTTAAGCTGGCTGTCCAGAATAAGAAGGAGGGGTAGCGTAATAGAGGTAAAATCGATAATTATAGCGGTTTTTAATCCAACGGAACGAAGATTAAAAGATGAGATTCTTGATGAATTAGAGGATTTAGCAGAAACCCTTGGATATATTGTTGTGGATAAAATCATCCAGAACCTTGATAAACCTGATAACCGCCGTTATTTTGGAAAGGGAAAGCTCGAACAGGTTAAAAAGATAGTATCGTTCAAGAATATATCAGTCGTAATAACTCGCCATAATCTCACACCTTCCCAGAAAAAGAATCTTGAGAGTTTTTTAGAGGTTAAGGTTCTTGACAGAACACAGGTAATTCTTGAGATCTTTAAAAAGCATGCTGTTACTAGAGAAGGAAAACTGGAAGTGGAACTTGCAAGGCTGAAGTACGAGCTCCCATCTTTGAAAGGAAAAGGAACCTCTCTATCAAACACTGGAGCTGGAATAGGTACAAGAGGACCCGGTGAAAAGATACTGGAAAGAGATAGAAGATTGGCTCTGAAAAGAATAACGGTTCTCCAAAAAGAACTTATAAAACAAAGGAAAGTACGGGAGGTTATTAGAAAGAAACGCCAACGGAATTCAATTCCCGTAGTTTCTTTCGTGGGATATACGAATGTTGGAAAGTCTTCACTGATTTCGGCGCTAACAGGCGCTGATCTATTGGTTGAAAATCAGTTGTTTTCTACTTTAGATGTTAAAACGTGCCGGTTGAAACTACCAAGCGGCAGAAGGGTACTAATATCTGACACGGTTGGATTTATAAGGGAACTCCCGCAGGAATTGATACAGTCTTTTAAATCCACCCTGGAAGAAGCAAAGTTTTCGGATTTACTCGTTGTAGTGCTGGACGCTTCTGACCGTTATTTAGATGAGAAACTGGAGATTATCAATTCAACGTTAAGAGACATAGGTGCGGAAAATGTTCCAAAACTGAATGTGATCAACAAAATCGACAAATGTACCGGAGAACGATTAAAGGAACTCGGGAATAGTTTTCCTGATGCGGTCTTTGTAAGTGCTGTTTTGAAGTACAATCTCGATGAATTGAAAGAGAAAATAGATATAGTGCTCAGCCAGAGTTTTCGGAAATACAAACTGGTTGTCCCTCCAGAAAAACTCGGCGAGTTTTTGAAGGTTCGGGATGAAATAAAAGTGATATCTCAGGAATGTTATGGGGATTCGTTGATCGTTGTATATAAAGCTCCGGAAAGAATTCATAAAAAGCTCGTTTCTTTTATCGGGGAGGGAGTTAAATGAAACTGCATAAACAGGTTTTGATCCTTTTACTATCATTTTTATTCCTATCCAGTTTTCTTATTGCCGGCTATCTGAAATTTCCGTTGAATAGAAAAATTGAGGTTACCGGTTATTTCGGAGAATATCGTGGCCCTTCACGTGACTTACAATTTGCAGCACATTTTCATAAAGGAATCGATTTTTCAACCGGAGGTGTAACAGGATTAGATGTAATGGCTCCCGAGAATGGATATATTGACTATTTCGAGTTGAACCATCCACTCTATGGTAATATTCTTGTTCTAGCTTTGCCAGAAGTAGAAAATCCTTATACCAGTAAAAAAGGCGTAAAGGTACTGTTTTGTCATCTTGAAAGTATCGGTGCTGAAGGAACATTGGCCGGAAGAAAATTAAGGATGATTTACGAGAAAATCCAAGGCACTTACGGTGAAGCCTATGTTAAAGTAAAATTCGACCCGGAAGAAATAACCTTTAGAAGGGGAGACGTTGTTGCTAAAAGCGGTGATACAGGTGGAGTTCCTCCTCACCTACACGTGGAAGTAAGGGATATGGACGAAGTGCTGATAATGAATCCGGGCTTCTTCTTTGATCTTGAATACGAGCGTACAGAAGTAAAAATAATGGAATTGAAAGTGGGAAACAAAAAATACGACTTGAGCGAGCATCCTCTGGTTGAGATTGGAAAATTTTCACCCATCGTTCTTCACACGATCATCAAACTAAGGCATCCCATAAACCCAAAAAGCATTAAGCTGTACATAGACGATAAACTGATCTATGGAATTGATTTTGAATACCTTAAATTAGAGCACTATGACGCTGTTAATGAAATATATGTGAATTCCACCCCTTCGGATTATTGGTTTAACCTTAAAAGTAACGCAAACCTCGATATTGTCGTTAATTACTGGGATAGAATAGACCTTTCTGATCCTAAAGATGCTCTCATAGTTGTTGAAGACCACTGGGGAAACAAATCTGAAGTAACATTCAAAATCGTTGGGAGATGATGGGACATGTTTTTTAAACGAAAGAAAAAAGGAAAAGACATCAACAAAAATCCCTTTTATAATAATGGCGACACCCTGGTTATCTATTTTAAGTGCACAAAGTGTGGAGAAGTATTCAGGAGTCATTTACGAAAATTCTATGACATCCATGTAAATTACGAGCGCTCCGGAGGTGCTTATCGCTTAGATAAAGAATTCATTGGAAGCAAATGCCAGAACAGGATAAATATTTACGCGGATTTTACAAGAACATTCAAACCCATTTCTTTTGATATAATAGGTGGGCGGTTCATTTCTAAAGAAGAATACGAACGTGAAAGTCAACAAACATAGAATTACAGATAAAAGGAGGAACGCTGATGAAAAAATGGCTGTTCACCAGTGAAAGTGTTACAGAGGGTCACCCCGACAAAATTGCAGATCAGGTATCAGATGCTATTTTGGATGCGATGCTTGAGCAGGATCCTGAATCACGAGTAGCTGTTGAAACGTTGGTGGCAACAGGTGTTGCTGTCGTCGCAGGAGAGGTAACTACAAAGGCTTACGTTGACATTCCGAGAATCGTAAGAGATACCATATTAGAGATAGGTTATACAAGAGCCAAGTTTGGTTTTGATGGGGAAACCTGTGCCGTTCTGACAAGTATCGATGAACAGTCGCCGGATATTGCCCTTGGTGTTAATAAATCTTTAGAAGCAAAGAATGACGGCAAGGATAAATATGACATTATAGGTGCCGGAGATCAGGGTATGATGTTTGGTTATGCAACGAATGAAACAGAAGAGATGATGCCTCTTCCGATTGTCCTTGCTCACAATCTTGCACGGAGACTCGCAACGGTCAGAAAAGAAAGGATCGTTGAAGGCTTCCGACCGGATGGTAAAACACAGGTAACTGTTCTCTATGAAGACGGGAAACCAATCGGAGTCAAAACAATAGTTGTTTCCACACAGCACGATCCAGCCATGACTCAAGAAGAGATAGAACAGCTTGTGAAAGAGCATGTTATCAAGGCTGTAGTACCTGAAGAAATGATGTTAGATGGAATAGAGACCTTTGTTAATCCCACAGGAAGGTTTGTGAAAGGCGGCCCTGCGGCAGATACAGGACTTACAGGAAGAAAAATAATCGTAGATACTTACGGTGGATGGATACCTCATGGAGGTGGAGCCTTCAGCGGTAAGGATCCAACAAAGGTTGATAGATCAGCTCATTATATGGCGAGATACGTTGCCAAAAACATTGTAGCTGCCGGACTTGCTGATAGAGTCACTCTTCAGATTGCTTATGCTATTGGTGTCGCTCATCCTGTTTCATTCATGATTGATGCTCATGGAACGGAAAAGGTTGCCCTTGAAAAGCTTGAAAAAGTTGTCAAAGAGGTCTTTGATTTCAGGCCTGCCGCTATCATCGACAAGCTCAATCTTAGAAGACCTATCTATAAACAGGTTGCCGCTTACGGGCATTTTGGGAGAATAGACGTAGAGGTTCCATGGGAAAAATTGGATGCCGTAGATGAACTGAAAAGGGCTTTCAATATGTAAAATCTTGTGATAAAATGATGCAGTAGAGTTTGAAAGGAGGGCAAATGAGTGCCAAATATTAAGTCGGCTGCCAAGCGTGTGAGGCAAAATAAGGTTAGAAGGCTCAGAAATAAAAGTGTTAGAACCAGATTTAGAAATGTCACCAAGCAACTTTTAAAGGCAATCGAAATCAATGAGGAGCCTGAAAAAGTGAACGAACTTTTAAGACTCTCTTATTCAGTCCTTGATAAAGCTGCAAAAAAAGGCGTTATTCATAAGAGACAGGCATCAAGAAGAAAATCAAGACTTACAGCCAAGGTTAAAGCTTACCTTGAGGCTCGTTCTGCAGGTTCAGCACAGTCATAACTCCTTCTTGATGAAAAAATAGAAAAAGGGTGAGACTTAGCGTCTCGCCCTTTTCTATTTAAGAAGGGAAATAGCTATGTTATACTACACCTCTACACTTTCAGTGTGTTCACCTACGAGAACATTCTTCTCTGTTTCAGGATCGAAGATATGCATCATCGCTACATCAAAAACGAGGTCGATCTTGGTTCCTGCCTGTGCCCGGGTTTTTGGATCAACCTTGGCTACAATATCGTTTCCGTCGATGGTAGCATGAATCAGTGTCTCACTTCCAAGAGGTTCAACAACGTCAACCATTCCGGTAACCGTGTTCTCCTCTGTAGCATTGACAGCAAACATCTTGTCGTAAATGTTTTCAGGCCTTATACCAAAAATGATGTCCTTATCTATATAAGGCTCTAGTTTAGGAGCAAACTTGTCGGGAACAATGATCTTCATGGTTTCTGCGGTTACCCAGAGCTTACCTTTGTCAGAAATGAGTTTGGCGTTAATGAAGTTCATAGCAGGAGTTCCAATGAATCCAGCGACAAACTTATTCTGAGGATCAAAATACACGGAGTATGGATCGCCTATCTGCTGAATTATACCGTCTTTCATAATAACGATCTTATCGGCCATCGTCATTGCCTCTACCTGGTCATGGGTAACGTATATGATCGTCGCCTGAAGATTCTTGTGAAGTCTTTTTAGTTCCGCCCTCATCTGAACCCTCAATTTCGCATCAAGGTTTGAAAGAGGTTCGTCAAAAAGGAAAACCTTTGGGTTTCTGACGATAGCACGCCCAACAGCTACCCTCTGTCTCTGACCACCGGACAGCTGCTTGGGTTTTCTGTCGAGAAGCGACTCGATACCAAGGATTCTCGCTGCTTCTTTGACTCTCTTGTCAATCTCCGGTTTCGGGAATTTTCTCAGCTTCAAACCAAATGCCATATTTTCATAAACGGTCATATGAGGATAAAGCGCGTAGTTCTGGAAAACCATCGCGATATCCCTGTCTTTTGGTTCGACGTCATTAACAATTTTTCCCCCTATTTCAATTGTCCCTTCAGTTATTTCTTCCAGCCCCGCAATCATTCTCAAGGTAGTGGTTTTACCACAACCGGAAGGTCCAAGGAGCACCACAAACTCCTGGTCTAAAACATCGAGGCTGATACTCTTAACCGCTTTAAAACCGTTGGGGTAGACTTTGGTAACATTCTTCAGGTTTACATTAGCCATCCAATTCACCTCCAGAGTTTTTATCCAGTTGAACAAGTATATCTTCAAACTTCAGACTTACGGCTTCTTCTCCAGCATCCATTAAATAAAGATCCCGGGTTTGTTCAATGAACTTGTTCACTGCCACATACTTCTCGTAGTCTATCACAACAGCCACAGGAACACCGTTTTTTGTTATAATTACGTCAGCGGAGTGACTTTCGTCCACTACTTGCGAAAAATGCGCTTTCGCATCAGCGATAGAATAGAACTTCAGTTCGTGCAGTCTCAAGATAAATCACCTCGAAGACTATTATACCTTATGACCATAATTATAGTCAAGTTTATGGCTGAAAAAATCACTCTTCGGGTTGCATTCCGAAGAAATTGGAAGATTTCTGGAGTCGATGAGATATGAAAAAACGGACAAAGACAGAACTTTTCACTCTTGTTTTTGTAATCATTGCCCTTTTATTCATGATGGTTTACAGCTCAAAATACAGAATTGCAGTTTACGTTCCAAATGATTCTGTTGAACTCGATGAGTTTTATCCGGGAGAAGGATTTGAAATCGTTGATACCAGTGAACTCTGTCCGATTTCAGGATGGGACTACAGTGGATTCGTGGTTACGGACGCTTCTCATCACAGATACCTTGTGTTCTTCTGGAAACTGGATAACAAAGAAAAAGCGCGTGAACTCTGGGAAGAACTCTGGAAGAAACGATTCGAGGTGCTTGCCAAAAACCGTGGAAGAATTGTAAAGCCATCCTATGCTTTTGGTAAGGTTGTCAGGTTTGGAATAAAGGACATGGCATGGCAAAAGGGTTGCTGGGTCTTTTTCGTTGAAACAGATGAGGGTGTAATTCCGGAAGGAAAAGAAAGTGACTTCATGAAAAAGTTCATACCTGAGCAATTTTTAAATGAACAAGCCGCTCCCCGTTGAAACAGAGAGCGGCTTATTTTTCAATCTCTTTAGTAAAGTTCAAGATATTTCTCTTTTTCCCAATCAGTAACGTGCATCATGAATTCTTTCCATTCTTTTTTCTTGGTCTCGAGAAATTTCTTATAAATATGATCCCCAAGTACATCTTTGATCAGAGAACTTCGAGAAAAATATTCCAGTGCTTCATTCAAATTGCCCGGGAGATTCTGAATCTTCCGCTTTTTTCTTTCTGTTTGATTGAGCTTGAATATGTTCTCTCCCACTGGTTTAGGCGGCAAGATCCCTTCCTCAATGCCTCTTAGCCCAGCTTCCAGCAAAACAGCTAAAGCTAGATAAGGGTTACACGAAGGATCAGGATTTCTGATTTCTATTCTCGTTGCCTGACCTCGAGCCGCTGGAACGCGAATCATAGCGCTTCGATTACCGAGAGCCCAGGAAATGTTAATTGGTGCTTCGTAGCCCGGAACAAGCCGCTTGTAACTGTTAATTATTGGATTGGTTACTATCGTCAATTCTTTCGCATACTTTATGATTCCACCAACAAAATTAAGCAAAACGTCACTGAGCTCATAGGGTTTTTCAGGATCATAGAAAGCGTTCTTCCCGTTTTCAAATAAACTCAAATGAATATGCATCCCCGAACCATTAACCTGAGCGAAGGGCTTTGGCATAAAGGTCGCGTATAAACCGTTCATGAGCGCTATCGTTTTAACAACCCATTTGAATGTTTGAATGTTATCAGCCGTTTTCAGGATATCGGCATATCGAAAATCAATCTCGTGCTGTGAAGGTGCAACTTCATGGTGAGCCGCTTCAATATCAAATCCCATCTTTTCAAGAGATATAACTATCTCTTTTCTCGTCTCTTCCCCTTTATCCACCGGCAGCATATCGAAATAACTTCCCCTGTCCATAAATCCAACGATGGGCCTATCAGAATTTTCATCCCTCTTGAAGAGAAAAAATTCAGGCTCAGGTCCGGCGTGGGCAATAAATCCCATTTCTTTAGCTCTTTGTACGACTTTCTTCAACCTATATCTTGGATCTCCTTCGAATGGTTCACCATTTGGAAGGTGAACATCACAGATAATTCTCATCGTTTTTTCATCATCATCTTTCCACGGAAGAAGGGCCACAGTTGATGCATCAGGAATAAGGTACATATCCGATTCTTCGATTCTCACAAACCCATCAATTGAAGAACCGTCGAACATAACTCCTTCATCTAAACTCTTCTCCAGAAGCTTCACAGGTATCTCTACGTTTTTCAAAAAGCCGTTGATGTCTGTGATTTGCAACCTTACAAACCTTACGTTTTCCCTTTTAACCAGCTCAAGAACAGATTTCTTATCCATTCAATCACCCCTGAATCTAAAGAAATACATGAACTATTGCTTCAAATTTACACAAATTCAGAGAAGAAAGTCAAGGAAAACACGTTCACGTTTGATAAAATTTCTTTGACTGGGGGTGAAACTTTGAATATCCACAAGGTTTTTGTAAGCGCCAGAATTACCGATGGTCTGGAAAACCTCTGTTCAAAACTGATATCAAAAGGTGCTGAAATCATCGCCGATGAAAGCACCTACGCATTTCTTAAGTTGAAAAAGATCACTGTTAAAAACCTTCGGGAATTCTTTGAAACCGAAGTAGCAGACGATTTTGCTCTTCAAAGAAGGATTGTTTCATGTTTGTCGGGAGCAAATGAAGAAAAAGCCACCTGTGGTAGTAATAATAAACACATTGATCTATTGGTGGTGAACTTCGAACCATTCTCCACATACGTTGAAAAGACCGGCAACGAAACCGAATTGGTAGAACATATAGATTCTTTCAAGCCTTCACTGGTATTATCAGCAGCAAAAAATTATAGAAATGTTGTGGTTTTGTGTGATCCTGAAGATTACGAAGACGTGCTCGAGGACCTCGAATATTACGGTGATGTGTCACTGCAGCGGAGACGAAAACTGGCTCTGAAAGCGCTTTATCTTTTATCTGCATATACTTCGGAAATCTATAGTGTGTTCTCTGAGATCTTTGCCGAGGAAAAATACAATTATCTTATTCTCGAAAAAATTATGCCACTTATGTTCGGAGAGATGTCGTTAAAAAAATCTACCCTTTACAAAGTGAGCGGAATTTGCGGGATTCTCGATGACGTCCACATAGCCAATCCATCAGTGGCCATGAATCACTCCCATATTCGCAGCGTCCTCCAATTTATGAGGCTCTATTACTTCTTCGGAGACGTCTCAGCCTTTATATCAGACGGAAAATTGATCGAGGTATCTTTAAGAGGCAACATGGAAACAATTCACCATGGTGAAAGCGTCATGTATGGTTCGTCATTTCCAATTAGTTACCCAATGATAAAAAGATTATACGCAACAGGTGTAAAAAGCTTCTGTGGAGTATTCGAAAAAGAGGCTGTCAGATATGCTCACGATAACGATATCCTCCTGCTCACAATACCGGAAAGGAATTCTCTTTCAGTTGCAAAATTCAATTTTGTGGGTTTTGAGAACTATATAGCCCTAGAAGAAAACAAATTCCCGAAAATGGATAGATTTTCCTCGACAGAAAAACTCGCAGTTATTACCTCATACTTTAATCCAAAAATTTCCCTCGCACTGGTTGAAACTGACAATGAACATTCTATAACGATCAATGTAGACTCTGAAAACAGGCTCAGAACAGCTATTTTCGGATTTAATTCCTTGAATGGATATGTCCTGGCCTGTAATGTTGATCTGAGTGATGAAACGGTAGAACTTTTGAGATCAAAAGGAGTCAACAAAATGTATCTGCCATGCGTTAGCAAAACCTACAACTCAGTAGACATTATTCCTATAATCTGAGTTCAAGCGGTTGAATATAACCCTTCGAGGTATTATAATGATTATGCACCATGCTAGGCGGGGAGCTGGCGGTTCCCTGTACCCGAAATCCGCCATATGCGGGGCCGAATGCCCTCCGAGGCTGTTCCGGTCGGAACACGGTGTGCTGGAGGGTGTTGAGGATTGGGTCCCACGCAACGGAGGCTCACGAACCTGGTCAGGTCCGGAAGGAAGCAGCCATAAGTGAGCTCAACCGTGTGCCGTGGGGGTGCTCAATCTGAGCCTGAAGGCATAACCGGTCCGGTCGGGGCTGTCGACGAGGGAGGCATGGTGCTTTTTCATTGGTAGAACTTCACTCAGCTACTGGCGATGTCTTCCTATTTCTATAAGACCAATGATAAGAACGAGTAATCCGGTTATTATCATGATAATGGAAAGTATTCTCCCACCCAACGGGGTAACCAGTTCATATTTACCGCTGTCTCCCCTGAGGAGAATATCTCTTGAAAAGTAGAAAAGCAAGCCACCCTGAATCAATGAAAATAAGGTATTCAAAAAGAGAAATTTCACTCTGGCAAATCTCAATGCGTATATAGTCGCCACCAAATAAAATAATAAAGAAAAAATATTCAATAAGATTCCGAACCAGAAAATTGCACCGATGCTTCCCGGATTGATTGGAAGTAGAACGCTGGATCTATTGTAAGCTGTTACTATGAGGATAATTGCTACAGCTCCTGTCAACCAGGCACTAATACCGTTATAGAGATGTCTTCGTTTGTATCTTCTGGCTTCAACAAGGCTCATTGTTCCTTTATCCCGCATCGATTTACCTCCAGAAATCTCTGTCTTCTTAAAAACCTTGACGATTTCTGTCGTATGATTTATACAATCCTCCTAAATTTGATTATAACACACCTGAATTACTCAAAACAAAAACAATTCGTAAATTCAACACCAAGTTAAACGCAAAAGAAGAAAATAATTGTTACCAAAATGAACAAATTTTGAAAACCTATGGGTTTACTATTTTACCGACCGGTAAGTAAAAAACTATGGAGGTGATCTGATGTCAATTGTAGACAGTATGAAGAAAACCATGCTCAAACAAGCTGGAAAATTTGTTGGAAGTGTTGTTAGGAACGCCTCTGAGGAAACGTTGTATAGACTTTTCGCCACTGTAAGTGCAGTGAGCAAAGAACCCGCAAAGGGTGGTCTTAAAAAGCTTGCAAATATGGCGAAGGAAAAACACCCCATGATCCAATCATGGAGACGCGTCTTTCAAAATGCGAATCCCAAGTGTGTTGAAAAGGTTATGACTAACCTTGTAATAAACGAATTTGCCCTCGGTGAAAAGATAAGACAGGAAAAGATGCTTGAGCATGAGGTTGTGCTTCCGAAGTTGCTGGTTATCAGCCCAACGTATGCCTGTAATTTGAATTGTGTTGGTTGTTATGCTGGTCTTTACGGAAGAAAGTATCAGCTCTCCAAAGAAGAAGTTTGGTCTCTCATCAGACAAGCTAATGAGCTTGGAATATACTTCTTTATCATCACCGGTGGTGAACCCTTTGTATGGCCACATCTCATGGAAACCCTAAAAGAGTTTAACGATAGCTACTTCCAGATCTATACCAACGGGACATTAATAACCAAAGAAGTTGCTCAGAAACTCGCAGAACTTGGTAATGCCACACCTGCGATATCCGTAGAGGGATTCGAAACAGATACTGACTGGCGAAGAGGTCGCGGTGTTTTCGCAAAAATTTCGGAAGCTTGGAAGAACCTTCGTGAAGCTGGTGTTATCTTTGGAGCTTCTGTTACTGCCACAAGATTAAATCACGACACTATTGTAAAAGAGGAATTTTGGAATTTCTTAAAAGAAAACGATGTTGCCTATTCTTGGATATTCCAATTTATGCCTGTTGGTATGAATCCATCAATGGACCTTGTGCCAACACCCGAACAAAGATATGAACGTTTCTTCGTACTCGATAAATTGAGACTCGGTGGAGATTTCGCTTTCGTTGCAGATTTTTGGAACCACGGGTTCCTCACCCATGGTTGTCTTGCGGCAGGTTCGAAATACCTCCACATCAATGCTAAAGGTTATGCTGAACCCTGTGTTTTCCAGCAATTTGCTGTTGACAGCATTAGAGAAAAGAGCCTTCTCGAAATCCTGAAGTCACCATTCTTCACCGCTTACAAGAGAATGATTCCTTACAGCAACAACTTGTTCAGGCCATGCCCGATTATAGACAATCCGAAGGTTCTAAGAGCTATGGTCAAGAAATTCAACGCTATTCCTCAGCATGAAGGTAGCGAAAAAGTTCTAACCGACCTTGCTCCGGAACTTGACAAACTTTCAGAAGAATGGGCAAAATACGCTGATAAACTCTGGTACGAATATGGTTACGCTGAAAAATACCCTTCGAAACGTGGTATATACGACTTTGAGGTGAGAATGAACAGATACGCGAACAACGAAGAAAAGCTTGCAATTGATAAGAAAGCCTAGCAACCAATATCAGATGGAAAGGTGGTGCCCCCCGGTGCCCCAAAAAACCTCAACAAGGGAAAAGATAATTCTTGCGGCGCGTAAGGCTTTCGCAAAAAAAGGGCATGATGGTGTGAGCATGTCTGAAATCGCCGAAAATGCCGGGGTTAAGAAAGCGTTGATCTACTACTATTTTCCAAGTAAAGAAGATCTTTTCTACGAGGTATGGCAATATTCTCTTGATGAGCTCGAGGATCACATATTTGCCGAAATTGAAAATGAAAATGCATACCTGAAGAAAATAAAAAAGCTATTGAAAGCCTACATTGATTTTATAACCAGTAAAAAGGAGATCAGGCAAATGCTCCTCCAGGAAAAGGGAAATTTTACCCGTGAAGATGAACGAACCTGGCAGAGAATCAAAGATCGCTATATGTCACTGAGAAAAAGAATATCATCTTTGATTGAACAGGCAAAACTTTCTCAAGAAATAAATGCCAGTGTTGATCCTGAAGGTGCAGCAGAACTCATACTCAACGGGTTAAGTTCCACAGATAATCCCAAAAGTATTGAAACAGTAAAGGAGATAATCTGGAGAGGTCTTGTAAAGGAATAAAACTTTTCGTAATAAAAAAGGGGCTTTAGCCCCTTTTTTATTTTGGGGCTTTTCTTTTGTATTCAAGAACATTTTGAAATTTCTCGTACCTCTCTGAACTCTTTTCATCCATTTTCAAGATCCGGAGATAAAGCTGGTCGATCAAAAACAACTGTACCAACCTCGTTGCAATACCACCTTCGGGAAGAACCAATGTTGAAAAGTACGTATCCAGATAGACCGTTTCCAGACCGGCAAGCATTGAACTCGATGGTGCTATAACTATTACCTTCGCTCCAGATTCTATTGCCCGCTTAACTGCATCAAAAAGGTCCTTTGAACTTCCCGTACTTGATATAGCTATCACAGCATCTTCTGTTCCAAGGTACGTTGCGGAGATCATCTGCATGTATCCATTCTCATAATGAGCTGTCGTTTTGCCGATCTGAACGAGTTTAAGATAAAGGTCAAGCCCTGCAATACTATCAAATCCAAAGGAATAAATGTCAATCTTATTAGCTTCCAATACAATCCGAGCAGCTTCATTAAGAAGTTCCTCAGACAACCGCACCGAAGCTTGTTCAATGAGTTCCTGAACAAATTCTGCGTATCGTTTGAAGGTGTTACTGAGAATGTCCGAATCAAGACCCGTAATAGCAGCTTTATCCAATTCAGCAGCAAGTGCGATTTTTAACTCGGAAAAACCAGAAAAGCCCAATTTTTTTGCCGTCTTTATCACAGTAGAAGGAACGACAAAACATTCATTTGCCAGCGACTGGATGGACATATTAACAACTTTTAATGGGTTCTCTTTTATGTATCTGGCAACTTTTTCTTCAGATGATGTGAGAGCTCCAACCCTTTCGTTAAACTGATTCAAAAAACTCTTTTTCATCTTATTCCTCCAGAGGTCGCAATATACCATATTTGAGAAGTATGTAACTGGCTTTCATGATTTCCTGAATTCTTTCCGGAACGATTTCTAAATAATGTGGATCTTCAAAGGTAAAATCTATTACACCTTCAAAAACTCCAACGGTTTCATTGACTCCGTATGTGATGGTTCCATCAGCAGCAGCCATAATGGTTTCATAAACAACTCTATCAATGTGCTTCAAAGAGCAAGCAAGAATCGTCCCGGGTCTCATAGAGATTATATTTGAATCCACGCCTATCACATATTTTCCCCTTCGGGCAGCTTCTTCTATTATACCTATTCCCGTACCACCAGCGATCGACAAAATAACATCTACACCTTCATCAAATTGCTTGGAAGCCAGTTCTCTACCCTTTCCCGGGTCAGCCCAGTTCCCGGCCACACTGAAAATTATTTTCGCGTCTGGAAGAACGAACCTGACTCCGTTTTCGAATCCCGGTTTCATTTTGTTCATCATAGCCGGGTAAGTATCGCCGGCTATCAAACCGACAACAGGATCAGGATTAACCCCTGGAAGTTCAGATACAGTTATCAAACCAGCAAAAATACCTGCAAGAAACGTCATTTCTTCATCTCTAAAAGCCACTGAATAAACATTACTGATACTCTCATTCAGTTTTCCATCTATGAGCGCAAACTTTTGTTTTTGAAATTCAACCGCGAGTTTTTTAACACTCTGTGGCAATCCTTCGGTAAAGGTTATCAGAAGATCGTATCTACCAGATGCTGCCATAGCCCTCAAGAGTGGTTCCCATTTGCCGGGGTTGTAGCCACCCTCGACGAGTTTTACATTTATCCCTTCTTCACGAGCGCGTTCCGCTCCCTGGAAAACAAGTTCGTATATTGGATTTCCACCAATTTCTCCCGGGATCATAATCCCAACAGTAAAACCTTTTGCAATCCCTATCCCAGTCATTAAAAAAATAACGAGTAACAGCATTTGAAATCTGTGGATTTTCATACTTCTCGCCCTCCCTTGATATAATTATTATAGTTAAATAAAAAAAACCCTCAGAAACATTATTTATTATATAGAAAAAAATGTTTCCGAGGGGTGTTTTTAATAAATTTAAAGTTACACTTATTTACCCTGAAGGAGGCCGAGAAAAACAGATGATTACATGAATTCTCATCTTTTTCTTATGGATAAATTCCTCGTTTTTTTATTGCATACATGACTCTATCAATAGCTATAATGTATGCTGCTGTTCTCAAATCAACACCATATTTTTTTGCCGTATCAAGTGTTTCCTTAAAAGCTTCTGTCATCATCGATTCGAGAGTCTCTCTTATTTGTTCAAGACTCCAGAAAAAAGCCTGAAGATCCTGTACCCATTCGAAATAAGAAACAGTCACTCCACCAGCATTAGCAAGAATATCCGGGATCACCATAACTCTTCGTTGGTTCAGTATTTTATCCGCTTCCGGGGTAATAGGACCATTTACTCCTTCAGATATTATCTTCGCCTTTATTTTATGCGCATTATCCTCTGTTATGGCATTTTCCAGCGCTGCTGGTATCAAAATATCTACATCCATTTCAAAAACGTCGTCCTTTCCTATTCTCTCTCCTCCAGGAAAACTATCCACCTTTCCAGTACTTTTTTTATGCTCAATGAGTTCCTGTATGTTCAACCCATTTGGGTTAAAGATACCACCTTTACTATCGCTAACAGCTATAATCTTGCAACCAAGTTCATGATTGCACAGAAGAGCGGAGTACATTCCAACATTTCCGAATCCTTGAACAGCAACCGTTGCCTTCGATGTTTCAATTCCCAATTCTCTACAAGCTTCCCTAACCGTCACCATCACACCCCTACCGGTTGCTTCTTCCCGACCTTTTGAACCACCAAGTCGCACAGGTTTGCCGGTAACAACCCCCAGTTCTGTATGTCCGATATTCATACTGTAAGTATCCATGTACACCGCCATGATATCCGGATTCGTATTGACATCAGGTGCAGGAATATCATGCTGGGGACCAATCATTATCTGAATTTCTGAAAAGTATCGTCTTGAAAGCCGACGCAATTCTTTTTCACTCAGACTTTTCGGATCTACTCTGACTCCTCCTTTTGCGCCTCCAAACGGAAGATCCATCAGGGAGGTTTTCCATGTCATCCAGAATGCCAGAGCTTTTACCTCATCAAGGTTTGTTTCAGGATGATACCTGATGCCCCCTTTGGCCGGTCCCCGTGCGGTGTTGTGTTGGACTCTGTACCCTGTGAACACTTTAACACTACCGTCATCCATCAAAACAGGAAAATCAACGATAAGACAGCGTTTAGGCCTCCTGAGCATTTCCGCATATTCTTCGTCAATTCCCATTATGGCCACTGCTCTGTTAAAATTGCTGATAGCCATTTCAAAAAGCCCCATGTTCATCCCCCCTATTAAGAAATTTCACTCATCGTTGGCACAATCGCCGCCGTATTTTCTTTTCAACTCAGGATCCTCTGACCAATTGAACTTACCAAGTTCCTTCACAAGATGAAATATCACTTTTTCGCCCTGTATCTCGTACCTCACGATCTCCCAGCCTCTTCGAATCATAAGGGATAACTCTTTTATCTCACTTATTGATGTCTTTTCCATACCATCACCCCCAATCTAATCGTAGTTCTTCATAGCCTGAAGCTTGCTTTACAACCAGTAACTTTTCGCATACAAAGTACAAACTAGCCAACATCCATTAACCTGCAGTACAATTATTGAGAAAACGTTCAATCATAAGTAAATAGCATTTCAAATATGTTTTAATATTATTATTGATCTATATTCATAGATATCTGGAATTTAAGGAAATTATTTTAAAAAAAAATACGAAAGGTAGACCTTTTTAATTTATTCAATACATGAACAAAGATAGTATAATTATGGTAAGTTAAGTAAAAATTCGTTCGAAGGAGGAAATTGAATGAAGAAAGTACAAACGTCTAAAAAAAGCCTTTCTCAGTTTATTGATGTAGTGGGAGAAAAAAAGATCGATGAAATTGTGTCGCTAGCCAGTGAGCTTAAAGGTCTCCGGGTTTTGCATATAAACGCCACATCATTTGGAGGCGGTGTCGCTGAAATTTTGCATACCCTTGTACCTCTTATGAATAATGTTGGTTTGAAAGTTGACTGGATGGTTTTGGATGGAAGTAACGACTTTTTCGATTTTACAAAAAAAATGCACAACTCCCTTCAGGGCAAAGAGGGAACAATAAGCGAAGAAGAAAAGAAGCTGTTTTTAAGGATAAACAAAGCAAATGCGCAAAGCTTGAAAGAAGTAGATTATAATGTAATCATTATACATGACCCACAGCCCATTGCCGTACCAAAGTTTGTGGATTTCCAGGATACTAAGCTGATCTGGAGATGTCACATAGATACTTCCACACCAAACGAAGAATTCGTCGAATTCTTGAACTCATTTGTTGAATATTATGATGCCAGTATTTTCACTTTGAAACGTTACGCCGGCAAGCTTAGATTCAGAAAAATTTACGAAATTCCACCATCTATAGACCCGCTGAGTCCTAAAAACAGAGAACTAACCCCCAACGAATTAAAGGCATCGATCGATAAATTAAAAGTCGATACAAATCGCCCTTTAATAACCCAGGTGTCCCGCTTTGACCCGTGGAAAGATCCAACGGGCGTGGTAGATGTTTATAGAGAGCTCAAAAAAGAGCTGAAAGACCTGCAGCTTTTGATGATCGGTTCTATGGCGTCAGATGATCCGGAAGGCTGGACCATGTACGAAGAGCTTCTCAGATACATCGGGAGAGATTATGACGTGAAAGTACTTACAAATTTTCACGGTATTGAGAGTATCGAAGTGAATGCTGCACAAAGAATCAGTGATGTTGTCCTTCAAAAATCAATTAGAGAGGGATTTGCATTAACCGTAAGTGAAGCTCTCTGGAAGGAAACCCCCGTCGTTGGTGGAAATGTTGGAGGTATCCCAACCCAGATTTCGCATGGAGTGAACGGTTACCTCGTCAACAACATAGAAGAAGCTGTCGAATATACCAAAATACTTTTAACGGATGAAACCCTGAGAAAGGAAATGGGCAAAAAAGGTAAGGATATTGTTAAAGAAAAATTTCTTATTACCCGTCATTTGCTGGATTACCTGAAGCTTTTTAGAGATTTGGTTAAATGATGCCGCTTCGCGCGGTTGATAAGTGCCTGAGGCGGAAGTGCTGGAGTACGTCCAGGACGCTTGCAGAGGCTGAGGCTCACAGACGCTGTAAAAAAAAGAGCGAGATTGGATGTTGAAAATTGGAGTTTAGTAAAGATCGGGTTTAGGGTCTAGGGTACAGAAAAAAATACCGAGAAATCGAGAGCCCGAGAATCCGAGAAAAACAAGACGTTTGCATGACTGTAAAGACAAAAGAGCGAGAATAGATGTTAGAGATCTGATTTTAGTTCAAAGACGCACTATCGTAGGGACAGAACATGTCCTGCTCATTGTGTTTACAATAATTTGCCGTTGGTTGTCTTTATCATCTCGGATTCTCGGATCTCGGTTTTTATACGGCATGCTGTGCCCTTTATCTAACGGTATATATCTAATCAAATGTATGTTTTCATATCCACTAAGGGCAGAACATGTTCTACCCCTACATTAAAAACAACAATCTCTTACAGTCTTGCGAGTCTCAACCTCGTAAGTGTCGCTCCATCAGCTAACAGCCTCGCGAGCGTCAAATGTTTTTTCAACTGCGTAGCAGTTCGTGACAACTCAGAATGAGTTCGTGTCAATCCCGAAGGGATTCGTGTCGCTGCGAAGCAGCTCTCTCGGACTCTCGGTTTCCGGTTTTTACGTACAACCTACAACGTACAACCCGCAACGATTTTATATTCTCGGACTCTCGGTTCTCGGGTCTCGGATTCTCGTTTTCTCGGATCTCGAGTTTTTATCCCTTATTCCCAACTTTTATCCTGGAACTTATATATTTTCTCAACAGCAAAAACGCAGCTCCCTTTTCCCAGGATTCTGGATCAGTTATACGCATGATTTCAGGCTTTATTTCCCAACCATCTTCTATATTGAGATGGATAGATTTGACGATATCGTTAAAGATCCATTCTGAAACAATCCCTTCACCGCCGATCCACAAGATTGCCGGCCTTAGCGACAGAACTAAATTCGACAGATAATAAGACAAACTTTTTATTATGCGTTCATATTCCTGCAGTCTTTCTTCTTTTTTTGCCTTCTCTCTAAATTGATTTATAATCGGTCTAAAAAGGTCAAAGTTGGCAACAAAATTGCCGATACTACCCGCTCTTTCTTTCACAAGAACATACTCTGAGGCCACAGTTTCAAGACATCCAATACGTCCACAATAACACTTCTCACCATCAGGGTCGACTCCATGGTGGCCAAACTCAAAGGCCGTTTTTCCATCACTCCCAACGAATATATCCTGACCATCATAATAAGACGCGCCTATCCCCACACCAAAACTCACGGTCAGCGAAGATTTGTTTATTATTCCGGATTCCACGATTTGACCAATATGCAAAGCATCAACATCGTTGCACATAACGAATTCCGAAAGGGCCAACTTAGAAATAACGGGTTCAAAATCAAAATTTCTAAGGTTCAATATGGGCGATTTTATTATCCTTTTGCTTTTTAAATCAACTGTTCCCGAAACCGCAAACCCGGCTCCGACAGGTTTATAATGCTCAACAAATCTTTTTAGTTCGCTTATTACATCCGGTATTGATTTGCCAATTTCATGTAACGGATATTCTATCGAGTCAATTTTTTTCAAGGAGAAATCAAAAACTATTGCCCGAAGAGATTCGCGCCCCAATTTAACACCAAAAACCGTTCCGTGTTCAGGATTTAATGAAACCACATGATTCGGCCTTCCCCTGCCACCGGCAATTTTTTCTATTCTGATCATCTCTAACTTCGTTAGTTCGTTCAACAGATAACTCAGAGTTGAATTTCTTATTTTCATTTTTTCTGTTAATTCTTTTCTTAAAACACGCTTGCCAGCGTAAAGAAAGTCCAGCAATTTTGTAAGATTGTCCCAACGAATCTCTTCGATTTTCACACTGATTCCCCCAGTTCAAGTCTTACTCATTTTATGGTCCAACCGACCATCCCTTTAACATAATATCTCTGCAAAAGAAGATAAATCAAGATCGGAATAATCATAACAAGTATAGATGCTGCTGACAAGAGCCCCCAGTCAACGTGATAAACACCTCTCATAAGGGGTATTCTCTGGGTTGCGAGAAGTTTGTTAGGTGAATAGATCAGAATCAATGCCAGGAAGAAATCACTCCAGACCCATGTGAACTGAAGCGCTGAAGCAGAGGCAATAGCCGGTAGAGCATTAGGGAAAACTATTTTGTAAAAAATCTGGAAGTCACTCGCTCCATCAATCCGGGCTGCTTCTTCAATGGAAAAAGGTAATGTTTTGAAATAATTGCGCATAAAGAACGTTATCCAGGGTATCCCCCACGCTGTATGTACAAGAATCAGTCCAAGATAGCTATCCACCAGACCGAGCGTACTCATTATCTGAAATATGGGCACAGCTATCATCTGCTGGGGCAGTGCGAGCGTTAGAACCACGGTAATAATAAACGCTTTTCTCATAGGAAAATGATAACGCGACAATCCGTATCCCGTCATGGTTGCGATTATGAGAGGTAAAAATGTTGCCGGGATTGCAACTATCAACGAATTTTTCATACCATTTATAAGTGGTGCTGTTGGGTGATTTAATGCGTCAAAAAAATTTGAGAAGGTCGGGGTAAATGTATCGAATCTCCACCATCCGTTTATTACTTCATCAAAAGGGCGGATCGCAGTCATAAGAATTCCAACGATTGGAAGGATCCAGATTAACCCAATAATCCAGGCGGTGATGTTAAGAGAAATCTCCCTGAATTGTATTTTTTTTCTCATAACGCATCATCTCCCGCTGAACTTATCATAGGTATAGCTGCAACAAGAGTCGACAGTGTTATAAGCACGGCAACAACTGCGGCCTTCCCGAAGTCCCACTCCCTGAAACCGTACATGTACATTTGCAACGCAAGTACATTTGAAGCACCACCTGGACCACCCATGGTTGCAACGTATACAATATCAAATACCTTCAATTCCCATAATAAAGTCATAGTGACAACAACAACCGTTATCGGTTTTAATAGCGGAATTGTAATGTTAAAAAACATCTTTGATGGTGTTGCACCATCTAACTGTGCAGCTTCGTAATAAGATCTGGGGATTGTTTCAAGGCCAGCAGCATAGAGTATCATACTGAACCCTGTCCATAGCCATACAGAACCAAATATCAGTGAAAGGAGGGCTGTTTCCGGATAGGCAGTCCATGTTTTACCCTGTATTCCAAAAAAACCGAGAACCATATTTACAACCCCAACGTTCTCTTCGAACATAAACCTTATCATTATTCCACCGACGATCATAGGCATTACCATACCCAAAAAGATGACTGATTTTATGATCGCTCCACCTTTAACTTTTCGTAAGAGAACAGCAAGGATCAATCCCAAAAAAGTCGTTAATGGTAGATGGATGCCAATCCACATAAGATTGTGTATGAGCGCTCCAAAGGGAAATCCCTGCTTAAATCCCCTCGGGTTTACAATATCTCTGCTTGAAAAAACTTCACGGTAATTGTTCAGCGACAGTTTTCCCGTTTCATCGATAAAACTGAGGAATATGGTTCTAAATGTTGGATATAGGACAAAGATTGCTATCAGCAACAAAGCAGGTAATATGAATATGGTAAAGTGATAGAGACGTGCTTTTCTAAGAACCACCGTATCGTCTCCTTTCTTTTAAAAAAGACGGGACCTTAAGGCCCCGCCTTTTCCTGTGATCAAACGATTACTCTGGCATCTTTTCATCAAGAATTTCCAGTACCTGATTCAGTCTGTCTGGTTTTACCCAAAGAAGCTTCAATTGATCCCAGAATGTTGGTTGCCATATGCCTCCGATAGAATCATCAAGGTCGTTTAGAGATGCTATACCCTCAAGAAGGTTTGCAACTTCTCTGTCAACAGGCGGATATGCATTTTCGTTTACTCCCAGGGCGGTAGCTATATGGCCACCCTGAGCAATCTGAATGGTTTGCCCTTCCGGACCTGCGAGGAACTTAAGGAGTTCTTTAGCTTCTTCCACATTTTTGGAGTACTTTGGAATGAAAGCATAATCAATTCCGAATACCATTCCCTGGCAACCTGGAAGTGTAAACACTCCAAGATCCTCGGGATCATCTACCATACCCGTGATCCAGCTTCCCATGAAATACAGCGCATAGTCTCCGTTCCACCATTGTCTCAAGATTGTGGTCCATTCAACGGGTTCGCTGAAAAACCCTTCTTTAAGCAGGAAGGTGAGTTTTTCCATAGCTTTTTTGACTGTAAAGCTCTCCCATTTCACGTTACCTTCAATTAGATCCTTTTGTAGTTCAGGACCACCAAATGTTATCAAAAAGTGTTCGGTAATATCTGATAACGGCCATCCTACCCCATCACCGCTGGCTATTGGTGCCTTGATCCCCGGAAGGTTTTTGAGCAACCTCAATAAGGTTACGAACTCATTCCATGTCTTTGGTGGAACCAGTCCATATTTTTCAAAGAAAGACTTTCTGTACCAGAAACCTGGTTTTACCTTTGCTGTATAAGCGATTCCGTATACCTTCCCGTTGAACATAACATTATCAAGAGCACCGGGAAGATAGCTTTCCGGCCTTATGATATCGGTAACCTCAACAACATGTTTGGTGTTTTCACGAATGAATGTTGGCCACATAAAAATAATATCACCAGGTGCTTTTCGGGCTGCAAATTGTGCGGGTAAAACATTCGCAAGATCTTCAGCGCGATAAATTTGATAATTCACCTTAATTCCCGTCTTTTCCTCAAACGCTTTGAGAACAGGCAAAAACTTTTCCATTTCCGGACCGGCCCATGGTCCAATTACCGTTAAACTCTTCCCAAATGCAATAACTGTAAGAACAAGCAGAAACATAACCAGCAATTTTCTCACCGTACACACCCCCTTTATGGAATTCATTTTAACTATACAACAAATCCACCAATAAATTCAAGTCTTGAATAAAGTCTTTATGGAAACTACTATCCGTAAGAACAAATGATGTAGATTAACTGTAATCAACTTAAGTACCGTTTCAAAGTATTACTGCTCATTACATGATAAAATATCGACTGGTTGGGGTAATTTAAAATATTCGGAGGAATATTTCATGGGGAAAATGATTGTTTTTGCAGGAAATGTTGGATCAGGAAAAACAACTATCGCCAGAGCACTTGCAGATGCTCTCGGCTTTGAGATTCATTTTGAGTCCGTCAGTGATAACCCTTTTCTTGAAGATTTTTATCATAACCAGCGAAAGTGGGCATATCATCTACAGACTTTTTTCCTGATTCATAGATTTACAGCACTGAAAGAAGCAATGGAAAAAGGGTCCAACATCGTTTTTGATCGCTCTATTTACGAAGATGCGGAGATTTTTGCCAGGAATCTCTACGAAACCGGAAAGATGGAGAAACGCGAATTTGAGACTTATCTCGATATGTTCTACTCAATGATCAAATACATCCCACATCCCGACCTGCTCGTATTCATCGATGCCGATATCGATACGATACTTGCACGGATAAGAAAAAGAGGCCGTAATATGGAGCTCGAAGTACCAATAGCCTATTGGCAACAGCTTGCAAATCTTTATGATTCATGGATAAGTAGGTATGATTATTCGCCAGTGTATAGAATTGATGCAAAATTCGTGGATATTGAAAGATATCCAGATCATCTGGACAAAATTGTTTCCGACGTCAAAAG
The DNA here is from genome assembly GCF_000023325.1 of Kosmotoga olearia TBF 19.5.1. Lineage (NCBI taxonomy): Bacteria > Thermotogati > Thermotogota > Thermotogae > Kosmotogales > Kosmotogaceae > Kosmotoga > Kosmotoga olearia. The sequence continues at coordinate 331,332 of NC_012785.1, forward strand.
AATTTTGAAGATTTGATTTGTGCGGACGGTGAAGTAGTGATGAAAAGAATTCTTTTATTGCTTTTGATTTTTTCCATAATCCTATCCTTTATGCAACTATCTGCAAACGTCAGCAAAAGAATCTCTGTTTGGAACTTCATTCATAAAAACAAAGTGAATACAGTTTTTGTAACTTCACCGGCTCGTTTTCCTGACCAGACCCTACTCGATGCAGGAATAAGAACACTCCAAAGTGCAGGGTTAACAGTCATAGTAGGCGACAGTTGCCGAAGATATCTATCTGACGAAGAAAAAGCCAGAGAAATCAACGAAGCCTTTGCAGATCCGAATATTGACATGATAATTACATCTCGCGGTGGCCATGGATCGTTCAGAGTTCTGGATTACCTGGACTGGAAAACCATCTCAAAAAATCCTAAACCTATCGTCGGATACAGTGATATCACAGCTTTGCTTTTAGGAATCTATTTCAAGACAGGTATCATCACCTACCACGGCCCAATGGTAACCGTTGAACTAGATAATGACGGAAAATCACTTGAGAAAATGCTGAAACTTTTGAACGGTGATAAATTGATTACCTTTGATTATAATTCAAAGCCGATAGTACCTGGTAAAATGGTTGGAAGGCTGATCGTAGGCAACCTGTCCCTTTTCAAAACTCTTCAAGGTACAAAATATTTTGGTTCTCTGAAAGATTCCATTTTGGTTCTTGAAGATGTAGGAGAAAGCCGGGAGTCAATAGAACGCATGGTATGGAATATAGCACATCTGAAAGACTATCAAACCTTAAGGGGAATAGTTTTTGCGGGATTCACCCAGATAAATAACGATGACTTTGACGGTGTTTTCAAAATCCTCGAAAGATTTTTCGAAGATGCCCCATTTCCTGTTTGGGTAGGACTTCCAGTATTCCACGGAAATTTTACAAAGCTAACTTTGCCCGTTGGTGCATGGGTTGAGATGGATCTCGAGAATCACTATATAAAGATTTTGAATGGTCCTGAACCAGAGAGATAAAAAAAGAGGGAACCCAACAGTGAGTTCCCTCTTTTTTTACTTAGTTCTTTATTCTTCATCAAAGTAGGTTCTTGATGCATGGCTTACAGCTATTGCACCGTCGGCAGCGGCGGTGACAATTTGTCTTACTTCCTTCTCACGAACGTCTCCGATCGCATATACTCCTGGAACGTTAGTTTCCATATGCTCGTCAGTCATTATATATCCCCAATCGTTGGTTTTAACTTTCCCTTTCAAAAAACCGGTATTGGGTACCAACCCGATGAAAACGAACACGCCTTCAACTTCAAGCGTAGAAAGTTCACCAGTCTCAACGTTCTTAAGGATCAATCTTTCAACCTTGTCACTTCCTTCGATTCTATCAACCACTGTGTTGAAAATAAAGTCTACCTTTCCGGTAGCTTTTATTCTTTCTTGAAGAAGCTTGTCTGCCGTCAATTTAGGGAGATTTTGAACTATCGTTATCTTATCAACGATCTTGGAGAGAAAAAGTGCTTCATCCAGCGCGCTGTTACCTCCACCAATAACAGCTATATGCTTCCCGGCAAAGAAATGTCCATCACAGGTTGCACAATAAGAAACTCCTTTACCGGCAAATTCAGCTTCTCCTGGTACATTCAATTTTCTTGGATTGGAACCCGTAGCAATGATCAAAACACGGCTCTGGATCTTCTTACCGTTGTCAAGTATGACGGTTTTCTTTTCACCTTCGACCTCGAGTTCAACAACCTCCGCATTCAGGAAAGATACATCGAAAGCACGTGCATGTTCAGCCATTTTTTCAGCAAGATCCATTCCACTTATAGAAGGAAAACCCGTCCAATTCTCGACTTTTTCGGTGTTGTTAATTTGTCCACCTTCCAGAGCACGCTCTATGATCAGAGGATCCAGTCCGGCCTGAACCGCATAAATTCCAGCAGTAATTCCTCCCGGACCTCCTCCAATGATGAGTATATCGTAGTAATCCTTTACTTCGCTCTTTTGTTTAGCACTTCCAAGATCGAAGAAGGCCACAGGAATCCCTCCTTATCAAACCGCCTTAAAGACTTCGTCTATAAACTGTTTTTCTGGATAAGCTCCAACAAAAATGACCTCATCGTTGATAACTATCTGAGGTACCGAACTAACCCCAAACTTCATCGACAAATCAGGGAATTCATTGGCCTCTATCATGGAAGCAACAACGTTTTCGTTTGCCATAGCGATATTGTGAGCTGTGATAACAGCGCGTGGACAATACGGGCACGTGGGTGTTACGAAAACCTTTATGTCTATGGGTTTTTCAATCGTCTTCAATCTCTCAATGGACTCCGGAGAAAGATTGGGCTTCGCTCCTTTAGAGAAACTAATTATATCCTGAAGCAACGTTCCAAACTCATGTCCAGAAGGTATCCCATAGAACCTTACACCTTTATCAACTCCGTCTGGAGTTAAAAGCACGATAGCCGGAGAAATCTCAATGGAATATTCCTTTGCCTTTTCAGAATCGGCATCATACTTTTCAAATACAACCATATCGGTAACTTCAGTGAGCTCACTGAGGAGTTGTTCGATCGTCGAACAGTAATCGCAATTGTCCTTGTTCTCAAAAAACAGGAGCTTCACCTTTCCTTCCATCTCTGACAGTATATCCTTTACTTGCGTTCTGATTTCATCGTTCAATAATTTTTCCGACATTCTATTTTCCTCCTTTTTTGGTTAACTCAGTATACCCTGTATGGGTATGATAACACGACTATGTTACTCGGATTTTGATTCTTTGTTTACAAAATCTTCCGCAAGCCATCTTACACTGGCCAAAACAAATATGATTCCCTCGAAAATAAGAAGAAAAAACAACCACTGATCCGGCATAAGGATTCTCATCTTATCAGATATCATAATTATCGCCGTACCAATAATAGAAAAGGTCAACACACAATCGAGTATCTTTAGCCTGCCACCGTATATAATCAAATCCCTTAAATATTCCTGACGGGTATATCCCAAGGATAAAAAGAAGATCCTGAAAGTATCGTCGTACCTTAGAACTTGCTCGGATATCGCACGTAGATTGAAAAAGTAGCCTGTAAAAAAGAGCCAGGCATACAGGAGTTTCATGTCATTGATAAAGAGAATGTACCCAAGGGCAATAAAAAAGGTCATTGCCGGGACATTCATAAACCGAAATAAAAATCCGGGTTTATGAGAAAAACGAAAAAAGGCAAAAACTGTTGCGATCGCAAAAACCATCGCAACAGCGGAAACCAAAATATGCCTAAAGATTTCCAAAAGAAGTTCAATTGCCAGCACTCACATCACTTCTTATTCTTCTTCTGTGGAGAATCTTTCTTTTCTTCTTTGAAAAGCTCAGAAATAACCCCAATGCTACTCAAAAGACTTGATGCTTCAAAGGGAAGGAATACCTTGTTAGCGGGGCCATTCGCAATGGCCTTCAAGGCTTCAAGGTAACGAATAGCTATCAAATCATTCGTAGGCTGGCCTTCGTGTATTGCTTTAAAAACATTAACTATTGCCATAGCCTGACCTTCAGCTTCGGCAATCAGTTTATATTTATTTGCTTCAGCAACACGCTTGATGGCTTCAGCTTGTCCTTCAGCCTTCAAAATGGCCGACCTTTTATCTCCTTCAGCTTTTGTTATCTCGGATTGTTTGTAACCTTCAGCTTCGAGTATAACAGCTCGTTTTGTTCTTTCTGCCTTCATTTGTTTGGACATAGCATCCATAATGTCCTGAGGTGGATCGATTTTCTTTATTTCAACCCTGGTGACTTTTACACCCCATTTATCCGTAGCTTCGTCCAGAACATCCCTGAGCTTTGCGTTGATTCGCTCACGAGAAGTTAACGTTTGATCGAGCTCCATTTCACCAATAACGTTTCTTAAATTGGTCTGTGCAAGTTTTATCGCAGCAATTTTAAAATCACGGACGTTATAAACAACCCTGAAAGCGTCGGTAATCTCATAATAAATAACTGCGTCTACAGTCACGATAACGTTGTCCTTTGTAATAACTTCCTGTGGAGGCACATCTATCACCATTTCTCTCATGTCAATTTTGACAATTCTTTCGATGAAGGGAATGATGAAATTCAAGCCTGGCTGAGCCTGACGTCTAAACTTTCCCAAACGCTCCACCAATCCTTTTTCAAATGGCCTTATGATCTTTATTCCCGATACAGCAATTATTAAAGCTATAACAGCAAGAATAATCCACAGAATCATAAAATCCCCCCTTTACTCATCTTGAGCGTTCTCGTTTTTAAACTTTCTAACGTATACAATCGTTCCTTCAAGCCTTTCCACTATTACCTTTTCACCGACACCAATGATATCATCATCGATAGAAACAGCTTTCCAATTTTCCCCTGCAGCCCTCACTACACCAGTTCTCTTTTTGTTGTTTATTTCTTCAACTACATTCCCTATACTCCCTTTGATCTCATCAATATAAATCTTCCTGGGAGACTCCCCCGTGAGCTTTTTAGCGATAGGCCGCGTAAGGATTACTAACACTACGCTCACAGCGGAAAATAACGACAACTGCCAAGAAAAGCTGAGTCCAAAGAAAGAGGCAATCCCTGCTATGAAAGAACCTATCGCAAACCACAGAAAGAAAAAGATCGGCGTAATAATTTCAACAACGAGTAATGCCACACCCAATATCATCCAACCAATGTACTCCATATACTCCCCCCTCAAAGAACAAAAAGTCTTTCGGGATGAACAAGATAGATTTTAATTCCTTTTTCGGCGAACTCTTCCTGCAACTTTTTTCTCAACACACTGATTTTTGAGGAGTACCTGCTAGATATATGATACAATATCAGCCTCTTGATATCACTGGCTTCCCGGACATTATCAAGAATCTCAGAAAGAACAGCGTGGTTTTGTCCTCTGCGATCTCCTCCGTTTATAAAAGTACACTCATGTATCAACGTCTCGCTACCTTTTATAACCGAAACCGGTAAGGCATTACAATCACCACTTACTGTGAGTATCTTCTTTTTGTAGGTCTGAGTAACAAAATCCCTGCCCTTTTCTTTTACCAGATCGGATATTTCCTGAGGCGATAAATGACTGAATTCAGGTTTTAATTTCCTTCTTTCTTCCAGAACATGATACCCGTAACTGATCTCACCACTTGTGTGTTGTACTGGAAATGGAATCACGGAACGCCTAAAATTTCCCGCGGTTCTTAAATAAACTTCCTCGCCGGGTTCAATAGGATTCAGTATCATTTCATATCTAAGTTTAGGATTCATTTCAGTGATAAACCTTAAAAAGTCCTCGATAGCCCTATTCTTTTTTGGATAATTTATCTTTAGAGCTTTTTCCCTATCACCCATAGCATTGTTACGTGTGTTTATGAGCCCCCACAAACCGGCAATATGGTCTACGTGTCCGTGTGTTATAAACACTTCCTTTATAGCATAAACACTGTTCCCAAGGATGGTCGAAATGCCTTCGCCGGCATCAAAAAGCACGCGCTCTGGACGATACAAAATCCACGTAGAGTAGAGCGCCTTGGAAAAAATCTTAAATTCCAAAACCTAATCCTCCTCGCTTTTTTCGATTGCTATGATTATACTCCCCTTGACGTTTCCCGGCAATTTTAGGTTTACCTTATATTCCCCTGTGTTCTTTATATTCTCTTTAAGATCAACATAACGCTTGCTAAATTCTGTCCCCAGCTCCTTTGCTATAAGTTCGGCTATGTCTGCGCTGGTAACAGCACCAAACAGTTTTCCAGAAGCCCCCGCCTTGACTTTCATTCTAAAATGCCGTTGTTTGATTTTCCTCAAAAGCTCCTCACTGTTAGCTTTTGTTCTTTCTTCTTTCTTTTTCTTCTGATCTTCTATGTTCTTTAATTTACTTAATTCACTCTTTGTCGCTTCAACAGCAAGTCCACGTGGAATAAGATAATTTCGACCGTATCCGTCAGAAACCTCTTTAATCTCTCCTTTTTTTCCAAGTTTAGCAACGTCTTTCAAAAGAATTACTTTCACAGCGACACCTCCTGTTAAAAACGGGAGGCTCCAGCCTCCCGTTTCATCTTTCGTTATTCTTTGGTGAAGGGCAGGAGCGCCATATGTCTGGCACGTTTAATGGCGGTCTTCACCATCCTCTGATGTTTAGCGCAATTGCCGGTAATTCTCTTTGGAACAATCTTCCCCTTTTCCGTCATGAATTCTTTCAATAAAGCGGTGTTCTTATAATCAACATAAGTTACCTTCATCGCACAGAGTTTACACTTCTTCTTCGTTCTTCTCCTTCTTTTTTCTCTCATTTCTATCCTCCTTATCAGAATGGTATGTCGTCACTATCGGTGTTTTCCGATTCGCTTCCAAAGAAGGTTATATCGTCATCGACTGGCTTTACATTCTCATCAATCAATGGTCCTTCTGTATCCACATTGGCCTGAGATTTCGTCTCCATAAATCTTATATTATTGGCCACTACTTCTGTAGTAGTCCGTGGATCACCATCCTGCGTTTTCCACTTTCTGATACGTAGCGAACCTTCAACAAGAACCAGACGGCCTTTTACAAGGTAGTTGCTGACAAATTCTGCGAGTTTTCCAAAAGAAACGATTCTAATAAAATCAGTGTTATTGCTATCGTTAATATCGGTCCTCATAGGTCTATCGACAGCCAGCGTAAAAACCGAGACTTGCGTTCCATTCGCACTGAAACGTATCTCAGGATCTCGCGTCAAACGCCCGACCAACACCACACGGTTATAACTAATAGACATAATTACTCCTCCACAGAGGGTTCCGTTGTTGTTTTCTGGGAAATTTCACTGGAAACCCCAGATTTTTCATTCTGTTCTTCAGCCTGAGGAGTTTCAATAACCTCAGTTACAACGGCTTCCGCTGCCTTTTTTCGAGCTTTTTTCTCTTCTTTCTCAAGGTCTTCTCTTCTAAATGTCTGCCATCTGAATATCTCTGGCGTTATATTGTAGAGCCTTTCCAGAGAGTTAACTTTTTCGGGATCTGCACGGAAAAGTACAACAGTATAATCTCCTTCCGTAAACCCTTTTCTAACACGGTAAGCAAGTTTTCTCATGCCCCATCTGTCAAATTGCTCAATAGTTCCCTCAACACGTTCTTCGATGTACCTTTTGACTTTCTCAGCAATAGCCTCTCTTGCTTCATCAGGTAATTCCGGTGAAACGATGAACATCGTTTCATAAATACGCTTTTCAGACATACGTTACCTCCTCCCATGGACTTATGGCCTTGCCTTTTGGCAAAGCGGGATTTTGACGCAAAAAGATTATAACACAGTAAAACCCAGACAATGGAAATTTTTTGTTTCTGATAAAAATCTCTAAATTTAAGAATACCATCAAGGTTTCCCGTACCAAGGGGAAACTCTCGATGGTACCTAAAAAGTCCTATCCCTTTTATTCCTTTAAAGAATTTGGGAATATGTCAAGAAGTCCAGCTCCTCTTCGGAAAAAACTTCAACACCATGGGTCCTTAAATACCATGCGGTGCACCCCGTGCCGGGTACAAGAACGGATTTGAAGGTTCCATCATAAACATAGTGCGTCCCGCATGAAGGACTCTTTGATTTCAAGATGGCAATCTGTGCCCCCATCAGTTTGGCAATTTTAAGGCTCTCACGAGCACCTTTAATGAAATATCCAGTCACATCTTTGCCATATTCGTCAATTACTCTGGCCCCTTCGTGCCAACCTTTTGAAGAAACTATTTCTGCTCGTGGACGCGGGGTTGGAAGCCCTCCGAGTTGTTCCGGACATATTGGAATTAGAAAAAAATCTTTGGTTAACTGAAGAACATTCAAACTCAAACTGTTTTTCCCGCAATAAGTACAGTTAATCCCTAAAAGACAAGCACTAACAAGTATTTTTTTCATATCACTTCCCACCACTCTGAGTTCCATCGTGTTTGTATTCTCTAACATAGTAAATAAGGTCTCTTGTAGGCAAAAAAGCTATTGGATCACGTGGATAAGACTTTCCGTCAGCAGCGAGCCGCCTTACCTCAAAATGAACGTGAGGCCCCGTTGCTAATCCGGTGCTACCCACTCTCCCGAGAAGATCTCCAGCATAAACATGTTGCCCAACGTAAACACTTATGTGACTCATATGTGCGTATCTCGTTACCGTTTCACCGTCATCATGCATTATTTCAACCATATAACCATACCCTTTGTCAAAACCTGCAAACACAACTGTTCCTCTTCCAGCTGCAAAAATTGGTGCTCCTTCCGGAGCGGCAATGTCCAAACCAGTATGAAATTTTCTTTGGCCGGTGATAGGATGAATTCTCATTCCATAATAAGAACTTATATATCCGTATACAGGCCACCTCAAAGGTTTTTCTATTGGTTCATAAGCAAAAACGTTAATAATGGATGCTGGAATAAAAATCTTCTGTCCTGGAAACACCCAGCTATCTCTGGTAAGGTTATTAGCCTTCAAAAGCGGTTCCAATGGCGTAAAAAACAGTTTAGCAATGTAGGTCAAGGTATCACCTTTTTTTACTTCATAAAGGAGCCCATCAGGTTGAGGAATAATAAGCTGTTCTCCAACACGCAAAAGCCTCGGATTTTCAATATCATTGAAATCAAGGATGGTAGATATATGTACGTCAAATCTTCTGGCAATTTCGTAAAGTGTATCTCCAGGTTGAACTTCATAAGTTAATAGCATATAGGCGTATAAATGTGCAACAGCAATTATAAAAACTAACAGCATTATGTGCTTCAACTTCACCTTTCAACACCTCCACGACTAATTAAGAACACCAAAACAACAATGATTATACCAAATGGAAAGGTATAAATAGAAGAAAACCCGAAAATCGCTCTACCAAACACGTTCAAGCCAATAAATATGGTCATCGATGCTCCAAAAAGTACAACGCTCGCCGCAACATCCTTGATGACCTTCACTTTAGTGTTAAATCGCGGCTCCAATAAATCAGATAGTTCTTCTATTAATGTATTTACCCCTTCAAGTATCCATACTATGAAAACTGAGAATATGATCCACAAAAGATCCGAGTCATCAAGTTGATAAAGAATAGCAAAAAAGAGCACAATAAACCCAATAATAAGCTGGATTCTAAAATTACGTTGCGTCTTGAATAAATGCGTAAATCCATCAAATGCATGTGTGAGGCTCTTTATAAACCTGCTCATTCGAACCCTCTTCCCACAAAATCATGTCTCTCTTCCTTTAATACATAGGATCTTTCAATCAGGGAAAATCCAAGATCGATTGCTTTTTCATTCAGTTCATGATATTTAGGCTTTATATACTTTTTCATAGCTTTTTTTAGCTCATCGGATTGCAATAGATTCGCTGCTTTTGCAATCATTCCAAGACCGGCCATGTTCGCTGGTAAACTTGAGCCAAGTTTTTCTTCAACAATTTTTGTAACGGGTTGAATAATTATTTTTTTCGTGGCTCTGAAGGCTTCTTTGGGTATCCTGTCAATGTAAGAATTATCGACTATTAGAATTCCATTCGTTTTGAGTAGAATCGCATGCATATTCAGAGCGAATTGGTGCATGCTGTAGATAACATCAAAACTGCTCGCTTCTGGATAATCGATCGGTTCTTTGCAAAACAAGACATCGCAGTACGACAATCCCCCACGAACCTGAGCGCCATGGGATTGAGTCTGAACAACCCAGTATCTCTTAGAAACAAGTGCATCGGCTAGTATTATTCCCATAAGAACGTTTCCCTGGCCACCAATACCTGATATTCTTATTGAATGTGGATAAGAGACTGCCACCTATTATCACTCCTCGTTTTCTTCAAGAAGTTTTTCTTTCAGTTTTTCGTATCTATGGGTATAGGTTTCCCTTTCTACGTTCACGAACTCACCCGTAATTATCTTTCCAGTAAGTTCTTCTTCGGACATTTTCATTGCTTTCGTCAGCAGGACGGCATTTTCTTTGAAGTGCTGAAGCATACCCGTAGGAACAGGCATTCCGTTATAACGTCCAAAATACGTATGACAGTTTGTGAGTATCTCAACAACAGAACATCCTTTATGTTTTAGGGCTTTTCTAATGTACGTTACCATCTGGGCATAGTGGTAAACGGTGCTTCTCGCCACGTATGTAGCACCAGAATTAACAGCCAGGTTAACCACATCAAAATTATTCTCGACGTTTCCGTACGGCGCGGTTGCCGCATACATGTCTTCCGGGGTAGTAGGCGAATACTGACCACCAGTCATCCCGTAAATCTGATTGTTGAAAACAATGATTGTTATATCCATATTTCTACGACATGCGTGGATAAAATGATTACCGCCGATTGCCAGCAAATCCCCATCTCCCCCCATAACAACAACATTGAATTCGGGTCTTGCCAGCTTTACACCGGTCGCAAAGGCTATTGCACGCCCGTGAAGGGTGTGCAAGGTATTGAAGTTTAGGTAACCTGTAACCCTCGAAGAACAACCAATACCTGATACCACAGCTATTCTATCTGGATCGAGTTGTTCTTTGTCAACAGCATCGATAAATGCTTTCATTATTACGCCATTTCCGCAACCCGGACACCATACATGAGGCATTCTATCCTGTCTCAGGTACTTGGTTAATCTTGTAATCGCCATGATTACCTCCCCGCATTCTCATAATGTTCTAAGATGACGCCGGTTTTTTCTAGCAAAAACTCAGACAGTGGATCAGGATAATCAACATCATAAACAACACGTTTTATCCCTGCATTGATTATTAACCGCGCACAAATGGAGCAAGGCTTGTGAGTTACATATATGGTTGCACCATCAGTAGAGATACCAAACTTTGCAGCCTGAGAAAGAGCATTTTGTTCAGCGTGAGCAGCATAGCAGATTTCTTGATTTTCACCGGATTGTATCGAAAGCGCATCTCTTATACACTCAATTTCATTGCAGTGGGGAAATCCTGAGGGGGGCTGATTATAACCGGTTGCCAGAATCCTGTTTTCTCTAACAATGATCGCTCCAACTTTTCTATGTAAACAGCTGGAACGTTCTTTTATCAAATGCGCAAGACTCATGAAGTAAGAATCCCAATCCTTTGAATCTCTTGGTTTTTCTTCGACTTTAAATTTTTTTAAAAATGCTTCTATCACATCTTTCTTCATATTCTTACAACAACTCCCTTAGAGTTACCACATGTTTCTTTTCTTCCACTATTATCTTCTTCACTGCTTCTTTGGCCTCATTGTCAGTAATTATCTCCAGCAACTCATAATAGAATATAACCGTTTCTTTCTCTCTTTCGATAGCATAGCGAATAACCTCTTCAGGTTCACTGTTTGCAAACCGTTTGACCAATGTGGCTGAATCCGGAAAAACCTTGTGTTCACTCATCGTCTTAAGATAATCGGAAGCTTCATCCCAGTTTATCAGATTATCGGCTTCTTCCTCGAAACGCTTCAGGAGGGTTTTGAATGTTTGCATATGCTCTTCTTCCTGCTTCGCGAGATATTGAAAAGTGGATTTTGCATCTTCTCTATTACTGTTTTTCGCCATGGTCATATAAAACTTGTAACCCTCAACCTCAATATTCAAAGCAATCTCCAGTATCTCATGAGGTGAAAACATCTTCAATCTCCTCCTTTATCCCCATCAGTCTTTCAAACACAACTTTCGAAAGATCAAGACCCCTATCGTTGAGTTTGATCCTTTCATTATCCACTATAACAAAACCTTCCAAACTTTTTTCTATTCTCTCTACCACTTTCTCCAGCAATGACTCATTCACCTGGAATCTGCTGATTCTGACACCTTCAACAAGCCTGAGCCCCATAAAAAGGGTTTCGAAAAGTTCCTCTAAATCATTGTTTTGATGTTCGTACTCTCTTGCAAAGTGTCCAACATTCATTGCCTTCACATACTCCGAAAATGAAGTTGTGTTGACATATCTAAATCGATTGAAATGACCACCTGCAGAAATCCCCAAGCCGACGTATTCCCCGTTTTCCCAGTAGTTTTTGTTGTGTATACACTGGTAACCTTCCCTTGACCACGAAGAGATTTCGTAACGATTATATCCCTTCTCTTCAAGGGTTTTGATAAGATGTTCATGTAGTTCCGTTATCAAATCTACGCTCGGCAGCTCAATTTTACCAGTTAAAACTCTTCTCATCAAAGGAGTGTCATGGTCGGTATCGAGGATATAATAGGAAATATGTTCAGGTAGGAACCTTTCTATGAGTTTTATATTATTCTCAAAGGTTTCGCGGCTCTCACCTGGAAGCCCTAAAATAAAGTCAAAATTTACGTTATCAAAGGCTTCCCGCGCAAACCCTAATCTTCTGAGCAAATCTACTGGATTTTTTCGGCCAACGTTGTTGAGTACTTCTGTTGGCGCTGTCTGTATTCCGATGCTCAATCTGTTTACACCAAGCTCCTTCCAGTCTCTCAGATTTTCGCAAGTTATCTCCCATGGATTGGCTTCAAGAGTCAATTCTTCTACCTGAAACTGTGAAGAGAAAGCGAGTCTATCGATAAGTTTCTCGAGAAAACGAGGCTGATACAATGAGGGGGACCCACCGCCAAAGTACAGGGTTTTTAGCATTAATTCATTGTTAGAAGTCCACAACTCTATTTCGCTTAACAAGGCTTTATTATAGGTCTCCGCTTGATCTGCATCAAACGGCAGTGTCAAAAAATCGCAGTAATCGCATTTCCTTTTGCAAAAGGGGAGATGTATGTATATTCCAACCTCTTTCATTAATAAATGAACCTCACGAACATCGTGACAACATCTAAATTATTCAAACCGATCCCCAAAGCAAACAGCTCACGATTACCAAGATTGCTGACGAGGAGATGTGTTTTAACCTCATCCAATCCAATAAACATCTTAGCAGACACCGTCAAATTGGTTGTTCCTATCTTAACTAGTCTGTTTAAGTAAAGAGCTATGCCAGGAGAAAATTCTGCGATTGAAGCTCCTATACCAGCTCCGTATCCCAGCTCTCCCAGCGAATCAATTGTTTCTATGTCTAATGTCAACTGACCCCAGCTCTCTGTTAAAAATAGCCTAAAGCTCCTGCTGAAATCCTTTGCAAAAAAGTATAATTCGGAATCCCAGAATTTCGAATTATTATCACTCCTGTTGATTACACGTACTCCTGTGTTGAAAGCACCAATAGGCATACGAAGATTAACCCTGGAATAACTCCGATATCCACCGTTAGAAAACAAATAAACCTCATTGTAGGAATGGGAGAACAAAGGGGCTTTATAAGAATTCGATACTAATCTTCCATACGCGCAAAAATCACCAGTATCGCTAGCTATTATTCCAAAAAACAGGTTTCCATCTTTTACTTTTATCTTGAAAAAACCCGTGGAATATTCCTCCCAGCTGTCGTGATAATAAACCCCAAGGTATGGATTCCCGGAAAAAAGCGAGATGTTCAATCCCACGCTGTCAAAAAACAACGGCAATTCGAATTCAGTTGACCAAAAAGCATCCTGAAGTGTAAATCGTACTGTGGGTGCAGCATATATCAAAACAGAAAAAATGATAAATAGGCCTATCATAAATGTTTTTTTCATTCTTCCAGCAACCTCCTGACAATCTCATTTACAAGAGCTGGATTGGCTTTTCCTTTCGTTCCTTTCATCACGATACCAACGAAATATCCCGCAACGCCTTTTTTGCCGCTCCTGTATTGTTTAACAGCCTTCGGATTTGCCTCCATGGCTTTTCTTATAAGCTCTTCTATCAACTTTTCATCGTTTATCTGCTGTAAACCAAGTTCTTCAACCAGTTCTGATGGCATTTTTTTGTTCTCTACCATTTTTGAGAAGAGCTCTTTCGCTATTTTCGTGGAAATTTTTCCTGAATCCAGAAGTTTAAAGAGATCGACGAAATGCTCTGGCTTGATACCAAGCTGATCTACGGAAGCGTTCCGCTGCTTTAGCTCTCTTAAAAACTCCGTCATTATCCAGTTTGATGTTTCTTTTGGTTTTCCGGTGGCTCTCGCAACATCCTCAAAGAAATTGGCAAGTTCTTTGTCCGAGCACAGTACTGACGCGTCGTACTCAGGGATACCGTACTCCTGCACAAATCGACTCTGTTTTTCCCATGGAAGTTCCGGCAATTCTTTTTTCACTTTATCCACATATTCCTGCGTCAATTTCAGTTCCGGAAGATCTGGCTCCGGAAAGTATCTGTAATCATTCTCCTCTTCTTTGGATCTCATTGAAGTGGTTTCCCGCGCAGAAAAGTTCCAGCTTCTGGTTTCCCGTACAATATTTTCGCCGTTTTCCAGAGCTGCTTTTATTCTCTCAAATTCAAACTCCAGAGCTTTTTCAACAAACTTAAAAGAATTTATGTTCTTTACTTCCACCCTTTCCGAGGATTTACCTGTCTCTGTGTCGTAAACGGATATATTGGCATCACAACGTAAAGCTCCTTTTTCCATATCTCCACTGCATACCTCTATGTATCTAAGGGTATCTCTCAAAAGCTCCATAAACTCCCTGGCTTCTTTTGGAGAATTCAAATCCGGCTCCGTGACAATTTCTATAAGCGGCACACCACAACGATTCAAATCGACAAAACTTTCCGTGGCTCCAGATATGGAATCTGCTCCCTGATGGAGCATTTTTCCGGCATCTTCTTCTATATGTATTCTCCTTATTCGTACCTTCTTTCTACTTTCACCTGTTCCTATCATAAGATAACCATGTTCTGCTATTGGATGAAAATACTGCGTTATCTGGTACCCCTTGGGAAGATCCGGGTAAAAGTAATTTTTTCGATCAAAGGAAGAGAAAAGGTTAATCTCACAATTAAAAGCCAGTGCAGCTTTCAAAGCATATTCCACAACTTTTTCGTTCAGGACCGGTAACGATCCCGGTTGCCCGGTACAAACCGGGCAGATTGCAGTATTAGGTTCCAATTCGAAGACATCGGCGCTACAATTACAAAAGGCCTTTGTCACTGTTGAGAGCTGGGCATGTATCTCCAAACCTATAACTGCTTTATACATGTCAATACCACCTTTCAGCTATTCTCGCCAGACCATTTTCATCATAAGATGGAGAAAGCTTCTCCAGAATTCTTGCTGTGTTTAACATCCGAACATCTTCGAATCGTCTCGCCATCATCTGAAAACCAACGGGTAACCCTTCATAAGCGCCTGCTGGAAGTGATATTGCGGGAAGACCAGCAAGATTGGCCGGAATCGTGTAAATATCCATTAGATAATAAGTCAAAGGATCGCTTATTTCACCTATCTTAGGAGCTACAATAGGGCTCGTTGGGTTGATCACAAAATCGTATTTCGAGAGAATCTCATTGATTTCTTTTGAAATAAGCTTTCTAACCCTCAGGGCTTTACGGTAGTACGCGTCATAATAGGCTGCGCTTAAGGTAAAGGTCCCGAGAAGTATCCTTCTCTTCACTTCGTCGCCAAAACCAAAATCCCTGCTTTGATTAACAACTTCTTCATATCTATCCGCATCTTTACGCTGTCCGTATCTAATACCATCATAACGAGAAAGGTTCGAACTCGCTTCTCCTGGTGCTATAAGATAATAAGTGGCAACAACATATTTGAGTGATGGAATGGAGACCTTCTCCACGATACCGCCAGCTTTTTCGATAGATTCCACCATTTTAATAAATACCTCTTTTACACTTTCTTGAAGCCCGGGATATTCAATCATTTCCCCAGGAAGGGCGAATTTTAGGCCGGTTAAGTCTTTCGGCTCTTCGTTTTCAAAGTTCAAAGGATGCTCGATCGTTGTGGAATCATCTGGATCGAATCCGATTATTACTTTTGCTACTTCAACGGCATCATCCACACATCGAGTTATTGGACCGATTTGATCAAGAGATGAGGCAAAAGCTACCAGTCCATAACGCGAAACCAATCCATAGCTAGGCTTATAACCCACAACACCGCAAAAAGCGGCAGGTTGCCTGATGGAACCTCCAGTATCACTTCCCAGAGCAAAGGGGACCAAACCTGCAGCTACTGCGGCAGCACTTCCACCACTGCTTCCACCCGGAACTCTATTTGCATCCCATGGATTCTTTGAAGGTCCAAAAGCTGAGAATTCCGTTGAAGACCCCATAGCGAATTCGTCCATATTTGTCTTTCCCATCAATATTGCTCCAGAGTCCCTAAGACGCTTTGTTACCGTGGCATCGTAGACTGATTTATAATTTGATAGAATCTTACTGCCACATGTGGTTTTAGTTCCTCTGGCAAGAATGTTATCCTTTAAGGCGTAGGGAATCCCATTAAGTGGCCCTTCTCCTGAGGTTCTATCAGGATCGGGAATTATCTCTGTAAAAGCATTCAGTTCATCATTGTAGGTGTTAATCCTATCGTTAAAGAAACGAAAAATGCTTTCTTTGTCCTTTAGATTTACGAGTTCTTTTATTTTCATTCGAAGAAATTTATTTGGCAACTGACCCACCTCCCATTTTTACAAAAGTATTGTAGCATCATATATTGAAAAGCTTGTAAAAGCTATCGGGTAATTTTACTCTGAATCATAACCTAACAGGAGTGATGGAATGTTTGAAAGATACAAACACTTTGTGGCGATTGTAAACAATGAAACGCGTGAAGAACTCGAAGACTTATCCGTTAAAAACGGTTTCTTTAACATCTATTTCGAAAACGTGTCTGATGGAGAATGGATTGCCCATCTTTATCTGGTGGCAGATGAAGAAGTTCCCGATTTTTTGAAGGATTTCCCATTCAAATATCTGGAAGATGAAAGCAGCGATAATTGGCATAAAAAATTTAGAGAGAGCTTAAAACCTTTCGAACTCTGTGACGGTATAACTGTTGTCCCGCTTGAAAAACCAGCACCGATTTATCAAAATGATCAGATTGGTATAATTCCTGGATTAGCATTTGGAACTGGGCTGCATGAGAGCACCAGATTAGCAGCCGAATTATTGAAAAAGTTCCTTAAGCCCGGAGACAGTCTGCTGGATGTGGGGTGCGGCACCGGAATCCTTTCGGTGCTAGCGGCAAAGCTCAGGGCAGGGCACGTTGTTGGAATCGATAACGATCCAAATGCCATAGAAAAGACACGTGAGACGTCTAAAATCAACGGGGTATCGTTGAACATACTAGAATCTAATTTCCTTCAGGCTCTGGCTTCAGATGAAAAATTTCATATCATAGTATCTAATATGATCGTCGAGCTTCTCAGCAAGTTCTACGAAGACGCAAAAAACTTCCTTTATGACGATGGAATACTGATACTTTCAGGAATCATCAGTAACAAAGAAGAAAAGTTCACAGAAGAACTAAAGCGTCATTATTTGCTTCTGGAACGAAAGGCGGAAGGAGAATGGGTGGCTTTAGCAATGAAAAAGAAATAATAAAGCTTCAGCTTGGTAGAGATATAGAAAATGATTTTACCGTTGTTAGAAGGTGTAGCTGGGGATATCCGCAGTGTATAAAATCTTCATTGATTACAAATGGAAAACCTTTTCCCACATTGTTTTGGTTGACATGCCCACTTCTCTTGAAGGAAATTTCAAAGCTCGAAGAAAAAGGTATGATTAAAACCATAGAAAGCAGGCTGGAAAACGACGAAAACTTTATGAAAGCATATGTGAAAGCACATAAGGAAACCAAAGATTTGAAAGAACAACTCCTTGCTTCTCTTTCAATAAGTGAATGGCAACGCAATGCCATTATTGAGAGAGGCATAGGCGGCATAAAAGATCTAAAACGTGTAAAATGTCTCCATCTCCAGTTAGCAAATTACATGGGAGGCATAAAGAATCCCATTGGAGAATTGATCTGGAAAATTATTGAACTTCAAGAATGTCCACCAAACGATATCATCTGTGATAGGCTGGTGAATAAATTTGAAAAATAAGCTCCTGGCAAAGGTTCGGGAACTTCCCGAGAAACCCGGGATTTACTTATTCAAAAACAAAAAGGGAGAAATTATATACATTGGAAAAGCAAAAAAACTAAGAAAGAGGGTTTCTTCATATTTTCGTGCTTCAACACACGAACAAAATGGAAAAACCAGAGAACTTTATCAGGAGATTGACGATCTAGAATTCATAGTCGTTCCCACTGAGAAAGAAGCTCTGCTGCTTGAGGCAAATTTGATTTATCAACACAAACCGAAATTCAATGTTCTTCTCAAGGATTCCAAACGTTATCCCTATATTTTTATCTCTGATGATGAATTTCCATACATCTCCATAACAAGAATACGGGATAGAAAAGGTTTTTATTACGGTCCATACACCAGCATAACCCTCGTAAGGAATCTGTTGGACCTTCTCCAGAGAATCTTCAAACTCCGATCCTGTATGGATAATAGAGACTGTAAAAAAGGACGTCCGTGCTTCCTGTATCATTTGAAGATGTGTTCCGCCCCTCTCGCCGGGGAAATTTCCCACGCAGAATACCAGAAGCAGGTTCGTGGATTCATGGACTTTCTCGATGGAAAAACGCTGGATGTCAGAAGACAACTGGAAAGAAGTATGCAAAGACTTGCTGAGAACCTGCAATTTGAGAAAGCAAAAGAGATCCGCGATGTTCTTGTTTCCTTCGATCGTCTTTACAGCAAGCAAGCTGTGGATGTTTCAGAGAGTTATACCGCTGATTTTATTGTTCTTGATTCTGGAATTGTAACATTATTGGAAGTCAGGGGTGGCCTATTGCTCGGTAAATTGACCTTCGATTTTCCCGAAGGAAATTTAAAGGATTTCATTCAACAATTTTATTATGGCCAGAATCACAGAAAACCTCCCGTTTTAATCGTCCCTGGACTGAATAAATCCGAAATCAAAGAAATAGCAGAAGATTTTGAATACATAGGAAATCCAAGGAGCGAAGAGGAAAAACGTTTATTGCTGATAGCCAGTGACAATACCATAGAAGAACTGAGAATTCGATTAAAAGTACAACAATCGTTGAAAATGGCAAAAGAGCTATTGGGGTTGAACAAAATTCCAAGAATTATTGAAGGAGTAGATATTTCACATACGCAGGGGGTTTATACCGTTGCCTCCGTTGTTGTGTTTCGAAATGGCCAACCCGACAAGATTAGTTACCGCAGGTACAGAATCACCGAGCTTAATGAACCTAATGATTTCGAGGCTTTAAAAATACTAATGAGACGTAGATATTCCAAACACCCACCACCGGATCTGCTGCTCGTTGATGGAGGGGCTCCACAACTTGCAGCGGTTCGTGAGTCACTTGAAGAGCTCGGACTGAAGAAGATAGATTTCATTGGATTAGCAAAAGAAGAAGAGGAAATAGTTTTTCCTGACAACAGAGGAAGATTGAAACTTTCACCCGATCATCCCGTTTTGCGATTGTTGACAACGATTAGAGATGAATCACACAGATTCGCAGTGAACTACCACAGAGTCTTAAGAGAGCGAAAGTTTTCAACATCAAGACTCGATGACATTCCCGGTATTGGGCCAAAAAGAAAAAGGGCACTGGTTAGAGCCTTCGGAAGTGTGACAAACATAAAAAAGGCCAGCAAAGAGGAACTCATGAAGGTAATAAAAAATCGAAAAGTTGTTGAACAGATACTTGCATGGACAAAAAAACAGGGGTGAGACAATTTCTCACCCCTGCTTTCTTGAAAGAAAATTACTTAACTTTCTCTTTTAATTCTTTACCGGCTCTGAACTTGGGAACCTTTCCTCCAGGAATCTTGATGGGCTTCTTGGTCCTTGGGTTCACGCCTTTTCTGGGCTTTCTGGTAGCAACCTCAAAGGTACCGAAACCAACGAGCTTGACTTCCTCACCCTTGGAAAGCTTCTCGCCGACGATCTCGATAAAGCAGTCAAGGATTTCTGCTGCACGTTTCTTTGTTACCCCAGTTCTCCCAGCAATTTCTGCCACAAGCTCCTTTTTGTTCACAGAAACACCCCCTATTCTAGAAATGAGCTGTCGTCGATATTCTAACACTTTTCAAGTAGTCTTTGCAACTATATAAGAGCTGTAAGTCTTTGTTGAAAATGGTTACAAAAAGGGGGTGAATAGAACATTGTTCAAAAGCCATTTACAAACGTTGCCACCTTCTAAGAATTCGTTCTTTCTGGTAAATTCTTAAATTCTTCATCCTTTTAACTTCAAAATTCGTGATCATATAAGAATGCAATTTAAGCCTCATTTCTACGTCCACCAGGCCAAAATTAAATTATTTTCAGAAAGATCGTGGATTCGAGAACCTTTGCCAGTCACTCCAGGAAATAGCCATCATTGTTTGGAGTCTTCGTAATGTTAGAATATTGAAAGGATAGAAAAATTGGAGAAGATGTGACTATGCGGTTGAACACAGTTAGAAAATATTACCAGAGCAGAAATGCGAATGGCGCCCTATTCGGAAAGGTTTCCAATATCTACTGGCTATTCGAAGGAAATATTGATCCCAGAATGGATCTTTTTTCCGACAGAGGGTCATTTTTCATTCTTATCCTCAGTGACAGAGTTCTCATAATTTGCCCAACCACAATCTACAGAAGGTTAAAAGAAGAGGTTTTTACCGGTTTTGACTTCGAGTATTTAGAGTATCCCTGGTATGGCGATCCGCTACCCTTACTTGAAAAACTTGGCCACAAATTCGGTACTATAGTAACCGATCTACCGGAACTTCGTGGAGTGAAGGGATATATTGGTGTCGATGACTCTTTCTATTCGGAAAAAATGGTTCTTTCAGAAAGGGAACTCACAAGATTGAGAGCAGTAGGGAAACTGAGTGAAAGTATGCTTTACGAATTCTCTCCAGAGCTTTCTCCTGGTTTAACAGAGATTGAAATTGAAAAGGTACTGAGAGCTCTACTCAATGAAATGGGGCTTGAAGTTCCCTTCATTGGTGTATGTTCCGATGAACGTATCACAAGTTATTCTCAAAGTCATTCCACAGAGAAACGTGTAAAAAGATATCTCAGAATATCGCTTACCACCCAAAAACAGGGATTGCGAGTTTCTCTCACAAGATTTTTCTATTTTGGGACCATACCTTCAGAACTTATTACCGTACATGAAAAGGCCTGCGCTCTTTACGCTCACCTTGCATTTGACACTCTGAACTCTGAAACAATGGAAGAAGTCTACAATAAAATCCATCGGGCATATTCAGTACTCGGGCTCAAAAGAGAAAAACAGGAACTATATGTAGGAGGTCACACAGGATATGTTGACAGAAGTTTTTTGGTTTACACCAGGAATGTAAAGATAAGACCATGTACAGCTTATGCCTATGGGATCGACTACGAAAGTGCCAGAAGTGAAGATACTTTTCTTATTAAAAACGACGGCAACGCCGAATTTTTGACACTAGGAGAAGATTTCCCAAAGATCGTTGTGAAAGTAGAAAACCTGAAGGTTTTTCGTCCGTGGATAATGGAATTGTAAGTTGGGACCGAGAAAAAGCGTTGCGGGTTGTGCGTAAATATCAAGAAACGAGATTCCGAGAGTCCGAGAGAGCTGCTTCGCAGTGTCACGCGTAATCACCCCCTAAAGAAATAGGACAAGAGATAACGAAGTGATAGTATGAAAGAAGAGGGGGCGAAGGGATGAGAGGCAGAGAACAATATTCAATGGAATTGAAGCTAAAAGTGGTAAAGGAATACGAAGAGGGCCACAAAAACACAAGAGAAATCAGGGAAGAATACGGGATACCGGATTCTACATTATGGGGTTGGATAAACAAATATAGAGCGGAGGGAGAAAGTGCTTTTGAACCGAAACTCAGAGCTGGAGATTTCATTGTTGATCCAACGAAGATACCACCTGTTCTGTACAAAGAGATAGGGCTTGACAAGATAAAGAAAGACCCAAAAGAGCTAAAAGGGGTTCTCAACGAAATCGAGAAATACAAACTCATAATAGCAGAGAAAGAATTGGAAATAAGGTTGCTAAAAGAAGCTCTAAAAAAAACTGGAAAAGGCTAGCAGTTGAACTTTTCGCTGAAACATATATGGGTTATGGTTTTTCAACCTCTTATCTTTTGAGAATCTTTGGAATAACCAGAAGCAGTTACTATCGCAGGAAGAAACCCGTGTTCTTTCTCAAAAAGACAAAACCAGGTAGAAGGCGCAATTACTGTCTAAAGACAAACGGTGAAAAGTTCGAAGATAAAGAGCTTGAAAAACTACTCAAAGGCATATACAGCAGAGTGAATCCATATGAACCTGAGTATTATCTGAAAGTATTAGGAAGCAAGAAGCTCAGCAAGTATTTTCTGAATGAATTTGGGATAATAGTGAACCACAAGAAAGTACACAGAATGAGAAAGAAGCTGGGATATGTCAGGAAATACTGGCCGAAACAGCACCATCCTGTTAGGCGCTCAACCCAGCATGAGATAGACAGGACAGGAATACTGTGGGAAGCAGATATTAAGTACATAACCACAATACAGGAAGGGAATATAGCCTTATTGGACATAATAGATGTATATTCAAGGGAAATAGTGGGTTCATATCTTGGGAAGAGTTGCAAGTGCAAAGATTTTACCCGAACACTGGGAAGGGCAATGCTTTACCAGGAAACGGTACCTCAGTTGGTCCGTACGGATAATGGAAGCCTGTTTACAGCTAATTACACCCGGGAATATTTTGAAAAGAACGAGATAATCCAGGAATTTGGGATAAAGCACCACCCTGATTCCCAGGCCTTTATTGAATCACAGCATTCGAATGTGCAAAGGGAATTTGTGGCTATGAATGTGTTTGAGAGAGCGGAAGACGTTTACCGGAAATACCAGGTGTACATGGATTTCTATCATAATCTCAGACCACATGGTTCTTTGAAATACATGACACCACAAGCCTTTAAGAAACACTGTAGCATTTCCATGATTCAGTCTGTTAAAGCTTGATCTCGTTAACCCGTGTCTCATTATTGGGGGTCAGACCGCACGAATCCCTTCGGGATTGACACGAACTCATTCTGAGTTGTCACGAACTGCTACGCAGTTGAAAAAACATTTGACGCTCGCGAGGCTGTCAGCTGATGGAGCGACGATAAAGACGGCTGTAGGTTGTACGGGAAGAACACCCTTTTGAAAAGAGCGGCTATAGGGTTGGGGTCTGGGGTTTGAAAAAGATACGCACAACGCACAACCTGTAACCAACAACCATAACTAGCCCTGCATCATTCGCGTCAGCGAATCTAACCCCATTTCCCGCTAGGGATACGTAATGCCTCAAAAATAAATCTACTTGAAATAGATTGGATGCCTCAAAATAAAATCTACTTAAAATTGAGAGGGACATAGTTGAGGATCCCTCCTTTCGATTTGTCAATCTGGATGCTCAGTAATTGCTCTTGCAAATGTGTTATTATACTCTTGAGTTTGTAAATGTCTAGGGCTTCGTGTTGTCTGCGAAGCCTGTCTTTTTTATCTTGGTCAACCCAGGGAGATCGCATGATCCTTTCGTATGGTGTAGTAGGGCGGTCGTATTTTTTGCTTACCTTGTTTCCTTTTCTAATTTTCTCAATGATTTTCTGATTTGGCTGAAAATGATTATTGTACAGATTCAGAGACGCATACAACTCCTTTAGTATTTGGAATTCTTCCTCTGTGTCGTATCTGTAATATCCAACGGCTCTTCTTACAACAGACCAGTTCTTTTGTTCGACATGACAATTATCATTCTTGTTGTAACTCCGGGTTCTGGTGAATAGAAGCCCTTCATCTTCACAATAACGGTATATGTGTCTATTAATAAATTCTGATCCGTTATCTGAGTGAATACCTAATAAAGTGAAGGGAAGCGTTTTCCTCAACTGAATTATAGCTTTTAATGTCCAAATTTGCGCTTTGTTTCTTATTGGTGCCACTACACTCCAACCACTTGCTACATCTACCATGTTGAGGCTGTAGCAAAAATCACCACTTACACTCCCGCCATCATGCCCAACGAGGTCAATCTCAACAAAGCCTGGTCTTGTATCGTCCCACTCGTAATGTGTTTTTATTCGTATGTGCTTTTTCAGAAGTGTTCCGGGCTTTGTATGAGATCGTCCTTTGAGTTCCATCTTTTTCCTCTCGCTGGATAACAATCTATCGATAGTGGAAGCACTTATGCTGAGAAGCTTCCTCTTTGTTTCTTCAGCCAATGTTAGATGCCCATTACGAACAAGATTATCTATTACTTCGTCCATCACTGCTTCGAGCCTTTTACCACATGGAAAATCCATTATCTCCCATATCTTCACGAGTTTCACGAAGACTTTGTGATCATATTTTTTCTTTCGACCTTTTTTCTGGCTGGGTGAGGTTGCCTTTCGCTTTTTCAAGGCTCCTCGTAGTAAAAACGATGCGTAACTACGATTATACTTGGTAACTCGGGTGAATTCATCTAGAATCTCGGATTTTTCTTTTTTGCGAGCTTTTCTGTACCTTTTTGAATACTCCTTCACCACATTTTTCATATCCAGCCTCTTCATCTTCTCGCCTACCTTCTTTGGTATTCGAGAAGATTATCCCTCTTTTTCGAGTAGATTTATTTTTGACGCAACGTTCCCTTTTCGAGTAGATTTTTTATGAGGCAATTCGGGATATTGACGTTTAGACCAAAATCTGATATATTTAATGCGTGCACGGGGAGTAGCGCAGATGGCAGCGCGCCTGTCTTGGGCACAGGAGGTCGCTGGTTCAAGTCCAGTCTCCCCGACCAGTAATGCGGCTGTAGCTCAATTGGTAGAGCATCGGCCTTCCAAGCCGAGGGTTGCGGGTTCGAGTCCCGTCGGCCGCTCCAGCGCCCGTGGCTCAATGGATAGAGCATCGGACTTCTAATCCGAGGGTTGCAGGTTCGAATCCTGCCGGGCGCACCACACATACTTCTAATCATGGTGGCTATAGCTCAGCTGGCAGAGCGCCTGACTGTGGATCAGGTGGTCGTGGGTTCAAATCCCACTAGCCACCCCATTTTTTGTGCGCGCCCGTGGCTCAACTGGATAGAGCATCGGACTTCGGATCCGATGGTTGCGGGTTCGAATCCTGCCGGGCGCGCCACTGTCTTTCCCAAGCGCTATCGCACCAGACTCAAAGGAGGTAGCAAAAGATGGAGGTTTTAAAAGTTGCATCCAGTTCAAAACCAAACGCGGTTGCAGGTGCTCTTGCAGGGGTGATCAGGGAAAAGGGAGTTGCAGAAGTTCAAGCCATTGGAGCAGGCGCTGTCAATCAAGCCGTGAAAGCGATCGCAATCGCCCGTGGTTATGTTGCTCCCAGTGGAATTGACCTTGTTTGTCTGCCGTCTTTCGCCGATGTTGAAATCGACGGTGAGGTTAGAACAGCTATAAAATTTGTGGTTAAACCCAAAGAGTAAAAAAACAGGCCAGGTGGCCTGTTTTTCTATTCTACTACAGCAATAAACACATCACCGGGACCTAACGAAAGGTTTAAAGGTCCTGATGTTTTCCATGTTTCATCAACAATATCCTTACCTTTCATGCAAACCTTTAATGTGTGCTCGCCTCTCCAGGTATAATAACCGAGGTCCAGTGTAACGTTCTTCATTTCATTGAAATTGATGTTTCCCACTATGACTAAACCTTTTTCACTATTCCAATACAACATTCCGATAACGTGTTTGTCTTCGGCAAAAAGTAATCTAAGGTTGTGTGGCTCTTTCAAAAGTGCATTCATTGAAATTCGGAGCTGTGAAAGGTGCCTGGTCAACTTACAAAGGTTTTCTTCCGTATTCCAGTGAAGAACGTAATGATCAAAAAAGGCCAGTTTTCCATAAAAAGGATCCTCAGGTGGAAGAACAAACCTTCCCTCTTCTGAGTTGTCGAGGCCGAGGTTCATAGGCTGACGCTCAAAGATTTCCTGTCCAGCATTGATAAAAGGAATGGTATTGGGTAAAAAGAAATTCAACGCCGTCATAAATTTCGAAAACACCTTCCCATACTTACGGGTACAGGCCCTTGGGGTATCGGGGGTTTCAACAGCTGCGAGAGCTGGTAGTTTTAGCTTCGGCAGGATTTCGTAACAAAGTTCCTTCGTTTTTCCTTCTTCAAATCTCGCTTCCATCCACCAAACATTCCCAAGAATACCATTGTAACCCGAGTCTTTTGCTTTAACATCATTTGACATAACAAGCTCTTCCGCGATTATGGCAAAGGCTGGATCGGCTTTTCGTGCCGCTTCTACAATTTGACGCTCAAGAGCCTCGGGAAGGGCATGCCCCATATCAAGGCGAGCACCATCAACCCCAAAATGTTCATTAAAGTAGGGCATTATGTCTTGAAGCACCTTCCAGAGGCCGGAATTGGGTATGGTCCCCGGGAAAAGAGAAGATTTTATTACATCAAAAAGAATATACGGCGGCTGTTTAGGATCATCGAGATATTTTTTCGCCTCTTCAGGATGGTCTTCATATAATCTGAGAAATGTAATGTCATTCCAGGTTGGCTGAGAATCATTGATCCAATCCGAGAAACCTGGTGGTGTAATGACTTTGAACTCACGTACCAGTTCCTCTAAAAAATCCTGGTTCCCTTTGTTAGCTTCAACAAAGTTTTCCCAGCGTTGAGGATCCATAACGTTTGGTGCATATCTGAATTTCCTGAGATGTTGTTTTACTATGTCAGAGGAGTAGACCTTTTCCAGATTTTCTTTTGATGGAAGTTCAAAGCCGAGCCCTTCGATTTTCGGCGGAGCGTAATCTTCCAACTCTGAAACATCTATCCAGTAAAACCAATCCGGATGTTCTAAAATTAGGTCCGCGTCGCGGGCTGACGTCCGGGGAATAAAATCAAGAATCACGCGAATTCCAAGAGCGTGAGACGCCTCCATAAAAGCCTTGAATTCTTCTTCGACACTGAATCCATCCAACAAAGTATCATGATACCTTGGGTCTATCTCAAAGAAATTTTTTACCGAATATGGTGATCCAACCTCGCCTTTTCTAAATTTGTCGCTGTATTTTGTTACCGGCAGGAAATAAATAGTATTAATTCCCATAGCTTTCAAGTAAGGTAACATGAAAATCATTTTGAGAACTGTGCCAGATTCCGTATACCCCTCGCTGTCGATAGGAGTAAACACTCTCGGATTAAGATGTGGATAAGCTGAGGTCGAACGAATATGCGCGGAATACATGATGCTTTCATTCAGCCAATCAGGGGAGCTTTCTTTGTTAATCTTTGATAATGAAAGAAGGTAATTCTTCCCCTCTTCCATCTTACTCAGAATGTCGCGAATTATACTGTAACCAAATTCATATGGGTTAACATAGATGAACTGACCTTTGAGTCTTACCGTTCCCTCATAATCCCTGGGGAACCATTCGCGAGGTATGGCGTAATCAACTTTGCCAGAATCGATCTTTTCTTTCAAAAAAGCGGCAATGTTTTTAAGATACATTTCAGAAACCTCCCAAAAATTTGGGGCGGCCTGACCGCCCCAAATTACTGGCGGAGGCGGTGGGACTCGAACCCACACGGGGCAAAGCCCCACCGGTTTTCGAGACCGGCTCCTTAGCCACTTAGGATACGCCTCCAATCCAGAAAAATTATATCATGCCATTCAGAACTGTCAATCGAACAATTGATGTTGAGGTTCATAAAAAATTTACTATTCTGCGCAACAGCCGTATGGAAATATGATAAAATAACGAAACGGTGACTACTTTTGCTTGAGATGGGTCTCAAACCCTAAACGGTACCCAGCTCAGCAAATATTTGTTGCAAGAGGAGGTGTAACTGATGTACGCTATCATCGAAGCATCCGGGAAGCAGTACAAAGTCGAAGAAGGGATCACATTGTTTACGGAAAAACTCAAGGATTTCGCTGAAGGCGATCAGGTTGTATTTGACAGGGTTCTTCTTTTGAAGGACGACAGTGGTGTGAAAGTGGGCAAGCCCTACCTCGAAAACGTTAAGATAGTTGGTAAGGTCGTCAGGCACGGTAGAGGTAAAAAGATCAGAGTCGTGAAGTTCAGACCAAGAAAGAACTACCATCGTGTCAAAGGGCACAAACAGTGGTTCTCAGAAGTCCTGATCGAGAAGATCGAGTATTGAGGTGGAGGTGATCTGAATGGCCCACAAAAGAAGTAGCGGAGCTGGAAGAAACGGAAGAGACAGTAATCCAAAATATCTTGGAGTCAAGCGTGGAGAAAACGCCTTCGTTAGAGCAGGGACAATAATAATCAGACAAAGAGGAACGAAGATCCACCCTGGTCAAAATGTTGGTATGGGAAGAGATTTCACGCTTTATGCTTTGATAGATGGTAAGGTACATTTTGAGACTCGCAATAACAGAAAGTATGTCAGTGTTTACGCTGAATAACCTGAGGCTTTGGTTTTGAAGGGTTATTCTGAAGGGAGGAAGAATGATGAAGATTCAAAAAACACCTATTTGCAAAGTTGGAGTAAGGCATTTTAAGGTAAATACAAAACGTAAAGGTGAAATAGAAAGAGTTGAAAAATTTGTTGTTGCTCCAGATGGAAGCAAACTCGAAAGAAAATGGTATCTTGTGGACGCCACAGATGTTCCTCTCGGAAGACTCGCATCACAGGTCGCAAAGATTTTGATGGGGAAACATAAACCTACCTACACGCCCCATGTTGATACAGGGGACTTTGTTATAATTATCAACGCTTCCAAAGTCAAGTTAACAGGCAAAAAGCTTGATCAGAAGATTTATTACAGGTATTCCGGTTATCCGGGAGGACTAAAAGAAAGAACAGCCAGAGAGATGCTTCAGAAGCATCCTGAACGCGTGATCAAGCTTGCTGTGAAACGAATGCTTCCGAAAACAAGGCTTGGTGCAAAGATGCTTAAAAAGCTTAAGATCTTCACAGGGCCCGAACATATTCATGAAGCTCAGAAACCTGAAACCATCGAATTGGTTAAGTGAGGGGGTTACTGAAGTATGGCAGAAATAGTTGAATATATCGGTACTGGAAGAAGAAAGACCTCTGTCGCTCGCGTTAGACTCAGACCAGGTGAAGGTAAATTCATAGTCAATGGAAAAGAACTTAAAGATTTAAAGGAATATCTGCATAACGACGCATGGGTTAGACATGCTCTTAAACCTGCAGTCTTAACAGATACTCTTGGACGCTTCGATATATTTATCAGAGTGTCAGGTGGCGGATTATCCGGACAGGCCGGCGCCATTAGATTGGGTATTGCAAGAGCCCTTTTACAGTTCAACGAAGATTTGAAACCTCTTCTAAAGCAGAACGGACTCCTTACAAGAGATGCACGTATTGTAGAAAGGAAAAAGTACGGACTCAAAAAAGCTAGAAGAGCTCCTCAGTTCTCCAAACGTTAAGCTTCTTTTTGGTTTCAATGATGGGCCTCGTCGGCCCATCTTCTCTTGGTGGTGGTTGAGTGTTCGATAAGGAGATAATTGACAGAATCAAAAGCTCCATTGATATTGTGGAGCTTGTTGGTCGTTATGTTAACCTCCAGAAGTCTGGAAGTTATTACAGAGGACTATGCCCTTTTCATAGCGACAGCGATCCATCTTTTTATGTTAGTCCCGGCAAGCAATTTTTCCATTGCTTTGGATGTGGTGTTTCTGGAGACGTGATAACTTTCTATGAAAAAATAGAAAATCTGCCCTTTTCCGAGGCAGTGGAAAAGCTAGCTGAAATCGCAGGCATTGAGTTACCAAAAAAATATTCCGTCAGAACGGAATACGACAAATATACACAATCCCTAAATATTCTGGCTGAAGCCTATCATAAGGAACTTTTATCGGGAAAACATCCGGATGTCCTTGAGTACCTTTTAAAAGAAAGGGGTTTCTCAGAAGAAACATTACGTGAATTTCGTATAGGTTTTTCACCAGGAAATCGAACTTTTTTGAAGAAACTGGTGTCAAATTTCGGGGTAAAATTGGAAGAACTTTTAAAAGCAGGCGTTCTGGTTAAGAAAAATAGTGATTACTTCGACAGATTCAGCAAAAGAATTATAATACCAATACACAATGAGAATGGAAAAGTTATTGGTTTTGGCGGAAGAATAATACCTGGAGAAACTGGAAGTAAGTACATAAATTCACCTGAAACGCGGTATTTTGTTAAAGGTCGAGTGTTGTTCAATTTACACCGAGCAAAAAAGAGTGTAAAAGAACTTGATTATGTTGTCATAACAGAAGGTTACTTTGATTCGATGGCGCTTTATGAAGCCGGAATTGAAAACAACGTAGGGGTTCTTGGAACAAATTTAACCCGCCAGCACTTAAAATTACTAAAAACCTATACAAACAATCTTCTTTTTTTAATGGACTCTGATAGTGCTGGAAAAAATGCAACTCTCCGTTCACTCGATCTAGCTGAAAGCGAGGGGTTTTCAACCGCGGTAGCAAAAATAACCGGCACAAAAGATGCCGGAGAACTCTTTAAAAACGAGGGACCAAAAGCCCTTGTGGATACACTCAAGAACGCGATACCCGGCGCAGTATTTCGAGTGGATTATCTCGCGCTAAAGGTAGATATTACTACCCCCCAGGGAAAACAAAAACTTCTGGAATTCCTGATTCCCACATTATCCAGGTACCTCCAAAGAGCGGATAATGCGGGTTTCCAACTCACAGTCAAAGCCATTTCTGAAAAAACAAATCTCCTCATCAAGGAAATAATAGCCGTGGCAAAAGGAAGGGAGAAACCACAAAAGATTTTAAGGGAACGTAGTACTTTTAAACTCAAACAAATAGAAAAAGACTTGCTAAGCATTTATTTTGGGCATCCAGAATTACGAAGCGAGGTCGCAAGAGTAGTTGATTTTTTAGAAACGTCAGAAGCTTTCAGGTATCTGGTGAAATTTATAAAGAAGAAACAGGACTTCAACGAGATTATTGATGAAATAGACGAAAAAATAGGACCTTCTCTTATGGAAGCGGTTGAATATTCTACCGATATTTCGATGGCACGTAAAATGTTAAAAGATATCGAGACGCATGTTGATAAAAAAATAATTCGCGAACAAATTGAGGAAATAGATAGAAAACTTAGAAAAGTAATCGACCCAGCTATGAAAGAATCACTGATGATTCGTCGCATGGAACTCACAAGGTTACTAAAAAGAACCTTGAAGGGTGGTGAAGCTGATGGCAGATAAAAAGAATAAGGCAAAAATGGTGGAGGAACCAAAAGAAAAAAACTCTTCACAAAAGAAAACAACTGAAGTAGTCATGCTTTCAGACAAAGAGGTTCAATCACGAATCAAAAAACTCGTTAAATTGGGAAAAAAGAAGGGTTATATAACCTATGAAGATATAGACAATGCCTTTCCCCCGGATTATGAGGGATTTGATTCTTCATTGGTTGAAGTAATCTACGAGGAATTAGAAAAGAACAAGGTTCGAATACTGGAGAAAGAACCCACCGAGGATCAGGAAGAAAGCGGACAGGAAAATCCGGCCGAAGATATAGAAACACTTCTCGAAAGTGCTCCAGAGATGTATGACAACATATCTCTAAAAGATCCTATAAAGATGTATCTGAAAGAAATTGGCAAGATCCCTCTGTTAACACCAAGTAAAGAAAGAGAATTGGCAAGGAGAGCACAAAAGGGTGATAAAAAAGCGAGAGAAGAACTTATAACAGCTAATTTGCGTCTCGTTGTTTCTATCGCCAAAAGATATATAGGTAGAGGCTTATCTTTCCTTGACCTTATACAGGAAGGAAATATAGGTCTCATAAAAGCTGTTGAAAAATTCGATTGGAAGAAAGGATACAAGTTCAGCACCTACGCTACCTGGTGGATCAGGCAGGCAATAACCCGTGCTATTGCTGACCAGGCAAGAACTATACGAGTTCCCGTACACATGGTTGAAACCATCAACAAGGTGAACAAGGTGATCCGTGAACATCTTCAGGAACACGGAGAATATCCAACGGTTGAAGAATTGGGTAAATTAACAGGAAAAACCCCGGAAAAAATAGAAGAAATCCTTGCTGCTTCAAAAGAAACCGTTTCGCTCGAGTCACCTATCAGCGGTGACGAAGAATCCACCATGGGAGATTTCGTTCATGATGAATCCATCGAAAAACCCGAAGAAGCAGCAATAAAAATGCTCCTGCGTGAGCAAATCGACGAAGTTTTAGATACTTTGAGCCCGAGGGAAGCCATGGTCTTGAAAATGAGATATGGTCTTCTCGATGGAAAAACAAAAACTTTAGAAGAGGTTGGACAATTCTTTAATGTTACCAGAGAAAGAATTAGACAGATTGAGGTTAAAGCTTTGAGAAAACTTAGACATCCGTCAAGAAGCAAACAGCTCAAAGCACTGCTTGGAATGCTAAATAGCTCAAAATCAGAGTAGCGCGTTTTGAATTCTATAAGCAACGTCCCCTTAATTTGCGTATCATTGATTAGAAAAAAGGATCAGATATAATCGAGTTGAGAATAAAGGGGACGTGATAAGATGGTATTTAAGAAAACCTCCAAAAACATCTCAACAAGCCCACGAATCGTAGCACAGATCGATTTGATAAAAATGGCAAAAAGTGGCGACAAGCAAGCAAACGACGAGGTTTTGAGAAGGTTAGGTTCAAAAAATGATAAAAGAACTGATGAAGATGGGCAGTCTCAAAGATGAGGCTGCTCTTTATTTAAAAAATTTTACATTAAAAGTAAACAACGAAGTCAAACTTGAAAACATATCTCTGGACGTAAAACGCGGACAGGTTGCTTTAATCTATGGTCCCAGAGGTTCAGGAAAGTCCCTTCTTCTAAGGGCTTTTTTGCACCTGAATGAAGAAATCTTCGAGGTTGTTCAGGGAGAAGGAGAGATTTGTTTCTTCGGGAAATCTGTTCTAGATATTGAAAGAAAGCTTCTTCGCAAAGAAATCGCTTACGTAGATACCTCTTTCCTTAATGCCATAAGTTTTTTTTCTCTTCACGAGTTTATGCGATTATTGAAAGGTGATCATTTTGTTATAGAAGACCTTTCTGATGAGGAACTGGATCTTCTGAAAGTACTGGAGATTGATGACCTTCTTATTGGAGATCCTAACGTTCCCCTTGGTGTTTTTCAACCTTTTCAACGGTTGGCGCTTCTTATATATTCTACCCTCGTCAGAAATCCCCGGGTAATTATACTCGATAGTGTTCTGGATCATCTTGACGATGAAGTATGTACCAGAGTGAAAAATCTTCTGATCGATTCAAAGGGTGACAGAACTATCCTCCTTTCAAGTCGCTATGTATTCAGGTTTCTGGATGTAGCGGATTTGTTGATATATCTAAAAAGTGGTAAAATTTTATATGCCGGAAGTACGGAAGAATTTGTGAAAGGAAGCCATTCAAGTTTCTAACGGTATCCGGATTCGGAGGTGTGTTACTTGCGTGTTCTTACAGTAACGCTAAACCCTGCTCTAGACAGGGAACTTGTTGTTGAGAACTTTACAATAAACAACCTGCATCGTGTTAAGAACCAGAAGTATTCCATAATGGAACCTGGAGGAAAGGGAATAAACGTCTCACTCATTCTGTCCGGATTTGGAATCCCAAGTATAGCCATGGGATTCATTGGAGGATATATAGGAGCTGTTGTCGAAAGCAGATTGAGAAACCTAAGTGATCTGGTTACGACAAACTTCATCAATGTAGAAGAAGAAACAAGGGAAAATATAACGATTATAGACCCAGCCAGCGATACCATCACAGAAATCAACTCCCAGGGCCCATTTGTGGATAAGCGGGATATCGACAAGTTCATGAAGCGTTATCTTGTCAGTTTAGGCAGGGTAAATGCAGTCGTTATATCTGGAAGTGTTCCTCCGGGTATTCCGGAAGATTTCTACTATTTACTAGGTAACACAGCAAAAGAAGCTGGTAAGCTCGTCGTCTCTGAATCCATTGGCGCCTGTTTTGAATATGCCGTTAAAAGAGGCGCTTTCACTGTTGCCAGACCAGACTTAAGAAGTGACCAGAAGCTTTTTGGGCAGGATTTAGAAGACCTGGACGATTATGTAGAAGCAGGTAAAAAAATTGTTGAATCGGGGGCGAAAATGGCTATCCTTTCTTATGAAATCGAGGGTGATGTTATAGCCACCGAAGAAGGCGTCTGGTTTTTCAAAACCCACGAACACGTGGAACGTTCACATCTGCTTGGGACAGGAGATAGTTTTGTTGCCGGTGTGGTTGAACATCTGTTGAAACATCCACACGATTATCTAAATGCAGCAAAACGCGGTATGGCTGCTGCAATAACGGAAGCAGCATATTTAGGAAAAGAAAGAATAACTTTGGACGATGTTGAAACTAACCTTACTGCTTTTGACATAAGTAGGTTGAGGTGATTTGATGAAGGTACGCGATGCGATGATTCATGATGTATCAGCGGTTTTTGAAGATGAAACGATAGAAGATTTCATAATCACGTGTTTGAGAAAAATGCGCACGGGGTTACCGGTTGTTGATGAAGAATTCAGGGTGGTTGGATTCATTAGCGAAAGCGATGTTATAAAATCGTCACTCCCAAGTTATTTTGAATTACTCCAGAGTGCCTCTTTTATCCCGGATACTCATCAGTTTGTGAGAAGACTGGGAGACATAAGAAACGATCCCATCGCTTCACATATGGTTTCACCAGCAATCGCTGTGAAACCGGATGATACGCTTATAAATGCAGCCGATCTTCTTATAAAAAAAGGATTAAAAACCCTACCTGTCGTGGATGATGACCATAAACTCGTAGGGATCATAACCCGCTTGAATCTCATTTATTCGGCCCTTCAGGGGCGGGTACTTGAATGAAAGAAATCGTTTCCTTTTTTACCTTCGGTTGCAAACTCAATCAATATGAAACCGAAGGGATGGCGGAGTTATTGCAAAACGATTTTAGGGTTACATTCGACTCGGAGATCGCCGATATTTTCGTTATCAATTCCTGTACGGTAACCGCAGAAGCTGAAAGGAAACTCCGGCAGCTATATAGAAGGCTTAAAGCAAAGAATCCAGGTAGCAAATTTGTGATTGTGGGTTGTTACTCAGAACTTTCAGCGGGAGAGCTGAAAGATCTTGGTTTTGACCTGATTCTGGGGATCAAAGATAAATTGAAAATTAAAGAATTCCTTAAAGAAAATACTGAGAACACCTGCATAAAGGATTATTTTCAGGTTACAAAGGGTCCTTATGGAAGAACCCGTGCATATATTGGCATACAGGATGGATGTTTGAACAATTGTTCATACTGTCGAATAAGATTGGCCAGAGGAAACAAAATCATCAGCAAACCCCCTGAAGTTGTTGCCGAAGAATTAAAAACACTCGTTGAGCATGGGTTTCAGGAAATAGTGTTGACAGGGATAAACATAGGTTTTTACGGATTTGGAGAAGGTTATTCCCTGATTTCTTTATTGAAACAACTGGTAAAGATCGAGGGAGAATGGAGATTAAGATTAAGCTCTCTCGATCCGAGGCTCGTTTCAAACGAATTAATCACGTTTATGACCGATAACCCAAAAATAGCTCAGCATGTTCATCTTTCTCTTCAAAGCGGTTCAGATAAAGTTTTGAAATCGATGAATCGTAATTACACCACTAACGACGTCGAACAGATTGTAGCACTCTTCAGATCCAGGAACAATCGTTTTTCTTTTACCACGGATGTCATAGTGGGATTTCCCGGTGAAACCGACACGGATTTTGTAGAAACACTCGAATTTGTTAAACGTATCAGATTTTTGAAAGTTCATATATTCAGATTTTCTCCACGTCCCGGCACCAAAGCTGCCCGCATGAGCAATCAAATCTCCGGGAATATTAAAAAAGAGCGAGCTACTGTCCTGAAAAAGGTCGCATTAGAAGCATCAAAAGACTATCTTAATGAACATGTTGGCAAGGAAAGCACTGTTCTTATTGAAAAGAACGATGGAATTTTTAGCTACGGTTACGACGAATTCTATATCCCTCACAGGGTTACCGGAAGCATAGAAAATGGTTTTGTCAAGGTACAAATTGGTGGCATAGAAGAACTGGAGGCTTTTTCGGATGTTGAATTATCTTGCAGGTCAGTGGCTGTCCGATGAGGAAGCCACCATAAATGTCAAAAATACTGGTATTTTAACAGGAATCTCCGTATACGAGGTTCTAAGAACCTACAACGGTCTTCCTTTTGCTGCAAAAAAACATTTTGAAAGGTTGAAAAAATCTGCCGATTATATGGGGATACCCCTTCCGATAAATTTCGATGAATTTCTTGAGTTGCTCTTAGAAGGTGTGAAGAAAAACCACAATAGCAGCGGTGAAGAACTTAGAATTAAGGTAATTCTTGTACAGAGCACAAATAATTTCTCCGAGATAATAGTCCTTTATGAAGAATTACCAAAGGTTTCTTCTGATGTTTATGAACTAGGAGTAAAAGTCGGGATATCGAAATTCATCCGTCCATCGGCAGCACTGGTTCCTTCAATAATCAAAATCCCGGGAGCACCATGGAAGGTTTTAACCCGCAAAGCCATGGGCGTCTATTACGATATGCTTCTTTTAAACGAAAAAGGAGACCTTTGTGAGGGAACTATATCCAACGTTTTCCTTATAAAAGATGAAAAACTCATCACTCCAAACATCGAATCAGGCATTCTACCTGGCATTACAAGAGAAAACGTGATAGGTCTTGCTAAGGCAATGGAAATTCCGGTTGAGGAAAGAACAGTTAAAGGCTGGGAATTATTCACCGCTCAGGAAGTTTTTTTGACTCATACCAGTGCTGGCATTGTCCCTATCAGAAAGATTGAGGACAGGGTTTATATAGAAGATTTCGCTGATGGAATAACGCGAATTCTACTTGACAACTTTGAGGGATTTATAATGACGAATGAATCCAACTGGGAAGGTCTATCAAAATGAAATGGAATCACCAATCACTTGACAAAATTTTTGAATCACTTTCCGGGAGTAATCCCTTTTTTAAAAAGTTGAAAGTACTTTTACTGCAAAATAACTGGGAGAAGATTGTTGGAACTCCCAATGCCATGCATACACAGATTGAGAATTTCTTCGATGGAAAGCTGTTCGTTTCGGCTGATGATGGTGTCTGGTTGAATGAACTTCGTATGAGAGAAAAGGAGATTCTCAAAAGAATCCATGAAGAACTACACGGAGATTTCGTAAGAAAGATTATTTTTATCCCAAAAAAGTCAAAGTAACTGGAGGTGCATCTATGTCTACTGATTACAATGCGCAAAGT
This sequence comes from Kosmotoga olearia TBF 19.5.1, assembly GCF_000023325.1. NCBI lineage: Bacteria > Thermotogati > Thermotogota > Thermotogae > Kosmotogales > Kosmotogaceae > Kosmotoga > Kosmotoga olearia. Next base: position 368,485 of record NC_012785.1, read on the forward strand.
ATTAAGATCTTAAAGGGGTTGGAACCGGTTAGACAGAGACCGGGGATGTATATTGGTTCCACAGGAAAAGCGGGACTTCATCATTTAATATATGAGGTTGTTGATAATAGTATAGACGAAGTAGTTGGAGGTTATTGTGATTATATTAAAATAACGATCTTTGAAGATGGAAGCGTCTCAGTTTGGGACAATGGTAGAGGAATCCCTGTCGACATTCATCCCGAAACAGGTACAAGCGCTCTCGAAGTTGTTATGACCACCCTTCATGCTGGAGGTAAGTTCTCAAAAGACAGCTATAAAATAAGTGGTGGATTACACGGTGTCGGTGTCTCAGTGGTGAATGCTCTTTCAGAATGGATGGAGGTAAAGGTCTATAGAGATGGAAAAATCTACCGCCAGCGCTATGAAAGAGGAAAACCGACGACTCCTGTTGAGATCATAGGTGAAACGGATAAGAGAGGATCACTGGTTGCTTTTAAACCAGATAGCCTGGTGTTCACAACTACAGATTTCGATTTTGATATCCTCGAATCCCGTTTTAAAGAACTTGCATTTTTAAATCCCAGAGTTACCATAGAATTCGAAGATAGGCGATACGACGAGAAAAGGGTTTTCCATTTTGAAGGCGGTATTGTAGAATTCGTTAAATATCTCAACAGGAAAAAGACAGCAATAAATAAAGAGCCCTTCTATATTGAAGGAACATACAATGATGTGAAGATCCAGCTTGCTATGCAATACACAAATGCTTACGATGAAAATATCCTGACCTTTGTAAACAACATTAAAACCGTAGAAGGTGGAACACACCTAACTGGCTTCAAGACCGTTTTGACAAAAATGATGAATGATTATGCAAGAAAATTGAACGTGTTGAAAGACAAAGATCCAAACCTTCAGGGTGAAGATGTAAGAGAAGGATTAACGGCCGTTTTGAGTGTGTTCGTCAAAGAACCACAATTTGAAGGCCAGACAAAAGCTAAATTAGGAAATGAAGAAGTATACGAGGCTGTTATCAAGGTTTTAAGAGATAAACTTCCAGAGGTTTTTGACTACCATACGAAAGAGCTCAAAGCCATAATCATCAAAGCACTCGACGCGGCAAAAGCCAGAGTAGCTGCAAAAAAAGCGAGAGAAATGATCAGACGAAAGAATGCGCTTGAAAACACAACTCTTCCCGGAAAGCTTGCAGACTGTACTTCAACGGATCTCGAAACTACTGAACTGTTTATAGTGGAAGGAGATTCTGCTGGAGGATCTGCAAAGCAGGCGCGCGACCGGGAATTCCAAGCTATTTTGCCGTTAAGAGGAAAGATTCTCAACGTAGAAAAATCGAGCTTTGAAAAGCTTCTTAAGAATGAACAGATAAATAATATAATCGTGGCTATCGGAACCGGAATAGGAGATGACTGTAAACTTGAAAACCTGAGGTATGGAAAGATTATAATAATGACAGATGCCGATGTTGACGGTGCACACATCAGAACATTACTTCTCACCCTTTTCTATCGATACATGACTCCATTGATAAACGCAGGTCATATCTATATAGCTCAAGCACCTCTATATAAGGTTGAACTTAACAGAAAGAAGTATTACTTCTATTCAGATGAAGAATTGGAAGAATTTCTCAAAAATAACGACGGCAAGAAGGTATCGATACAGAGATACAAAGGTCTTGGAGAAATGAATCCAGACCAACTCTGGGAAACTACAATGAATCCCGAATCCAGAAAATTGATAAAGATAGAAATGGAAGATGTAGAAGAAGCCGATAGAGTCTTTACTATTCTGATGGGAAGCGAGGTAGAAGAAAGAAGAGAATTCATTGAAAGGCATGCTTTGATGATAACCGAACTTGATGTATGAACTTAGAAGCGAGAGGTTTTATACTTCTTTTAATTCTAGCGGTAGTTTGGACCATTGGGTTAATAAATTTTGTGGTGGAAATCTACTTTACCAGAGCTCATGACATGAGAATTTTAGTGGTAGATAATCGCTCGGTTGAAGTGGAATTTCCAAAGGTTTTTAAAAGAAGCTGGAATACTGATATAATAGTTCCACCAACCACTGAGTTTATTTCTGAGGGTAGGGTGTACCTGCCAGAAGCAGATTATATAGTCTATTTTCTTGATCGTTATTACTGGGCGTCAAAAGAACTGGTACTTCTTGATTTTGCTGATGTTGAAGCAGTTTTTTTGAATCCTGTGATATCTGGACTTCATTTTCGTTTTGAAGATGCAGGTTATGTACTGGCGAATGAAAACAGCGATCTTATACTAAGAGTGCTCAAATCGTTGTACGGCAGGCGGTCTATTTTAAGAGAGCTTTCAAACATAGATTTTGAAACAAATAAGATATTTCTCAAACGAGGAATCACCATTCAGGTCTTTGATTGGAGAGTAGTAGAAGAAAAACCGGAAATAATACAGAATCTGATCGATAATGCGGAAGATAGGAGTAAATACCTTCTCATGAGTGACGGAAAAATATTGAGAGTGAGGTGAAATAGATGCCAAGGGGGAAAGAGTACACTGTTTCAATTGACCTCGGTACCAATACGTTAAAGGGGGTTGTGGTCAGTTCAGATCCTTCTTCACAACTTCAACTTGAAGCTTATGGAAGTGTAAAGTCCGTCGGTCTTGATAAAGGCGAAGTAAAAGATGCGGTGGCTTTAAAGCAGTCGATCCAGAAACTTGTAGACGACCTCACCGGACAGCTGGGTAAGAAGGACATAGTGGCTGATTTCAGGCTTTGCTTTACCGACGGTGAGTATGCTGTTATGTCTGAAATCGTTGAAGAATCGATTTCAGACGACAAACCTGTTGTGGTAACTCAGGAAATCATTGATGAATTGATGGCAAAAATCACTCAAGATAAGCTAAAAGACAATAAAAACATTCATATGAAATATGTGAGAAAGTACATTATCGACGATGAAAAAGTGGTCTTCAATCCGGTGGATATGCTTGCAAAGCAACTAAAAGTTGAAATGGTCTTCGTTTCAAGCGAGGGAAAATCAACAGAGGTTTTCAAACGACTTTTCGAAGAACTTCTCGGTACAGGAGATTTCCTGATCTTCCCATCCTTAATATCCGGTGCTGAAGCAGTCCTAACCGACACCGAAAAGCAACACGGTGTTGTTTGTGTGTCTATCGGGCATGCTTTTTCTGAATTAGTAATTTATAGAGAGAATCTACCGATTTACGTGTCGCGTATTCCTCTTGGAGTCAGGCATATCGTTAGGGATATCGCTCTGGTTCTCGGGACCTCTCTTGATGAAGCTGAGCGATTACTCGTAACACACGGCTACGCAAGCATGTATCCTCCATCAGGAGATAGTGTCGTAGAATATTTCGGATTAGATGAGAGAACACGAAAGAATGTTTCAGTGAGAAAATTGTCCACTATAATCTACGCACGTGTTAAAGAACTTTTAAATAAAATCAGACGGGAGATTCAATATTCCAAAGCCAATTATCCAGAATTCGCCGAAGAAGGAATCCCAGGTGGAGTAGTCTTTACAGGCGGTGGTGCCAAGTTAAGGGGATTGAGCGACACCGGAGTGGAATCTTTGAAAATGCCAGTAAGGGTAGGAACCTATGAAACCAGTTTTAATCCAAGAATAGAAAATGCTCACGACGTCGTGAACGATCCCATATTCAGTAGCTGTCTCGGTAGCCTGATCGTTCAGGACGCTGTGGAAACCGGAATAGAAGAAGCTATCGGAAAGCAAAAAAGAAGAGGCTTCGCTGATTTCATAAGGTCTTTGTTCTTTGGAGGTGTTGAGGATGAGCTTTGAGATGAGCTACGAAGGAAAAGAAACTGATGTGAGACTTCCTGCGATAAAGGTTATTGGTGTTGGTGGTGCTGGCGGTAATGCAGTAAATAGAATGATCTCTGAAGGAATACATGGGGTCACTTTTATCGCAGCAAATACCGATGTTCAGGTACTCGAAGGCAATAAAGCAGAAATTAAAATTCAGCTTGGTAACCATCTCACACGCGGTTTGGGAGCCGGTGGAAATCCGGAAATCGGTGAAAGGGCTGCAGAAGAAAGTATAGAAGAGGTAAGAAAAGTTCTTGAAGATACAGATCTTCTTTTCATAACGGCAGGAATGGGTGGTGGAACAGGAACTGGAGCCGCTCCAATCGTTGCATCCGTCGCCAAAGAGATGGGAATTTTAACGGTAGCTGTTGTAACCACTCCGTTCTTCTTTGAGGGAAACACCAGATTGAGAGTAGCCAGCGAAGGCTTAAGAAAGCTCAGTAAATCTGTTGACACTTTAATCAGAATTTCAAATAACAAACTGTTGCAAGAACTTCCACCTGACACCTCCATTGTTGAAGCTTTCGCCAAAGCCGATGAAACCCTGCATCATGGAATTAAAGGTATATCGGAATTGATCACGAAACGTGGTTATATAAACCTTGATTTCGCAGACGTTGAATCCGTGCTGCGCGACGCCGGAACGGCGATGCTTGGAATAGGTATAGGTAGAGGTGAAAAGCGCGCCGAGGAGGCTGCAAAGGCCGCACTCGAAAGCAGGCTCCTTGAAAGACCAATTGACAATGCTATGGGAATCATTCTCAATGTCTCTGCCAAGAATATTACCCTGAGAGAAATGAACATCGCCGCTGCAATCGTCAGACAGAACTGCAGTGAAGATGCCGATGTTAAACTGGGTTTAATTGTCGATCAGGAAATGCCAGACGATGAACTGCACGTAACCCTCATAGCAGCCGGTCTTGAAATGGAAGAAAGCGAACTGTTTGGTGAAGCTTCCGATATACCTGCTATTTATAGATTCGGTCTGGATACCCATGAAGAAGAGGAAGGTACATGAGGGTTTACAAACGCCTGGGTGAGCTTTTAACAGAGCGGGGCTTGATTACTCCTGAGGTTCTTCAGCAGGCCGTAACAATACAAAAAAAGGTTGGCAAACCCCTCGGTGAAATACTCGTAGGGATGGGATTGCTATCCTGGGAGGATATCTACACCGCTTTATCCAAACAGTACAACCTGGAACTCGTTGAAGAACTTCCCAATATGGTACCGCCTGAGTTATTGAAACTTGTTCCACGTTCTGTGGCAGAACGCCTTAAGGTGGTTCCAATTGAGTTTTCCCCGGAAACCAACACGCTCAAAGTCGTTACTCCGGATGTTTTGAAAGTCCCTCAGATTGAACGAGAACTCTCTTTCCTTACAGGAAACAAAATCAAGGTAGCACTTACTCCCCCACCAAATTTTGAGGCACTGTATAGAGCAAGTTATGAAGAAGCATCTTCAAGTGAAATTATTGAACACACCTTCGATTTAGAACCTTCAGAAGAAGTGGTCGAAGAAGAAGAGGTTACCAGTGAAGAAACACCTGTAGGAAAGTTCATAAACGCCCTTCTCGAAAACGCGATAAGAAGTGATGCAAGTGATATTCACCTCGAACCTTTTGAAAAGGTGGCAGTGGGAAGATTCAGGATAGATGGAATTTTAAGGAAGATACTGACCTATCCTAGACGTGCCCATAACTCGGTGGTTTCAAGAATAAAAGTCATGTGTGGTCTTGATATATCAGAAAAGAGGCTTCCACAGGACGGTAAGTTCTTCATTCGAAGGGGTGGAGAACAGTACGATTTCCGTGTATCCACAATGCCAACGATCTTTGGCGAAAAAGTCGTCATGAGAGTTTTGAGGGTTTCCAACGCAAAAAAGAAACTCGAAGAGCTTGGATTAAGCGATTACAATTTAAAGAGGTTTAGAAAGCTTCTGGAAGCTCCCCACGGAATAATATTGGTTTCCGGACCCACAGGTAGTGGTAAATCCACGACGTTGGTGGCAGTCTTAAACGAAGTAACATCTGAAAAGGTGAATGTTGTTACAGCGGAAGATCCTGTTGAATATACAATAGAGGGTATAACTCAGTGTCAGGTAAACGCTGAAATTGGTTTAACTTTTGCGCGCTACTTGCGTGCTTTTCTTAGGCAAGACCCGGATGTTATAATGGTAGGTGAAATCCGTGATAGAGAAACAGCGCAACTCGCCATAGAAGCTTCGCTTACAGGTCATCTTGTCTTCTCCACGATTCATACCAATAGTGCTCCTGGAGCTGTCGCAAGATTGGTCAACATGGGGGTTGACCCATTTCTTTTAAGCGCTTCTTTGATTGGGGTAATTGGCCAAAGACTGGTCAGAAGACTTTGTAGTAATTGTAAAGTAAAAATCCCGATAAGAGAAGAAATCCTGGAAATAGCAAGCAAAATTTTCCCAAATAAAAATGAATTCTACGAATTCGTACCCGGTTCTGGATGTAACGAATGCCGGGGAATTGGATACAAAGGAAGAACCGGTATTCATGAGGTTCTTATTGTCAATAACGAACTGAGGGATTTAATGGTTAGAGGTGCTTCTGAACACGAACTTAGTGAAGCTGCAAAAGCGGCCGGGATGAGAACCCTTTATGAGGACGGTATCGAAAAGGTCCTGCAGGGCATAACATCAGTCGAAGAAGTAAATAGAGTCGCAACCGAACTGTAAACGTGTGAGCATACTAAAACATAAATTTGAAGGAACATCATAACCGGCTTAATTGGCTTTAGAATGAAATTACCGCTCCATGAGCGGTAATTTTTTTTCTGATATGATTAATTTGAAGGTCTAGATAGAAATTAATAAGGAGGGTCGTATATGGCGTACAGAGTTTTGGTTTGGGGATTGGGTGCCATGGGAAGCGGCATTGCCAGGAACATTCACTCAAAATTAGAACTGAAACTTGTCGGAGGCGTGGAAAAGAAGCCGGAAGCTGTTGGAAAAGATATTGGAGAATTTCTGGGAATCGGGAACATAGGCGCAAAGATATACGATGATCCGGAAAAAGCGATTCTTGAAACTCGACCGGATTTAGTTGTGATTGCAACAAATTCTTTTGTTCGAGAGGTTATGGAGAAAATAGAGCTTGCGGCAATAAACCATGTGGATGTGCTCACAATAGCGGAAGAAATGGCTTATCCTTTTTATTCCCATCCTGAGGAATCTACTATTATTGATAACATAGCAAGAAGATATTCTATCAGTATTTTAGGAACAGGAATCAATCCTGGTTTTGTCCTTGACCTTTTGATTATCGCCATGACTGGCGCTTGTTTGAATGTAGAACGAATCGAAGCAAAAAGAATAAATGATCTGTCGCCATTCGGAAAGACCGTTATGGAAACCCAGGGCGTGGGAACAACTCCTGAGGAATTCGAAGAAGGATTAAAAAACGGGACCATTGTTGGACATATAGGCTTCCAGCAATCAATAGCTATGATAGCTGACGCTCTTGGTTGGGAACTCACCAAAATTGAAGAAATTCGTGAACCTATCATTTCGAAAACCGAAAGGAAAACAGCGGTTGCTCATGTAAAACCCGGTATGGTTGCCGGTTGTAAGCACATTGGGAGAGGTTATATTAACGATAAAGTCGTTATTGAATTGATACATCCCCAACAGATTCTTCCACAGCTTGAGGGTGTAGAAACTGGAGATTATATAGATATTTACGGTGATCCAGAAATACACCTTTCTATAAAACCAGAAATCCCTGGGGGCAAAGGAACGATAGCGGTGGCAACAAACATGATTCCTTACGTTATCGAGGCCGAACCAGGATTCCTCACAATGGCAGACCTTCCCGTTCCGCGAACCTTGCTTAAAGATCTTGGGAGGTGATTCCTGTGGAAGCCGTTCGGGGTCAATGGGTCCAGATACACAAAATAATATTGAAACCAGGCGAAAGAGCCCCACAGGTTCCCGAAGATACTGCAAAGGTTCCCTTTGAACTGAGAGTAAAGGGATATCTTCAAGATGAGAAAGCGGCAATTGGTGATCTAGTAACGATAAAAACACCGATCGGTCGCGAAGTGAAAGGGCAATTAATTGATATTGAGCCAAGATATACCCATGATTTTGGTGATTACGTTTCAGTGCTTGACGAAGCAGGAGCCGAACTTCAGGAACTGATGCGTAAAATAAGCGAGAGTGATGAAAGATGAAAGAACTGTCATATGATGCCATAATGCAACGCAAAAACGAAATAATGAAGAAATCTGTTGGGATAGATTATGGGAAATACACGATTTCTGACATAGCTTTTGATTATGAAAGAATGATGAACGAAGTCGCTCTAGATATAGATACGGTACGAAAAATACAACTTGAGACAGGCGTAGGAAATACCAACCTCATAGAATTAAAAAATATAACCAAATTGGTGAGGTACATTTCGGAACCCGGGAAAGGGGCAAGGATATTTGTCAAAGACGAAGCAAGTAACCCATCTGGTAGTTTCAAAGACAGAAGAGCTTCTGTAAGTGTGTATATGGCAAAAAAGCTTGGATATGAAGGGGTCATAGCCGCCACTAGCGGTAATTATGGTGCTTCTGTGGCGTCACAGGCAGCCAAGCGCGGGTTGAAATGCATCATTGTTCAGGAGACATACGACAGCAACGGCATTGGACAACCTGAAATTCTCGAGAAGGGACGTGCCTGTGAAACCTATGGTGCAGAAGTGGTCCAGCTTACCGTAGGACCTGAATTGTTCTATTATTTTCTTGTATTACTGGAAGAAACAGGTTATTTCAATGCATCACTTTACACGCCATATGGAATCGCAGGTGTGGAAACCCTCGGTTATGAAATAGCTTTGCAGTGCCGTGAGCAAATTGGATGTGATCCTGATTATGTGGTTGTTACCCACGCTGGTGGTGGAAATCTGACGGGTACTGCCAGAGGGTTGCTCAAAGCAGGCGCTAAAAACACAAAAATCGTGGCTGCAAGCGTTGACTTACATGGCCTCCATATGGCGAGTGACAGAGACTTCAATCGAAAGTCTTTTACAACCGGCCACACAGGTTTCGGAATCCCCTTTGCAGTGTATCCTGATAGATCTGATGTTCCCAAAAACGCCGCCAGGGCTTTGAGGTACATGGATAGATATCTACTGGTAACTCAGGGTGAAGTTTTCTACGTTACGGAGATGCTGGCACGTCTCGAAGGAATGCAACGTGGCCCTGCTGGCAACACATCCCTTGCCGCTGCGATTTCTCTTGCAAGAGAACTTCCCAAAGACAACATCGTAGTGGTTCAGGAAACGGAATACACGGGAGCTGGAAAATTACCAAGTGCTCAACTAACTTTTGCTAAAAAGATGGGGGTTGAGGTCGTACGGGGAGATCCGCGAAAGCTTGACAAGCCAGGTAAACGGATCGTCATTCCTGAGCATCCATCACAATTGAGAGCTCTTGATGTTGATTTGCAAAAACTGAAGAAATCCTACATCAAAGAATTGGTTAAAAGAGGAATAAAACACCTGGAAGAGGTCGATATTGAGTTTCTGGCTGAGGATCTCAAAACAACAAGAGAAAACGTAAAAACTCTCTTCGAGGAGGTAATCAAAGATTATGGTACAGAGAGCTGATGATTTTAAGGAAAGAAGTAAGCGTCTTCAGAATATGACCGATGAAGAATTGGACAGGTATTTCTGGGAACTCGCTGAAAAAATTGTTGATCCTTTGATCAAGCTCGCCAGTACTCACACTAGTCCATCAATTGAGCGCTCGGTTCTATTGAGAATGGGTTTCAATAGTTTAGAAGCCAAAGCAATAGTCGAAAAAGTTGTTGATATGGGATTACTGGGAAAAGGTGCTGGTAATATCGTTTACACCATTTCTCAAAAAACAGGAAAATCCATTCTCGAAGCTGGAAGAGAGCTCGCAGCCGGTAAGTACTGGGACCTTGTTGAAGAGAGTTTCAAAGGGGTGGGATCAAAATGAGTTTACCACCAAATGAAAGATTGAATGTTGAAGAGATCCTTAAAGATTTAGAACATTACAGACCGCGAAGAAGAGGCTGGACGTGGAGAAAAAAACTTCCAGAAGGTACAAAAATAGGGGAATTTACTTATGATCAAATAAGTGAACCTTTGAAAAATAGCGTTCCCCTACCAGCTGCTCATCATTTTGGAAATATCGATCCTCAACCCGATGTGGTCATAACCTCCGAGATCGCTTCCGGGAGGTTCGAAGATGATATTCGCAGGATGAGAATGGCGGCGTGGCATGGTGCCGATCATATCATGGTCATACGTACGCTTGGCCAGAGCCATATGGATGGTCTCATAGAAGGTACACCTGAAGGTATTGGAGGTGTACCTATTACCAGAAAACAGATACGGGCCAGCAGAAAGGCACTGGATATAATTGAAGACGAAGTTGGGCGTCCAATAAACTTTCACAGCTACGTTAGTGGTGTTGCAGGACCTGAAATCGCTGTGCTTTTTGCCGAAGAAGGTGTGAACGGTGCGCATCAGGATCCCCAATATAATGTACTTTACAGAGGAATAAACCCGATAAGATCCTTTGTGGATGCTGCGGTTGCGAAAAAAATAATGGCATGGGCAAATATGCTGCAGATTGACGGGGCTCACAACGCGAACGCCTCCGCCAAAATGGCCTGGAAAGTGATGCCGGAACTTATCGTTCAACATGCGATAAACTGTATGTTCTCTTTAAAAGCAGGCATGAAGAAAGAAAACATTGCTCTTTCAACCGTTCCACCAATGGTTTCTCCAGCCCCCGAATTTAAGCTGAACTTCATTTATGCTCTTACAGTGAGAGAATTGTTCAAAGGATTCCGTTTCAGAGCTCAAATGAATACCAGATACATCGAGTCCGACCTCTTTGATGCTACAAGAATACACGTTCTCGATACCCTTATCTCCAGGTTGACCAGTGCAGATTTGCAATCCACTATCACTCCAGATGAAGGAAGAAATGTGCCGTGGCATATTAATTCCGTAAGAGGTGTTGAGACAGCAAAACACACGCTTATAGCTCTCGATGGAATAAAAAAATTCCTGAAGGTCAATGAGGAAGAAGTTAGACCCAGAATAAGGGAACTAAAAATGCGTGCCATACTCTTTATGGAGGAAATACTGGAAATAGGAGGATATTTTGAAGCGGTAGAACAGGGCTTTTTTGTTGATAACGGGTACTACCCAGAAAGAATGGGTGATGGAATAGCGAGACCTAAAGATGGTGGAATAGGAGCCGGTAGTGTTGTTCCGAGAGATCCTGATTACATGGCTCCTGTTTGTGAACATTTCGGTTATAACAACCTCCCCGAAGGTATAGAAAAACCATGTGATCTCATCGGTGGTTGTACTTTCCATAACCCTGAAAAAATACAGTTTATCGATGAACTGGACGAAAACGATAACGTTACTAACAGAATTCAGAAGGTGATAGAAGAAAGAGAAAAGGGCTTCATTGGTCCAGAAGTAGAGTGGTGGGGTGATGGCTGGATACAGATAGACATGACTATTCCTGATGACGAAGCTCACGCAGAAGCCGCTGCAATTGAAATTTGTAAACGTTTGGGGTTGGAAGAACCCACAGTGATAAGCAAAACAATCCTTCATCCGGTGGAGGGAACCTATATCGAATTGAAAGCGCGTGTTCCATTTAAAGTGAACCGAAATGAACTCGAGCTTCCAAAAAAACCCGAAACCCTCCCGGAAGAGGAAATATTCCAATATGTTTCCAAACACCCAATAAAGGTCGTCGCTGGCACCGCAGGCAATGATGAGCACTCAGTAGGTTTAAGGGAGATTTTAGACATAAAACATGGTGGAATAGAAAAATATGGGATCAAGTACACTTACCTCGGTACCAGCGTTCCACCGGAGAAATTCATAGACGCTGCAATAGAGACGGGTGCTGATGCTATCCTTGTTTCTTTAATAATCACTCACAACGATGTGCACGTACAAAACATGAAAAAGATTCATCAACTCGCCATCGAAAAAGGAATCAGGGATAAAATAATTCTCATAGCCGGGGGAACGCAGATAAACAACGATCTTGCTGTTAGCTGTGGTATGGACGGCGGATTTGGTCGTGGCACCAAAGGCATTCACGTTGCGAGTTTCCTTGTAAAAAAACTCAGGGAAAAGCACTCTAATTAAAAAATTTAACCTGCTCAATACAAAAAAGCTCCTCACTTTAAGTGAGGAGCTCTTTGTTTTATCTTCAAATAATTACTTCACAGAATTCATTATTCTAGAAGTGTAATTCTATCTTCACTTTTTTGGTGTTACTGCTTTTACAACCCCTGCAGCCAGAATTATTTTAGTGATATCGCCAGCTATAAACGGAATCGTTCCCATCCAGAGAAGTTCCTTCATTGTTATAGGGTTATTTTTAACAAGATTAAGCCAAATAGCCAGCTGACAGAGTCCCAGTCCATGGACTATTACAAAGTTTGCAACAACCATTAATCCAAGCATAGGAACGAAATTTCTGGACTTTGGATACCTGTCGCAGAAATATCCAATGAACAAAGCCGCAAAGATAAAACCAACGAGATAACCACCCGTCGGTCCTGTAAGGTGATGGATTCCTCCACTCCAGCTTGAAAACCATGGTATTCCCGCGGCTCCGAGCGTAACATAGATAGCCTGACTTACTCCTCCCCACCATCGACCAAGGAGGATCCCTGCCATCAAAACCGCAAAGGTCTGGCCCGTCGCTGGAACGGGAGTCCAGGGCAAATAAAACTTTACCTGTGCCAGAAGTCCAGTCAAAGCTGCCATTCCAATAGCAAGTATAAGTTTTCTTGTTACCGTTTGTTCTCTCGGCCATTTAAAAAGTTTCTGTCGTACTTCAAAATAATGTTCGGTAAGAGCCAATCCTCGCATGATTTACCTCCTCGTATTTGTACATTTCGGGAAGCATTCAAAAAGAAATATAACATACTTAAGATTACATCACCGTAGATGCAAACTACAATCAAAGAACCATCCAGTTAATATTTTCAGGTTTTTTCCGCAGGTTATTCACCAATTATTTTTACAAGGACTCTCTTATCACGCATTCCGTCAAATTCACCATAAAATATCTGTTCCCATGGACCAAAATCCAATTTTCCATCGGTTATTGCTACAACCACTTCACGTCCCATGACTGTCCTTTTGAGATGGGCGTCGGCGTTGTCTTCAAAACCATTGTGTTCGTATTGGGAATACGGTTTTTCGGGTGCAAGCTTTTCAAGCCAGCGTTCAAAATCGTTGTGAAGCCCGGGTTCATCATCATTGATGAAAACACTCGCAGTTATGTGCATGGCATTCACCAGACATAGCCCTTCTTTAACTCCGCTCTCTCTAACACATTCCTCAACAAGGGGCGTGATATTTATAAATTCTCTTCTCTTTCTTGTGTGAAACCAGAGTTCTTTTCTGTAACTTTTCATATTTTCCCTCCTTTAACTTTCATACTTTTCATATTATAACGATTATAATGCTGTTTTGAGAAAATGCTCATAAACACCTTTAATTAAAGGATATGATTGTCGAAAGAACAGCAACTGTCATCAGCCAAAACAAAGTTTTCACCGAATAAAAATTGGGGAATCACTTTATCAAGAGATGTGCTCACCACGTAATGCCTCAAAAATAAATCTACTTGAAATAGGATGGACGCCTCAAAAACAAATCTACTTAAAATTGAGAGGGACATAGTTGAGGATCCCTCCTTTCGATTTGTCAATCTGGATGCTCAGTAATTGCTCTTGCAAATGTGTTATTATACTCTTGAGTTTGTAAATGTCTAGGGCTTCGTGTTGTCTGCGAAGCCTGTCTTTTTTATCTTGGTCAACCCAGGGAGATCGCATGATCCTTTCGTATGGTGTAGTAGGACGGTCGTATTTCTTGCTTACCTTGTTTCCTTTTCTAATTTTCTCAACGATTTTCTGATTTGGCTGAAAATGATTATTGTACAGATTCAGAGACGCATACAACTCCTTCAGTATTTGGAATTCTTCCTCTGTATCGTATCTGTAATATCCAACGGCTCTTCTTACAACAGACCAGTTCTTTTGTTCGACATGACAATTATCATTCTTGTTGTAACTCCGGGTTCTGGTGAATAGAAGCCCTTCATCTTCACAATAACGGTATAGGTGTCTGTTAATGAATTCTGATCCGTTATCTGAGTGAATACCTAATAAAGTGAAAGGAAGCGTTTTCCTCAACTGAATTATAGCTTTTAATGTCCAGATTTGCGCTTTGTTTCTTATTGGTGCCACTACACTCCAACCACTTGCTACATCTACCATGTTGAGGCTGTAGCAAAAATCACCACTTACACTCCCGCCATCATGCCCAACGAGGTCAATCTCAACAAAGCCTGGTCTTGTATCGTCCCACTCGTAATGTGTTTTTATTCGTATGTGCTTTTTCAGAAGTGTTCCGGGCTTTGTATGAGATCGTCCTTTGAGTTCCATCTTTTTCCTCTCGCTGGATAACAATCTGTCGATAGTGGAAGCACTTATGCTGAGAAGCTTCCTCTTTGTTTCTTCAGCCAATGTTAGATGCCCATTACGAACAAGATTATCTATTACTTCGTCCATCACTGCTTCGAGCCTTTTACCACATGGAAAATCCATTATCTCCCATATCTTCACGAGTTTCACGAAGACTTTGTGATCATATTTTTTCTTTCGACCCTTTTTCTGGCTGGGTGAGGTTGCCTTTCGCTTTTTCAAGGCTCCTCGTAGTAAAAACGATGCGTAACTACGATTATACTTGGTAACTCGGGTGAATTCATCTAGAATCTCGGATTTTTCTTTTTTGCGAGCTTTTCTGTACCTTTTTGAATAATCCTTCACCACATTTTTCATATCCAGCCTCTTCATCTTCTCGCCTACCTTCTTTGGTATTCGAGAAGATTATCCCTCTTTTTCGAGTAGATTTATTTTTGACGCAATGTTCCCTTTTCGAGTAGATTTTTTATGAGGCAATTCGCACCATATTAAACCAGTCATCATGGGTGTTATAATACCGCGGGAGGTGGTGCTTGTGAGAACAATTATTTTTGTGTTTTCCATTATTATGATTTCCTCTATTGCACTGGCAGGTATTTCCGTAGGGTTGGATACTTTGATTGCTTCCAGTTATTTTATCGAACCTGATGCAACACCCGTAAGTACTGTACTGGTAATTGGTCTTGATTTTCAAATGGACTTTGCGCGTTTCTTTAAAGTCGGACTCACCACACCAATCTTTGGAGCATTTATTTCAGATGAAAGTGATATCACACCTATACCCCCGGGATTTCTATGGTATACATACGCTGGTGTTAAACTGCCATTTGGAAGATTCTATGCTATGGCAGACATTGGGACCATCCTTGCTATAGGAGGTTTTGTTCCCGAGTCAAAATTCCTCAGGGTAGGCGGAGGTTTCTATTTTGGCCCACGAAAATTTGTTGAATTAGCTACGGTAGCAAAGCTGGAAGAATTCCAGGAGTCACTGGGGAAAATATTTACATTCAAGATAGGCTATCAATTCTAAAAAACGTCCGTCGGTAGGCGGACGTTTTTTGTTTTTTTTCAGCGCTTATTGAACGTCAACAGATTTTACCCCACCAATTCTCGACAATTTATCGAGATTTTTCTTCAATATATTTAAGGATTCATAGGGAATACCTATCTCCAAAGAGGTTTCGTTTCCTTCGGTATCAATGCCAATTGAGGTAACTTCTACTTCTAACCCTTTCAGTATGTCCAGCAAATCCGTAAGCAAATAAGGCCTTCGCTCTGCTTCTATAAGTAATTTCCATTTTTTCTTCCCTATTAGGAAATCGATTGGTTTAAAAAATATCACAACAAGCAAGATGATCAATGTTACCAGTGATGAAAGCAGATACTCTCCAGAACCAAAACCCATTCCAACTGCAGCCGTAACCCATAAAGTTGCAGCGGTCGTTAATCCTTTCACTGAAAACCCTTTTTTCAAAATAGTTCCAGCCCCCAGAAAACCTATACCAGAAACAATTTGTGCTGCTATTCTTCCAGGGTCTCCACCGTTGCCAGCAAACACGGTCACTGATAATTCCGTCAGAAAAGCCGCTCCCACTGATATAAGTGCGTGAGTCCTGAGCCCGGCCGGCCTTTGAATCCTTTCTCTCGTAAAGCCTATGAATGCACCGGCAATCGTAGCAGCTACAAGTCTGAAAAAAAGATCCAGAATAAACATTATTGTTAACCCCCTTTTATAAGACATTATAACCTAATCTATCAAAGACAAAAAACATGGTCATCAAATGATATAATTAGTTAGGAATGCCAACTATAAGAAATAAATTACCACTTTTGTTGACCGCATTGTTCAGATTCATGGCGGTTCTGAGTTTTGGTATGCTTCTCCAGCTCAGATTGAGAGAGCTAGGTGCATCTGTTTTACTTATTACTTTACTATCAACGATCAGAGGAGCAATTACTACTCTGAGTTCACCCGTTTGGGGTGCGGTTTCAGACCACTTTAAAGAACGAAAACTTTTTCTTTTATTGAGTTTGGGTGTACCTACCCTGCTATATCCCATCTACGCTATCCTGGATATTCCGTACACTTTTATAATCATCGCAGGTGTAATAGCCTTCTTCTCTTCAGGTTATGATCCCATAGCCATGGCTATGAGTACAGACCTAGCAGATGGCTCTCTTGTTTCAACATCACATGAATTAGCTCTATTAAACTCAGCCAGTTCGATAGGGATGTTCTTAGGAAGGGTTTCACTTTCAGTTCTGCTTCTATGGCTCTCGGTGAAAAACACGATTTTGTTTTTCTCTGCTATCTCTCTTATGGCTTTTATTCAGGCTTTTTTCATTCCTGAAAAAGCTAACACTCCTGAAGTTGAACGGAGAAAGAAGAGAAGTTTCATCTTTCCTTCAGCAATTTTTGACATTAATCGTATGAAAAGAAACGGTCTGTGGGCGGTTTATCTTGGAAGTTTTATAAGACAATTCGGAATTGCAGGAACAACCTCTCTTATAGCCGTTTACATGACAGAAGTTGTGGGGCTCTCTAAATCTCTTGCTGTGCTGTTATCCGGATTGAATCCTTTACTTCAGATTTTTTCGCACATCTTTTTCGGAAAAGTTATCGGAAAGATAGGTTCCAAAATAAGCCTGGTGATTGGTATTTACCTTTCAGGTATTACACCTCTCTTCTTTGCCCTGTCAAAAAATTGGGTGCTGGTTGCCCTTGCTTATCTTTCGCTTGGTGTCGCTTTTGGGGCTTTTATAAATGGTGCGGCAACGTTTATCACATTGAATTCACCCCAACATAAGAAAGCAGAATTTCTCGGGCTCTTGAGATCGGCAAGGGCTCTTGGCTTTATGCTTGGCCCTGTTACCGCAGGTTTGATCGCCGAACATTCTTACGCGGCTATGTTCATTTTTATGATGACAGTTACATTTTTCAGTGGTACCATGGTTTTGTTATTCAGTAGAGAAAACCCTGAAGACTAAAGTGGGGCCAATATGAAAGAGTTCAATCGAAAACTCTTAAGCATAGCACTGCCGATTACCATTCAAAACCTTATATCTATGAGCCTAAATCTCGTTGACAATCTCATGATCGGGCAACTAGGCTCGGCTGCCATTGCTGCCGTTGGTCTCGTGAACCAGATAAATTTCGTTTTAATACTCTTTCTTTTTGGTGCCAGCAGCGGTACTGGTGTTTTCATTTCACAGTACTGGGGAAATCGAGATCTCAAAAACATAGGAAAAACTATCTCACACGTTTTGAAGATAACCTACGTGGGTGGATTCGTATTTTTCATGTTGCTTTTCTTCTTCCCACAGCAGATCATAAGTTTCTTCTCCAGGGATATTACCGTCGTAACAGCCGGCGTTGCATACTCAAAAATAATCTCTTTTACAACGTTTCTGATACCGTTCACCTTTGTGATGGCGATGGCACTTCGAACAATAGAAAAGCCAAAGATACCAATGTATATAAGTTTCGTGGTTCTGGCTTTCAATACCGTCGGCAATTACCTTCTTATATTCGGCGTTGGCCCTTTTCCGGAAATGGGTGTGAAGGGTGCAGCAATCGCGACTCTTTTATCAAGGATCATAGAGTTTTTTCTTTACCTGTACGTCCTGCTTAAACCGGTAACTGCCTTAACTATATCGAGGCATGAATTTCTGGATTTCGATACGGTTCTTTTCAGAAAACTCATGGTTGTCGCTCTGCCGGTAATCGTGAACGAGTTACTATGGAGTGTCGGCATGACAACCTATTCTTTCATTATGGCACGTATAGGAACCGAAGCGCTAACTGTAAAAAACATAGTTAGCACTCTGGAAAGCTTCGGCTTCATCATTTTTGGCGGGATGTCAGCAGCAACTGTAGTAATGGTAGGCTCAGAGCTTGGAAAGAAAAATTACGAAAAAGCTTTTAAGAATGCTATCAAGTTGTTAAATCTAATGGTGGTCATTGGAGTAATAACAGGAATCGGGATTATCTTGCTGTCACGCTTTTTAATAAGAATGTACAATGTCGAAGAAGTCATAAAATCGACCGTAGTAATGGTGATGATTATAGTGGGATTAGCACAGCCTGTAAAAATGTTCAACGGCCTCAATATAGTCGGTGTACTGCGAAGTGGTGGAGATACAAAAACAGCAATGTTTCTTGAACTCTTCAGTCTATGGGGAATTGGAATCCCGCTGGTTGCTCTAAGTGGTATAGTCCTCAAGTGGCCATTGCCCTTTGTGTTTTTGATGATGCTTCCGGAGGAGCTCTTTAAAGCTTCTCTGGGTATGTTAAGAGTCCATTCGCGAAAGTGGCTAAGGAATGTGATAGATTGAATACTTGTTATTTTAATAAGTTTAAATCAAATTTTCAGAAGTGATATATATCGCTGTTCGAAAGAATGATAGAATATATTGAGAATTATTCTCAATAAGCCCAAAAAGGTGATGCCAATGAAGATAAAGTTATCCGAACTTCCAGAAGGCGCGAAAGGAAAGATTCTGGAGTTGTACATTCCAGTTGAGCTCCGGGAAAGATTGTTTGGTCTGGGATTTGTTGAAGGAGAACAGATAGAGGTTCTCAAAAGAGCGCCTTTGGGTGATCCGGTAGTTTATAAGATAAAGGGATCTTCCGTAACATTACGAAACGACATAGCCTCGAAAATAGTGGTCGATTCTTCCATATTTCCTCTTTACTATGCTGAACCGGGAAAATATAAGATCGTCAGGATTTTTGGAGGGCGCGGAATCCTGATGAAATTGCAGCAAATTGGATTAATTCTAGAGAAAACCATAGATGTTGAGAAGAACTCTTTCGGTAAAGTTACAATATTACTGGATGGGAAAAAACACGTCCTGCCCAGGGGTCAGGCATTGAAAATTCTTGTTGAGGAGTTCAAATGAAAGCAGATAACAGATCACCGCAGCAAAAATTCAAACCCATAAAAAAAATTCCAGAAGATAACGGTAGTATAATACCTACAAAACGCTTATCGGTGGCGCTGCTCGGTAATCCTAACGTTGGAAAAACCAGCATCTTCAACGCGCTCACCGGCGCAAGGCAATACGTCGGGAACTGGCCGGGGGTAACCGTTGAAAAGCGCATCGGGATAATGTACCACAACAATATAGAATTCAAAATCACCGACCTTCCAGGTACCTATACACTTTCCGCAACAAGCCCTGACGAGAAAATCGCCCGTGATTTCCTTCTCTATGAATCTCCGGATATCGTTATTGTTATTTCAGATGCCATAAACCTTGAACGGAGCCTGTATCTATTGCTCCAGGTTTTAGAATTGCGCGGTGATGTAATTCTGGTGATTAATGCTATCGATGAAGCAAAGAAAAGCGGCATCTATATAGATAAAGCAGAAGTAGAAAAACATCTTGGAATCCCCGTTGTCCTTACCTCCGCAGTTACAGGTGAAGGTATTCCCGAGTTAAAAAACATCATGTCAAAGATGAAAGAAGGTAAGGTACATGTGCACTATGTCTTTGACGATGAACTAGAAGAGGAAATCAGCCGAATTTCATCCATTCTCGTTGCACGTAGAGAACTTAAAAACTATGATGCAAGATGGTTAGCGATAAAAATCCTGGAGGGTGACACTGAAATCCAAAAATTAACGGGGATTGAAATCAACAGGGAATTTTCACAGGAACTCGCTGTAACACGATATCGTTTTATAAAACAAATTCTGCGAGACGCTTACAGCAGAAAAACAAAAACAAAATGGGATTTAAATACAGCCATTGATCATGTTATAACCCATAAGTTTCTTGGCCTTTTGATATTCCTGATCATAATGTATTCGGTCTTTCAACTAACCTTTAGCTTTGGAGCTCCTTTTTCTTCCCTCATTGAGGAAGTAATAGAAGGGTTAGCGGGATTTTTTTCGTCTCTTATTCCCGTTCAATGGCTTTCATCGTTGATCTCCGATGGAATCATAAGTGGTGTGGGTGCTGTTCTTGTTTTTGTGCCAAATATCTTCATTCTCTTCCTGGCTCTCGGAATCCTTGAAGAAAGTGGATATCTACCAAGGGCGGCATTCGTCATAGATCGAATAATGTACGCAATGAAACTCAGCGGACGATCCTTTATGTCCATGATTCTCGGTTTTGGCTGTAACGTTTCATCGATAATGGCAGCACGAGCTATCAACGAACCTCAAGAGCGGATAACCACTATTCTTGTTTCACCTTTCATCAGTTGTAGCGCTCGATTGCCTGTTTATGTTCTGATCGCAGGAACTTTTTTTGGCGCAAAAGCCGGGTTGGTTGTGTTTTCTCTGTATATTTTGAGTATCGTTTTCACGGTCCTGTCAGCGCTGTTTTTCAATAAATTACTTTACAAAGGCAAACCCGCTCCCATGATAATGGAACTTCCGCGCTACAGACGTCCTACCGTAAAATCACTGCTCATCTACACATGGAACAGAGGAAAGCATTTCCTTGAAAAAGCGGGAACAATCATCTTTGCAGCATCGATCATCATATGGTTCTTATCATACTTTCCCTCAGCTGGAAATGTGCACGATAGCTATGCTGCTATGCTTGGAAGAGTACTTGAGCCTCTTTTCAGACCGATAGGATTCAGCTGGCAAATCGTTACCAGCCTCGTGTTTGGTATTGCGGCAAAAGAGGTAATCGTTTCAACTCTCACAATGTTTTACTCAACCGGTGCAAATCTGGGTGGAGGAACTCTTACACTTGTTAATAGTTTAACCCCGCCTACGGCCTTTGCTTTCTTGATATTTGTTCTCCTTTATGTACCTTGCATAGCAACTCTTGTAGTTATGAAAAATGAAACAGGTAGCTTAAAATACCCTATTATCTCTGTTGTATACAGTTTCACACTGGCATACGTTATGGCTCTATTGTTTTCTTTCATAGGAGGTTATATCCCATGAATAACTCCCGGATAAATGTTTTATTATGGCTCATGGGTACTCTTTATTTTCTGCTTGGCCTAAATACTCTGCTTGGTTTCTTTCTCGCCGAAAAAGATTTAATGTTTGCAATTATGCTCATGGTAAACGCCGCTATTTATCTCTTTGGCCTGCTGGAAAATCCCGAAAATCTCAATAGAAGAGCCGCTCATCTTCTGGTTGGAAGCTTCTTTTCCTTTCTCATCTTATTCTTCAAAATCTTCATACTCATAGGGTTGTGGTTGTCGGGAATTGTGGAGAATATGTGCATGTTATCCATTCCGGTTACCAATATTCTCGTGATTTTCTCGGGAATTGTAGCCTCTTTCATCTACGCTGCAACGCGTAAATTATTTGATTAAACCCTCATGAAATAACATATTAACCAGATTCAAACAGGTTTATCACTTTATGTGGTAATATGTTTTGTGTTTGGAGGTGATTATGATGGCAAAAATTTTTGTCATAGATAACACATTGAGTATCAGACGATTAATGAAAGACATCCTTGAAAGAGAAGGATACGAGGTTGAGAGTTTCGCAACCGCCGAAGAAGCTCTTCATGAGATAGAGAAAAATGAACCTGATCTGGTGATGGTAGATTTGAGATTACCATCTATGGATGGTATTACCTTTATAAAAACACTGGAAGAGAATGGTTTCATTTTCCCGATTGTCGTTGTATCGGATATTACTTCGCCGGAAGCCATTACCGAAGCTTTCAGACATGGGATTTGCGATTTTATCAGTAAGCCTTTTTCGCCTGAAGAAATTGGAAGTGCTGTAGAAAGGTGCATCAAGAATGATGAAAGTCTCCAAAAACGCGCCAGAGAAATAGAGCGCATGCTGGAAAAAAGTGACTTTAGAAGGGCATTGAAACATATAAGCAAATTGTTTTCCGATTTTCCAAACTCTGCTTATCCGCATTTTCTTTACGCTTTGGCTCTCAAAGAATCAAGACGCGGGGAAGCAATACGTCATTTAAAAGCAGCTTTAGCTCTTGAACCAGGCTTTATGAGAGCGAAAAATGAACTCGAAAAACTTGAAAATTCCGGGGATGGTGAAAAATAAATGCCAATTGTCAAAGGTGCATTGAAAAAGAAAGGGTACTTCGTTGTTATCTTCGGTTGTGGAAGATTGGGATCGAGAATTGCCAACTGGTTATCTTCAACAGGGAACAGCGTTGTGGTTGTGGATAAAGACGAAAGAGCCTTTGATGCTTTGTCTTATGAATTTACCGGATTTAAAATAGTCGGGAATGCAAACGAACTTGAAACGCTCAAACTTGCCAAAGTAAATAAGGCGGATTTCGTTCTTTCGCTCACTCCTGACGACAATACGAATATAATGGTTGCTCTGGTATCAAAGGAAATCTTTGGTATTCCCCAGGTAATCGCACGTGTTTATGACCCGAACAACCTTGACATGTTCTCACAGTTTGGGATAGAAATAATATGTCCTACTTTGCTTGCGGTTGATAGTGTAAAGTCGGCTCTTTCATTTATGGGCGGTGAGGAAAAATGAAGGTAGCTATCATTGGTGGGAAAAACCTAACATACTACCTGGCAAAAGGATTGATTTCACGCGGCTACAGAGTTTATGTCGTCAATAAAGACGAAGAGTATTGTGTTGATCTTGCGAAACGTCTGAAAAAAGTTACCACAATCGTCGGTGATGGGGCTAGGCGACATGTTCTTGAGCAACTTGAACTGAGCGAAGAAGACCAATTCATAGCTTTAACCCCCAATGACCAGGATAATCTCATAGCCTGTCTCACTGCACAAAGATTACTCGGGATCCGAAGACCGATAGCGCTAATTAACGATCCTGATAACAAGGAAGTTTTTGCAAAAATGGGAATCACCGCAGCCATAAGCCCGATAGAGATGATTTCCATGACTTTAGAAGATAGCATTTTCCGGGAGCAGATTACGAACCTTATACCAGCGTCCGAAAAACTCTCTGTTTTTCGGATAGATCTGCACAGCACAGCACCGGTAATAGGAAAAATGGTGAAAGATCTGGAACTTCCTGAAGAAAGTGTAATCGGGGCGATTATCAGAGGCGACGAGGTTATAATACCCCGGGGTAACACGCAGATTTCCGAAAACGACACTCTCATAGTTCTAAGCAATCCCGCTGTTCAATCAAAAGTTTTTGAAGCGTTATTGGGAGAGGTATAAATGTATCCAAAGGCATTAAAGAAACGATATAAAGTGATTTTTGGTTACATCGGGGAACTCTTTGTGTACTTTTCGGTCGCGCTTTTAACGCCCTTAATAATAGGAATCTGGCATCCTGAAGAATTTTCAAACGCCGAACCGTTTATTTATGCTGCTTTGATCAGTTTCCTCTTCGGTATGGCATTCAAGCTGTGGTTGAAAGTAAAACCGGGTACGCCACTATCCGTCCAAGAAGGAGCTATAATCGTCGTTTTCGTCTGGATCTTTGGCATAGTTTTCTCAGCTCTTCCTTTCGTTTTTGGAAACATTCTAAATTTCTCTCAGGCCATATTCGAATCAACCAGTGGTTGGACTACAACAGGTCTAACTCTTGTGGATGTAACAAAGATTCCAAGAGTTTATTTGGTTTGGAGAAGCCTGATGCAATTTCTCGGTGGTGCGGGGTTCGCTATCATAATGATGTCAGCTATTTTGGGACCTGGAGGATTCGGGCTTTACCACGCGGAAGGTAGAATCGACAATCTCGTTCCAAATATAAAGAGCTCAGTAAGAAGGATATTGCTGATTTACTTCACTTACGCAATTGGCGGAATAATAGCTTACAAAATTGCCGGGATGAACTGGTTCGACGCTTTTAACCATTCGTTAACAGCACTCGCCACCGGTGGGTTTTCAACCAGAGCTGGATCGATCGGTGAATTCAACAGCGTGGCTATCGAAACTGTTACAATAGTTCTTATGATACTCGGAACAACAGGATTCGGCATTCACTATACTCTCTGGAAAGGAAATTTCAAGGCTTTCGCAAAAAATGGCGAACCGAAACTCATGGGCTTAATACTTTTATTCTTCACCCCCATGTTGATGTCAACCACTTTCAATATGTTAGCGGCGAGTTCTTCAAGTTCTTTCAGGTTAGCAGTCTTTCAAGCTGTCTCAGCGCTTACAGGTACAGGATTTTCAACGGTTGATTTCACTAATTGGGCTTCAAAAGGACTTTTTACCGGTCTCTATCTTCTAACGCTCCTCATGATTTTCGGTGGAGACATGGATTCGACCTCAGGTGGGTTGAAACAATACCGTCTTTACGCGCTCATAAAGCTCATAGGTCTTGAAATAAAGAAGTTCTTTCTCCCCAAGAATGCTGTTGCCGTTACAGAGATCTGGAAAGGGGAGAAAAAGCGTTATATAGATTCTAACCTTGTGAAAGAAATCCTCATAGTGTTCACTATGTATTTCTTGACCTATACAATCGGCACTGGCATAATCAGCGCTTACGGATACAGTCTTGCAGACTCGGCTTTTGAATTTGCCTCTGCTTTGAGTACCGTGGGGCTTTCCGTAGGCATTACCCGTCCGGATGCTCCATTGGGCATCATCTGGACAGAAACCATTGGCATGTTCCTCGGAAGACTGGAGTTTCTTGTCGTAATATTCGGTATAACAAAGATGTTCAAAGATGCCTTTTATATAGCTACCGTTCGTAAAAGGAAAGCTACGGAGGTGTAACCATGATAACCAGAATAAAGGGAACACAGGATGTGTTTTTCGAAGAGATAAAATACTGGCACTACATCGAAAATACTATCCGAAAGATAACAAAGCTGTACGCATTTGAAGAAATCCGCACACCCATTTTTGAACATACAGAGCTCTTCAAACGAAGTGTTGGTGAATCCACCGATGTTGTACAAAAGGAGATGTACACCTTTAATGATAAAGGTGGGCGTTCTCTCACTCTGAGACCGGAAGGTACAGCAAGCGTGGCAAGGGCTTACGTTGAAAATGGTTTTATAAACAGGGGTTCCCCCTTGAAGCTTTTCTATGTAGGTCCTATGTTTCGCTACGAAAAACCTCAGGCAGGTAGATTGAGGCAGTTTCACCAATTTGGTATTGAAATACTGGGTTCGCATGATTCAACCGCAGATTACGAGGTTATAGAACTGGGGATAAACTTTCTGAAGGAATTGGGAATAAGTGGCACTAAATTGTATATAAACAGTGTTGGTTGTAATAAATGTAGACCTAAGTATAACGAGGTACTAAAAGATTACTATTCGGACAAGCTCTCCACGCTTTGTGATGATTGTAAGCGGCGATATAACACAAACGTTCTCAGACTTCTCGACTGCAAAATAGATAAAGAAGTGGCAGAAGGTGCTCCATCGATACATAATTACCTTTGCGATGACTGCAAGATCCATTTCGAACAGCTGCAGTATTACCTTAAATCGAGAAACCTGGATTATGAAGTCGATCATAAGCTGGTAAGAGGGCTTGACTATTACACAAAAACCGCTTTCGAAATCAGATCAAACATGTTAGGAGCACAGGACCAGGTTCTTGCCGGGGGCCGATATGACGGACTTGTAGAATACATCGGAGGAAAATCCGTGCCTGCTGTTGGTTTTGCTGCCGGGATGGAGAGAATGATTCTTCTATTAAAAAAGATGGGAATTGAGCCGAAGGTTGAAGAACTAAATACCGTTGCCATTCTTCCCATGAATAAAGAAGCCTTTGTAAAGGCTTTCGAATTTGCAGAAAGGCTCAGAAAGAAAGGAATATCTACTTTTGTTGATGTTATGGAACGTAACTTGAGAAATAAATTCAAGCACGCGAGCAGAATTGGCGCAAAAATTGCCGTTGTTATTGGTGAGGAAGAATTGGAAAAAGGTTTTGTTACCATAAAAGTCATGGAAGAAGGCAGTCAATATACGGTGGATTCGGACTGGATGGCCGACTACATCTTCAAGAAACTAAAAGAATTATAGGCATTTTTGGTTGTTCAGGAGAGCATTTTAAAGATAAACAATGATAATCAGACTTAACTGTGTACAAAAACCTCTTGTGGTGTGTTATCATACTTACGAGGCATGATGACTCCGCAGGAGGGATTTTTTATGAAAAAAGAAAAGATACTGGAGTTTCTAGAGGCTTCCCCAACAATCCAG
This sequence comes from Kosmotoga olearia TBF 19.5.1, assembly GCF_000023325.1. NCBI lineage: Bacteria > Thermotogati > Thermotogota > Thermotogae > Kosmotogales > Kosmotogaceae > Kosmotoga > Kosmotoga olearia. The sequence continues at coordinate 394,901 of NC_012785.1, forward strand.
GATCTCAGGAAGTTTGCGAAGATGTTAGGGTTGAGAATCAAGCGAACCATGAGAAAAAGAGACCTCATACGCCTTTTAAAAACCGAAGCAAACAAAATGAAAGACATTTCGTCCGTAACCTCAAAAATCAGTACGCCCGAAAGCAAAGATCAACCTCATCTTCCTTCGAAACCCGAAAACTTCGATCTCCCCAACTCATACACCAAGGATAAATTGGTGATGCTTCCTGTTAATTCCAGATGGGTCTATCTCTACTGGGATTTTTCCACAGAAACTCAAAAACGCGTCTTTGAATGTGGAGGAAAACTTGTTTTGAGAGTGTATGATGTTACAAACATAATTTTCGATGGTTCTAACGCCCACAAAATCAAAGAAATCACGCCTTCCGGAAAAACTAACAACTGGTATCTTAAGGTTGATTTTTCTGATGCTAATTACCTTGCAGAAATCGGAATCATAGAGAACAATAAATTTACCCCGCTTATAAGATCAAATATTGTAAGAACACCTGTCGCTTTTCCTAAATTCAAGGAAAAGGAAGAATGGTTGATATTGAACAATCAGGAAAAGAAAGTTGTAAGTGCTCTCGAATCCGAAAAATTTCGCAAAGCAGCTTTCCCATTTGAAAACAAACCCACAAGCTTCTCGAACCCTTCCTCTGAAGAATTTTTAAACTATCTATTTCGTTCAATAAGCGGGAGGAAGGAATTATGAAAAAAGGTTATTTTGTTCTGGTGCTTCACGCTCATCTGCCATACGTAAACCACCCAGATTTTCCTCAATTTATGGAAGAACGATGGCTCTTTGAAGCAATAACTGAAACCTACATCCCCCTTCTACGAGTTTTCGAAAAGCTCGAACGTGATGGAATCAGATTCAAGATCACAATGAGCATCACTCCTCCTCTAATGGAAATGCTGGCTAATCCTGATTTAAAGAAAAAATATCAAGAGCATTTAGACAAGTTAATCGAGCTTTCCAAAAAAGAGGTTGAAAGGACCTCCAAAGAAAATCCAAAAAAGCACAAAATGGCTAAATTTTACCTTCAGGATTTCACAAACATAAAAGAGTACTACTCAAGACTCGATGGGAATCTTATAGGAGCCTTTGCAAAATTTCAGCAAAAAGGGTACCTGGAAATCATAACTTGTAACGCAACGCATGGATTTCTTCCACTAATGGCTAGATACCCAGAAGCGGTAAACGCACAGATTGAAATAGGTGTTCAGACTTACAAACGTCATATTGGAAATTCTCCAAATGGAATATGGTTGGCAGAATGTGCTTATGTTCCCGGGATCGATAGATTCTTAAAAGAAAATAATCTTTCTTTTTTCTTTGTAGATTCACATGCTCTATGGTATGGCGACCCGGCTCCTCGATATGGTGTTTATCGACCGGTTATAACCCCAAATAACGTCTTCGTGTTTGCTCGCGATCCGGAATCAAGTCAGCAGGTTTGGAGTGCCGAAGTTGGATATCCCAGTGACTACCGTTACAGGGAGTTTTATCGGGATATTGGCTTCGATCGTGAAGACTGGTACATTGCACCAAATATAGACCCAAGTGGTCAACGTTGTAATACCGGAATAAAGTATCACAGAATAACAGGCAAAGATGTTGATTTGAACAAAAAAGAACTTTACGATATAGACGAAGCAAAAAAAGCCGTAAAAGAACATGCAAAAGATTTTGCTACAAAAAAGAAGTTACAAGTCGAAAAACTTTATGATAATTTCGATGGCGTCGAACCTGTGATTGTAGCACCTTTTGACGCTGAGCTTTTTGGGCACTGGTGGTATGAAGGTCCTCTATTTATTGAAGAACTTTTCAGACAGCTTCATGCCATTGATGAAGTTGTTCCGACCACACCACCAGAGGTTATTTCTTCTCTCGAAATGATACAAATTGTTACACCAGCTGCCTCATCATGGGGAAGTAACGGTTACAATGAGGTCTGGTTAAACCGAAAAAACGACTGGATATACCGTCATCTTGACGAAGCCGTTGAACGAATGATAGAACTTTCAAAAAAATATCAAAATACTCATGATCCACTCACAAAAAGAGCTTTAAATCAGATGGCTCGAGAACTTCTTCTAGCCCAGTCAAGTGATTGGGCTTTTATTATGACCACAGGAACAACTGTAGAATATGCAGTTAACAGAACTAAAACCCATATGAAAAGGTTTCTGGAACTGTATGATCAGGTAATAAGTGGTAAAATTAACGAGAGGGAATTGAAAATTCTGGAATGGGTCGATGGGATTTTTCCTGATATCGACTTCAGAATCTACAGCAAAAACTTTTGAAGGAGGGGTAATCGTGCCCGAAAAGTACTTTGAGGTAAGGTGGCACGGCAGAGCTGGGCAGGGAGCAAAAAGTGCTTCTCAACTTCTCGCTGAGGCCGCACTTGAAGCTGGTATGTACGCTCAGTCTTTTCCAGAATACGGAGCTGAGCGCTCTGGAGCTCCAATGAAGGCTTTTAACAGAATATCAGACGTTCCTATTAGGGTTCATCACACCGTTGAAAACCCGGATATCATCGTGATAGTAGATGACACTCTGCTCGGACTGTCCGCCATCACAGAAGGTGTTAAAGAAGATACAGTTATGATTGTAAACACGGTAAGAGGCAGTAATTTTGTAAGAGAAAAGACCGGTTTCAAAGGCAAAATATTCACAATTCCAGCAACAGACATTGCTCTTGAAGAAATTGGGAGAGGAATTCCAAATACCGTTATGATTGGTGCACTTTTGAAAGCTTCGAATGACAAGATACCTCTTGATGCGGTATTGAACAGAGTAAAGAAAATGTTTAGCGGGAAGCTCACCGAAGAAAAAATCGAAGCTAATTTGAGAGCGGTCCGCAGGGGATACGAGGAGGTGAAATGATGGCTCAAAAAGGCTGGAAAGATATTCCAATAGGCGGAATTATTGACACCCCGGGTTCTGCTCGTGAATACAAAACAGGTACATGGAGAATAATGCGTCCCATATGGGATGTTAACAAATGTATAAATTGTATGCAATGCTGGCTTTTCTGCCCTGATCTTGCCATCATTCAAAATGACGCCAAAATGGAAGGAATCGATTACGATTACTGTAAAGGTTGCGGAACCTGCGCAGCAGTGTGTCCAAAAGATGCCATTGAAATGCGACCTGAAACGGATTTCCAGGGGGAGGAGTGATCTGAATGCCAGTTAAAAAAGCGATTACCGGAGCTGCGGCGGTTGCAAATGCCATGAGGCAAATAAATCCTGATGTTGTCGCTGCTTATCCAATAACTCCTCAAACACCTATCGTTGAATATTTTGCGAAATTCGTTGCCGATGGTATTGTCGATACAGAAACAATTCCTGTTGAAAGCGAACACAGCGCGATGAGTGCCGTTGTCGGTGCTGCTGCCGCTGGTGCGAGAGCTATGACCGCCACCAGCGCTAACGGTCTTGCACTGATGCACGAAATAGTTTACATAGCTGCCAGTTCAAGACTTCCAATCGTTATGCCAGTCGTCAACAGAGCTCTCAGTGGACCGATAAATATCCACTGTGACCACAGTGATACCATGGCAGAGAGAGATTCCGGCTGGATTCAGCTGTTCTGTGAAAACGCTCAGGAAGCTTATGACCTTACCCTTATCGCTCTCAAACTAGCTGAGAGAAAAGAAGTTAGGCTTCCAGTTATGGTTAACCAGGATGGCTTTATTATCTCCCACGGCGTGGAAGTCGTAGAGCTTCTTGACGATGACGTGGTTAAGGAATTTATCGGAGAATCCACTCCGATGTACTCTCTTCTTGACATAGATCACCCTGTCACTTACGGGCCACTTGACCTCTACGATTATTACTTCGAACATAAACGCCAACAGGTAGAAGCTATGGAAAATGCTTATAAAATCTTCCCGGAAATCGCCGAAGCATTTGAGAAGATTTCCGGTAGGAAATACTGGTATGTTGAACCTTACAAAGTTGATGACGCTGATTATGTAATGGTTGCTCTCGGCTCAACAAATGGAAGCATCAAATACGTTGTAGATGAATTGAGAGAACAGGGGAAGAACGTTGGTCTTTTGAAAATCACCATGTTCAGACCCTTCCCGAAAGAATTTATAAGAAAATATCTTGACGGTAAGAAAGGTGTTATCGTTCTTGATCGTTCACTGAGTTTCGGCGCGGAAGCACCTCTCTACTCCGAGATCAAATCTATCCTGTACGAGGCTAACTCCAGGCCTGCTATCGGCTCTTATGTCTATGGTCTCGGTGGAAGGGACATAACACCCGCAATGATAAAACAGGCTTTTGAAGATGCACTCAGTGGTAATCTCAACAGCGACGAACAACGTTACCTCGGCTTGAGAGAGTGACTTGGGGGTGAAATGGTATGGCTATTAATGTGATACAGCTTGCAAAGGAATTCGCCAAAAAGGATATCGGTATAACTCAGGGTCATCGTCTTTGTCCAGGATGCGGCGCACCTAACACGGCAAAGATGGCCTTGATGGTTGCCAAGCACCTCGGGTACGAACCCGTTGTGGGTTTTGCCACAGGTTGTATGGAAGTTTCTACCACAATCTACCCATATTCCGCATGGAGTGTTCCATACATCCACAACGCTTTTGAAAACGTTGGGGCTACCATAAGCGGTGCTGAGACAGCATATAGAGCACTCAAAAAGAAGGGTAAGCTTCCAACGGATAAACCAATAAAGTTCTTCGCTTTTGCAGGAGATGGCGGAACCTACGATATAGGGCTTCAGTCTCTTTCAGGTGCAATTGAAAGAGGTCATGATTTCGTTTACATCCTTTATGACAATGAAGGATATATGAACACTGGAAACCAGAGAAGTGGTTCCACACCTCCTGGAAGCCAAACAACAACGGCGCCCGTTGGAGAAAAAATACCCGGAAAGCTGCAGCTCAAAAAGAATATTGTAGAAATTGTTGCGGGGCATGAAAATGTTTACGCCGCCACAGCTGCTATCGGCGAACCCATTGATTACATGAACAAGCTCCAGAAAGCCATCGAATTCGACGGGCCCGCTTTTATAGCTGTTATGGCTCCATGTGTCAGATTTTGGAGAATTAAAGAAGATTCTGCTCCGGCTATCTCAAAACTTGCTGTCGAAACCCTGTACTGGCCGTTGTACGAATACGAAAGAGGAATCTACAGAATAACCAGAAAACCGAGAAATATAAAACCGGTAGAAGAATTCCTGAAGGCACAACAGAGGTTCAGAGCCCTTCTCAATCATCCTGATAGAGATAAAATAATCGATATGCTCCAGAATTATGTCACCAAGAAATGGGAAAGGCTCCTCGCTCTGGAAGAAGCTACAAAGGATAAACCACTTCGTTAAAATTAATGTTTAAATGGAAAGCTTGCTATGATATAATCCGTAAAGTCAGGGGAGGTTAATCGCCTCCCCTTGTTGGTTGAGGTTTTGTGAGGAAATATAATGGTGTGTGGAGGGAGTTGAAGAACCAATGCATGAAACAAGATGGATGAGAAAAATTCAGGTACCGATCATCTGGACGATCGCTATACTTTTTGCTGCCGGGGTTATCTGGTGGTCAGTGGCAACCTATATGTCCGGTAAAAGTCGTGAAACTGGAAGCACGACACCCACCAACAGTGCAAGACCCGAGGACGCCTTTGCGTATCTTACCAAAGACGGTACCCCCCTCGAAGATCCTATTTACTGGATCTCTTATTCTGAATATGATGATACTGTTAGAGATGTTTTATCCAGTCTAAGTCAACGGAACATACAGCTTGATCCTTATTTCAAAGGTTCGGCTGGAATGAGCGAGATCGATGTTCGATATATGGTTCTTCTTGATTTAATCGATCAAAAAATACTCATATATTACGCAAAGAAGCACAACATCTATCCAACAGAAGATGAGATAAACACCAGGGTTGAGGAAATAGTTTCTAAATATACCAGCGATGAAAATTACAAAGCACAAATAGAGCAATATTACGGTTCTGTTGAGGCTTTCAAGGAAAAGGTCAGAAAAAGTATTTTCCCTTCAGTGTTAAAGGAAAAGGTTCAGAACGATGTCTTGAAAGATGTTGATCAAAAACTAAAGACTTATTTTGAGGAAAACAAAGATGAGATAAAGAACAAATACGAACGGGTTGAAGCAAGTCACATACTCTTGACTTCAGAAGCCAGTGCTCTGGAACTAAAAAATGAGCTTTTAAACGGTGCAATTAATTTTTCAGATGCAGCAAGTGAATTTTCTATCGATAGGAATTCAGCTGTTCTGGGCGGAAGTCTTGGAAGTTTTGGACACGGACAGATGGTAAAGGAATTCGAAGATGCTGCTTTCTCAGCAACCCCCGGAGAAATTGTTGGGCCGGTTGAGACTAAATACGGTTTCCATCTGATAAAAGTTGCAACCAAAACAGTTTTCGATACTTTCGATGAACTTAAGTCAAGCAGCGCTTACGATCAGTTCAAAAATGATTATGAAAGTGACGAATTTAAAAAATGGTTTGAGAATTACAAGAATAACGAAAAATTCGGATATGTTATAAACGACGAAGAATTGAAAATCTACAACGAATTTAAAAAAGTCCAGAATGCTGGAAATACCGATGAATATCTCAAAAAATTGAGTACCACCATTTTCAACGAAAGTGGTGGAATTTCGGTTGAAGGTAGTTATTTGCCAATTGCAATCTTTGTGCAACTTTCAGATGAAAAACTAAACAACCTGAAATATGAACTCAACGACCTTAAAGAAATGAAAAAGTTGAGCGAAACCACACCTGCTACTATTTTGTCCTTGAGTAATGAAGAGATTGAGAAAAAACTATCAGAACTCAATGACAGCACAGATACGAAGTTGAAAGATCTATACAGCGACGCAAAAAAATTGAAGGAATATCAATCTAAGTACGGCGAAGATATAAATTCTGTGAATGAATTACTGGAAACAAAACAAAAGGAATTTGACGAACTGAACAGCAGATTTGCTACAGCCGTGAAGTTTCTTTACAACATGATGCCCTATTCCTTCGAGGTATTGAACTACATGTATCGTGTCGATTCTGAAAATCCAGAGGTTGTCCTAAGATACAATGAAGGTGTGTACACTCATAATTTAAAACCATTACTGGATAGTCCAAGCACTTTACAGAGTTATCTTGATTATTACAAACAGCAACTTGGTGATAATGCGAGAATGTTTCTTATAGACTATCCGCTGCAGAAGATAGAGAGGGATTTGAATACCAAAATTATAAATGCAACCAATGCGGCAACAGATTTGAAGGTTTCAGCCCTTTACCTGCTTGTGGATGCTTACGAAAAATTAGCATCCTTGCCGGATCAAAACAACATCCTGGTTGAACTGTACTTGAGAGGTGAAAAACGTTATCTAAACGAGCTGAAAAAACTTCTCCCAAACGATAATGATGTTGCGTCTAAGCTTGAATTCGTAGAAAAGCAAATTGAAGAACTTCAGCAAGAAACAACCCCACCGGCCACTGAGTAATAAAAAATTCGGGGTGGCCTGAAAGCCACCCCGAATTTTTCTAAACGTGCTTTTTGTTTTTTGGCTGGGGCGGGAGGATTCGAACCTCCGGATGTCAGATCCAAAGTCTGATGCCTTACCAGCTTGGCTACGCCCCAATGCAAAACTAATTGTAGCATTGCTAAATGATACTGTCAAGAACGCAATAACCTGACCATGGGGGTGAATAAATTGGAAAATATCAAAGTTAAAATCAACAAACTCAACACCGAAATTGAGGTGCCGAAGGGAATAGCTTTTTATGAACTCGCCGAAAGGTTTCAAAAGCACTACGATTCTCCCATAATGGCTGCAAGAATGGAGAACTCCCTTGTTGAGTTGCGAAGAAAGCTAGAAAAAGACGCGGTAATCGATTTTATTGATCTTTCCAACATCGATGGTATAAGAATCTACACAAGAGGAATACTTTTCATTCTCTTTATGTCTGTCAGGGAGGTTCTTGGAAAAGTCAAGCTTTACGTCCACCATTCGCTGGGTTCCGGCCTGGTTTGCGAGGTCGTTGGAAAAAACGTGGGAAAGGAAGAACTTGAGAAAATAGAATCAAAGATGCGAGATATCGTTGAACAGGATCTCCCTTTCTCAAAAGAAACCATCGATAAATTTGAAGCCATCGAACTGTTCAAACTAGATCAACAGATGGAAAAATCTTTGTTGTTCAAGTACAGAAAAAAGAGTACCGTAAACATCTATAAATGTGATAACTACTTTAATTATTTCTACGGTTATATGCCCATGTCCACGGGCTGTCTCAAACACTTTGAACTCTTGCCCTATGGAGAATATTTCATTCTGAACCTTCCCACCCCTTCATCTCCAAACAAAGTTCCAGCGTTTGTTGATCAGCCAAAGCTGGCCTCAATATTCATGGAGCATGAACACTGGGGGAAAATCTTAAATGTCAAAACTGTTGGAGAACTGAACAAGATAATAGCAAAAGGTCCTGACAGCATAGCTGAACTGATAAAAATAGCCGAGGTTCTTCACGAGAAGAAAATAGCTTACATTGCTGATAAAATAGTTAATAGAAAAGGAACCCGGTTGATCCTAATCGCTGGACCTTCAAGTTCAGGAAAAACAACCTTTTCGAAACGTCTAATGATCCATTTGCGCGTTCATGGATTGAGACCCGTTCAGATTTCTCTCGACGATTATTTCGTTGACAGAGAAAAGACACCGAAAGATGAGAACGGCGAGTATGATTTCGAATCCATATATGCCCTTGATCTGGAGCTATTTAATCAGCAGATGACCGAACTGCTCGCGGGTAAAGAGGTCCACCTTTCTCGTTTCAATTTTAAGGAAGGTCGTCGATACTTTAGAGATGAAACCGTGAAAATCGAAGAAGATCAACCGATTATTGTAGAAGGCATTCACGGACTCAACGAACTCCTTACAAGTTCCATTCCACGGGAAAAGAAGTTCAAGGTCTATGTCAGTGCTCTAACACAGATGAACCTTGATGACATGAACCGAATACCAACAACCGACGTCAGACTTTTAAGGAGAATTGTTCGCGATCACAAATTCCGGGGCCACCCGGCTCAACAAACAATACATATGTGGGGTAGTGTGAGAAGAGGAGAGGAGAGAAATATTTTCCCATTCCAGGAAGAAGCTGATGTAATGTTCAACTCAGCACTGGTTTACGAACTAGCTGTATTGAAAATGTTCGCAGAACCCTTACTCTTAGAAATAGACAACAGCGTCCCTGAATATTCAGAGGTAAAACGCTTGCTGAGATTTATAGATTACTTTTTACCAATAACCAATCTTGAAGAAATTCCGAGAACTTCCATAATCAGGGAATTCATCGGAGGGAGTTCTTTCAAGTATTAAAGTGAGGTGGACACGGTGAACGAGAACATCTCAAAAGATGACCTCATCAAACGTCTAAGACGAATAGAAGGGCAAATCAGAGGACTTCAGAGAATGATTGAAGAGGATAGAAATTGCCCCGATATAATGACTCAGGTGTCCGCTGTGATGTCAGCTCTTTCTAAAGTATCTGAAATGATCGCTAAAGGCTATGCCCATCAATGCCTTATGGAAATAAGCGAAAAAAAGGATATAGCAGAACTTGATAACTTAATCGAGACTCTTCTGAAGTTCAGGAGGTTATAGTTTGCTTAAATATGGTGATAAGGTTCTAATCTATTTAGAAGATGGCTCTGAGTATATAATCACCCTTGAAGAGGGAAAATTTCTGGGAACCCATTTCGGAAATATTTTTCACGAAGATATTGTCGGAAAGGAATACGGTGATAGCATAAGCTTACGGAAACACTCAGCGTATATACTTAATATAGGGATTGTCGATCACATATTCTCGCTCAAAAGGAAAACGCAAATCGTTTATCCCAAGGATATGGGATTTATCCTTTTGATGCTTGATGTAAAAAATGGTGATCTTGTTGTTGAATGCGGTTCCGGGAGTGGCTCGATGACCTCGGCCCTTGCAAGAGCTGTAGCACCGGATGGTAGGGTTGTTTCTTACGAAAGAAGGGAGGAGTTTCACAAACTGGCTAAAGAAAACGTTGAATGCTTTGGCCATTCAGAAAATGTGGTTTTCAAACTCAAAGATATCTCCGAAGGAATAGATGAAAGCAATGTGAATGCGTTTTTTCTCGATGTACCGGAGCCTGTTCCACACCTAAAAACTGTCAGTAACTCGCTCATTGGTGGAGGTCGGTTTTGTGTTGTCTGTCCAACGGCGAATCAGGTACAGGATGTGCTCAGAGAATTGAGAAGGTTACCGGTAATAAAAGTGGAGATCTGGGAAACATTCATCAGAAAAATGAAGCTCAATCCGGAGCGTTTTAGACCCGAAGACAGGATGGTAGGCCACACCACATACATGGTTTTTGGAATCAAGGTAAATGAGGGAGGAGTCAGGTATGAAGAGAATCGTTAAAAGTGTACTTATTGTCGGGATTATTGCTGTTGTTTTTGTTCTCAGCGCATTTAAAGCGTTGACATACGACGAGATGCTCAACAAATTTCAGCCGGTATTCGAAATCATCTCTTACGTGCAGCATAGTTACTATGACATAGAAAAGGTTGATTACGATAAGGTTCTTGACGAAACACTCAAAGGGGTAATGAAAGGACTGGATGATCCTTTCGCGTGGTATTTTACACCGGTACAAAAAACCGAGAACAAGATAGATACAGAGTCCAAATATGGTGGTATAGGTGCCGTTGTCCAATACAATACAAAATACGACGCTCTTGAAGTTGTAGCACCTATGGTTGGGAGCCCTGCCGAAAGGGTTGGTTTAAAGGTGGGAGACATAATCTTTGAAGTAGATGGCCATAAAGTATCTGAGACAGGATATTACGAATCAGTAAATCTTCTTCGTGGAAAACCAGGAACAGATGTCACAGTTAAGGTCTATAGAAAAGGCGAAGATGAACCCCTTGTGTTCACGATAACCCGAGCAGAAATCGAAATTAAAACGGTTAAATATTCAGCGATAGACTACAACAACCATAGAATCGGTTACGTAAGAATAACGCATTTCAGCGAACCCACTTACAATGAGTTTCAGAAAGCGATGTTCTCTCTTCTGGAAGCAGATGGACTCATTATCGATCTCAGAAACAACCCGGGTGGTTTGCTTGGAAGCGTTTTGAACATCTCGAGTCTTCTTATCCCGGAAGGTTTGCCTGTCATAACAATCCGTGATAGAAACGGAGAAGAAAGAATTTACAGATCCTGGGGAAGCAATTTTAGTGATTTTATAAAGGGTAAGCCTATAGTGGTCCTGGTTAATGGGGGAAGCGCTTCTGCCTCCGAAATACTGACAGGAGCTCTGAAGGATCACAAAATAGCCACCGTTGTTGGTACAAAAACCTTTGGAAAGGCGGCGGTTCAAACCGTTTATGACCTTTCAAATGGCGGCGAAATATGGCTCCCAACAGCACATTACTTCACCCCCTCGGGTTCCGATATACATTTGAAGGGAATAGAACCTGACATAACTGTGGAGGCTTCTGAAACAAGCACAAATGACGGCAGGGAACTAACGGTATCAAAGGTTCAACTTGACCCTGAAACCGATGTACAGCTGAAAACCGCCCTCGAAATCATTGCAGACAAACTTGGTGGTGCCGAATAATTTTCTATGCGTCCCCTAGCTTATGTTTTGTTGATAGGAATTTTTGCAATAACCTTTGGTTCGGTTATTGTAATCACAAGTTCAAAGGCTTTAACGATAAACAATACAATAGAACGCTATCCCGTACCGGTTTTTAAGGCAAGAAACTTTTTCAAACCGGTTTTTGACGAACTCAAAAAAAAGCTTGAGAGGAATAGAATTCTGGTTTCAGTACTGAAATGGATTGAAGACAGGCAATTTGACAAATTGCACCTGCAGATCAGTGATACAACCGTTGAGTTATGCACCCCGGATATAGAGATATACGAAGCTATCATAAACCGTTTAGTAATGGAAATCGGGGCCAGAGGCGAAAAAAAACAGGAATACTTGAAGTTCTTTGGGAAGCGATATGTTGAATTTAGCGAAATAAGATTGGGGGCTTTCATCGTTCGATATATTCCCGGGTATATTCCTGTAAATGAAGATGATTTTGATACCGCAGAACTGCCAGAATATTACGTTCTTGAAGACGATAGCCCTGGTAAGATAGTTATGTCTGTATTAAAAGGAAAAGCCCCTATTGTTGTATATTCATCTGAGAATGAACTTAAAAATCTTGAAGCCACCCTCCAGAAATACAGTCTGCTGGCTTTACCAGCAAAAGACTATCTGAGGTGAACCATGGAGATATTCTTTGATCTGATTTTCAGGCCCAGACGAGCTATGAAAAAATCCAACATCTATTCTTTGATAACATTGCTTTTCATCGTTGGGGTTTTTATCCCATTTCATCTCCAATTTTCAAAGAGATTGTCTTCACTAACCGGTTATGAAATTCTTGGCGTAAAAGCTTTCATTATCTTTGTCATGATTGTAATCTTCTACGTTTTCGGTACCGCAGGAATTTATTTTATCCTTTTAACCTTTGACGAAAAATTCCGTTATTCGCTGATTCTGAGCTATTTTCCATACGTTTTTACTCCTATCAGTCTTTTTTTTGGCAACATGGGAAGTTGTTTTTTCCTTGTATTAATCGGATGGTCCTTTTACCTTGAATATCTCGCTGTTAAACTCAATACAAAAGCCGATATGACGAAATCTCTCATGACAATGCTAATATTTAAAAGCCTCAGGGTGATATCAATCCTCTGGCTTATTTTTCTGTGGTGATCATTATGCAAAAACTAAGCAGATTCGTTTTCACGTATCGCGTACCGATAGTAGTGTTTTTCGTCGTTATATCAGCAATAGGATTCTACCTTTCAACGAATCTTGTGGTTGATTCTGATCTCCTGAAGTTACTTCCACGGGAAAGCGACGTTGTGAAAAGATACGAGAATTTTGTTAAGTGGAGTAGTACAGACGATGTTACCTTTATAGTTTTAAAAACCAACAACAAAACCCAAAAAGGGCTTGACGAACTAAAAGCAGCTGCCAAAAAGCTGTATCAGGATTCTTACACCTTTCCACATATAGAAGACTTTATTAGATTCGATCTATTATCAAACCTTGGTGCTCTGAGCCTCGTTCTGGTCGATCCTTCGGTTCTTAAAGAGCTATCTCCCGAAGAATTTGATTTTTCTGATGAGTTTAAACGCCTGGTGAACTACGACTTTTCGGCTATTCACGATATCGGTATCGCTTTCTCCGAAACATTACAGTTAAAGGATAAGATTTTGAGTGATTCCACAACGACCTTTGAAAGTTTTGTAAGGATACCATCAGAATTTCCTGAAAATGACCCCATGATCCTTGTCATGGGGATCAAGCTTGATGGTCCTTCATCTGATGTTGATTACGTTGATCTGGTTATACCTCAATTGAGAAAATGGGTGAAGAGTGAAATAAGTGAATACAATATAAGCTTTAACCTGACAGGGGATCACCAAGCAACCTATGAGTCACATAAACAGGCAAGCAGAGATTTTATGGTCACTACAATAGTGTCTTTGATCGGTATCGCCTTGCTTTTTTATCTGGCCTATTCAAGCTTTAAAGTTACTATGTACATCTTTATCTCACTTGCCACATCTATGTTTACCACACTCGGGCTCGCATTTTTGATATTCGGAAGATTGAACATAGTCACGACGTTCGTAAACGCTATAACTCTCGGTTTGGGTATTGACTATGGAATTCACATAATAACAAGATTATCGGATGAAGTAAAACGGCGCAGAGACCCTGTGCTCTCGTTGAAGCATACCTACTACGCTGTCACCAAACCTCTCCTGGTAAGCCTTTTGACAACGATCTTGGTCTTTATTCTTTTAGCTATTATAGATTCTCCAGCCATTAGAGAACTCGGTATTTTAACCTCCGTTGGGCTTTTCGTGTTTTTTATTACCATGTATATCTTTTTACCGGCACTATCAATCGGTTCTTTTTTGAAACCAGGTAAAGTAATGAAGATTCACTCTCTCGATCGATTCTTCTATGCTACCTCTGCAGTTGTAAAACGATATTCCATGATATCCTTAAGCATTATAGTTACAATCTTATTGATCTTCAGTTATATAGGATTTGTCAGTATTTCAAATTTCTCCTATACCCCGCCTGGATTGATGTCCGAAGAATCTGAAATGCTGAGCACTTTGCACCTTCTTGAGCGGGTCTTCAAAGCCGATGTCACCAATTCTGTACCAATACTGGCAGACAATATAGAACAAGTGGAGGAAATCTCGCGAATTCTCGATGAAAATGAATACGTCGAGGGAAGCTTTTCCATCCTTACCATATTTAAAGAAGATAGTGATGAATACATGAAGCAGTTTAAAGAAGTGGTTCGAACGCTGGATAGATTCAGAGGGAATCCTTTAATGGAAGCATTCCTGAAAAAAGCAAATTATTATGACGAACTCTTTGTGCTGTTAGACGAATCCGAAAAGATCGAATCTGGAAAAGAATTGATAGACTTTATCTCTGAGACACTCCCGGAATCTCTCAAAAAGCAATTCATATATCTCTCTCCTGACGGGAAAAAATATTACATAGTTACTGCGTATCCCGCAGCACATCTTTATTCCAGTAACTTCATCAAACGTTTCTTTGATAGCCTTGGGGAGCTGGTAGAAAGAGTAGAGGGTTATCCAAGAATCTTTTATTACATAATGGATATCATAAAGAAAGTGTCTTTACCGGTTTCTGGTGTTGCGATATTGCTTGTTTTTCTGATTGTATCTTTAGAAAGAAAGAATATTTTCGACGGATTGAAAGTTACCTTTTTGATGATAGGCATTTTACTTTCAATGTTCGGTATCATGAATCTAATTGGAATTAAAACCACCTTTATAACTATAATCACCGCTCCACTGATTATCGGTATTGGAGTCGATTCCCTGGTTCACATGATCCACTCTTCTACAACGTACAATCTTTTTGAAGCCGGGCGTACACTGAAATCAGTAACAATGTCTTCAGCTACAACAATGCTCGCATTCTTCAGTTTTTCTCTGGCCGAAGGTAGACTATTGAGAAACTTCGGTTTGACTCTAACCGTTGGGGTTTTCCTTGCCTTGCTGGTTGCAGCCTTTGCTATTCCTGTGCTACCATGGAATAAAGAACGTTGAATGGAGGGTTAGAATATGCCTTTACACCTGCTTGTTGCTTATCTTGTTGCCGACCACGCTTTCGTAAACAATTATAAGCTTGGTGATTTAGCAAAAACCGGGTGGATAAAACACCTTATCTGGGTTTTCCTGGTTTTTCTCGCTTTTACTTTTGATCGTTTTCTCGGAAATGCATTCGGATTGCTTCTTCTTATCGGTGCCTTTGTATGGGAAATAGCGCTGAGATTTCTAAGAATAAGACTCGGGAACGATCTAAGCGAGGTGCTTTCTATCGGATTTTACATTCTGTTGTCGTTTCTTTCTGCTGATCTTTTGAAAACATCCTATATTACCCCGGAATTTTCATGGTATCTTATGGGGATGCTTGTGGTTACTGTTGGCGTAACGTATTTTCTGAGAAAGGGAATAATCGACAGGAACGCTACCGACACCGTTGGAATCTCTGAAAGACTCGTAATATTTATATTCACCTTCGCAGGTCATTATGAATGGGTTGCAATTTCTATCCTTTTAGGTCTGGTATATCGCTTGATTTTTTCCAAAGAAAAAAAGATCGAGTGGTTCATAAGTCCCACAGTGGGCATCGTGATTTCTATAGTATGGAAAATTACAATGCTGGGAGTATTCTGATACATGATTTATGCCATAGGCGATATCCACGGTTGCCTCGAAAGTCTTAAAAAGCTCATAGAAAAAATAAATCCTTCGCGCACTGATATGTTGATATTCGTTGGAGATTATATCGACAGAGGCCCCAATTCAAAAGGAGTAGTCGATTTTCTTATAAAATTATCCAGAAGTCGAAAATGTATTTTCATTCGTGGTAATCACGAGCAAATGTTGCTCGATTACCTGAACGGTGGAAAAACAAGAAAGTTGTGGCATTTTAATGGAATGGAATATACGATAAACAGCTATGGTGGGATAGATAAAATCCCAGAGAAACACATTCGCTTCTTCGAGAAAACCATCCTTTTCCATGAAACCGATGAATATGTTTTCGTTCACGCGGGCGTTCGACCGGGTATTCCGTTAAACAAGCAAAAAGACGGAGATCTTCTATGGATAAGAGATGAATTTATATACGCTGAATGGCCAGTAAAAGACAAAGTAGTCATTTTTGGTCACACACCAGTTCTCCAGGAACCTCTGATTATGAAGGACAAGATTGGTATTGATACCGGATGTGTTTATGGTGGAAAGCTAACCGCTCTTAGGTTGGATGACATGTGTTTCTTCTCAGTTAAGTCTATCTTCTAACGTGGATGTTTTTTGGGGGGGATAGGATGAGTCATTATTCAAAAGTAAAAAGTGTCACGATGCAGGGACTTAAGGCCATCGAAATACTCGTGGAGGTGGATCTGGACAAAAAAGCGATTCTTCAAGATGTAGACATCGTCGGCCTTGGCGATACCGTTATCAAAGAAAGTAAGAAACGCATCAAAAGTGCCCTCAAAAATTCCGGGTTCTCTTTTCCCAACGGAAGGATAACCGTGAATCTTGCTCCAAGCGATGTAAAAAAAGAGGGTTCTTATCTAGATCTTCCCATAGCTGTTGGAATCCTGAAAGCTAATGGTATTATCAATTCTTCAACAGATAATTATATATTTTTCGGAGAGTTGGGGCTTGACGGTTCTGTACGAAAGATCAGGGGGGTTCTTCCTGTTCTTCTGCAACTTTCCGGAAAGCACGCTGCGGCAGTTAAATTTATTCTTCCTACTGAAAATACTCATGAAGCCTCTACGGTTGAAGGTATAGAAATTTACACAGTAAAAGACATCAGAGAACTGGTATTGATGTTAAATGGCGATATACAAAAGAGTCCTTTAAGTTATGTAGAACCAACCTTTGAAGCAACTGACTCAGAAGATTTTTCTGACATAAAGGGACAGGAGTTCGCCAAAAGAGCAGCTGAAATAGCTGCCGCTGGTGGTCACAACTTGCTTCTTCGAGGTTCTCCAGGATGTGGAAAAACGATGCTTGCTCGCAGAATGCCAGGAATTCTTCCGTCTTTTACACTGGAAGAAGCTATGGAAACCACCATCATATACAGTGTAGCTGGACTTCTGAATGGAAAAGGTCTGGTAACAAAACGGCCATTTCGTGCCCCTCATCACACCGCTTCGACCACATCTATAATAGGTGGTGGAAGCGATGCAAAGCCCGGCGAGATCAGCCTGGCACATAACGGAATTCTCTTTATGGATGAATTCCCTGAATTCAGGAGAGATGTACTGGAAGCTCTCAGACAACCACTAGAAGATGGTGAAGTCACAATATCCCGTGCAAAAATTTCTGCTACCTATCCGGCCAGATTCATGCTCGTGGCAGCACAAAATCCGTGCCCTTGTGGTTGGTATGGAGACAAAACCCACGAGTGTACCTGTTCCTGGCACGAAATAAAACGTTATAACAAAAAAACCTCTGGTCCAATTGAAGACAGAATCGATATATTCGTCGATATGCCCCGGTTGGAATTCAGCGAATATTCCAGCGTAAAATCTGGCGAAAGTACAAAAACGATTCGAGAACGTGTAGAGCGCGCCAGAAAGCGCCAAAACCTCCGCCTGAAAAAATACAAGATCTTTAGCAATAGTCAGTTAAATCATAGGCAACTCGAAGAAATTGTAGATCTTGATAGTGAAGGGAAAAAACTTCTCGAAGCTGCTGTCGATAAATTGAAACTAACCGGCAGAAGCATAGACAAAATACTCAAGGTTGCTTTAACCATTTCAGATATAGAAGAAGAGAAACACGTGTTTCCACGACATCTTGCAGAAGCTATTCAGTACCGCAAGAGAGAACTTAGCTTTTAGAAAACCCTCGGGTTACCCTGAAGTAACATTGTTATGTTAGAATATTTGTGAAAAAAGTAACGTATATTGAAAAGGACAACGTATATCCTGAGGCCAAGGGAGTTTTCCTGAAGCCGAGGGGTGGATCGGAAAAATGAATTCAATAGGAACTAAATTAGTTCCTTTGAAGATAATCCATCCCCGGCTTTGCCGGGGATTTTTGTTTGGAGGGGTAAACAATGAGAACGGAAGTGAGAAGTTTCATCAACGTTGAAGAAATCGAAGAGCACTTGGAGAAAAATTCTTTTCCCAGTAGAGAAAGAATCGAGGAAATAATTCAAAAGTCTCTCGACAAAAATCGACTGAATCCAGACGAGGTAGCAGCATTGTTGAACGTCAGAGATCCTGAACTGAGAGAACTAATCTTCGAAGGTGCAAGAGAACTGAAAAAACGGGTATATGGGAACAGAATTGTCCTTTTTGCACCATTGTACATCGGAAATAAGTGCATCAACAATTGTGTCTACTGTGGTTTCAGGGTTAGCAACAAGGAGGTTGTAAGGCGCACACTCAATTTCGATGAACTCAAACTCGAAACGAAAGCCCTTGTAAACAGGGGACACAAAAGGCTGATACTCGTTTATGGAGAACACCCTGATTACAATGCGGATTTCATAGCAAAAACCGTCGAAATCGTTTACTCCATCAAAGAAGGAAATGGCGAAATCAGGCGTGTTAATATCAATGCAGCTCCGTTAGAGGTCGAGGATTATAAAAAAGTTAAAGAAGCCGGGATTGGAACCTATCAGATTTTCCAGGAAACTTACCACCCTGGAGTATATAAAAAAATGCACCCAACAGGACCAAAAGCCGATTATCTTTACAGGTTATACGGTCTTGACAGAGCCATGGAAGCAGGGATAGATGATGTTGGAATTGGTGCTCTTTTCGGACTTTACGATTGGAAATTTGAAGTTATGGGATTACTTTATCACACAATACATCTTGAAGAACGTTTTGGAGTAGGGCCGCACACGATATCGTTCCCAAGAATCGAACCAGCAATAGGAACTCCTATCTCCTCGAAACCACCGTTTTCCGTAAATGATGAGGATTTCAAACATCTTGTCGCTACTTTGCGATTAGCTGTGCCTTATACTGGCATGATCCTCACAGCGAGAGAACCCATAGAGATACGCAGGGAAGTCTTAAAACTTGGGGTATCTCAAATAGATGCAGGTTCAAATATCGGAATAGGGGCTTATTCTAAAGAAGATAAAGAAGCTTATAAAAAATCCCAATTTACCCTTGGGGACACGCGACCGTTGGATGTCGTTATAAAGGAACTCGCACAGGAAGGTTACATCCCTTCTTTTTGTACAGCCTGCTACAGATTAGGTAGAACTGGCGAACACTTTATGGAATTTGCTATCCCTGGATTTGTTAAACGCTTCTGCCAACCAAATGCTGTCCTTACATTCGCCGAGTACCTGGCAGATTACGCTTCAGAGGAAACAAAGGAAGTAGGCAGCAAACTGATAAAAAAAGAGATAAACAACGTCGAGGATGAGAAATTAAAAGAAACCCTGAGGCGGTACTATGAGAGAGTTCTCAATGGAGAAAGAGATCTGTATTTCTAAGATCTTAGAAATTCTAGAAAGGTTCGCAAATAAAGATACAAAAGTATGGATAGCCGAAAAATTTGGCAGACGTTGGTCCTATATCAAGGGATTCGGCGAGGAACAATATGTTCCGGTAGAAATAGTTTTGGAGTTTGGAAAATACGCGGTTTTCGCCGAAAACCTATCGGAAGTTCAGAAAGAAAAACTACAGCAGGAAATTATGCGAAAGTTGAGGGAAAATGATGGCGAGTAGTAGATTTGATATCGCGAAAAAAATTGAGGTTGAAGGTTCTAAAGAGCTACAGAGAATCGTCAAGAAAGTTCTAACAGAAGAAGAACTATCAAAAGAAGAGATAATCTATATCCTGTCGCTAGAAAGAGGGGAAAAAGACAGGGAACTGCTCTTTGAATTCTCAAATGCTATTAGAAAAGACTACGTCGGTGAGATGTTTTTCATAAAAGGAGTTATAGAGTTTTCCAACTACTGTCGAAAAAACTGTGACTACTGCGGGATACGTGCTGCAAATAAAATCCCCCGTTACAGAATGTCAGAAAAAGAAATCATAGAGATTGCAAAAACGATGCTTCCCATTGGAGTGGATACGATAATACTTCAATCTGGAGAAGATCCTTACTACGATATAGAAAAACTGGAAAGGATTGTCTCACGTATCAAAAAAGAAACACATCTCCCTGTTTCTCTCTCCATAGGCGAAAGACCAAAAACCGAATACTTAAAGCTCAAAGCTGCAGGCGCCAGCAAAACCTTGTTGAAACACGAAACGATGAACAGGAAAATATTCGAAAGTGTGCATCCTGATGATGATTACGACAAGCGGATAGACCTCCTTCTCTACACTGTCTCTATCGGATATATTGCCGGTTCAGGAAATATAATAGGCCTTCCAGGACAAACCATAGAAGATGTAGCCGATGACGTTCTTTTCTTGAGGGATTCCGGCGTCAGGATGGTCGGCCTTGGGCCTTTTATACCAGCCAAAGGAACACCTCTCGAAAATCATCCTTACGGAGACCCTGAACTCACTTTGAATACCTATGCAGCTGTAAGATTATGCATTCCAAAGGTTTTCATGCCGTCCACCACAGCGTTGGGAACTATCGATGAAGACCTGCAATTTGAAGGATTCAAAGTTGGTTGTAACGTTATAATGTGCAATTTCACACCGGAAAAGTACAGGAAAAACTACACGATTTACTCTGATAAAATCAAAGTTGATTTCTTTAAAACAGCAAAAAGAATGAAAGATATGGGCCTCAAGCTAAATCCAAGGATTCTGAAAAACCTTGAGGAATACAAGAAGGTGATCATATGATTGCTACCGGTGGTTATAGAAAGTATCTTGCATTCTTCGGAAAGCGAAACGTTGGAAAGTCGAGTTTGATAAACGCTCTCGTTGGACAGGATGTGTCTATTGTAAGTGATGTCCCGGGAACAACAACTGACCCGGTTTATAAATCATTAGAGATACACCCGATAGGTCCTGTAACGGTTGTCGATACCCCGGGTGTGGATGATGTCGGTGAGCTCGGTGAACTCAGGGTGAAAAGGGCCCTAAAAGCCATGTACAAGGCAGATATTGCCATTTTGGTTGTAGATCAACGCTGGAACGAATACGAGGATTGGCTGATAGAACAGTTCATTAAAATGGATTTACCATTCGTGATAGCAGTAAACAAAATAGATCAATCCTGGAACACTTCGGAGATAGAACCAAAGGTTTCTCCCTACCCTCATTGTTTCGTATCAGGACTCAAAAAAACTGGTATTGAGGATCTTCGAAGACTCATCAGTGAAAATCTTCCACAGGAAGAGGATATACCGCTGCTTTCCGATTTAATTGAAGCTGGTGAAACTGTCCTTCTGGTCGTTCCAATAGATCTCGGTGCACCTAAAGGCAGACTTATTATGCCGCAAGTTGAAGCTATCAGAGAGGTCCTGGATAGAGAAGCACTATGTCTCGTGGTTAAGGAAAGGGAACTACGCTGGGCTCTACAAATGATGAAAGAGGCACCTTCTCTGGTTGTCGCCGACTCACATCTTATAAGCAGAATCGCAGCAGATGTGCCGGATGAAATTCCACTGACCACTTTTTCCATACTGGAAGCCAGGCACAAAGGTGATCTTGTTGAGATGGTCAAGGGAATCAAACGAGTGGAAGAACTCACGCCTGAGAGCAAGATAATGATCATGGAAGGTTGTTCCCATGCTCCTCTTGTCGAGGATATCGGAAGGGTCAAAATACCTCGATGGCTTTCGAACCATATTGGCGGTGGCCTTTCTTTTGAAATAAGGGCAGGAAGGGATTTTCCCGAAGATATAGGAGAGATAGATCTTATTATCCACTGTGGTGGCTGTACTTTAACAAGAGCCATGATGATGCGGAGAATCAGAGAAGCCCGTCGGCGTGGAATACCAATAGTGAATTATGGAGTGTTGATATCTTACTTACACGGTGTTCTTGAAAGAGTTCTAAGGCCGTTCCCTGACGCCCATACGATTTATATCGAGGAGATTGAAGGTGTAACTCATGAGAATTGAAAAAGATGCACTCGGAAAACTTGAAATTCCCGATGATGTTTACTGGGGAATTCATACGGCCAGGGCATTAAAGAACTTTCCATCTACCGGTGAAAAAATTGACGAGGAATTTATCAGATGCTACGGTTATATAAAAAAATCGGCAGCCTTCCTCAATAAAAAACTTGGATTTCTTGAGACAAAAATCGCTGATGCTGTCATACAAGCTGCTGATGAGCTTATATCAGGTTCTTTGATGAAATGGGTTGTTGTGGATCCGTTATGTGGGGGTGCTGGTACCTCAATAAACATGAATATCAATGAGGTTATAGCTAACCGCGCCACGGAGATACTTGGAGGAAAACTAGGAGAGTACATTGTCCACCCATTGGATCATGTGAACCTTCATCAATCTACAAATGATACCTTTCCGACAGCCGGCAAAATGGCTACAATAGCCCTCCTAAAACAGCTGGTTGAGAATGTTACTAACCTTCAGGACAGCCTCCAGAAAAAGGAAGCTGAATACAGAAAAATGATAAAACCTGCGCGAACCCAGCTCATGGATGCAGTACCGATTTCTTTGGGGCAGGAGTTTGGCGCCATGGCAGAAGCCATTAGCCGCGATCGCTGGAGACTTTACAAAGTTGAAGAACGCATCAGAATGGTGAATCTTGGCGGAACGGCAGTAGGTACTGGAATAGCAGCAGATCGAAAATACGTTCTCTCGATAGTTGAAACGTTACGAACCGTTTCAGGCATAAAGATAGCTAAAGCGGAGAACCTGATAGATGCCACCCAAAATATGGACGTCTTTGCTGAAATTCATGGTTTGCTAAAAGCCCTGGCTACAAACCTCATAAAAATATCTAATGACATAAGATTACTTGGAAGCGGCCCAGGTTCAGCTATCGGAGAGATAAAACTTCCAAAGCTGCAGGCTGGGAGTTCTATAATGCCTGGTAAGATAAACCCGGTAATTCCAGAATATGTTGTACAACTATCATTAGCGGTTCTGGGGCATGATGCCATCATTAACTTCGCGGTTTCTTCAGGAAATTTAGAACTAAATGCCTTTGTTCCCGAGATTATTCATTACACTCTCAAATCTTTAAGATTCCTCACAATAGCCGCAAATTCACTAGCAAACTATATTTTGAAAATAGAAGCCAATCCCGAAAAAATGAGAGAAAACTTGCTTAGCAGTTCCGCAATACTGACTCCGCTCATAACGACCTATGGTTATGATAAAGTACAGGAGTGGATAGAGTTATCAAGCAAAACCGGAAAGAATTTGTGGGAAATCGTTAAGGATTCCCTGGGAGAGGAAGCTGAAAAATTCAAAGCAAAACTTATTTCCAATAAATCCACTGGTATTGGTTTTTCACACCAAGACTTTGAGTAAAAGGAAAAACATGTTATTATTTCCTTGAAAAAGCTTCTATGCTCTACGGAGGTATTTCAATGAACAAAATTCATATAGCTCTTATAGCTCACGATAAGAAAAAAATCGATCTTATCGTTTTCGTGAAAGAACATCTTGATGTGTTCGAAAAGTGCGAACTCTACGCCACAAAAACCACAGGTAAGCTTTTGAGAGATAAACTAAAGCTGAAAGTGAACACAGTTCAATCCGGTCCCATTGGTGGGGATCTTCAAATAGGTGCCATGGTGGCGAATGACAATATAGATTTTGTAATTTTTCTCAGAGATCCCTTAACTGCTCAACCTCACGAACCAGATGTTTCTGCTCTTTTGAGAGTTTGTGATGTCCACAATATTCCTTTAGCAACAAATCTAGCAACGGCTGAAGCACTAATAGCTGAAATAAATGCTCTCATGGAAAAAACAAATATGGAAGATGAAAAATAAGCTAATTATCTCACAGGAAAGTCAAATTCTTTTGAAAGCCTTTTGAAATCACTGGAGTTGTGCCTGAAATTCTTCCCCTCGATCATGAGAAACCAGTGAGAAAGTTCATGCAAAACCGTTTTATTGAACAGTTCTTCATTATCAAGAATAACAGGAGAAAGTTCTATTCTGAGTGGTTCAAAGTTTCCTCCGCGCTTTCTATAAACCAGTCTTCCTAAAGATCTTTTCAATCGTTTGTTTAAAATCACCGGTATATCCAGAAATCGCCCGAAGGACTTAAGTGAAAGCTCTCTTACTCTTATTTTCAAATCATCGTTCTTCAGTTCATTTCACCTCACAGCTGAAATATGGAAGTATCCCAGTAGAACCAAAAGAAAAACCAAACCTGATTTCAAGTGAAAAGGCAAGATAGGGATACAAAGTTTCGAATTTATAAAGAGAAACCTGCCATTGAAAATCCTCAGAATCAATCATTGTCGAAGTCATAAAACCATATCCTTCTCTCGAAAAAACAAGAATGTTACCGGGTAAAGATAGATTCCTTCTTGAATTCAGGTACTGAAATTCCAGATCCCCTGCAAATACCAGTGGACTTTCAGAATAGAAACTCCCGAATTTCACTGGAAAGATGGCAGCATCGCCAAACAGGACGAGCCTGCTCAGATTCTGACTGCTTATCAACCAATTTTTCCTGCGATAGGAAAGACTCAATGCTAGAGAAAGCTCTAAGGCGTTAGTATCATCAGTTTGTTTGCCGCTAAAACTAATCACAGAGGATAGAGCCGAAACTCCACCGAACAACTCTATCGAATCTGCAAAAGTCGCATTCGTATTGAACACCATGTAAAATGGAATACCGTATCTCAATACCCACCCAACACTAAAATTGCTAAAAATAGCATAGTCACGGGATATTGAAAAAGAAAGTCTTAGCTCTGATGCTGAGACTGTGAGATCAGTTTGTAAGTCAAGTTTTGAATAATCACGAGAGCTCAAACCCACTGTGAAAGCTGGATCCTTTATGCCATCCTCTAAATCAAGTCCCATAAACACCTGGGACGTTGAAAGATAATCTTCAAAAATCCCTCCAATCCCTTTACCATAAGGTACCAGGGTGAGAAACCGCATATTGTTGAGCGGAGAATACTTTTTTGTGATTAAAAATCGAGAATCGTATTTGACTTGTTCCCTTGGTTTTTTTGAAATAAACTCAATAGTTTCAATTACATTTGTTTTCTCAACTTTGAAAAGCTTTCTCCCATTATTTTGAGAAACGACCAACAATTCGTTCCGGTTTTTGAGGGGATACTCGCAGTACCTGGGAAAGCGAGCAACCACAAAACATTTACCGTTCTCTGGATCGAATTCTCCAATCTTTGTCCCGGTTTTATCACTAAGCGCTACCAAAAACGTGTCGTTGTTCCAGCTTCCAAGAGCAACATCAGTGTTTACTTCGTAGAGTTCGAGTTTCTTTTGCAAAAAATTATATATTCCCACATAGTGTTTACCTGAATCATTCATTCTGAATGCGAGAAATCTGGCACCATCGTTTGCTGTCAGCTGGCTTATATACACCAGTTCATCTGGTGCTGAATATATCTTGAGTTCTCTCTTGTTCTTCAAAGATAAAGTACTCAGGGTGAGCTTGCCAAAATCATTCTTTAATATCACCAAGAGATCCTTAGAAAGGATTTCAACAGCCAAAACATGGGAGATGCCGGAAAAATTCAGTTTCCCGTTTTCAAGAAAATAAAGTCTGCTTTCAAGGGTATCCCCCACTCTTTCCAGTGTTGTAAATGCTATAAAACCGTTTAAAGCAGAGAAATCTGTAATTCTTTTTGTGGTAGAAAAGATATTCACATCATCTTTGAAAATCCTGCTGATTCTCATTCTTCTATCATAAATAAGGTAGTAAAAATTTTCCTTTTTGAAAATAGCTTTTTCGACGCTAACAAAATTGTCCTTCGTTGTAATGTACTCAACATAGGAAAAATCTGTCTTGAGTTTTTCTTTGTACTTTTCTCTTTCAGCCTCTACAAATTCGGTTTTAAGCTGTTCAAAAGTTTTATTGTAAACTTTTTTGAACGCGTAATCGATACCAAGTAGAACCTCAATTCCATCCCTGAGTCTCAGGAAATCTCTGAATTTTTGCATTCCGTAGTGCTCTACTAAATAGCTTACAAAAGCGTATCCAAAATTATAGTAGGCTTCTCCTCCCACAGGATTGTATCCGGATATTATGGTTTCGTTCTCAAAAGGATTCGGCAATTCAAGCTGATCCAGCATAAAAGAGAGCCTTCGATGATCGTAAGTATCTGCTCCACAATATTCACTTCCCAGCTGTGCGATCCCTTCTATCAACCACGCTGGACTCAACGCTTGAGGGGAAACAAACCTGGAAAGAGCTATTTTGATTGGTTTGAGTACATTTGAAACTCTACTCAAATGAAAGACATGGCTGAGTTCATGCGTAATAACCGTCCGCAACCAATATTCATCGAACCGCATATAGTAATTGTTTCCGAGAGAAATAACGCGCATTCTCCCAGTAGATTCGGCATAACCATTGGAAAAATCCTCATATGTTGTCAATATAAAAATAACTTTATCATGAGGTATGTTCCCAAAAAGGGTTTGCAACTCTACATAGGTTTCTTCGGCGATTCTCGAAACGATGGCGAGAAGCTCAGAAGCTTCAGCATGGTAGACATAGATGAAGTGTTCGGATTCCGCCACCATCCAATCAAGATCTCTACTTGAATAACCAAAAACAATCGAAAACGCCAATACAAAAAAAGCGAGTAAAATTGTCGCTTTATTCAAATTCACCCCTCCTCATACAGTATACTATTAGAAGGGGGGTTTTTGAAAAGTACCGAAATAATTCAAGCCCGGAGAAATCTCTCCGGGCTAAAGTATATCTGAAGATAAAGAAAGCTTTGTTTTTTTGATCATCAATGAGAAATTCAGGATAACTGTTTCAATTCTTCTTCTATGAACTCCACCAGTTCTCCTATATAATCCTGAGAGAAATCGAACTTTATTCCTGCGGTCTTGTAAAGTTCTTCAAGAGGTTTTGAATAACCAAGTTTTAAGAACTTTTCGTAATCTTCTATTGCTCTCTTTCCCTTTCTACGATAATTTCTATAAATGGCAATCGCACCAAGTTGTGCAATACCATATTCAATGTAATAAAAAGGCGATGTAAATATATGAAGTTGCTGCATCCAGACAACACCTTTTTCTTTATCTAGATCCGACCAATCCACACCGGTGTTAAAGCGGTCCATGAGTTTTTTGAAATATTCCGTTCTCTCCTCTGGTGTATGTTCAGGATTTGTGTATATCCAATGCTGAAAAGCATCTACAATCATGCACCATGGCAGGAATTTTACCGTTCCCTCAAGTTCTCTTCTTTTTGCATGTATGTACTCTTCTTCGTTCGGAAAATACTCGTCCCAGTGATCGAGAGTGAGCAATTCCATGGACATAGAAGCCAATTCCGAAGCCTCCATTGGTGGTCGACGGTAGAAATGTATCGGCTCGTTTGCCATTGCAAACGAATGCATAGCATGACCGGATTCGTGAAGGATTGTCCTAACATTATCTTCAGTGCCAACCGCATTCATGAAGATGAAAGGAGCCCCCGTTTCAGCCAAAGAATAATTGTATCCACCTGGAGCTTTTCCCTTACGATTCTCAAGATCAAGAAGTCCCGAATTACACATCTTATTCAAATTAACACCAAACTCTGGTTTTACCTTATACAGTATCCTTATTGCCTTTTCTACAAATTCATCTATCGTTTTGAAAGGTTTTAAAACCTTTCCATCAGGATCAACACTGGTGTCCCACGGCCTTAAACTATCAAGATTAAGTTTATTTCTTTTCTTTTCATTCAGCTCCGTTACGAAAGGAACAACCACCTTTTCAACAGATTCATGGAATTCGAAAAGTTCATCTGGAGTGTAAGCAAATCGTCCTTTCTCTTTATGTTTGTAATCGCGGTAGTTATCGAAACCAGCATTTTTAGCCTGCTGGACACGTATTTCTTTGAGGTCATCAAAAAGTTTGTCCAATTCGACGCTGTGCTCAAGGATCTTTTGCATTCGTAACCGCCAGGAATTCTCACGTGTGTTCCTATCTGGATCAAGTTGGTAAGCCCCCAACTGTTGCAACGTCTTCTCTTCACCTTTGAATTTAACCGTTATCGAACCAATAATAGCACCGTATTTACTCGCCAATTTCGCTTCCCGGGCTTTAAGTGGAAGGTTCTCTTCCTTGAACATTTCGATCTTATTGGCTATAATTCTGTCCAGATTCTCATAACGTTCTGAATCCAGTTGAGAACGATAAGGACTTTCATAGAATCTTTTTGCTATTTTCATTTGGTAAGGTTCCGATCGCAACACAATATTGGAGAGAAAGTCGTTATAAGCTTCTCTGTATTCGTTTTTGTCTGCAAATCGTGTCATTCTAATATAACGCCAGGCGTTTTCTTCGCCGATGATATTCATCAACTCGCTGAACTTCTCCATCATTTTCACCAGATCATCTGCTGAAGAAATTTCCTGTTCGAGAATACCTTTAAATTCTCGTTCCACAATTTTCCAGTCAATAACATCCAGATCTTCCGTAAAATATTTCCTTGGCTTTTTTGTTATCTTTTCCTGGGTATAAAGCATTCTTATCCCCCATTCTTTATGGCATTCTTCCGCAATATTATATCATTTGATAAGCTAAACAAACTAAATTCACCTTCGCATTTTTGATCCAGCCCGTGAAAAACGTAGAATAAAACTCAAGAATCTACCAAATAAAAACGGGCCTAAATGGCCCGTTGATTCAGGGGGAGCTTTACTGCTGACTATCCACATATTCCCGAATCGCCGAAATTTCAAAACCATATTTTGATTTCAAATCCTTCAACATAGCGGTCAACGGTTCATCTTCTGATATACCGAATTCCTGTAAGAAAGCTTCAAAATCTGGTACCAGTTCTTTTATTTCTCCCAGGGTGGTGGAACCCTTTATACTGACTTCTGTCGTTTCTTTTTCGGGTTGATACACCAGTTCATCTTCACCAGTCTGCGCAATATAATCGGATGGCCATTTGCCACTAATGATATATGCTAAAACACCTGGCTCAGATTTCATAACAAGTTGTTTCACAGTAGCTCCTTCATCAAGACCTGCATTTTTAATTATTTCAGATAATTCTGATGAATCTATATTTGCGACAGAGTACAACTCTTCCACCGGTTGGTTTATTACTTCCACAGCTGTTCTAATCACTTCCGGAGAAATAATTTCCTCCTCTTCAGGGATTCCTATTAACTCAGCCAAATCCTTTAGCTTTGTTTCAGTCGGAATGCTCTGAGGTATTCCCAAAGAACCGTACAACACACCTTTAGATACATCGTAGTGATCAAGTATTTCCTGTAATGTTGAAGACCCACGTATGTCGTCCGTTGTCTCGTAAGTTTTTATTCTTTCAGTTATAAAAGCACCATTGGCCATTGCTATCGCTATTGGGGCAATAAAGGCAACTAACACAAGAACAACATAGGCAGTATTCGGAATCACCTTTCTTGGCTTCTTTTCTTTCTTTGCCGGGATAAGATCCAACTTGAGCGTGTCTTTATTCTTTTCATTGATTGGACAGCTTTCCACACATTTGAGACATCTAATACAACTTGGGCTTCTAAGTGCGTCTGTTTTGGACACAACAATTCCAACCGGACAAGCTCTATCACATTGTCCACAGTTTACACAGGTGTTTTCATAGCGCTTTATATTCAACAAGCTGAAAGAATTGAAAAGCCCATTGATAGCTCCAAGGGGACAGGCATATCTACAAAATGGTCGTTCTATGAGCAAGGATAATCCTAATGTCAACGCAACTACAATGTATCCTGACAACGCTATTTCGTCGGTCCATATGTTGAATAGATTGTAATACGGGTCAAAATCAGCAAAGACAAGGTTGACTGTTCTCGCGGTTTGAATTACGATGTAGCCAAGCACAAAATACTTACCAAATCTAAGTACCTTATCCAGTTTCTTCGGTACTTTATTGTAATGCTTTCTAAATATTTTTCTTCCAAGCTTACCGAACCACTCCTGAACACTTCCAAGTGGACAGATCCAACCACAGAATGACGCCCCCGTAAGAACCAGGAGAATTATGAGTGCCAGGATCATGATGAAATTCGACTGGTGAAGTTTTTTAACGTAGTCACCGGTAGTTACAAAATTGTACATCGTCACAACCCCGCCAAAGGGACAAATCGCATGAATACTCGCAACACCCGGGATTGTGTAAATGTTTTTTTCATCAAGATAGTGGCCTACAGATATGAATACGATCAACGCCACAAAAAAAATCTGAATCCAGAGTCTCAACCTTTGAACCTTCATACTCTCCCTCCTGAATCCAAAAATAATGTGATGTTTTTCACTTATCGTATCCTAGTATTTTAAGCTTAAAAAAAGCTTAGATATTACTTAGAAAATCCTTAGATTATTCACAAAATACAGTTGCAGTTTTACTTTTTTCATGGCTTCTTGGCTTAAGTTTATTTTGGTTCGCTTCTTGATTTATCTATTTTTAGATAAAATATTTTTAGTAAAACAACAACTTCTCAACAACGAAGAGATGAAGTGTTAAAAGAAATCATTAGTGGGCTGCTGTATTTTTAAGGAGAAACGCCACCGGAACTCCCCGAAAATGAGAATCGACCGCTGAGGTACCAAGAACCTTTTCATTGTAAAATGAAAAGTACCACTAGCCCCCTTGATAAAAGGATTTAAGTCATCCTGATTGTCAAGGGGGTTTTTCATCATTGTTTTCTGCTTAAAACCTGGATTCTTTTTAAGATTCTAAGCCCTTGTTCTTTTTTGCCTTCTATGTGACTCTGTTAAAATTTCAGCACAAGTTCATTTGTAGGGATATAATTAAATAAACGTAGTCTATAAGGAGGGTCTGAAAATCGTGGAAAATAAAGATCTTCATTTTGATACTCTTGCGATACATGCGGCTGAAAAAACCGATCAAAATCAAGCATTAAATCCACCTATATACATGACCTCGACGTTCACTTTTACGGACTTACAGCAAGCTGACGATACATTCAGCTTCAAACGAAAGGCATTTGTTTATACCAGAGGTGGGAATCCAACGATAAACCTTTTTGAAGCTAGAATGGCTGCTCTGGAATCCGGTGTTGATTCCGTAGCCTTTGCTTCTGGTATGGCGGCTATAACTTCTGTTTTGTTGTCCTTTGTTAAAAATGGTGATGAAATCCTTGCGCACAGAAACCTCTATGGTTCAACTTTTGGGGCTACCGCGCATCTTTTTCCGAATTATGGAATAATTACACGCTATGTGAACATGTCAGACTTAAAACAAGTTGAAAAGAGTATCACCCCAAAAACAAAGGTGCTTTATCTTGAAACTCCAACAAATCCATCTCTGGAGATAATTGATATTGCTGAGTTATCTAAAATCGCAAGAAATTATGGCATCAAAGTTGTTGTGGATAACACCTTTGCAACACCGTACTTTCAGAAACCCCTCGAACTTGGGGCTGACGTTGTTGTTCATAGTGCAACAAAATATATTTCCGGTCATGGGGACGTTGTTGCTGGTGTAGCAATTTCTAAAGATCAGGAGTACATTCACAGATTAAAGTTTGGCTATATGTGCGAATTGGGAGGTGTTTTGAGCCCATTTAATGCCTGGCTCCTCTTAAGGGGATTAAAAACACTTTCATTAAGAATGAAACGGCATGAGGAGAACGCTATGGCAATTGTGCGATATCTCAAAAATCATCCTCTCGTTGAAAAGATCATGTATCCCGGGTTAGAAGAACATCCTGGCCATGAGCTGGCAAGAAAACAAATGACTGGATTTGGTGGTATTGTCAGCTTTGAACTCAAAGGTGACGTGGAAACGGCGAAGGCTTTTGTTCGCAACCTTAAGCTTATAAAACTTGCTGTTAGCCTCGGGGACGCTGAAACCCTCGTTGAAGTTCCAGCTCTTATGACTCATAGGGATTATCCCGAAGAAAAACTGCACGAGTTTGGATTCTCGAGAAAAACCGTGCGAATATCTACCGGATTGGAACACCCGGATGATCTTATAGAGGATATCGAGAGAGCCCTTAAAGGAGTTGAGTGATATGCGTGCCCTGTACTTCGATGAGAAGCTTTCCATGGTCGAGGTTCCAAAACCATCTCCAGAAGATGGCGAAGCACTTATAAAGGTTTTAGCAGCAGGTATATGTAACACGGATATTGAGATAGTGAAAGGTTACATGGGATTCAAAGGCATTCCAGGTCACGAGTTCGTTGGAATTGTTGAAAAGTCCGCTGATCCACGTTGGGTGGGGAAACGTGTTGTCGGGGAGATCAATATAGCCTGTAATGAGTGTGATCTGTGTAAAATAGGGTTGAAAAAACATTGTCGGAATATAAAGGTACTCGGTATAAAGGACTGGAATGGAGCCTTCGCTGAGTATCTTGTTCTCCCCGTTGAAAACCTTCACGAAGTCCCTTCGAAAGTTTCTAACCGCCAAGCAGTTTTTGTAGAACCTTTAGCTGCCGCTATTCAGATACTGGAACAGGTCCACATCAAACCAACAGACAGAGTTTGTGTTATTGGTGATGGTAAACTTGGCCTGTTGATTTCTCTTTCTTTGAACGCCCATGGTGTAAAACATATTCTTGTTGGCAAGCATCCTGAAAAAATGAAGATAGTTTCTGACAGAGGCGTAAGTACATTGTTTCCTGGTGATGTTCAAAGTTTTGATAGATTTTTCGACGTTGTTATCGAGGCCACCGGGAATCAAGCCGGTTTGGAAACGGCTCTAAACATCATCAGACCCCAGGGAACAGTAGTATTGAAAAGCACTTATGCGTCAAAAGCTTCTGTTGATCTCTCTAAAGTTGTGGTTAATGAGATAAATATAATAGGTTCAAGATGTGGTCCATTTGAGCCAGCCTTACAACTTTTGGAGAAAGATTTGATTGACGTAAATCCCTTGGTGTCCCAGGTTCTTCCCTTTGAAAAAGCTTTAGAAGCTTTTGAACTGGCGAAAACCAAAGGGACACTTAAAGTTATTCTAGAGGTGGAAAAATGAAATACGAAATAGTTTATTTCGACCTTGATGGTACCCTTCTCGATTTTGAGCGTTCAGAAGCTGAGGCTCTGACAGCACTCATGGCTAGCGGGGGATACTCTCTGAATGCCAAAGAACTTGCGCTTTATAAGGAAATCAACAAAAAGTGGTGGAAAGCCCTGGCAGACGGAAAATACTCCAAAGAGTATATCGTTGTTGCCCGCTTTCAGGAGTTTTTTGAGACTATTGGATTCAATAAAATTACGCCTGAAGAAGCTTCAAAGTCTTACCTCATCGAACTTTCAAAACGCGCCTATTTTTTACCAGGAGCTGAAAAATTTTTGCTAAAACTCAAAAAAACTGGAAAAAGAATGGCAGCAATAACCAATGGCGTCGATTTAGTCCAAAAAAACAGAAGCAAAATTGCTAATTTAGATAGGTTCTTTGAATTCATTTTAACTTCAGAAAAAGTAGGGAAAGCTAAACCGGCCCCGGACATTTTCTTCGAAGCTGCTAAGATTTCCGGAGTACCGATAGACCGTTCTCTTTATGTCGGTGATAATCTGGAAACGGATTACGTTGGCGCCAAAAACGTCGGAATGGATTTTATCCTTTACGCACCAAAGGGAAAAGGAATATCGAAACTAAACGATCTAAAAATCGCCAAAAGTTATGACGAACTGTTTGAAATGATTATGTGAGCTCCTTTTATACAGAATTTTTAAGCTTATAGGTATTTCAAAAGAGAAAATTCTCTTTCTTCAATGAATTTTCTGATGTCTCTTATGGTGAATTCACCAGTAGCACCATAATGTGAGCATACCATAGCTCCCATAACGTTGCCAAAACTCAAACAATCTTCTATGGGAGCATTTTCTTCTCTTAATAATGCATGTATAAATCCAGCGGCGAAAGCATCACCGGCTCCGGTAGTATCAACTACGTCTATCTTATAAGCCGGGGCTTTTATTCCATCTTTTATGGAAGTTGAACCCAGATGACCGCGAGTAACTATCACTCTTTTTGCTTTTGGCTCCCCGTATTCTTTTAGAAACCCCCATTCCGCTTCATTTAAAAACAATGTATCCACATTTCTTGCAATTCTAAGAACCCTTTCGGGGCTTTCAAAAGTCACGATTCCTCCAGGCGAGTAAAAAATTGGCTTTTCTTCAAGGGTTCTAACAACATGCTCTGCCTGCTTCACCGATAACCCCGCGAGATAGTAAAGTTCTGATTCAGGAAAGTCAGAAAGCTCAGGAATAAATGCTTCATTTGCTCCCCTATAAGTATAAAGGTATCTTTCGCCTTTATCCGCAACATTTGCAAAACACAAACCGGTATGATATGTCGACAATTTTTTTATACCTTTTGTATAAACCTTACGATTTTCAAGTTCTTTTATAAGCCAATCCCCAAAAAGATCGTCTCCAACAGCCCCTATTAAAGCCACTTCATTTCCAAGCCTGGAGAGTTGAACAGCTGTATTGGCAGCAGTCCCACCGAGAACGAGTCTTAAAGAGGTTACACGATTCTCTTCCCTGTTTTCTGATCGCGATGTTCTGGCTATAATATCAAAATTTATGTTCCCTATAACAACTATCATAAAATCACTCCCGTCTATACTATTATTTAAATTATATATGCAGCATTCCTGGTTGGAAAGTATTAAAAGAAATAAGAGTAAAATTAAAACAACGGGACAGGTTAAATGAAATCGCTGGGGGGAGAAAATAAATGTGGAAACATATTTTGGAAACTTTCGCAAGAAAACCCATATCTGTTTTTCTCCTAACCATTTCATTGATTCTTCTCGGAATAGTTGCCTGGCAGGATATCCCTATAGATCTCTTTCCCAACATATCCTTTCCTTATGCTGCGGTGGTTACTCCCTACCTCGGAGCCGGGCCTGAGGAGGTTGAAGTCAATGTTACAAATCCCATTGAAGAAGCTGTCGGTCTTGTAAGCGGTGTTAAGAGAATTTCATCGCGTTCCTTTGACAGTTTTTCTGTTGTTGAGGTGGAATTTGAGTGGGGAACAGATATTTCCTATGCCGTTTCAAAGATCCGTGAGCTCATCGATGCCTTTGCCAGAGACCTGCCTGAAGACGTTGATCCAATTGTTGTGGAATTCAACCCTGCTATGATTCCAGTATACGTGGTTGGTATTGGAACGAAAGAGCCAAATAACATAGAAACACTCTCAAAAGATTTGCAACAGAATCTTTCACGTTTAGATGGCGTTGCTAATGTGGAGATTCTTGGAATTCCAGACAAAGAAGTCCTGATAGACGTCGATCCTGAAAAACTCGAAAAAATGGAGATTCCTTTTGATTCCGTAAAGATAATGTTGAGTGCAGGCACGAAATATCCCATGGGGAAGATAACAGAGGAAGATAACGTTTATCCCCTATCCGTCAGTACAAAGTTCGCATCCTTAAAAGAACTCGAAGAAACAATAATAGGATTTAGGGGAATGAGTAGATATATAAACTTCCAGTCGTTATCAAGTATTTCCGATGGACTAAAGCTTCCACCATTCTTTGTACCTGTTAGATTAAAACAGGTTGCTGATGTCGGGATAAAACAAAAGGAAGTTCGAGGTGGTGTAAGAGTTAATGCCGAATCTGCAGCCGTTCTGGTAGTACAAAAGCGTGGTGGAATGAACACAATAAAGGTAGCAAAGAAAGTTCGTGAAAGACTTTCACTATGGAAGGAAGAGCATCCAGGAGTAGTTATTCAAACAATCACGGACACGAGTGAATTCACCAACATGGCTATAAACGGTCTTTTCAAAAATCTTCTTCTCGGTGCGATAGTTGCGACAATAGTAATATACCTGTTTTTACGAAGTGTTAGCGCTACACTAGCAGTCACGGTATCCATTCCCCTTTCTCTACTTACAGCCATCATGCTTATGTATTTCTCAAAACTCAATTTTGACCTCATGACACTTGGGGGGTTAACTGTTGCCGTAGGGATGGTTGTTGACAACAGCATTGTTATACTCGAAGCGATATACAGATACCTTGAGGAAAAGATGAACCCTGTGGAAGCTGCATCAAAAGGGGGAAGAGAAGTCGTAGGAGCGATATTTGCTTCAACGATGACCACTTTAGCAATGTTCGTTCCTTTCGCCTTTATAACAGGTTTTGCGGCACAGTTGTTCAAATTCTTCGCGATTTCTCTGTCCTTTACCCTCATCGCTTCTTTCTTTATTGCAATAACGGTGGTTCCCGCTTTTGCTAATATAGTTAAAGCCAAACCGTCCAGAGATCACAGAATTTTAAAAGGATACAAAAGAGTCCTCGACAAACTCCTCACGCATAAAAAAGGCGTTATAATCGCGTTCGTAATTATCTTCGTTATTTCAGTGTTCGGGTTACTGTCCAAAGGGCTTGAATTCATTCCTGAAGTTGACAGCGGTGTTTTAAACGTCAGCTTTGCGCTGCCATCTAACACTCCCTATACGGTAGTCTCCAAAGCACTGGAAGAAATTGAAAGCTACCTTATGGAAAACAAAGATGAGCTACACATCGTTTCTACTTACAGCGTCTTCGGTCAACCCGGAACCATATTAAGTGCATTACGAGGTATTCAGGAAAATGAAGCCGACATGCAGATAAATCTAACCCCCTCGAACAAAAGGGACAAAAGCTCTTCAGAAATAGCCGAATCTTTAAGGTCACATATTGAGAAGGTAATGAAAAAATACAACGGTTCTTACAAGATATCCTCAGGTGCAATAGAGGTTGAAAGCATCTTCGGGACCCAGATCCGGGTAACCTTTTATGATAACGATTTAGAAAAACTCCGTCAATTGGCCGAAGAATTCGCGAGAAAGCTCGAGAAAATATCCGGTGTTATTGATGTCACCACGAGCTTTAGAAAACAACAACAGGTTTACGAATTGAGTATCGACAGAGGCAAAGCATTGACAGCTGGCGTATTTTTCATGCAAGCGCTTGGTGCGGTACAACCCTATACAGTGGGAATTAATACAGGGAATATCTTCATTGATGGTGAAAATATACCCATTATCCTTCACCTAAAGGATTCTCTGAATCCAGACACAATAAGAAAAATTAAAATCC
This sequence comes from Kosmotoga olearia TBF 19.5.1, assembly GCF_000023325.1. Lineage (NCBI taxonomy): Bacteria > Thermotogati > Thermotogota > Thermotogae > Kosmotogales > Kosmotogaceae > Kosmotoga > Kosmotoga olearia. The sequence continues at coordinate 432,156 of NC_012785.1, forward strand.
CCTCCTTTTCGGCAAAAGACGCGTACATGGGCATGATCGCCGATTTAAAGAAAAAAGTCGTTCCATCAACCATATTCCATAGAGACGGCCAGAGGATAGCATTTGTAAATGCTTCGGTTTTTAATAGACCTCTTGGTGATGTTGTTAAAGATATTGAAAATATGGTCGATAGTGAGTATAAAGCTGAAAACAGGCCTGAAATTGGTGGTCAGGCAGCGAATTTACAGGAAACAGTGACGCAGTTTCTAAAAGCGATGATCATGGGAATCATTCTGATGTACCTGATAATAGGTGCACAGTTCGAATCTCTGGTTTATCCACTGGTAATATTCTTCACATTGCCAATGGCCCTGGTCGGAGTAGCTTTAGTAGTTTATCTCACAGGAATCACTGTGAATGTGAGCACGCTTATGGGAATGTTGACCCTTGCTGGAATTACTGTCAACAATGGAATTGTCATGATAACTTACATAAACCAATTAAGAGAAAGAGGGATGGAGAAGCGTGAAGCTATTATTGAAGGAGCTGCTAGACGATCAAGACCAATATTGATGACCACCCTGACTACTATTATTGCACTAATTCCAACAGCTGTTTCGAATGCCGCAGGTTCAGAACTTGACAGACCTATGGCTCTAACAGTCGTTGGAGGTCTTCTGATGGGAATGGTTTTCACCCTATTCCTCATCCCCTTGCTTTATGACATAATAGACAAAATCTCTCTCCGCTTTACTAAAAAAAAGACTTTTTCTGAAAAAGGTATAAGATGCTAAAATGGTAAAGGGGTGATTGGTTTGAAAAGCTTCCCAGCTGGATTTATGTGGGGCGTAGCAACCGCAGGCCATCAAATAGAAGGGGGAAACTATTTTTCTGATTGGTACAAATGGGAAATGGAAGGAAAGGTAAAAAACGGAGATACTTCCGAAACAGCTTGTGATAGCTGGAATCAACTTGATAGAGATCTTGAGATTCTCAAAAAATTGAGTGTTAAGGCTTATCGTTACTCCATAGAATGGGCCAGGGTAGAACCAAAACTCAACAAGTTCGATGAAGAATCTCTGAATAAATACAGAGATTTTACTATTAAATTAGTAGAAGCAAATATAAAGCCTATCATAACGCTGCATCATTTCGTCAATCCCCAATGGTTCGCTGAAATCGGTGGTTGGGAAAGCAGAGAAAATCTTCGTTACTTTCTTAGATACGTAAACAAAGTTGTTGATACCTTAGGAGAGTTTGTACCATTCTGGATAACGATAAATGAGCCAAATGTCTATGCGATTAAATCTTATCTTATGGGCGAATGGCCACCAGAAGTCAAAGATCGTGGACGAGCTTTTCAAGTTTTAAAGAACCTTTTGATAGCTCACACGGAAGCATACGACATAATAAAGTCCAGATATCCTTCTGCAATGGTCAGTGTAGCTTACAATTTTGTGCCTTTCTATCCATACAGAAAATGGCATCCGCTTGACATAATAACAGCTTTCACACTTAACAAAACCTACAATTATGCATTTTTGGACTCAATAAAACACGGTAAGTTCTACAAACCAATTGGCTCAGGAGAAAAAAATAAAAAGCTGAAAGATAAACTCGATTTCATTGGTGTTAACTACTATACAAGATATTTCGTCAAATACTCAAAACCTGAACCAGAACTTGTAGATACCGGGAACAAGAAGACGGATATGGGTTATGAATTCTATCCTGAGGGTTTGAGGACAATTATCATGAAATGTCATAAAGATTACTCTTTACCAATTTTAATAACGGAAAACGGCATCGCTGACGCCACCGACGAAAAACGGTGGAAATATATAAAAAAAGCACTGGAAGCGGTTCACAAGTCGCTTAAAGGAGGTGCGAAAGTAATAGGTTACATGTACTGGTCTTTGATGGACAACTTTGAGTGGAGCGAAGGCTACTCCATGAAGTTTGGTCTGTACAAAACAAAAAGAAATCCCCTCGAACTCGTTCCCAGGTCAAGTGCTTCAAAATATGCTGATGTTATTAAAAACAACGCACTTACAGATGATGATTAAAATTATTTCCTGAGTAGCATATAAAGCTTGTTGTTTTTTGAAACAACTTTCAGAACCTCAAATCCTGCGCCAATAAAAAGCCCTCTCAAAACATTTTCGGGAGGTTTAAAATGATAAACCCCTGCTTCGATAAATTCACCAATAAACGCCGGTATTCCTCGGGATTTCATCGCATTAACTGTTTTAGAGGCCCTTTCCGCTTCACTCGTTTCGGCTACCACGAGACCTTTAGCGCTATGTTTCAATGCTCTGTAAAGCCATCCGATCAGATTCAGAGTGGATTCAGGCGTACATGTGTTCATAACGTTTATACAAAGGAATCCATTGAACGTTCCTACATAACCCATTGCTGTTTTTTCTAAAAGGACCTTACAAACACCCTTTTTATTACTCTTGACAACTTCATTTGAATCCTCCAGAAGGAGCCCAACAATTTTTGTATTACTTTCAATCAGTTTTTTCCATAACGCGTACGCACTGCAGTTAACATCCACTATTATTTCTCCGGGTTTGAAATAACTCATAAATTCAGAAAATATCCCTCTGAAGGCAGTGTCAGACAACAATGAGTTACTTGAATCTTCCGGTGTTGATTCGTTTGGTGCACGATACATATCAAGCCAACGTTTTCGATCCAAAACATATCACCTCTATGACTATGTTATTATCTTCGCGAATTAAATCCAACAAAAAAAGAGGGTTGTCTAAAGATCATGGCGATGAATTTCGTAAAGAATTCTTTGTGAAAGTGATAAAATTTAACCAGTTTCTAATAAAAGGAGGGAATTGGATGAAGAAGTTTCTGGATGTAATTATCCTCTTACTTCTTGCTGGCACCATATTTGCCTGGTCTGGCCATGACGTTTTAACGTACTATATTCTTAAAAGCTTAAACATGGATTTCTCTTTTGAAGTACCGATAACCGTGTATTCCTACGAAAATCTTGAAACAAGGGAATACAACCTTGAGAAAGCTTCCTTTGATGATTTACTCGGTAAAGATTACATTCCCGGTGAAGACAACAGACTTTTTAAGCCTGTTTTTGAAAACTCAAAGCTTGAAAACGGGAAAGCACCTATCTGGCAAATCCTTTCAGTTTATTCATACGAACCCGATCTTGGAATGGATCAGAATCTTGAGCTAAGCAATCTGCAGTGGATGACAGGAGGTAGCCAGGGTTGGAGGCATATGGAATATCATCTGTTCTGGCTACGTTTCGGAGAAGTTTCGGAAAGCGTGGCATACTTTACCGAACTTTCAAAAAAAGCGTGGGAAAAAGGAGACCCTTACTGGGCTTTCAGATTCATGGGGCGGGCGATACATTACTTCGAGGACATAGGACAGCCCTATCATACCTTCCCGGCTCCATTTTGCGAACTTCTAAAACTCATGATCGATATGAATAAATGGATGACTGTGTTCACCAACTACCATCTGGTATATGACTATTACTCTGGATATTTACTCTGGAACCAAAATGCAAAAGTTGTAGAAGCAATTAAAACAGCAAAACCGATCAAAATAACTGATCCCAGAAAAGATGCCTTAAGGTTAAGAATATATGCAAGAAGAAAACTCCACAAAATTTACTACGAAATGAAAAAGATCATGAAGGATGACTTGGAGGTTTCTTCTGAATTCATGCCAAGTCCAGCTTACTTTGATCTTCTAACCGTCGAAGGAAAAACCAAAAAACTTGAGGAATTGACAGCCGATCTCCTTGGAAAAGTTGCTTCTTATATTAAAGGCTACCTCATCTACATGAACGAAGAAATGCGTTGGGAAGATAACCTACACTAATAATATCAAAGTCCCGGGAATTATTCCCGGGACATACTTGCTAAAATATAGTAATCGAACCTGTAAAAGAAATCTTCTCCAGCAACAGCTATCGGATACGGATAATCCTTGGAATACAGAACGTAAACATCTCCTGCTTTCAAATAAACCTCAATGGGAAGCTCGAATTCAACATCCTTAAGAGTTATTTTGTTAACCGTTTTCTCTGCGTCCTGATAAAAGCTTTCTACCAAAGTGCTTTCAACGTTGAGAGGAGTATCTACCGGGAAACTGCCTTCACTGATTTTTTCGAGCAATTCGGTATTTGCAGATACGGTTACGGGTAATATGGATTCATCGTAACCTTCTTTAGTACAGTTCTTCCATATCTTCACAAACCCTTCTCCTACTTCCGAAAGACTGAGTTTAAACCATTTTTCGTAAATGCGACTGTCAATTTGATTCCAGGATGTTTCACCCAATACCTGGACATTCTCGAATTCAAAATGATAATCGTCCATTGAATCAAGAACACAACGCCAATGCGTTTTTTCCACGCTAACCTTAATGATCACGATATCGCCTACTTTACCAGATACTACCTCTGGTTCAAAGCTGAAAACACAGGAAAGCGCAAATGTTGACACCAGCAAAATAGTGAACAGGAATACCTTTTTCATATCAATCACCTCCAGATTTAATCTCTAAGGAATTTTTTGGGCAAGCGCAACAACATTCGCCGCACATTATACATTCATCTGAAACTTCACCAGGTGTTTCCATAGCACCCATAGGGCACTTTTTCAAACACAGATTACAGTTGACACAACTATCATTTTTCTTCACTTTGAATATACTGAATCTTGAAGCAAAAGCCATCAAAGCTCCGTAAGGGCAAAGATATTTACAGAAAGGCCTGTAGATGAAAATTGACAGAATAGCAAATACAGTGGTTATAAGAATACCAATTATCGCGAATTCAAAAGTGAACAAACTTTTGAAGGGAGTAAATCCGCTGAAAACCCTCCCGGCTGAAAGTGCAGCTATTACGACGATAGCAAGAACAATGTATTTCACATACCTCAAAAGTTTATCTGTTTTGTACGGAACTTTCTTGCCATATTTTTTCATGTAAAGTAATTCCTGTACTCCTCCAAAAGGACAAACATATCCACAATAAATCCTGCCAAAGATAAAACTTATAATCACTGGTATCAGAAACATCAGAAGATAAGCGGTCTCATACTTAAAGAGCACGTTTTGTACTGTCGTGACAGGACAAAGCACACCTCCAAACAAGAACCCCAAAATTGCTATAGAAACAATCATGAGAACTTTTCTGTACTTGAAGGCTCTTCTCAAAGTTATCCAGATTCCGATCGCTGAAAGGCCACCAACAGCGAGTGTCTTCCACAACAGGTCATGTTTCCAGTAAGAAGACTGTTGAACCTGATCCTGGATTTGTGTTTGACTTCCAGGAAGATTGAAGTCAAGATCACCTGGGAATGAATCGGCAAAGAGTATATACGTGAAAAAAATCACTAGCACTACTAAAAAAAATCTCCTTATATTCTTCATAATTCTCACCTCCAAAAGCAGTCTAAAACCTTAAACTTAGAATTTGCTTAAAACTCCTTTAGAAAACACTTAGAAAAAATGCTTTTTCTTTGTTGCTCCTGTATAATTCCTTTGACAACGTTTGTTCAGGAGGGATGGAACATGAAAATTTTTGAAATCGAAAATTATCTAAATGAGATTCTGGAACCATGGAATTACACCGATTACTGTTATAACGGAATACAAATCGAAGGAAGGCACGAGGTAAAAAAGGTAGCTGTTGGCGTTTCCTTTAACAAAGCTTTTATCGACCATGCTCTCGAAGAAAGGGTTGACATGCTCCTTGTACACCATGGGATATTTGGAAGTGGTTTCTTTTCACTCAAAGGATATATAAAACGCAGGGTTGAGAAGGTCATCAAGAACGATCTAACCCTCATGGGCTATCATCTTCCGTTAGATGCTCACCGGGAATACGGTAACAATGCAACCATATTGAAACTTCTCGGTCTCGAACCCGGTGAACAGGTTGAAGTCGGATACATTGGTGAGTACGAAGAAGCAGTCTCATTTGATGATTTTTATAAGAGATTAAAGCAAATTTTCCCGAACCAACCGATATTAAAATACGTGAATTCTGATTTTGTAAAAAAAGTTTGCGTGATTTCCGGTGGTGCAGCAGGTGACCTCAGAAAGGTTGAAGGAAAAGTTGATACATTTATTACTGGCGAAGTGAAAGAACAGACAAGAGATGAAGCCAGAGAAATGGGAATCAATTTTATCAACGCGGGGCATTACGCCACAGAAACCTTCGGCGTTAAAAATCTTGGAAAGCTCCTCGAAGAAAACTTAGGTCTGGAAGTAGTTTTTATAGATGTTTGGAATGAGGTCTAAACCGAGAATCTGAGAGTTCGAGAAAAAACAAGACGCTTGCAAGGCTGTCAGCTGATGGAGCGACGCTTGCGAAGGCAGCAAGAACAAAAGGACGGGTATAGGGTCCGGGGTTTGGAAAAAGCTTCGAGAACTGAGATTCGAGATCCGAGAAGGCTGCTTCGCAGCGGACACGAATCCCTTCGGGATTGACACGAACTCCTGCGGAGTTGTTTCGAACCACTTCGTGGTTGTTATAAACTGCTTCGCAGTTGAGAAAATTGACACTTAAAACGACAATTGAGACCCGAGATCCGCTATTGTAGGGGCACAGCATGCTGTGCCCTTGTTTTATATGTTGGTTAATTCATTTTTCATTTTCAAAAAGACCTTATCACTGGCGGAGCCAGTCGAGACAACTCCGAAGGAGTTCGCACCCCCAGCGCAGCTGGGCGTACCCCCGGCGTAAGCCGGGCTTACCTGGCCGTAAGGCCATTCATACCACATTGGTTCTTTCAAGGCGCAAAGAGCGTACGCGCCATGCTGACTACGTCAGGACTAGCACACTTTGTGTGGACTTGCGCTCCTTCGTCGCGGCTGTGCGGCTCTTCGAGCCGGAATAGAATATGTTTAGGTCCGCCGAAGGCGCAAAGCCGTTCCACAGGAACGCATAGCCACTGCGAAGCAGTGCACAGCCTTGGCGTAACCAAGCCTGGCCGGCGCAGCCGCACCATACCACATTGGTTCTTTCCAAACTATAGTTGAACAATATCAGAACAAAGGGGGTTAAAGAAAGTTTCCATACCACATTGGTTCTTTCCAAGCAACTACATTCAAAGATAGAACACCTTGAGAAAAAAGTGTTTCCATACCACTATGGTTCTTTCCAAACCCCACCTTACCGCTTCCTTACCGCTTCGCTTGTTTTGTTTCCATACCACTATGGTTCTTTCCAAACCAACGTTAAAGTCAGACGCATCCGCGCATACACACGCATGTTTCCATACCACTATGGTTCTTTCCAAACGAAGCGCAAGGATCATGCGCTGAAGTGCGGAACTTCGTTCCGGACGCTCACAAGGTTGACGCTTGCAGAGGCTGACGCTCGCAAGGCTGATGAAATCTGAGATCGAGGATTCGGTACCTCCTAAGAAGTAAGGCTTCTGTACCAGCTTGCATACCTGGTTTTTACTTCAACGTTGTGAGCCTCAGTCTTCGAACGTCGCTCCATCAGCTGACAGCGTCCGCAAGCCTCATGGCCGTAAGGCCATTCATACCACTATGGTTCTTTCCAAACACGTGGAAACCAATGGAAATGGAAACTGTCAAAAGCGATGTTTCCATACCACATTGGTTCTTTCCAAACAATAAAAGGTGTTGATGTTAATTCCGGTTTTTGGAAAAGTTTCCATACCACATTGGTTCTTTCCAAAACTTCTGATGAATTTGCACGAGTCATCAATAACCTTAAAGTTTCCATACCACATTGGTTCTTTCCAAACCTGTGATAACGAAGAGTTAAGCGCCTGGTACATTACTCTTAGTTTCCATACCACATTGGTTCTTTCCAAACAATAAAAGGTGTTGATGTTAATTCCGGTTTTTGGAAAAGTTTCCATACCACATTGGTTCTTTCCAAAACTTCTGATGAATTTGCACGAGTCATCAATAACCTTAAAGTTTCCATACCACATTGGTTCTTTCCAAACCTGTGATAACGAAGAGTTAAGCGCCTGGTACATTACTCTTAGTTTCCATACCACATTGGTTCTTTCCAAACGCTATACTCGAAGGCATTGCACTCACCATTTTTTAGTTTCCATACCACATTGGTTCTTTCCAAACTTGTTTTGGCACGCATATGCGTGCCATTTTTTTATGGTTTCCATACCACATTGGTTCTTTCCAAACAGAGAACTACTTAAATTAGCCCGAAAAGAATTAAAGTTTCCATACCACATTGGTTCTTTCCAAACTAACGTTCAAAGGAAAAGTAACAACCGAAAAAGTCGGGTTTCCATACCACATTGGTTCTTTCCAAACACCGCATGGCTAAGTTTCTTGGATGGAGAAAACAAGTTTCCATACCACATTGGTTCTTTCCAAACACCGCATGGCTAAGTTTCTTGGATGGAGAAAACAAGTTTCCATACCACATTGGTTCTTTCCAAACACCGAAAATATTGTGAAAAGAATCAGCTTTTCATAGACACGTTTCCATACCACATTGGTTCTTTCCAAACTATATTGGTATACATGACTATATCATTTTGCATACAAAGTTTCCATACCACATTGGTTCTTTCCAAACAAGAATATCGAAACTAAATAAGTTGTTGGAAGCACAAAAGTTTCCATACCACATTGGTTCTTTCCAAACGAAATAAAGAAAGGGAATGTTGACGCCAGATTGTTTCTGTTTCCATACCACATTGGTTCTTTCCAAACTGTGCTGGAGGAAAATGTGGATTATGGTTACCCTGATGTTTCCATACCACATTGGTTCTTTCCAAACGGCGGTGAAGGTTTTAATAGCTTTCGCCTAGCATAAGGTTTCCATACCACATTGGTTCTTTCCAAACGTAGCATTCATGCATGCGAAAAACTTTGACAACAAAAAGTTTCCATACCACATTGGTTCTTTCCAAACTGGAACAATCTGACTTGCTACTTGAAGGTAGCGTAGTAAGTTTCCATACCACATTGGTTCTTTCCAAACTGAGACAGCTGAAGAAGCATGGAACAAGGTTATGTTTCCATACCACATTGGTTCTTTCCAAACCAGTGAAATTAAAGGCTTTTGCTTTGAAATTTCCTGGAAGTTTCCATACCACATTGGTTCTTTCCAAACTTGAAATTTCCTGGAATGAATCAAAGAACACAAAAAAGTTTCCATACCACATTGGTTCTTTCCAAACCAAGATGACGACGGCGACCTGATCGCCTGGTATCTGTTTCCATACCACATTGGTTCTTTCCAAACTTGTATAAAAAAGGAATAGACATCTTTACTATCAAGTTTCCATACCACATTGGTTCTTTCCAAACGATAAATTTTCAATCACTCTCGAATTCCCGACACTCGTTTCCATACCACATTGGTTCTTTCCAAACGAGGTGGAAGGCATGAAGGTAAGCATTACAAAAGATAGTTTCCATACCACATTGGTTCTTTCCAAACTACCGGAATTGCCAGCTGATACCAAAGAGGAAATACTGTTTCCATACCACATTGGTTCTTTCCAAACACTTCAACTGGATGCAAATTTACTGCGTCGAAGTCCGTTTCCATACCACATTGGTTCTTTCCAAACAGAACCAAACACTCCCTTAGGCCATGCCTGGTTAATTCCTAGTTTCCATACCACATTGGTTCTTTCCAAACCTTCACTATGTGCTAAATGCGTCATAGCCAACAAAGTTTCCATACCACATTGGTTCTTTCCAAACCGGAACCAAAAGGGAAATTAAGAAAAAATTCGTGCGTTTCCATACCACATTGGTTCTTTCCAAACAAAAGAATTTAAGTTTTACGAGCATACCATAGAAACGTTTCCATACCACATTGGTTCTTTCCAAACAAAGAAATAGAAGAAGAAAAAGTTATAGAATTATTATCGTTTCCATACCACATTGGTTCTTTCCAAACCCCGGGAACATGAGCTGTTCTCCGCCTACATCGTACGTTTCCATACCACATTGGTTCTTTCCAAACAAAACTCTTTTGCCAAAGTCTTCACCTACAGCTAAGTGTTTCCATACCACATTGGTTCTTTCCAAACGGAAGTTTTGTAGTAAGTAAGCGCCCTTCACGGGGTTTCCATACCACATTGGTTCTTTCCAAACAGTATATATTACAAGTAAATTATAAGGGAAAGCAATGCCTTAAGTCAAGGGAATTTGGGAATTTTTGGAAGGGATGGGAATAAATGTTTCTGCAAAGTTAATCAGTAAGGGGGTTGCAGTCATAAATGTCTCATCTGGAGAGAAATATCGTAAAATCCTGAAATGTAAACGAGTTGACAGTCAAATGACCAAGGATTTGTCGGATCTCTGTTAAGGATTTTAGAGAATTTCTAAATAGCGTGGGTAGTTAACCAATGATGGGGATTACCTAAAATTTTACCGGTCGGTTGATTCGACGAAGGTCTGTAACGAATATATTAAGCTCTGAAAGCAACTAATAAAAATAGAAATAGTACGATTTAAAGGTGTATAAAACGAGCGTTTAACATCTGACGGTAACAAATGTAACGTAATTTAACAGAGATCCGACAATACGTAAAGCGAACTAACGTTTGTGAAGTTGGATAGTAGCAAATCACAGAGAAGTGTTACAAAATGTAGTCAAGTGACTGAATTCGATAAACGAGCGGGATTATGTAAACAAAAAGTTAAGTCCAATCAAGAGGTTTAACTCGTAAAATAAAGGGTACAGCATATGTGTCTTCCGGCCTTGATTAATGACTAAGAAGCTGTAAACAGTGCTAAGTGGCGGCGCGAATCCCTTCGGGATTGGAACAACCGACTGCGGCGGTGGGGCGAACTCCTTCGTAGTTGATTCGAACTGCTTCGCAGTTGTAGCTACCGGCTACACCGGTGATTTGCGCCTTCGGCGGATTAAAACTCGGGATCCGAGAGTTCGATAAAGCTGCTTCGCAGCGAATACGCGCCTTTGGCGGATAAAAACCTGGGATTCGAGACCCGAGATTCGAGAAGTTAAGATCCGGAGATCCTGAATCGAGCTCAGGATGAAAAGTTGGCTTTTGTAAAATTTGTTTTATCAGTTTTTTCAACTGCGAAGCAGTTCGGAACAACCACGTAGTGGTTCGAAACAACTCTGAAAGAGTTCGCAACAACCGCTTGCAGTTCGCATCGTTCACCATCTGACAGCGTTTCAAGCCTCCGGAGCGCAGCTCCGCACATCATTGCCAAAGGCAATTCCGGTATTATTCCTCAAAAAGCTCAATTGCTTTTTTTACTTTTTCTTTCGTTAGTTCCACAACATCCTCTTTGCTGTTCTCGCTTAAAGGACATGGAGTGAGGTTACTCAGAAGATTTTGCAGATAAGAGAACGGCTGACTGACAAAATCCGGTGGAAAACAATCGAGTTTCTGTGCTAATTTAACGAAGAAGCTATCAGCATCGTAACCTCTGATGTAGAAAGCGTATTTACCTTCTTGAAGAAGTTTTTCTTGAACATGTTTGGGAGGTTCGCTATCTTTATATCCCACCCAGTAAAGTCTGTAATCAAAACGCTGGAATTTTGCCAGATGATCAAAAACAGGATCGTTTCTACCACTGTATCCCACAACGATCCACATTCTTCCCCGTGCCGTATCCATTATGGCCGGTTCTATACGTTTAACATGTTCCTCAAACTCTTTCTCGGTATTGATAAGCTCAAATCCGGTCCGCTGCCCGTGAAGATAGAAAACCGCTTTATCCGGGATGAAGTCCGGTTTGAAGTTTGCACTTGTAGTGAGATCATATACGGCAGGAAATTCCCCGAGAAGAGCACAGGCCCGAATTACAAGTGAGTCAAAATTAGTTGTAAGGATTCTGTCAACATAACCTGATTTCATAAGCTGCGCTATTACAATATGCGCCCAATTTACTTTCGTTTCATCGGTAAAATTGGCTATAAGATCCCTACGCTCGCCAGGAGCTAGCTGGCTCATACATTTGGAATACGTTTTTTTCGGGGCCCTTTCGTAGTCCAAAGGCCGGGTCTCCTTTATCATATCTACAACCTTGGCTGCTGTCGGAACACCGGCCTGAGCAGAACACCCTGTACCTATCAAGAGAGCAGTTTTTCGACCATGTATTTTCGCGTTTCTTAAGGATTCCACTACATCATCTATTTCTCTTTCAAAAATCATAAGCTTAAGAGCCTCCATTTCTTTGACTAACTATCCTATATTCTCTGGATTATATCATGTTCTATTTTTGGTCAGGAAATCCATTTCCGTCCTCAATAAGAATAAGTGGTTACCGTTGCACCTGAAGAATCGTAGAGATAAGCAGTATCTCCATCGTTGTTCCATACATATTGCCCTGTCCACTTCAAATTATTTTCTCCTTCTGGCATCGGCGAGCTGGCGGTAACGTGGGAATAGACCCTGACTTCTTCACCCGGCTCAAGCACGAAATTAGGAAATGTGAAAATATGGTTGGCTATATCTTTCAACTTCCACCCAAGAAGATTCACAGAGAGTGTTCCGAGATTTTTTATATGAACCACTTCAGGATTTGCGGCGTATTCAATGTTTGTGATCTCAACATCTGCTTCTAGAGTCCCGCCACCTATCGAGATCACGTAGCTATAGTAGATGTTTTCAGGATCTTCTGAGTAAGACGGACTTCCCGACAATACTGTTGGTGAGCTCAACGGAACGTAGTCCTGGGAAACGTCAGGTAGTATGGTTTTGAGCGTATCGTAGTCAACATCTTTGCCAGTATAATATACAACTACCAACCATGTCCCATTACTTACTTCATATGCCACTCCATAATTGTCCGGAATATTCCTTCCAATCTCATCAATTGATAATGGGGGAACGTTATCCACCAATATCTTATTTTCAAAACCAATGGAAAGATTCTTCAGGTTCCGGGCAACCTGAACAGCCTTTGCTTTTCTTATAGAATTCATCGCTGGTGGAATCAGTGCAGCAACTAAAACAGCAATAATAGCAAGAACAATTAACAGCTCAACAAGTGTGAATCCTTTTTTGTACAACATAAATAGGCCTCCTAATTTTAATGATGCAAGGCCATGCCATAATGTAGCGTATTTTGTAACTTTTCTTGATTATATTATAAAAAAGCCCGACATCTGTCGGGCTTTTCAGTTAATTTGGCTTGTATTAAGTTTTTCATTAAAATTACTGTTCATCTCAGAACCTCAGGAAGCTCATCAACGGTCTCCATTCCATCATTTCCAGTAATGATTTTGTATCCCTCATAGATGAACCGAACTTTATCTCCAAGCTTTAGTACATCAGCAATCCAAAAATCCCTGGAAAACAGATGGAAATACGCATCGCTGAAGGATTTGATGTGAACTTCCAGCCCTTTGTACTCTTCAAACCCTTCCTGAGTCCAAATGCCATCGTACTTTGCAAATAGTTTATCACCGACATACTGACGATTTTCTTCCCCTGCAATAATGATATCCTCTTTCATTTCAGATACAGCTTTCGAAGCGAGAATATCGCCAACTTCAACATAATTAATGACTCCACCCAATGGTGCTACCAGTGTTGGCATAACCGATTTATTTCCGGTACGAATCGGGACATTGTAATCAGCAGCCATTTCGCTCTCGGGATCTATGAGATAAGAAGTGAATTCATTGATTATGTTGTATTTCTTTGATAAATTGATTATTTCTTGCCTTATCTCTTCGCGCTGTGCTGGGGTCAGGGTTTCATCATACCTGTAGATATTCGCCAGTTCACTAATGCGCTTTTGTGCCCATAAAGTAGCAATGAACGGGAAACTGGAGTTCCTTGTTAAATCAAATTTGTATTTGATCTTATTCTGGACAATGACGCCATTGAGTTTCTCCTCCCATGAAAGGGTTACGTTTACCACACCTTCATGGTAATACACGCCTGATATCCTCAATGCCGTTCCAGAGAACAGGGTGTAAGGTCCCTTGGGAAGAACATAAGAAATATCTGTACCGTTTATTTCAAGATGAACATTCGACATGACCGGAGTCTCTATCATTCTATAAAGCTCCAGAACCTTTTCATCAATTTCTTCGTTCTCAACGATGTATTTAACCTTTCCCCCTCCTTTTTCTGCTAGTTCATCAAGTAATTCGGCATTTACATCGTATCCTACACCAAAAACAAAAAGATGTACATCTCTTACCTTAGCAAGTTTTGTGGAATCCCTGATAATTGTTCCAATATCAGTAATACCTTCTGTTGGTGCACCATCGGTGAGAAACAGCACAACTTTATACCTGTCATCCGTACTCTGCGTACCAAGAACTTCAATACCTTCAAGCAATGCATCATGAATATTTGTCATGCCACCAGCCATTATTTGCTTTACTGCCGGATACCATTCTGTTCTATCCGAAAAAGGCAGCAGACGCTCTGTAAGATTGTTTACTTCATTGTTGAAAGTTATGATTGAAAACCTATCACCTTCATGGAGCATTTGCAGAACCTGCAGCAACGCGAGTTTCGCTTTTTCAATCTTTTGACCGCTCATAGACCCGGAAATGTCCAGAATAAAAACTATATCTTTCGGAATGATTCTTTCAGGCTCTCTTGGTGGCACAAGGGTGAGAAGAAAGTACCCGCGCCTGTCTGCTTCATCCCAATAATTCATGATCGAGGAAGAAAGCGTCCCCCCTGTTACTGTCAAAGCTAAAGATACATCAGAACGTGGAACATAATCGGATGCTGAGAATACCCAGGAACTCTCGTCGCCTTTTTTTATGTAATTAAAAGAATGTATCGGGGAAAAGACGTCAGAGATTTCGTTCGGATCAGCGACCACTTCAATCCGAACGTTTTCTATGGATCTGGAAAGCATACTTTCGATTTTCAACGGATACGTCATCGTATACGATGATCCCCACAGCTCCAAAGGTTGAACATACTCAATAACAAATCGCCTGTGCTCTCCCGGTTCAAATGGGTAAACCTTCATCCTCACCATTCTGCTGTTGGCATATTCTAAAAGCGCAGGATCTTTCATTCTTCTAACGATATCCTGGTAGATTTTCCGTGCCTCTTCAGCTGGCAAAACCTTTCCTTCATAAACCTGATCGCCCACGATCATGGAAAACCTGTCTATAACGGCACCTAATGGAACAGGGAAGATGTACTCAGCTTCGATAGGCATAGAATTCGGATTCACAAACTCCTCTTCGATTCTTACCTTTGCGATACCATTCTCTACAGTTATAGTCACATAGTGATAAGTCATGTAAAACATTTGTACATCAGGGAGTGGTGGCATAACATGCGATTCCCAATTCGGGATAACTATCCCATCCGCAATGGCGATAGAAGAAATCACCAGAAATAAAACAAGCAACGCACCAACCATTTTTTTCATACACGACACCCCTTCGCTCGTTAGTTTCCCCCGCCGGCAAAGACTTATGCTAACAATTCTTTGACCACCTAAAAAGAATGTTCGTTCAAAACTAAAAAAGCCCGCCAAAAGGCGGGCATTTGCTGCTTATTCTGGTTTCACTCCTCCAATTGATGACCAAATACTTCGACAGGCAACGAATCTATCCACTTCCAGTAAAGCGGTGCGTCACCGTTCCAGGTACCGTCAGGCGCCTCATACTCAACCTCATCCCAGTTCAATTCTTTTACAGTGATAAGATGATTTTCAGAGACACCGTCATGAACAATTAGATAAATGAAAGGCAAGAACCTCTGGGTCAGGACTTCACTTTCGCCAGTTCCATCCGTCGCTTCAAGCGTCAGCTCAAAGGGATGATCAGGTGACAGCACCTGGACATCCAAAGAAAGCCTATCGGGGGCAAGTGTGCAATCTATTATAGTTGCATCCTGAGAAATCAGGTTGTAAGACACTATCTCGGAAATGAATTCATACACCAGTGTGTTCGATTCTCCATAAATAACATATGGCAGCGGTGCTTTGAGTACCACACCGGTACGAACGTCAAATTCAATATCAAGACCATTTACAGTTATATTTTCAACACTGAGTTTTGAGGTTCCATCGTAGAATGTCGAACTTGGCGAAGTGCCGGGACCAAATTCAATATTTGCCGAAGTTCCAGGGAACGGATCGCCAGCAGAACCATTATCTCCACCGTAAGTATCAAGGGCATTGTCGTCATCCGCTTCTTCGACATCTACCCTTCTATGCAAATCATTGGTCTGATAAGCATCTTCATCGATATGGTAAATCAACAACCCCGCGCCCGGAAGAGCCGCATCGTAGCCAAGCAACTGACGGTTTTCTAAAAGAAAGTACTCTTCTCCGGCTGGACGGTCTGCATTTTCGAACATCAGGACCTCGAAGTTGGTTTCAACTGGAGATAATAATTCATGGCCGTTGAATCCATTCAAGGAACCAACCGTTACCCAACCAAGTTCTTTCTTGCTCCAGGCACACATATGGGCAGGGGAATCCGCAGCTCTGTGTATGCCATTCCATGCTCCAGCAGCCATCAGCCCCCATAAACCAATTCCATCAGAACTGTAATCAGTGTCATACAGATCTGGCAACCCGAAAACGTGCCCGAGTTCATGACAGGCAACCCCGATTGTCAACAACTTTCCTCCCACCGTTTCCGGCTGGATCGTGTAATGTTTTATATACACACCGTCTAAATACAAGTACGGCCAGATATCCCCGCTGTGTGACCATATATCATATGGATCTCCCGATAATTCCTGGCCCTCACCCTGATGAATCACGATGATACTATCAACATAACCATCACCATCGTTATCAAACTGTGAAAAGTCGAAATCATCGTTGTCCGCAAGTTGCACTGCCTCTCTTACAAGTTCCCAACAATGGGCATCATCCTCTCCGTAATAACCATGTGTTGCGGATACTGTGTACCAACCTACAACAACAAACTCAAGCTTAAGAGTATCTTCTCCACCAGAAACCTCAAGATAATAGCTTTTTACCGAATTGGAATCTCCGGTAAAGACCGGTTCAATATCATCGGGCGTGTATGTGGGGGTTGTATCAGAAAAGTTCACGAGTATTACCGGAAATTTCAGCACACCGGATGTTGGGGCACAGGCAACATATTGAGGTCTTTCCACCGCGCTCAGATAATCATAAACCGTTGAAATCTCAAAGAGTTCTGGAAGAGCATCAATACCAGCTTTACTCCCCGAAGGTATCAATTTACCAATTTCATCGAAAACTGCGTATTCCCACCAACCGGTGTCAACATTCTTTATTATCGGAAATCCATTATAAAGGGTGACGTGTGCAAATTCATCACCTATAACCCTAACCGTTAAAATCGTTCCATCGGGTTGAGAAAGCGCTATCTCTCCCGGATATGCCGGAACAGAAAAGGCTAAAGAAGTTACTATTAAGAGCAAAAAAACAATAATAGCTTTCTTCATTTTACTCGCCCCCTTTCAGTTGTTCGAGGCGATCAACAAAATCCTGATCCGTAATCATACCTGTATAAGTACTATAAGCCGCATCATCATGTGCATGTATCGAGGCAATGGCCAGCAATTTCAGCAGTTCTTCCCTTCCAAGAGGGTCTGGCAGATAGTCAATTTGAAACTCCGTTTCATCAACAATAAACTCTCCGTGGCCTAGAGCTTCATCCCAATTCCCTTTTCTGATATTAACCAGAACCAGCCCCGCTTTCACGTTGGCGTTGGAGGGCACCATCTCCAACGAAAGGAGAAAATTATTCTCAGAGGTACTTAAGAAGTCTTTCATATAATAGGCCCAACCTATTCCCTCACGAGCAAGAGCTTCTTTCTGTTCATCGTTTGAGAATAATAAAACCTTGTTAAACTTCGATATCGCACTATTATAATCCCCGAGTTTAAGGTAATCGAAACCGCTTGTGAGAGCCTCGTCTATCTTTACACAGGAAGTAACCGCGAGTAGCAACAATAGTAAAGTTACAACACTCAAAACAGTCTTCTTCACGATGAACGCCAGCAGAAGGTTCCTCATTTCAATACAGAGTGGTGTGCTGGCTCCCTCCTTTCTTATATTGTTTTTACCTAGTTGAAAAATTTGCTGTTAACGTTGCCATTTGCTTTTTTATTTTAATCCTTTTCTACTCACCACCCAAGAAAAAACAACAGGCTACCTGTCGCTACATACACTTAAAAGCATTTTGATTAAATTCTCAACGTCGGGTAGATTTGCCGTTGAAAAGCATGATATAAATATGATATAAGTAGTATCATGAGAAAAAAGGAGCAAACACTATGAATAATAGAAGAAAATGCCTGATTATCTGGATAATTTCTGTTTTCTTAATTGCGATTTCTGCTATAAAGATAACCATGCCGTTCATTCAAAGTGAATCCGTTAAAAACGTGGTTTACAACAGTGTCAACAAGATCAAAACCCATTCGGGAAACTTTTCCTTTGCTGTCCTGGGGGATAACAAGAATTCAATCTCAACCTTTGGAAAGATAATTGAGCAGATCAACACCAACCCCGAGATCACATTCGTTGTGAATACTGGAGACATGGTGTTCGATGGAAGTGTAACAAAATACAACTTTTTTTTGAAACAGCTTTCTAAGCTACAAAAGCCATTTATTCCTGTCCCGGGAAATCACGACATTGCCGATGGTGGTATGAATAATTACGTCGAATTCTTCGGTCCTCTGTATTACGCGTTCGCCGTTGATCAGGTCTATTTCATAGTTCTTGATAGTTCCAACGAAGAGACCATAGGTGCCTGGCAGATGAAATGGCTGGAAGAACAATTGAAAAACTCACAAAAACACAAATACAGGTTTGTTTTTCTTCACGTACCTATCTTCGATCCGAGACTTCCAATGGATAAACAACCCGGACATTCATTAAAAAACACAAAAAACGCCATGGAACTACTGAAGCTTCTACAAAAATATAACGTTACAATGGTTTTTGCCGGCCACATCCACGGATATTTCAGAGGAGAATGGGAAGGTGTTCCGTATATCGTAACCGGTGGTGCTGGAGCGGAATTGGTTGGTTTGAACAAAGAACATTATTTTTATCACTATTTGATAGTCCGTGTAAAAGATACCGGCATTGATTATGAAGTTGTGAAGGTTAACTCCCCGGATTTCAACGTAATAGACAGGATAGGTGCCTTCCTGTGGCTTTATCTTTATTCTTTCGTGGTAATAAATTATTGGTGGATAGTCTTCATAATCGGTGTGTTCATTTTCACAATATTGCTAGTTAGGGGCTTCAAAAAAGAGATAATGAATATCTGGCGTTGGTTAATGAAACGAAGGATAATCAGATTTATCTCGAGGCTCTTCGTGGAGTCAAAGCCACACTGATTACATCTTAGCGGCAAGATTTCCGGAAGAGAAAGGTTTTTCGAATATCAATGAAACCTTCTTTTTTGAAATTTTCTCGGCTATTTTCCTGAAATGATAACCTGATATTGCAAGCGCCACGACCAGTGGAAAATGCCTTCTTTTTTTGAAGAGGCTCCATATGAGTAATTTCCAGTACTCAAACCTTTCTTTACCAAATATCCCTATCACCACAAGCGACCTTAAAAAGGCTTTGATTTCTATGAAAGTTATTTTTTTCAATCTAAAAGTATTGGGGAATTTATAGACAGACAAGAATTTTCTTAACCGTCTATAGTAATTTACGGGAGAATAAAGTTGTTTCATAAGCCTTTGATAACCGGAGATCAGGGTTTTTATATTCATTCTGGGAATAAAATTTATGGAAATCTCCACGTTATTTTCAACAAACTCACTGATCAATCTGCCTTCATTACGCATCCGCTCGTAAAGCTTGCTTCCACGAGGAGCATTCAGCATGCCAACCATGGCCGTTACTATACCCGTTCGTTGAATGAAACTGAATTGACGCTTGAATATAGAAGGCGTATCATGGTCAAACCCTATGATGAACCCCCCCTGTACTTCAAGACCTGAAGAATGTAATTTCTCTACGGATTTCTCCAGATTATGTTTGATATTCTGATATTTGTTTGTTTCCTTAAGACTCTCCTTATCCGGAGTTTCTATACCAACAAAAACCCTGTTAAATCCCGCCCGGGTCATCAAGTTTACTAGTTCATCGTCATCCGCAAGATCTATGGATACTTCCGTGTAGAATGTGAAAGGGTAGTTATGCGCTTTTTGCCATTCGATAATAGCTGGTAAAACTTTCCGTTTGAGGTCAAATCTTTTCCCGATGAAGTTATCGTCCACAAAAAAAACAGATCTTCTCCATCCCAAATCATAGAGGGTTTGCAATTCTTGAATAATCTGTTCTGTACTTTTCGATCTTGGAACATGGCCATTAAGTGCACCTATCTCACAAAACTCACAGTCGAATGGACAGCCCCTGGAATACTGTATCCCCATCGAGTAATACCACTTGAGATGTAAAAGATCCCATCTGGGAACAGGTGCTTTTGTTATATCAGGAAAATCCGGGCTTGCGTAATATCTCTTCAATTTGCCATTTTCAATATCTTCTACGAGTTCTGGCATGATCTCTTCAGCTTCTCCTAAAACGAAATGATCTGCATTCGGAAAATGATCGGGTTCCATTGTGAATAGCGGTCCACCTGCAATAACCGGAACATTCAATTCGTTGCATCGCCGTATGACATCTTTGACAGATTCACGTTGTACAGCCATAGCGCTTATAAAAACGTAATCACTGTTTCTAACATCCTTTTCTTTCAACCTCTCACAGTTCATATCGACCAACTTTATATTCCATTCATCTGGAAGATAAGAAGCGATCGTCAGCAATCCCAATGGAGGTAATGCAGCCCTTTTAGAAGCAAACTTCAGAGCGTGCTTGAATCCCCAGAAGGTGTCCGGATATTCTGGATAGACCATTAGTATGTTTTTCAAAAGCGACACCACCTTTCCTGAAAATTCTTCTCCTGAAACTAGTATCTCATCTTGTATCTTTTAATCCAAACCTTTTAAGAGATTAATTCGCATTATGTTCTTTTTTTGCTTTCGTGCGAAAAGAAGTATAATAAATTGTTGGGATTTAAATGCACATGACATTCACTAAAAACAAAAAAGGAGGTTCAGGCATGATAGGCATTCTCTGTGACTCTGCAACAGATGTCCCCGATGGAATAGCTAAAAGCGGTCACGTTGAGGTTGTCCCGGTACGGGTAGTCATAGATTCTCAAACCTTCAGAGACAATGAGATAAAACGTGAAGAATTGCTTCGCTTAATGGAAAATGGGACCATTCCAAAAACTTCAATTCCGGCTTACTCCGATGTGGAAAAAGGGTTCTTTCGCCTTATGAGCAAAGGAATCAATGAAATCATTTGTATAAACATTGCCGGAAGTCAAAGCGGGACGCTAAACCTTTTTCGGATGACAGCAGAAAGCTTTCAAAAAACATTTTCGCACCTCAAAATAAAGATCGTTGATTCCAGAAGTGTTTCCATTGGCTCTGCACTTTTGATATTCAAAGCTTTCAAACTCATAGAATCAGGAAACAACATTGACAAAATAGTCAGCACCTTAAAAGAGTACGTTGAAAAGAAAATAAAGGTTTTGTTTACACTTCCCACTCTGAAATTTCTCAAAGCAGGCGGTCGAATAGGAAAGATAAGTGCTACCATAGCAGAGCTATTGAATATTAAACCGGTTATAGGTCTTGAAAAGGATGGAACCTTTTACAGTGCAGCCAAAGTCAGAGGAATGAATAGAGCCATCAAAAAAATGGCGGAATTGACGCAAGAATTTATCAACGAAAGGGACGTAGAAGCATTAGCAATTTACAGATCCAGCGATGATGAAGGAACATTGAACCTTGCCAAAATGCTCCTTCATGAATTTAAAAACGTAAAAATAGAAAAACTCTTCACCGGGATA
This sequence comes from Kosmotoga olearia TBF 19.5.1, assembly GCF_000023325.1. Lineage (NCBI taxonomy): Bacteria > Thermotogati > Thermotogota > Thermotogae > Kosmotogales > Kosmotogaceae > Kosmotoga > Kosmotoga olearia. The sequence continues at coordinate 453,967 of NC_012785.1, forward strand.
ATCTCTCCAGCCCTACTCGTGCACGGCGGAAGAGGTCTCGTTGGCATCTCTACAATGGTGAGATAATATCAAAAAGGGATGGAAAGGACTGGATTAAAATGGCATATTCCCATAGAAAAAAACACGGGCATTCACATAGTTTTGAGGATACCTCTGAAAGACGATTATTGTTTTCCATTGTACTGAATCTCGGGATAACCCTCGTGGAATTTATTGGTGGAATAGTATCAAACAGTCTGGCTCTGATTTCAGATTCTCTTCACAATCTCACTGATTCAAGCTCGATGATTGTGAGCTACTCAGCAAAAAGAATTGCGCGAAAAAAACGAACACCGTTTCATACCTACGGTTTCAAGAGAGCAGAGATCCTGGCAGCTGCACTGAACTCAATTGTTCTTCTTGCCATTGCGCTTTTCCTTTTTGTGGAAGCATTCAAAAAAGTTTTTACCCCTTCGGAAATAAACGGTACAGTCATGTTGACAGTTGCAGTTATTGGCTTACTCGGCAACCTCTTCACGGCCATTTTACTATTCAATGACGCAAAAAAGAGCTTGAACGTGAAATCGACTTTCATACATATCGTAAGTGACACTCTCTCTTCGGTATTCGTAATAATCGCTGCCGTTCTCATAAGGAATTACGGCTGGATAATTCTTGATCCCCTGTTTACCGGAGTCGTTGGTGTTTTCATACTCTTTCAATCCATTTCCATATTGAAAGAATCCGTTCATATTCTCATGCAGGGAACTCCAAAGGATATTGAACTAGAAAAGATCTCAAAAGAAATCGAGAAATTTGATTTTGTGAAAAATGTTCATCATCTCCATGTATGGACAACAGATGGGCACGACAAATATCTCGAATGTCACGTGGAACTCTTTGACAATAATCTGGAAAAAGCCGATGCCTATTTAGATGAAATAAACGATCTTCTAGAGAAACAGTTCCATATAGAGCATTCTACAATCCAATTTGAAAGGGATCGTTGTAAGAAGAATGGAAAGCAATAAAAACATTTACTACAGCCCAACCAAACAAGGACTTAAGGAAATGGAAGAGAAATTATCAGTATATTTGATAAAACATCTTTTTTGAAATTGACTGTACCGCTTTTTTGGTAACAATAAGTACCTTTTATGATAAAATTTCTTTGGGCGATGGGGTCCGCCCTAATTGCCAAAAGGCTGATGACTCCTATCTCTATGAGGTAGGAGTTTTTATTTTTTTGATAGGATGGTCGATGCCTATGAAACACAATCAGAAGAAAGAGAATCAGGCGTATTTCACCCTTCTTGACCTAATTGAAAACGAAAAAAACGTATGTCCCATATGTTTGGCAACGGAAAAAAGCGTTGTCAATTACTTTGATATACTACTCTATGAGCTGGTTAATGACCCAAGAATCATGGGAACAATTGACAATGCAATGGGTTTTTGCAAAAAGCACACTGCACTCCTTATGTCAATGGGTGATCCCTTTGGACAATCAATAATATACAAAAGTATTCTTGAACAGGCAACTAAAGTTCTACCATCTCTACTATTAAAACCAAAGAATAATGTTAAACTCTTTAAGAACAAACGCTCGTTGATCTACGAAACCATTAAAAGTCGTTGCCCCGCTTGCGCCTTAGAGAAAGAATTCGAAAAATTGTATATCAATGAGTTTATTTCAGCTCTTGAAAAACAGGAATTTAGAGAATATTTTTCACTGTCAAATGGTTTATGTATACCACATTTCATCAAAATCATGGAAGCATGCAAGAATCGAAACTCGGCTACTTTTTTGTTTAATACTCAGCTTAAAATAATGAATAACATAATAGCTGAATTGGGCGAATTTATCAGAAAAAATGATTATAGATTTTCAAAAGAACGCATAAACAACGAGAAAGATGCATGGAAAAGAGCTGCAAGGCTTCTAGGAGGCAAACATATTTTAGATAAATTACACTAAGGATTGTTGAAAAAAGAGGGGGAGAATAATGCAGGTAAAAAAATTCGGCGAAAAAGTGTTGAAAAATATAGCTAAAGTAATCATTGGAAAAGACAACGTTATAGAAAAAACACTCGCAGTTATGATAAGCGGTGGTCACGTTCTTTTGAACGATGTTCCAGGTGTTGGAAAAACCATGCTGGCAAGGAGTCTTGCGATTTCGCTTGGTCTTGAATTCAAACGAATACAATGTACCCCGGATCTCCTGCCAACCGACATAACCGGATTAAATGTCCTGGATATGCGAACAAAAGAATTCGTTTTCAGGCCAGGTCCAATTTTCACAGATATTTTGCTGGCCGATGAAGTAAACAGAACCACCCCAAGAACCCAATCGGCACTCCTTGAAGCAATGGCAGAAAAACAGGTTACCATAGATGGTAAAACCTATCCTTTGAACGATTGTTTTTTTGTTATTGCAACCCAGAACCCGGTAGAATTTGAGGGAACATTTTCGCTGCCTGAAGCCCAACTCGATAGATTTTCAATCTGCTTATCCATGGGTTATCCCGATAAAGAACAGGAAATAAAAATGCTTGAAGGAATGCAAAAAGTACATCCTATTGAATCAATAAAACCAGTCACTGAGGCCTCAGAACTTACAAAAGTTCGAGAACTGGTGAAAAATGTTCGGATCGACCCATCGATATTGGAATATATTACAACTGTTGTAGAAAACACTAGAAAACATCCGGATTTACTCTTGGGTTCAAGTCCAAGAGGAAGCATTGCTTTGATGAATATTTCTCGAGGATTGGCAGCCCTTTCCGGAAGGAATTTTGTGATTCCTGATGATGTTAAGAAAATAGCTGTAGATGTTCTTTCGCACAGAATAATGCTGAAACCTGAAGCACGTCTCATGAAACGCACACCCGAAGAAATCATCCATGAGATCCTCAACACGGTTGAGGTGCCGCTGATAAATGACTGAACTGAAACCAACGAAGCTAATTTCTTCATCTTCTAACGTTGTTATTATGACCATTATTGCCCTTATATGGTTAACTTTGCAGGTTAATGGTTTTTCTTTGCTATTTGCGGCTTTCGTAGCAATTCTCTGGGTTGAATTCTTCATGAGCCGATTCCTGCTCAAAAATTTAACGGTCAAAAGAAAAATTCAAAGGAACAGGGCTTTCATCGATCAAAAGATAAAAATAGATTATACGATTCACAACAAATCCCCGATAAAACTCATTGTCTGGTTTTTGCCAATGGTTGAATCTGCTTCCAGCGCTTCGAAAATAAGGAAGAAAAAATTGATCTTGAAGCCTCGCGAAGAGGCAAAAATAAGTTCACACATCTATTTCGGGAAACGGGGAATAAAGGACGTCTCAAAATGTTTATTGAGTTATCCTGATCCCCTGGGCTTCTTCAAACACTGGATTACCTATGAAGCTCCGGAAGAGATTCTTGTACTTCCAAGTTTGATGGAATTCGAGAACTTTCCGCTCAGATTGCGAGAACTTTTGCCGGGTTTGAAGAGTGATTTCAAACTGATGGAAGACATGACCTATATGAAAGGGATCAGAGAATATTCCGGAGATCCCCTAAACAAAATACACTGGAAAATTTCCGCAAAAATGAACTCACTTTACGTGAAAGAATTCAATTACACTGCAATCAGTAGAACACATTTATATCTCGATCTGAATCTTTCAAAAGAAGTTTTCGCCCGGGACGTATGGAGCAGAATTCGGGAATTTTACGAAGAACAGGCGATCCTGGCAGCCTCATCGTTGATTCACTGGAGCGCGAAAATCGGACACAAAATAGATTTGACAGTTGTAGGGAAAAAAGTGCTTAGAAGTACCGGAAGTTTCAGCAATGATTGGGTAAAAACAGTGGAACTTCTCGCTATTTCTGAAGGGACCAATACCGGCCCAGAATTATCCGATGTACTATCAACGGATGTGGAGAAGTTAACCCCGGCTACTACCGTTGTGCTCTTCTCTATGTATCTGACTGATTCCATCCTTCCTGTCTTGTTGAAAGCAAGGGCTAGATGTTCCAGAGTTATCGTGATCCTGATGCCTTATGGATTCAGGGATCCACGTTACAAGCCAGCACGATCTTACGAACTTCTTCCTATTGACATGAGAGATCTAAAAGAAAAAGCGGCTGCTCTTGAGGAAGAACAGATAATCGTGCGAATATTGCGAGACAACCAATCACTCCAAGAGGTGGTAATGGAAATTGAGCAGCAGAGTGTTTAAAAAAACTATTGTCATGGTGTATGCGATATTTCTGAGTATTTATCTCTTCAGTGGAGAGTTCTCATTGACCTCTACAATAACGTTAACAGGGATAATAGTTCTTATTGCTTTGCAATCGCTATCCCGGATGGGGTGTAGTATTTTCCTCTCGGTTCCCTTTTCCATCATTGCCATGGTCATTTTCACAACAGGGGCAGAAAAACTCCCTGCAAAAGAGTCCTTGGCTTTTATCATGATGTTCGCTGCCATTGTTCTGATTATTTCTGAAAAACTTATCAGTTCAGGGTTGGGAGTTTTCCTTCTTGGTATAGCCTTGGCGATTAATCCCATTTTGGGTGTTCCCATGGACATCGTGGCTTTTTTGTTGGTACTTCTTGGATGGCTTCTGATACATTCTCAAGAAATCCCTTTACGTATTCTAATCCTTCTAGTACTCGCTTCATCAACAATTATACTGTTTACCGAGAATCTCGAAATCAGCCCAACTGCCAAGCTTTTAGAGGTACTCAATACGACAAACACTGCCACAGCTGTAGAAGGACACCTTACCAATAACCATCAAATTCCCATTTCAAGCAAAACCGGAAACTCGATCGATATCGAACATCCGGTCAATGCTCCAGAAATATTGAATGCACATAAAAGCTTTGAGGATAAACTATCCGATTTCGTGGTATTGCTGCTTTTGATTGTTGGGGCAAGCACAATGCTGGTTCTTTATGCGAGAGCCACTCGCATCAAAGGCTTCTGGAACTCCTTAATAATTGGTGCCGTCGTATTTGTACTGGTCCTCTCGTTAGCAATCATGGGTTTTATGTATTTAAGAGAACAACCAGATAAGCCTGTTTTCGGAGCAGCTGTTCCGAACGAACAACCAGGATATACAGGAGCACCATCAGCAAACCTTAATTCACAGCCCATCGAGAAAGACAATAAAGAAAAGGGAATTGAAGATACCGTACCATTAATCGGAATAACTCTAAGATCTTTCCTCACAATCGGCACCGTTATTGTAGGTGTTGTATTTGCAATATTGCTCTTTTCCTTTTTAATCAGAATATTGAAAGAAAAGAAAGAGAAAGAGCAGCCAGAAGAAGCTCCGGAAGAAATCCCTGAAGGAATCATACTATATCCCCTGGATGAAGTTCCGGCTTTCTCGCCAACTGTTAATTACATCCTTGGAGCCTACTGGTGGCTTCGAAGAAAGTACTATTCCGGGTTTCATCACCTTACACCTTACGAACTACTCGAAAAAGAAAAAGAAAGCGATTTTGAAAAAAACCTCAAACTGGTCACAGAATTGTACGTTTTGGTTAAATATGCAGGAAGAAAACCTTTGCACAGAGACCTTGAGAGTTTCCACAAAAACCTCTTAAAGATCGTCAATGCACTTTCAGAGAACAAAGAGATGTAAGAAAAAACAGTTTTCTGAACATTATGATGCCGAAGAATAATTCAATGTTAGAATGATATTGATAAAAAAGTTTCCCATCTCAATAAGGAGGGGTTTGGTGACTGAAAAGCTACCCGGTGATACATGGCTTTGGCGCCTCGCAAAACGATTTCTCACAAAAAGCTTCATAAAAAAATATAACCTGTGTGTTCAAGGAGTGGATAAAATACCAAAGCCACCCTTTTTGATCATAGGTAATCACACTCACTTTCTCGACCCGCTTTTTATCAATGCTATTCTTGATTACCCCATCGTTTGGGTAGCTGCAAGGGGAACTTTTCAAGCCTGGTGGGCAGGCCCAATCCTAAAAGCTTCTGGTGCAATAGCAAAACAAAAAGGCGTCCCGGATATGAATACTATAAGACAAATATAGGCCACTTTAAGGAAAAGCGGTATAGTCGGTATTTTCCCTGAAGGCTCGGTCACATGGAACGGTAACTTCGGAGAACTACCAAAAGGGACAAATAAACTTCTTGAAAAGGTAAAGGTCCCTACTCTAGCCACAAAGATCCATGGTGGCTATTTGTCAAAGCCGCGTTGGGCAGATTATGCGAGGAAAGGAAAAATCGAGATAGAATTAGCTATCTTTGAAGATGAAAGAGCTATCGACTTCATAAGTGATTCTGAATGGGACTGGCAGGAAAAAAAGAAAATAAAGTTTATTGGCAAAAATAAAGCTGAAGGGATTGAAAGGGTCATATGGTTCTGCCCAAAATGTCAAACATTCAAATCAATCAAGGCAAAAGGAGATAAAGCAAAGTGCACCAAATGCGGATATGAACTGATAGTGGATGAATATGGATATGTAAACAATTCTCGTTTGGATTTTCTTATGGCTGAACAAGAAAGAATCTTGTATGAATACATCAAAGAAAATGGTGGATTGATAAACCTGGAGTACGGAAAGATAGTGGAAAGAGACAGAAAATCCGCCAGAATCGTAAAAAAAGCTTCAGGTGGGGTTAGTATAACGAAAAAAGCTCTTTCCATCGGTAACAATATCTATCCTTTAGAAAAAATCAGAGGACTAACAACATTCCTCAAAAGGGTCAACGAATTCATTTTTGAAGACAGCGTCGTACGACTCACCACGAATCATTCATCACTTTTAATATACAAAACTGTAAAATTACTTAAGGAGGGGGATTATGTACTGGTCGATGATAGATAATTTCATTTATATCTCTATCTTTTTTGCTATTGCCATAATCTTAAAAAGATTCCTACCGTTTTTAAGAAAGTTCATCATTCCTAACGCTATCCTCGCGGGATTTATCGGATTAATCCTTGGGCCAAATCTATTTAAGGTTGTTCCCCTGGATTACGAAAAACTCGGACAGACCATATATCATCTGATGGGTATAGGTTTCATAAGTCTTGCACTAAGAAAAACGAAAAGCCGTAAAACCAGGAGCACCATGAATGCCGGATTTATAATTGTTTCCACATATCTTTTTCAAGGGATCATCGGTATGATCATGGCATATGGATTCAACCTCTTCAACAAAAATGTATCCCCTATAATTGGTCTTCTATTGCCCCTTGGTTTTGGCCAGGGGCCAGGTCAGGCGTTCTCAATTGGCTCACAATGGGAAAAGCTTGGATTGTTGAACGGCTCTTCCATTGGACTCGCAGTGGCAGCAGCAGGATTCACGTGGGCGACTATTGGCGGCATAATATTCTTAAATATATTTGCCCATGGTAACCACAAAAAACCCCGCGTGAAGGTCATCGAGAAAAAGGTTCTTGAAGTTAAAGACTACGAATTTTCCGATATGGATGGAATGACCATACAACTCGTAATCATAGGCGGTATTTATTTCGCGGTTATGGTTTTTCTGACACTTCTTGAAAAAGTTCTCGCACCGCTCGGAGCTCTCGGCGAAACCTTCGCAACGGTCATGTGGGGATTTCATTTTGTCTTTGGCGCAATATTTGCCATGTTGTTTAGAAAGATATACGACAAACTTCATGAAAAGGGAATTACCAGTGAAAACTATCTCAATAATTTCATTCTGCAGAGGATTGCCGGAGGCGTCTTTGATTTCATGGTTGCCGCATCGATAAGCGCTGTCGTTTACGCTAAGATAAGTACCGTCTTTTTCCCGCTCTTTGTTATAACCTTCCTTGGCGGTATATTTACCTACATTTACATTTCTTATGTTGTGAAAAAAACCATGAAAGACTATATTGTCGAGAACACTCTGGCATTTTTTGGTATGCTCACCGGTACGATTTCCACAGGTATGGCGCTTCTCAGAGAGGTCGATCCTGCCCTTGAAACAGGAACAGCCGAAAATCTCGTCTTCGGGAGTGGATTTTCTATCTTTGTAGGAATACCAATGATCGCGGTGTTAAATGTTCCTGCTTTTGCGCTTAGAACAGGAAACAGTGTTTACTTTTTGTACACACTTTTGACCATGCTCGCGTATGGATTTTTCCTGTACATAGTGTGGTTTCGAAGATTTTCAAAAAGCACGTAATATAGCCATGTTTCTTAGATAATTTCGGGTATTTTTCGGGCAGATATTTCGCGTGAAGGAACTTTTGACAATGCTCATTATTTTCTATGATGATGCTCTATGAATGAAGTATCTTCTACCAGAACAGGTGTACCACTCATAGAAACTATCAGGAGTTTCTCGTCATCTATGAAGCTGATAGTATTGTAAAAAACTTTTACACCAAGTACAACATTTGCACCAACTATTCCAGCCTGGATCTTGAGGTCTTCCATTAGCTGAAGTTTGAAGGTATCTATGTCATAGGTAAGAGAAACAACTTTTATAGGAGAGTCTTTTTCACCGTACAATCTAAACTTTTCCGGATTTATTGAAACAAGTACTTCAGAGGAGATAGCCTGGAAGTAAGCAGTGATTTCTACGGGTATTGTCTCAACAGACAGAAGAATTACATCGGGAACTCCAAACTCTGCTGACCAACCTTTGTTTTTTGTTTTATTCCCTAAGTTTGCAGCACATTCAAGACAGTAAATAGCACCATCTATTTTTATTGCTTCACCCCGAGGAACGATTTTTCCACAGGAAGAACACGTTCGAGCCATATTTAAACCTCCTAAATTATTCTACCATCCAATCCCAAACAAACCATTACTCCGAAAGAGGTTCACCATATGCAGCGCAACCAAAAAGTTCCGGACCACTATGACATGCAAGAACTGGGGGCAAATAAATATGGATAAATTCTGGAACTTCCTCAAGAAAATCGCTAAGCTTCTTTTCAAGTATTGCTTTTAGCTCCAGCGCATACTCTTTCATTCGACTATGTCCCCACCCTATTGCGAGTATATTATTCTTTCTCCGATTTCTCAAATGTTCAACAATATCGTCGGTCATTTTCTTCATCACAAGTTTCGTACTGCGTGCTTTGTGAAATGGAATTATACTGCCTGTTTTATCTATTCCAAGAATAGGCTTTATCTTTAAAAGAGCTCCAATAAGACCTTCAATTTTAGTGAGTCTTCCCCCTTTTATCAGATATTCAAGATTAAAAACTGTAAAACGAACACACACGTTTTTACTGAAGTCTTTAAGGATATCAATTATTTCCTTCACAGATTTCCCCTTTTCGAGAAGTTTGATAGCTCTCATTACAGCAAATCCGCCACCAATGGATATTTGCCTCGTGTCAAAGAAATGCACCTTCAGTCCTTTGATCTGAGACGCTACAAGCTTGATGGCATTGGGCACACTCGTTAATTCAGGAGAAACGTGGAAAAAAAGCAACTCATCATAACCATCGGATTTAATCCTCTCATAAAACTCTTCAATAACCTTCAATGAAGGTGCCGAGGTTTTCAATACAACTCCAGGATGAAACTTTCTGTAAAACTCTTCAGAGGTTATATCTACACCATCAAGGTACATTTTCCCGTCTATGTAAACAGGAATAGGAAGTATGTAAACTCCCTTTTTCTTCGCGATATTTTCCGGTATATCCAGCACTCTATCTATTGCTATAGCAAGCAACTCAATCCCCCATACAACTTAGAGTGTCAGAATAAGACTTTTCAAAAAGCTTCAGAGAAAAGCAATCAAGAGAACACGTTGTCACCTTATTAATCGCGGATAACTAACAACTATCAACCAGGAACTAAAAACTATTATTATTTTATTCTATCAAAAATACCCTGTCAGTTTAAAAATTCCAAACCAACTCCAATCAACCCGGATATCAAAACAATCCATATGACAGATAATCTGTATCTTACCTTTAGCCATATCACAAAAACCAACAAGCTCAAACTATATAAATCAGTAATTGAACTCATTCCTATTCTAAAAGTCACCGAGATGATGAGCGCAATTACTGCAAATCGCAAAGCCTCGAGAACCCTTGAAATATCCGACTTTTTTGCCACAATACCTAAAGCTCCTGTTATAAGAAAAACCCAAAAAAGACTTGGCAAAACAACACCAGCGGTAGCTACAAAAGAACCTGGAAGCCCATATAATCTGTATCCTATAAATGTCGCTGTGTTGATCGCTATTGGACCCGGCGTCATCTGAGAAATGGATAGCAAATCCAAAAAAGCATCGTGGTCGATCCAACTGTGAACAACAACTACCTCATCCTGAATCAACCCAAGAGCACCGTATCCCCCTCCAAAAGCCAAAAAACCTATCTTGAGAAAAGTAAGAAAGAGCTCGATCATCTTTTTCCTCCATGAAAGATATAAATCAAAGCGCCACATAAAAGGAGTCCCCAAAACGATGGAAGCTGAAAGATGACAATGGCAAATGCAAATACAGCTATTGTCACAAGGGTTTTAATCTGTTTCGTGCTTTCTTTTATAAGACTAAAAGAAAGTATTATAAGTGCCGCGGTGATTCCAATTCTTACCCCTTTCAAAAATCCCGAAAACACAGGAGTACTTACGAACTCCGTAAATATCATGGCAATTAGAAGAATAACCAAAAAAGGAGGAACGACAACCCCAAGCAACGATCCAATTGAACCCGGGATCCCGGCTATCCTCTTGCCAATTATCAGGGATAGGTTAACCGCTATTGCTCCTGGAACCGATTGAGCACGGACAACAGCGTCAAGAAATTCGGAGTCACTTATCAAGCCACGCTTAACCACAAGTTGTTCCCTTATAACGGGAATCATGGCGTAGCCGCCGCCCACCGTTAACAGGCTTATTTTCGAAAATGTCAGGAACAATCCAAATGCATTCATCTTTTCACTCCCTACTGAATATTTTACATGATACGCTTTTAATCGTCTCTTCCATGTTAGAATTTATTAAGGGGGTGAAAAGATGGAAACCAGATTGCGCTGGGGAGCTAAAGTAATATCTTCCGACGGAAAAAACCTTGGGAGGCTTACAAGGGTTGTAGTCCATCCTGTTAATAACGAAGTGACCCACATAGTTATTGAAAAAGGCATGTTTAACAGAAAAGCCAAGCTTGTTCCGATAAATTCCATATATTTTGCCGCTCCTGACGAAATTCGCTTGCGGGTAAAAGCCAGTGAAGTAGAAAAACTTCAAGATTTTGAGGAAATCTATTTCATTACAGGCGAAGGAGCAGAAGGAAGAGTAACACCAGTTTACTGGTTGAGACCTGTAGGAGATTACGCTGAGTTATATCCCCTGCCATCATTCAGCGTATCAAGCAACATATCCGAGGACTCCACCGCTATTGAACCCGGAGCTTTAATTATAACAGCAGAAGACAAAGAAGCCGGGCGGGTCAGAAGCATTCTTTTAGATGAAACGGGACACATAACTCATCTTGTTATTGAAATAAGCAGTCAAGGAAAAAAGAAAGAGAAGCTTCTTCCCATAGACTGGGTTACTGAAATCGAACAATCATCCGTAAAAGTATCAGCATCCTACATTATGCTGGAAAAACTGCCAGATAAGGATGAATAAACGGTTTCTTTTTATATATTATCTTGCGTGTATGGCTCTGTTATACGGGCTGAGTGTTTCTTTACATTCGTTATTAGTTTCCCTACTCCCGTTAGGTCTGATCTTCGCTTACATATTGATCACAAAAAGAACGAAAAAACTCTCGAGAAGTTTGAAATTCGAAGATTTTTTCAGTGGAGACATAATTACTCTTTCAACAATTGAAAAAGAGCTTTGCGATATAAAGGAAATTACAGCGCAGACAGAAGAATTTCAGCGATTAAAAAGACATATAAATTTACTTCTGAAACAGCTGAAAAACGGTATAAAATTCCAGAGGTGGCTCTATTATGCTTCTGTCTTGATAGCACCTCTGTTTCCTGTTGTAAGCACCGTTTTCATGTTTTTCTTTAAAAGCCAACGCTGGATTATAACAGTCGTATCTGGGTACATTGCCATGTTTTTGTTGCTAATCATCGTGGTTTCCGGTTCTGATAATTTGCTAAAAAACCTCGAAAAAATAGAAAAAGAGCTCAAAGATCTATTGCGTAAATATAAAAATGAAAATTAGTGGAACAAGAAATAGAGGTGATCTTTTTGGCATTCGTCAAAGCTCAGGATCTGGTTAAAATATACAAAAACGGGGAAATTGAATATCGAGCACTCAATGGTGTATCTTTCGAAATCAACGAGGGAGAAATTCTCTCTATTTTAGGTCCTTCGGGCTGTGGTAAAAGTACCCTTTTGAATTGTCTTTCCGGTATAGATGATCCAACCTCAGGAAAAGTTTTCGTTGATGGTGTCAATTTACATGCCCTGTCCGACAACGAAAAAACACGTTTCAGAGCACTCAAAATGGGGTTTATATTTCAATTCTATAATCTCATTCCTGTTTTAACAGCACTTGAAAACGTTGAACTTACCATGCTTGCTATCGGCGCTGAAAACAAATCAGCACGAAGAGCCGCTATGGAAGCACTCGAACAGATTGGAATGAAAGATAGGGTTGACTATTTACCTTCCCAATTGAGTGGTGGTGAAAGGCAGAGAGTCGCCATTGCCAGAGCCCTCGTTCATAAACCAAAAATAGTGTGGGCAGATGAACCCACCGGCGCACTCGACAGCAAAACAGGCGCTGAAATAATGGAACTGATTAAACATTTGAATGAAGAATTCAACCAAACCTTCGTCATTGTAACACACGACGATAGAGTGGCAAGTTACTCAGAAAGGATCCTTCACATGGATAGCGGAAAGATAATCTCAATCGAAAAACGCCAGGGATGATGATAGATGTTGATCAAAACGCTTACCTTTGCCGTTATTTTTGGAAGTAGCTGGGTAATTCTTTCAATGCTCCGCAACAGGATTATTCTGAAAATAAGTTTCAAAAATATCTTTAGAAGGAAGGCTGAAGCCCTTCTTATAATCGCTGGTTCACTTATAGGAACGGCTCTTATAGTAGGCTCCATGTCGATGAACGACTCGTTTCAAAAGTTTCTCTATTCTCGAGTTGAAGAGCAGTTGGGTGAAATCGATGAAGTTATCACTTTGAGACAAATCAATGGAACCGCTCCACCTTTCTTCACTTTGAATGACGTTAGCGATCTCATTAAAAGATTAAAGCACTCTGAATACGTTGATGAAGTACTACCCATCCTGAGAAAAGAGGTTAGCTGCGGCTCAATAGGAACGGTTCGTTCGTTAGAACCCGGAGCAGCAGCAAACGCCAATCTTATAGGCGTGGACTTCGCTCAATTGTCTCAATTTGGCTATGCTAAAGGAGTTTTCGATACAAATATCCCTGAAGAGCTGGATGGAGACATCCCTGTTGTAATCAATGAAACCTTAGCAGAGAAACTGAATCTCGGAGAAGGAGATGTTTTCGAGATACTCCCTGATCCGAGTTATAAACTTCTGGTGTGGTTGAAGTTACCAAAGGTTAGAGTTTATAAGATAGTTGAAGGTAAGGGAATTGTCAACTATTCTGGCACAAACCTTTCAAACGATACAGGAAAACTCTTTCTCTCAATAGAAAACGCCAGGAAAATTCTGGGTATAAAAGTTCCAGACAGCTATAACGAAATACTCGTATCCAATACAGGAGACTATCTTTCCGGTGAAAAATTCAGCAGCAGAATCGAGGAAATAGTTAGAGTCTGGGACAAAGATAAAAAATTTGAAGTTGCTAAAGTAAAGAGTGAAGCAATAGAAGCAGCATCAGGAAACAACATAGGATTGGTATTCTTCGCGTTGAGTTTCTTTGCAATCATAGCTGGAATACTGTTATTATCAAACATCTACATGATGCTTGCCCAGGAAAGAAAAAGCGAACTTGGAACCTTGAGAGCTCTGGGTTATACAAGGTCAAAAACATCGAAGGTTATCGTTTACGAAGGTTTTTTGTATTCTTTGCTTTCCTCCATTGTAGGATTACCCGTAGGTGTGGGAATATCATACTTTATTCTTTCTAAATTCGTAAATCTCTTCACGGATCTATCCACCATGGTACCAACCGAAAGGGCCGGACAAGCTCTCAATACATTTCAGAGCTCTTTTACTTTTTACGTAAAACCCCAGACGCTCTTCTATGGCTTTTTCCTTGGCTTGATAATTCCTATGATGGTTGTTCTCTGGACCGGTCGAAGAATCTCTCGAATGAACATAGTAAATGCTATTCGTGGTATTCCAGAAGAAATAACTCAACGTACGAAATACTTATTCAAGGTTTTTGTTGTATTCTCGCTGTTTGCTGGTGTTGTAATTGTGATGAGTGGCTACCTATCAGGCAGTGGAACAGCTTTTCTTAGTGGAACAACTCTCTTACTACTTTTGTTTCCTTATGTTTTGAATATAAGAGACAAAAGACTCATAGAAAGCATAACCAGCGTAGCCGTAATCGTTCTGGTAATGTTTAGCGATTACATTCCTTTCATCACTGAAGAGAGCGCAACCTCCGTCCCGTTGATCATTACCAAAGGATTCTCCATCCTCTTTTCCGGAATATTGCTTGTTGTTTACAACCTGAAAACCTTCGAAATTGTTCTATCACGATTATTTCACGGTACAGGAAAGAAAGCTGCGGTATTGAAAATATCAACAGCTTTCCCGGCAAGGAACAGAACCAGAACGGGGTTGACAATTGCAATGTACGCACTCGTTATTTACATAATAACGCTGGTCTCGATCCTCCCATATTCTCAGGAACAGAACTTAAAAAGAAGCAAAGATACCATGTTCATAGGCTTTGACTGCGCTGTTTTTTCTACGATCGGTAACCTGAATTTAAAAGCTTCCGAACTTTCTGAAATGAAACAGGTAACAACGGCTGTAGAGTTATCCCGTTTGAATATAATTGTCAACAAACAGGCGCAAACAGAAAGCTACAGGGCAGATCTTTACATTTTCGACGATGGATTTATAACAAAAGCTGAATTTAAGCTGAATGATATTGAAGTAATTCCGGAACTCAAAAAGAAATTCAATAGTAGCACAGATCTATGGAATTATCTTAAAGAACACCCAACCGATATAGTCGTTTCAAAATCCGCACTTCCTGGATTGACCCCCGGCGATATCATTGAGATTTTCACCGACAGTACTCCCGTGTTCTCAAGACCACCGAGACACTCAGAGATTGGAACAAAAATCACGGAAACCGGTAAAAAAATTCTGGAAGCAAGAGTTGTTGCTACCCTTCCTGAGAATGATATTAACTTCTTTAATGGGCTCTTCCTCTATCATGGAAATCTATCGTTATCAGATGAAACCGACGGATCAAAGATCATACTCATGAATGTGGCTGGTAGTTCTAAGGAGGAAAAGAAATCAAATTTCTACACATTGAAAAAATTGTTGGGAGCAAACATCTTTATATTTTACGTTGATGATATGATAGAACTAATTACCACAGCTATAAGTGGAATAATAGATATTTTAAGGTCGTTCCTCTATTTCGGGATGATTGTTGGAATCGTTGGAGTTTCTATACTCATGTTCAAAGCCCTTTACGAGCGAAAGAGGTTGATCGGAATGTTGAAAGCCATAGGCTTTACCAAAAAAATGGTTTTCGATGCCTTCATGATAGAAACAAGTTTCATTGTTATTCTGGGTATTTTGCTTGGTTTCACGACAGGAACATTGACCAGCATAGAGATCTTTAACTCTGTGTTATCTGGGTCTATGGAGATGTCTGTACCGTGGGGATACATGGCCATTTTATCCATCATCTTTTATGTCATATCACTCATCTCTACCATTATTCCTAGCTATCTTGCTTCTAAACTCACTCCAGCAGAAGCGTTACGCTATTTTGAATGAACTCACAACTGTTTCGACGCATTTAGGAGGGGGAAAATGAAGAGGGTGCTCGTTATTGACGACGATCGAACAGTAAGAATGTTGCTCAAAGTGATTCTCAAAAAAGCAGGATATGATGTTGTTGAGTGTGCAAATGGAAAAACCTCTTTAAAAAAGGCTGAAAGTTTCAAACCCGATTTGATTCTTCTTGACCTGATGTTACCGGATATAAATGGACTTCAGCTCCTTGAAACCTTCACATCCAAAGAGAATCTAAAAGATGTTCCCATAATAGTACTAACGGGTTCAACAGATGAAGAGAACAAACTAACCGCATTGAGAAGCGGTGCGGTGGATTTTATTACCAAACCTTTTCTTTCGGAAGAGGTTTTGCTACGTGTTCGTACACAACTTAGAATCCATAGCCTTATACACTCTTTACAGGAGGCGGTTGAAAAACTACAGGACGACGTCGCTGCAGCTGCGAAGATTCAGAAAGCATTGGTCCCGGTTTCCACTCCACAGGGGTTTAGAGACAGGGTTAATTGGATATACGAACCTTCGTACAATGTGGGAGGAGACATCTTTGATTTCATCAAACTTAATGACGAAAAAGAACTTATATATCTTGCAGATGTTGCTGGACATGGGGTCAAAGCGGCAATGCTCTCGGTAATCTTTCACAGATTTGTTGAGGATTATGTAGAAAACATAAAAAATCAGGGTGAAAAACTGGAACTTTCTAAGCTCATAAGAGCTCTGGAAGATAATTTCAAATTTGACAAGTTCGATCTGTTTATCACAACCGTAGCCGTGGTTATTGATAGGAAAAACATGAGGATCGAAATCGGAAATGCTGGTCATCCATCTCCATTCTTTATGAAAAAAAAGGACAGGAAGACTTTTTTTGTAAACGATCCGGTTGAAAGCATGCTGGGCCTGGGACTCGTCGAAGGTAAAACGAAGGTTTTAGAAATAAACAGAGGCGACAGAATATACCTCTTTACCGATGGTGTCATAGAAGTTGTAAATTCCTCAGGAACACAATTCGGCTTAGAAAATCTTAAAAAAAACCTGGAAAAAAACATTTGGTCCAAACTTGAAGAAAGCGTTAAAGATCTCTTTAATGAAGTTAAAACCTATAAAAATGGCGAGCATTTCGAGGACGATGTTACTATAATAGGTATAGAATTCACCGGCTGAATGTTTTCATTAAAAAAAAACAGGGGGGATATCGTGTTTTCTTTTAAGGTTGTAGATGAGAAATTCGCCATCATAAGCGTTGAAGAAAGGTCACGTATCACCGGCAAGATCCCTGCGGAGTTCAAAAAATGGTTCGAATCCAAAAAACTGGATACCTACAAAGCGGTCATTCTGGATGGTAGAAATATAGAATTCGTTGATAGCATGGGCATTGCTTCTTTCATAAGCCTTTACAAGATTCTCAGCCAAAAAAACATTCCTTTTGCTGTTTGCGGATTAAACAGCGAGGTAAGAAATCTTTTCAAACTTCTCAAACTCGACAAGATATTTGTTATGGATTGCAATTCACCTGAAGACTTTATAAAAAACTTAGGGGATGATTCTCATGATTAAAGAGCTGGTTATCGACCAGGATAGATTCACAGCGTCTTCCTGTAGTGAGTTGCTTTCAACCATCGAAAAATTGACAGATTTCGATATTCTCGCCCTGAACATGAAAAACGTGCAATTAATAGACTCCTCCGGCGTGGCCACGCTTCTTATTTTGAGGAGAAAGCTCGAATTCAAGGGTAAACGACTTGTGATTCTTTCGCCCACACCCAACGTTAAAAGGGTATTTATGATAATGGGAATAAACAAGGTTCTGGAAATCGTTGACAATCTCAGTGAAGTGAGCGATAACCGTGAAAAGAAATAAGTGGTCCTTTGAAATAAAGGCTTCTTTGGAAGCAGTCGACGCGCTTGCCTCTCAGATATTCAGGATGGTTGCTTCCGAAAAAAGCAACGAACTAGGGTTTAAGGTGGGCCTTATAATTATAGAGGTGTGCAGCAACATAGTAAGGCATGGTTACAACAAAAAAAACGACGAAAAGATATACATCGATCTGGAATATCTTGATGAAAGTGTTTTATTAACCATAACCGACAATGCTCCTCCTTTTAACCCTCTTATCGCACGCCCCCCTGACCTCAACGATATCAATTCGCTGGAAAAAGGCGGAATGGGCATATACCTGATCAAACAATTTGCCCAACAAATAAATTATAAATTCAAAGACAATCAAAATATTCTAACTATTCTGGTCTGAACCCCAGATTTGATCAATTAGTTTCTCAAGCTCACTTATCAGTTGAAGGATCTTATCTTTTTTCTTTGCTTTGGCGGCATTCTGCAATTTCACACCTATTTCTGATACCTCAACCACACTGTACATCTTACCAGAACCTTTTAAACTGTGGCCTTCCCGATCGATAGCCTCGAAATCTTCCTTCAGGCTCAACTCTTTAAGCTGCATTATACTTTCCCTGAGATAATTTTCATACTCTTCAAACATCTCACGCGCTTCTTCAAGGGTTAATCCCATGTTTGTCGAGAGTTCCTGAATGCGTTTTTCAATATCATTTCTCGGATTTTTAGGAGGTTCTCCTATCTTCTCCTCTGCTTTCCCAGTCTTTTGATCAGGTGTTTGAACAGGTTCAAATCTGGTTGTTTCTAATTCTTCTTGAATTCTAAGAAAATATACAATCGCATCTATCAGTTCCTTTTGTTTTACCGGTTTTCCAAGGTAACCATCACAACCGGCTTCAAGTGATTTAGCTTCATCTCCTCTCAATGTATGAGCTGTTAAGGCGATCACAGGTACCTTAAGTCCCTTTTCTCGTATCTTCCTGGTAGCGGTATAACCATCCATGACAGGCATCTGCATATCCATGATTATCAATGAATAAGTTTTCTCTTTGATTTTTTCAAGGGCTTCTTTGCCATTCCCTGCAACGTCCACTTTGAACCCAACTTTTTCAAGCATTTTCTTAATCAGCACCTGATTAGCTTTGTTATCTTCGACAACCAGTATTTCTTTACTAGAAAACTCGTGTACAGGATACAGATCTTCCTTCAAATATCTTGAAATAATCTCTATCAATTTCTTTTCTGAAATTGGTCTCGTTAATACTTCAAATCCTTCAATATTTTCTCTGGCATCTTTAGCCACCAACACTACAGGCGTCTCGGATTTTTTTACGGTGTCAAGAATCGATAGATCGTTCTCAGAAATCCTATCTAGATCCACTATAACCAGCATGTATTTTGCTTCCTTGCATAAAAGTGGGAGCATAGATATATTTAAAGTCGTTCTGTGTTTGATGTTATACCGTGAAAGAAGCGATGCGATGTTTTCAAAAAAGTTTTTATCTTTGCCTGCAATTAAAACAACCTTGTTGGTGTCTTCCTTTTTGTTTATAACTTTTTCTATTTCCTCTTTCGATGGAAGCTTCGTTGGAAGTGAGACAACGACTTTTGTCCCTTTGCCTATATGACTTTCGATATATAATTTACCGTTCATAAGATCAACGAGCTTCTTTGTAATAGCAAGACCGAGTCCCATACCACCATACTTTCTTGACATTGTTCTATCCAGCTGCGTAAACGGTTCAAAAATCTTATCAAGTTTTTCCTCGGGAATCCCTATCCCTGTATCGTTGACAATGTACGTGATCTTCCCTTCTTTATAATTAGCCTGTATAGTTATATATCCTTGCGAGGTAAACTTGATACCATTTGACACGAGATTTGTCAAAATTTGTTTGATTCTGAAAGCATCGCCAACAACATATTCAGGAACATTATTATCTAGACTATAAGCAAGATGTAAACCCTTAGAGTAAGCCATAGGAAGATACGTTTCAACAAGCTCTTTCAACAAATTCCGGGGGCTATATATTTCTTCGTATATCTGCATTTTTCCAGATTCAATCTTCGAAAGATCCAGAACGTCATTTATAAGACTCAGCAGATGTTCTCCGCTTCGGTATATTGTTACAAGGTGTTTCCGCTTTTCTTCATTCGTTTCCTCACTAAGAAGAAGTTCTGTAAAGCCGAGGATAGCATTCATCGGCGTTCGCATTTCATGAGACATATTGGCCAAAAATTCCGATTTCATACGACTTGCTTGCCTGGCTTCTGCCGTTGCTTTTCTCAACAATTCATTTGATTTCCTGAGCTTTTCAAGAGTCATTTCAATGAATTCCATTGTTTTATTAAGTTCCATAGATATTTTTCCAAGCTCATCATTAGATTTAAACTTCACACGCTCAAAAGAACCATCACGGATCGATGTAAATCCAGACAGTATTGAGTCCAGAGCCGTAGATATATAACGGTTCAAAGACCACGAAAAAACCAAAGAGAAAAATACGACCCCCACAACGATAAGAAACATTATTGGAATAAGCCTGTTGACAAGTTGAACAAGTAGTGTTTCTGACTGCAGGACAAAGACTTTAACACCAGCAATATCTACCGAATCCGTAAGATACACCTGGCCCCATCCAAATATAGATAAGATCCCTCTCGGCTGGCTAACAACAAAAGGACGCGAAGTTGCCTCTTTACTTTGCTGGATGACCGAACGTACGTAAATACCCGTTTGGATAAACTCCTGAGGGACTATATAATGATCATTATAACTAATAAAAACCGTTGCATCTTCACCAAGGTATTTGGATAAGCTTCCAATCAATTCTCCGTCAAAAATACTGCCAATTATTGCCTGCTTATTTGGTGTTTCAAATACCATCAAATATACAGGTTCACTATTAAGTAAAACAACCTTTGAACCTGATTGAACCAAACTTGCGATTTCATCAAATCCAACTCCAATTAAATTTTTAACTATATTAACCCTTCCGTCCCCCTCGAGTTCAATAAGCAAATCGATATCATCGTCAACAATACCGGTCTCTATATATACCTCATAAAGCTGCTTATACTCATTTCTCAATTCAGCAAACCATTTGTACACATTCTGCTTCTTGATCTCCAAATAACGTGTATATTCATCTCTAGCAGAATGGGAAAGCGAAAGCGAGAAAGCGATGACCACCACAATTAAAACTGAAAGAACAAAAATAAAAAATTCCAACGAAACTTTATTGCTGAGCTTTTTCATCACCTTCACTCCTAACGAAGACTTTCTATTTTTAAATGTTTGAAAACCTCTATATTCTTTCAATCTTCAAAAGCAAAAGGTTTATCCGGATAACATTGAGTATTGCAAAAATCAATCAAACGACACAGTACAATTTTATCATCCCAAAGGTGTTATCAAAAATCAGATAAATATAAGATTTCAAGAAAATGATAAAATAAACTCAGGGAGGTGCTAAAAGTGACGGAATTTCTTGCGATAATTGGGGCATTATTTCTTTTGTACATTGCTATAAGAGCCTTTCCAGTTTTGATTGGCGTAGTTGTTGGTATCGGTGTGCTTTTATTGGTTGTTTTCTTAATCATCGGCCTCACTTTCTTACTGCTTCCGCTTTTAGGAATAATCGCCTTGATCGTACTCGTTGCGAAACTGTTTGCTGTATGAGGATTCGAGAAAAAAGCGTTGTAGGTTGTACGCTTTAAAAAGGCGGGTTTAGGGTATAGAGTTTAAGGTTTAGAAAAGAGACGCACAACCCACAACTCTTTTTCTCGGATTCTCGGCTCTCGGTTCTCGAACTCTCGATTTTTGGTTCCAAAGGAGGAATACCTATGAGTATATCCACAGGTGGAGGAGATAAAGGTGAAACCAGCCTCTGGTCTGGCGAAAGGGTATCTAAAGATGATTTACGTGTTGAAGCATACGGAACGATAGATGAATTGAATTCACATATCGGTGAAGCCAGGCATTACTGTAAATCAAAAGAAACCAAGGAACTTCTTTTAAGAATTCAAAATGACCTTTTCAAAGTGGCGGGGCAACTGGCTTCTAAAGGTAAATTATTCATCGAACCAATAACTGAAACCGATGTTCAATGGCTAACAGAAAAAGTGCACCACTATGAAAAAATCATCAAATTAAAAGGTTTCGTTATCTCGGGAACGACAATTCAATCTGCAAAATTAGATATATGCCGAACAGTAGCAAGAAGAGCAGAAAGAAGAATTGTCAGTCTGTGTAAGACTGAAGAGATCGCCAATGAACTTTTGAAATATATGAACAGATTATCGGATTTCCTATTCATTTTGGCTCGTTTTGAGGAGCACCTTGAAGGAAAACTTACATACAAAAGGTGAAATACATACGTATCGGGTCCCAATATTTTTCAAACAGTCAGATTCTCATTTCTCTTCAATTTTCAAGGGACTGACTTTATTCTCAAGTGGAACATCTTCCTGGAAGTATATGATTACCTCGTCAAAACCCATTCCCAACAACAGCCCATGAAAGAAATTCCGGGCACTTTCTTTTGCAATATCAATAATTCCTGTTTTTTCTGACTCTTTTATAGCCTTTTCTCTAATGGCATTGGTATTTTCTTTGAGTATTCTCAATTTATCTTTAGGACCAAACATTTTTACCAGCATACCGCTTTCGTTTATCACCTTTATTTCATTCAGCTGGCTTAAGGTAACCGTAATTTCAAGGTTGGGCAATGGAAGCCTGAGTGTTACCCTCTTGGCATCGCTGGTTTCCAATACTTCAATGTTTTCTTCCTTCAGCGTGGAAAGGTCAAGAAAACCACGCACCGTTATCGGAACGATGAGAGTGTATTTTCCCGAAAGACCCGGTACGAAACTTCTTTTTTCCATCTCGTAAATCTGTGTTATTGTCAATTTTGCCGTGCTGAGTTCAGGAACTTTCTCTATCCTGCTAACAATTGAGGTGCTCTTAAACTCCGTTTTACGTGTTATACGAAACAAGATATAAAGCAGCAAAGTCACGAGTGCACCTAATATTACGATGGCAAACAGCATTCCATCGCCTCCTTATAGAAACCGGGGCCCAGGCCCCGGAATAGAAATTAAGCTTCCAGATTATCCACAAGCTTATCCACAAGTCCATCATCTACAAGATAGGGAAGAGTTATGTGATCTTCGCCTACGTTTTTCTTATTATACTCTATTGCAGTTTCAATTGAGTGCTCATTTCTCGCCCAGGCTCTTCTAGACACACCACTCATAACATCCCATGCGATAGCAGTCTTTATTACTTCGTCAACCCTTCTACTACCATCAAGCACGAGGCCGAACCCTCCGTTGATAGCCTTTCCAATACCGACTCCACCACCGTTATGAAGTGCTACTAGCGTCATTCCTCTTGCAGCATTCCCGGCGAAACAGTGGGTAGCCATGTCCGCCATTATGTTACTTCCATCCTTTATATTCGAGGTTTCTCTAAATGGGGAATCTGTACCACCCGTGTCATGGTGATCCCTTCCTATCATGATTGGTCCTACTTCTCCGCGTCTTACCATCTCATTGAACTTGAGAGCTATTCGAATTCTCCCTTCAGCATCAGAATAAAGAATCCTAGCCTGGATGCCAACTACTAACTTATTTTTCTCAGCATCTCTTATCCAGATGTAATTATCCCTGTCTTGCCCTCGCCTTGTCGGATCTATACACTCCATAGCAGCTTTATCGGTTTTTACGAGATCCTCATGCTTGCCACTGAGACAGACCCATCTGAAAGGACCGTAACCGTAGTCAAAAAGCATGGGCCCCATGATATCCTCTACATAAGAAGGAAAAATAAAGCCTTCGCTAGTATCGACACCATTTTTGGCTATCTCTTTGACCCCGGCGTCGAAAACGGCCTTCATGAAACTGTTGCCATAATCGAAGAAATACGTTCCCCGTTCTACCAGAGTCTTAATGAGCTCAAAATGCTTTCTAAGAGATTTGTCGACCAGCTCTCTGAATTTCTGTTTGTTCGTTCTAAGAAGTTCTGTTCTCTCTTCAAAAGTAATGCCTTGAGGACAGTATCCACCATCGTAAGCAGCATGACAGGAAGTTTGGTCGGACAACAGATCGATGTGAATGTTGTTATCCACAGCGTACTGAAGGAGATCAACCACGTTTCCGTAATAAGCAATGGCTATGCTTTTTCCGTTTTTCTTATACTCGAGAGCAGTCTTAAAGACTTCATTGAGATCATCAAGAACCACATCAATCCATCCCTGTTCAAGTCTCGTCTGTATTCTTGAATAATCAACCTCGGCGATTACTCCAACTCCATTGGCAATTCTCACAGCTTTACCCTGAGCACCACTCATTCCACCCAATCCGGAAGAAACAAAAAGATAACCTCTCAAGTCGCCATCTTCGGGTACACCAAGTTTCTGTCTTCCTGCATTCAAAATAGTATTGAACGTTCCGTGTACGATCCCCTGAGGGCCGATGTACATCCAGCCGCCAGCGGTCATTTGCCCGTAGTTAGCCACACCAAGTGCTTGCGCTTTTATCCAGTTTTCCTGGTTGTCAAACATCCCTACCATGAGCGCATTGGTAATGATAACCCTTGGCGCGTTTCTTGAAGATTTGAAAAGCCCCAGAGGATGTCCCGACATTACCACAAGCGTTTGCTCTTCCGTCATAACTTCAAGATATTTCTTCGTAAGCTGGTATTGCATCCAGTTTTGAAACACCTGACCTGTCTCACCGTATGTAACCAGTTCATAAGGATAGAGCGCGACATCGAAATCCAGATTGTTGTCGATCATAACCTGAAGGGCCTTTCCCTCCAGAGTCTTTCCTTTGTACTCATGCACAGGTTTTCCCTTTATAGGGCCTTTAGGTCGGAACCGGTAACCGTAAATTCTTCCTCTGGTGAGCAGTTCGTTAAGAAATTCGGGTGCCAGCTTCTCATGAAGTTCCTCGGGAATATATCGCAGAGCGTTTTTCAGCGCCAGCTTTATCTCTTTTTTGTTCAGCGTTAATTCCCTTTTTGGCGCTCTCCTTATCCCTGGTAGGAACTCCGGATCAGGCGGTAGAACCGGATCGAGCTTGATAGTCATAGCTTGTGAAATATCAAAATTTGAAATCATAGAAACCTCCCCCGATTTGTAAGAATTTTATTATTGAACATTTTACATACAATGTAATTTTATCACTTCGCGTTATCCCAAAAAAATGATATTAAAAATCAGCATTACAGATTGATATCGACGTCCTCTATCACTAATTGAACCTGAAAACTACCAACCAGCAACCGAAACAAACGTTTTTCGTTTTCGTTTTTTAGTCTTAAGATTAAAACTATAATTCCCATTTTTTGATAGCAAACAGTGCATGTTAAAATATAAAAGCATCGTCCGCACCACAATCCTCTATGAAATGTCCCCTTCAAGACGACTATGCACATAAAAACTTAACAGGTGAAAAATCGGATAGGAGTGTAAATCGGTGTGGTGTTTCCGAAAAAATGGATATGTGCGATTATACTGATTCTTCTTTTGCTATCACCCCAAAGTTTTGCTCTGGATGATACTGTTACCAAACAACACTACGTCTTTGGTGGGGATCATGATTATCCTCCATACGAATTTATAGATGAAAACGGCAATCCCGCAGGTTTCAATATTGATTTGCTTGGAGCTATTGCTGAAGTTATGGGTATGGATATTGAGATACGGCTTGGTCCCTGGAACGAAGTAAGAACAGCTCTCGAAAGAGGGGAACTAGACGGCCTTACAGGAATGTATTATTCTGAACAGAGAGACAAGCTGGTTGATTTCTCTACAGGATTTCTCATTGTTCATACAACGGTATTTGTTCGTAAAGATTATAATGGAATAACCTCAGAGGAAGACCTGGCAGGCAAGGAAATAATCGTTCCGTATGGAGATATCATGCATGACTATTTACTCGAAAAAAAGATCACTGACAAAATCATCACTGTCGAATCACCTGCCCAGGCTTTGCGCCTTCTCGCTTCAGGAAAACACGATTGCGCTCTTTTGGGGAATCTTCAAGGATTTTATCTTGCAAAAAAACTAAAACTAGATAACATAAAGGCGATTAAATCCGTCTTATAGGGTGTCTCAAAAATCAGTAACAGCCAATAATATCAGCCACCTTTCTGTGAGGACGGCTGTTCAAGATATTGAACATAACACAAAGATTGTATGCCAATATGGCCAAACCCAATACCGCATCATAATTCCTGTTTCTCACATACCAAATGTATTCCAGATTGAAATATTCTTGTAGAATGTTAATCGTTCTCTCTATCTCCCAACGGTTTTTATACTTCTCCGCATATATTTGCCTCAATTGAATGCCCAGCCAACGAGCCTGACACTGTTTTTCCAGTGATACACCTTTCCTTTTGTTTGTGTCTATTACTGGTATCATGCTACTACAATCGAATATATAACGGTATATCTGTTGCGAATCATATGCGCTGTCTGCGAGGAAATACTTATATCCCTGGCCAGAATCTATTTGTGCCTTTGCCACCGTCGAATCGTGTACAGCTGCTGGCGTTGTCATCCAATCTTGAATCAATAGGTTCTGTGCATCCAAACTCATATGTACCTTTCTTCCGTATTCCCAGCCTTTTGTCGTCTTTGTCCAACTGGATTGGGGGTCTTTGTATTTCCCTGTCCTTCTTCGTCTTTGTGCTGTATGGGTTTTACAAGTCTTGGTCACGAAAGGAATCCACCACCAACTCAATCCTTTCAAGTCCTTCTATATCCAAAAAGAGGTTTACAACATCTTTGTTTATCCTGTGAAGAGGCAATTCTCTTACTCTCCTGGATATAGTCTGGAATGGTGGTATGTTTTTCAAGTCCAAGAGTTCCATGTATTTGGGATTCTTTTCTAAAAAGTTCTTTGCCCCACGATATGAGACATCGCATAGCTTCAATAAAATGGAAAGTTTCAAGATGCTCTTGTCAGAATAAGCCTTTCTTCTACCTCTGCCTTGTTTGTTAACGAAGTTAGAAGGCAAAAGCTTGTCTAACTGCTCAATAATCTTTACAATATCGCTTTTTGTGAGTTCTTGTGGTACCATTTATTTGGGCCTCCTTTCTTGTTTTGGGCTATTTCAATGGTACCACCATTGGAACTTGGGAGGCCCGCTTTTTTTCGTGACACCCTATCCGTCTTATTCACTCAAGAATATTGTTTTGCTACTAAAGAAGGAAACGATCAGCTTTTAAGTAGCCTCAACGAAGGGCTGGCTATAATCAAAGAGACAGGTAAATACAAAGAGATCTATGAAAATTGGTTTGGGACGTTGTCAGCACAACATCTTATAATCAAAAATTTAACAAAGTACGGATCGATAATCTTGTTGATTTTAACTGTTGGATTTTTGCTTGCCTTGAGCTGGTCGAGAGTTTTAAAGATAAGAGTAGAAGAAAAAACAAAAGAATTACGAAAAGAACTGCTCGAAAGAATGATTACTGAAGAAAAACTCCGCGTTAGTGAAGAGCGATACCGCAAGCTTTTCGAGAGTATGCTCGATGGTTTTATTCTCCTTAAACCCGTGGCAGATAAAGATGGTAATATAAACAATTTCAAGATCATCGAAGCAAATACCTCTTTTTTGAAAGCAGTAGGCAAGAAGAAAGAAGAAGTTGTGGGGAAAATGCTCTGGGACATATTTCCAACGGTTTACAAATCCCACATAAAAGTCTATGAAAAAGTTATAGAAACAGGAAGACCAACACATTTTGAAATCCATTCAGATGAAACAAACAAAACATTTGAGATAGTCGGATTCACTCCGCAGACTGGTTATTTTGCTGCAATCGTAAGAGATATAACCCAAAGAAAGCAGGCTGAAAAAGCCCTGAAAGATAATCTGGAAAAAATCAGGAAACTACATGAAATAGCGTTAAAAATGGAAAAGAGTAAATCTGAAGAAGAAGTATATCACTTAATTGTCGAAGCAGCTAAAAAGATACTTGAGTTCGACATTTACAGTCTCGACATAGTTGAAGGAAATAAATTCGTGGTTAAAGCAATATCTGAAAAAGTTGCAAGTCCGGAAATCATGGAGGCTCCCCTAAATGAGGGTATAGCCGGAAAAACTTTCCGTACAGGCAAAACCATCGTGGTAAAAGATATCGCTAATGAACCGGAAGCGAAACCCCGGAGTAAAGAATACCGTTCAGCTATAAGCATACCAATAGGCAATATAGGTGTTTTCCAGACAATCTCAACGAAGAGGAACGCTTTCAGCAAAGAAGATGTTGAACTTGCGGAACTACTCATTTTCCATGCCACAGAAGCAATTGAACGAATTCGCTCAGAGGCAAAGATAAAATATCTCATCTTTCACGATCACCTGACAGGGGTTTACAATCGAGCATTCTTCGAAGAGGAGTTAAAACGCTTTGACGCTGAATCCCATCTTCCCCTTAGCATAATCATGGGAGATGTAAACGGCCTTAAACTCGTAAACGACGCTTTTGGACATACTGAGGGAGATCGTTTGTTAAAAACCGTCGCCACATCAATAATCTCCTCTTGCAGGCCACAAGACATTGTAGCTCGATGGGGCGGAGATGAATTTATAATCTTATTGCCGAGGGCCGGTTATATGCTCGCCGAAGGAATATTGAAACGAATCAAGATGAATCTGGAAAAATCTGACGAGGGTTCATATATCCCTATTAGCGTAGCTTTTGGAATTGCGACTAAAGAAAATGCCAACCAAAATATTCAAGAAATTCTGAAAAAAGTCGAAGAGCAAATGTATAAAAACAAACTTTTGAAAAGCATGAGCACCAGAAATTCAATAATAACTTCCCTTGAAAAAATGTTACTCGAAAAGAGCAATGAAACCGAAGAGCACGCAAGGCGCATGAGAAAAATAGCCTATGAATTCGGAAAGTATATCAATCTCACGGACAGTGAGATCAACGATTTAGTTTTGCTGGCTGCACTTCACGATATTGGAAAGATATCCGTACCTGAATCAATACTGAAGAAACCTGGTCCACTGACAGTCGAAGAATGGGAAAAAATAAAAGAGCATCCGGAAACAGGTTATCGTATAGCAATAAACTCGCCAGACCTTGTTACCATAGCAGATGGTATCCTGTACCACCACGAATGGTGGAATGGGAGCGGTTATCCACGAGGGCTTAAAGAGGAAGAAATACCGTTTATAGCGAGAGTAATTTCAATAATCGATGCGTACGATGTTATGACTTCTGGACGCCCTTATAAGAAACGGCTGAGCAAAGATAAAGCCCTCGAAGAAATAAAGAAATCTTCGGGTATCCAGTTTGATCCCAGGCTTGCAAGGTTATTCATGGAGTTCATGCAAAGTTTGGAAGACTCTGAAAAATCTGATAGAAATTCTGATAAAGATAAAAGTTATCATGAGTAAGGAGGTAAAAAATGGCAAAAAAAGATCTTGAAAACAAAATAAAAGAAAGACTGAATAGCCTGACAAAACCGAAAGGAAGCCTTGGCTTCCTCGAGGATATAGCATTAAAGATGGGAAAAATACAGGGAAAAGTCCTTCCAAACCTACCGGAGAAAAAAGCGGTTTTTGTCTTCGCAGGAGACCACGGTGTTACTGAAGAAGGAGTATCCGCATATCCAAAAGAAGTAACGGCACAGATGGTGTTGAACTTCCTGAATGGTGGAGCAGCGATAAATGTTTTTTCGCGGCATGTTGGAAGTGAAGTTTATGTTATTGACGCAGGGGTTGATTATGATTTTCCTGCACATGAAAGGCTTTTGAATAAGAAAGTTGGAAAAGGCACCAAAAATTTTTCTAAAGAACCTGCGATGACCAGGGAAGAAGCAGAAAAATCGATAGAATATGGAAAAGAAATAGCACGCTTCGCAAAAGAGAAAGGATTTGAACTCGTTGCAGTGGGAGATATGGGAATAGGAAACACAACAACCGCAACCACTATTGCCATAGCATTGGGACATAACCTTTCAGAACTGATAGACATTGGAACGGTTATAACCGGGCAACAATTGGAGAAGAAAGAGGCAGTGGTAAGACAAGCTATTTCAATTCACGAACCATTTATGGATCCCATTGATGTCTTATCGAAAGTAGGCAGCTATTGTCTGGGAGAAATGGCGGGATTTATACTCGAGTGCGCACAATTAAATATTCCTGTAGTTATAGATGGGTTCCCAACCACAGCGGCTGCCCTCATTGCAGCGCAATTGAATCCTGAAGTCCTTGACTGTATGTTTGCCGGGCATTGTTCAAAGGTTAAGGGCCATAGAGTATTGCTCGATGCTCTCAATCTACGCCCTATCCTGGATCTTGATATGCGTCTCGGTGAAGGAACAGGGGCTGTGCTTTCTTTCTCGATCATAGAAGCAGCCATTAAGATGATCAATGAAATGGCAACCTTTGATGATGCGAACGTTTCAAAGGGGAAAGAAAAATGATCTTAATTACAGGAGGAGAACGCTCAGGAAAAAGCCGCCTTGCACTGGAACTGGCGTTAAAAAAAGGAGAAAAAAGGGCATTTATCGCAACAGCTGAAGCCATAGATGAGGAAATGAGTTCGCGTA
Source organism: Kosmotoga olearia TBF 19.5.1 (assembly GCF_000023325.1). Classification (NCBI taxonomy): domain Bacteria; kingdom Thermotogati; phylum Thermotogota; class Thermotogae; order Kosmotogales; family Kosmotogaceae; genus Kosmotoga; species Kosmotoga olearia. The sequence goes on from NC_012785.1 coordinate 484,282, forward strand.
TAGCAAAACACAAAGAAGAGCGGGGGAACCTGTTCGTTACATACGAAGAACCGCTGGATATACACGAGATCCTGAAAAAAACAGGGGATTACGACGTTGTTGTGGTGGAATGTATGACAACGTGGTTGGGGAATCTTTTTCACTACGGTCGAAATATCGATGAGATGGTTGAAAAGTTTATCGGCAGTATCAATGGAAATGAGATAATCGTAAGCAATGAAATAGGCATGGGGGTGATACCGGAAAACCCGATCACCCGGACTTTTGTGGAAGCGCTCGGAAGGCTAAACGCAAGAATCGCGCAGATAGCAGATGAGGTTTACTTTGTAGTTACAGGGATAGGTGTAAAGATAAAATGATAGGTTCCACATCATGGGTAATTCCCGGAACTTATTACGAAAACGCTTTACTCCTCGAAGGGCTCGTAGACTTCGTGGAGCTGTTGGTTTATACGTGGGATGAAGACACAAAGACACTTCTTTTTAATGAAATGGATAAACTCTTACAGCTTGATTTGTCTTATACAGTTCATCTCCCGATGGATCGGCTGGACAACGTGATACGCGCCTACAATTTTTTTGAAGAGGCACGGTTCCCTGTCATAAACTATGTTCTCCACCCTATCAAAGGGTGGAGAAGAACATTGGGAGAAAAAGTCGCCCTGGAAAACCTCAAAGAACTCATTGAACCTCATAATAGAATGGTTTTTGATGTCGGGCACCATTTTCTTGGGAAAAAATTCCCTGCTCATCTGAAGGAAGCGATTGTAGAAATACACGCAATGGGAGTAATCGATGGAAGAGACCATCTCCCACTCGATCGCGAAACGGCAGCGTTCATCAAAGGCTTCATGGGAGATCTTATTACCGAAAATGTTCTTATAAACTTTGAGGTTTTCGATCTTGAAGATTTGAAAAACTCTCTCAAAGTATGGAGTGATACCTTTGTGGAATGACATGAAACTTGCAATAGCATTCCTGAGCAGAGTACCAGTCCCTCTAAAACAAAATAAAGGGAACCTAAAAAAAATCTGTGCGTATTTCACATTCGTAGGATATCTGGCCGGCGTATTCTATTTTTCTATGAAGCTTATAAGCGAAAACTTTTTATGGACGCTGTTATCAGTTGCACTTGGATTTTACCTTTTTGATCTATTTCACTTTGATGGTCTCTTAGATACGCTAGACGGGTTCTTCTATCAGGGAACGAAGGAGCGGCGTTTTGAAATAATGTCAAAAGGAGATATCGGCCCCTTCGCTTTTTTCTATGCCGCATTGTATATAGTGGCTTATCTTTACGCTTTTTTGCATGTAGATCCAATTGATCTCATTTATGTGGCAGTTCTCGGAAGATTCTCCATGAATATTCTTTTGCACTTCGGAAAACCAGCAAAAAACACGGGGCTTGGAAAGTTATTACATCCCTATGAAAAAAAGCATACCCTTATAAGCCTTGTTTTTACCATTCCTCTTGTATACTTTCCTCTAAACTACATCATTTCGTTATCTATCGCGCTATTGCTGGGAAGCTCTATGCATTTCATTACAAATAGAAAAATCGAAGGGTATACCGGCGATGTGCTAGGGGCAACTTGCATGTTTTCCCAGCTTTCAATCATGGTAGCACTTTCGCTAATTTAATACGTACTCCCTATAGTCGATAGTTAATCTTCCACAAAAATATTCTCGATTCCATATTTTCGCCTATCCACCTCTGATATATAATCAAGATAGGGGGGCAATAATGTTGATGATAGGGGGGGATAATGTTGATCCAAAAGACCGTTAGGTATGCTCTGAGGATATTGGTTAAGCTGTCCATCGAGAATAGAGCCTTGAACTCAAAAGAAATCTCTCTATCCGAAAATCTCGATCACGGTTTTACATTGAAAATTCTCTACTATCTCAAGAAAGCTGGATTGGTTCGAGCTATTCGCGGTCGAAAAGGTGGATACGCTCTTGCAAAGAATCCCGAAGATATAACCATAACAAAGATATTCGAGGCTATACCAGACGTTGAAGAAAGGCTCATCGACTGTGATACCAGCTGCAAATTTCACAAAGAATGCTACGTGAAGGATTTCTGGGAATTGACAAACCATATCATAGGGTACACCTTTTCAAATGTATCCATCGCCAATATAATCAATAATAATTTCAAGGAAAAGATCAAGTTCCTGGAAGGGGAATTTCATCAATGAAGTCTAAGAGTGTGAACAAATATCAGCTTGCAAAACAATTTCAGTTGCTGGCAAGGCTTCTAGAAGTCCTTAAGGAGAATCCCTTCAAAATAAGGACCTATCACTTTGCAGCCAACGTAATCGGTTCTCTGGATAAGAGAGAGCTTGATTTGAAAGATGTTCAGGAACTCTCAAAAATCAAGGGGATCGGGAAAGCAATTGTGGAAAAATCAAGGGAATTCATCGAAACCGGAAAGATCAGGAAGCTGGAAGAAATCAGGGCAAAGATACCGGATACAATAAGAATCCTCGCAGAGCAAACAACTCTATCGTCAAAAACCCTTGCAGTTATGTGGAAGGATTACGGTATCGAAAAGAAAGAGGAAATTATCTCTTTTCTTAATGATTACAAAAGATCTCTTAAACTAAGCGATTCAGACCTCGAGAAAGTCAAAGAGGTTTTAAACAACGAATCGTAACTGTGTGATCTGAAAGGATAAGGAGGAAACACCATTGGCGTTTACGAAAGATAGGCAGTTTTACAAGTTTGCAGCTTATGGCTTCTTAAAAAACTTACGGTTTTTCGAACCATTTCTAATTCTCTTCTTTCGTGAAATGGGGCTTTCATTTTTACAGATAGGAATGCTCTTCTCGATAAGAGAAATTGCTACCAATCTTCTCGAACTACCTACGGGACTCGTTGCGGATATATACGGCAGACGAATCTCCATGCTTTTTTCTATGACATCTTATATCATTTCTTTCATAATTTTCTATTTCTTCCCGAATTTCTATATTTATGCTCTAGCAATGGTTCTCTTTGCCTTTGGTGAAGCTTTCAGGACCGGAACACACAAGGCCATGATCCTCGAGTACCTTCGCATGAATAAAATACTCGACAAAAGGGTAGAGTATTATGGTTCAACCCGTGCCGCTTCACAACTTGGCTCAGCTATAAACTCACTCATCGCTGCGGCCATAGTCTTTTACAGCGGCAATTACAAGGTAGTCTTTCTCGCTGCAACGTTACCATATATCTTCAATCTCATAAACCTCGCAACGTATCCGAAGGAACTTGATGGAGAGATCAAAAAGACCGGAAAACAGGAGACCTTCAAAGAGTTTTTTGGTATATTCAAGAACAAAGATTCTCTAAAAGGTATCATGAACTCTTCTATCTTCGATGCATTTTTCAAAACCGTTAAAGAGTACCTGCAACCGGTTTTAAAATCTCTGGCACTTTCCCTGCCTGTAATGCTAGCGTTCAGTAATAATGAAAGAACAGCGGTAGTCGTCGGCATTGTATATTTCTTTATCTATCTGGCAACAAGCTATGCTTCGAAGAATGCATCGAAAGTAGCTAAAAAGATCGGAAATAAGGAAAAAGCTATCAATATCACTTATCTGTTGGGAGCGGTTTTAATAATACTCTCCGGTGTCTCTCAGCGCCTCAATTTCCAGATTGGCGCGGTGATCTTTTTCCTGATACTATTTGTTATTGAAAACATACGAAGGCCCCTGAACGTAGCTTATATCAGCGAAAAGATATCCCATAAAACCATGGCATCGGGATTGTCCGCAGAATCACAGTTGAAAACTCTTTTAACAGCTGTTCTAGCACCAACAATAGGGTTTCTTGCTGACAAAATTACCATCGGTGGTGCATTGGTTGTCTGTGGGTTCGTGATGTCCATATTCTATTTGCTGATCCGTCTGCGTGAAGAAAAATGACCATCAGGAGGGATAAAAAGTGAAAGCAATGATTCTCGCCGCCGGAAAAGGAACAAGGGTAAGACCTTTAACAAACAAAATTCCAAAGCCCATGATACCAATCGTAACCAAACCTACAATCGAGTTTCTAATCGAGCTTCTAAAAAACCACGATGTTACAGAGATAATGATAAACATCTCACATCTTGGCTGGCTCATTCAGGACTACCTTAGAAACGGCTCAAAATACGGGGTAAACATTGGCTACTCCTTCGAGGGAAAGCTTTTGCCAGATGGAACCCTTGAAACTGAACCTATTGGTTCTGCCGGTGGGATGAAACTTATCCAGGAACGCTATAACTTTTTTGACGAGACTTTTATCGTACTATGCGGCGACGCAATTGTTGATTTGGACATCACCGAGGCCTATAATTTCCATAAATCAAAAGGAGCATTAGCTACGATCATAACAAAAGAAGTCAGCAAGGACCAGGTGTCAAATTACGGTATCGTGGTTACAGATGAAAAAGGGAAAGTGTTGAGTTTTCAGGAAAAACCCTCCCCGGAAGAAGCAAAATCGAACATAGCCAATACCGGCATTTACATTTTCGAGCCTGAAATATTTGAACACATACCTTCAGGTGAATTCTACGATATCGGGAGCCAGCTCTTCCCGAAGCTCGTCAGCGAGGGCAAACCCATTTACGCCTATTCTATGGATTTCAATTGGTTCGACATAGGCCGGAACAAAGATTATCTGGTTATCCTTGAAAAAGCTCTCTCTGGAGAGATTAAAAACTTCTATCCTGGTGGGAAGGAGATTTATCCGGGTGTCTGGGTTGGTACAGGGGCGGTAATATCTCAAGGGGTTGAAATAAAACCGCCTGTCTATATAGGAAGCAGTACAATATTGGAGAAAGGCGTTACTATCACTGGGCCCGCAATCATAGGAGCAAACTGTTATATTAGTAAAGACAGCCACATTGCCAACGCTTTTGTGATGGACTATTGTTATTTGAAACCCGGTACCTCTCTTTCCAGAATACTGGTTACTCCAGAATATTTTGTCCATTCTGATGGCGAAAGTGGAGAAATCTCCGAAAGCCATCTCAGTAAATCCGTAAAGGACGTCCGTACGCTCGGAATAGAAATGAAAGAAGCATAAGAAAACTATTTTACGATACAACAAATAAAAGAGGTGGAGCGAACGCTCCACCTTTGTCTTTGCTATTTTCCAAGATCTATCAGCACATCATCCATGATATATGGATCTGTCTTCTCGCCGCCACCAAAATGGAAGGCTTTTGGTTTAGGATACAGATCACGGTAACGTGCCTCAATCCCATCAAAATCCCATGTGGTGATATAAAATTTGAATCCATCAAAGCTATCCGGCCTTCCAAGAACCTCACTCGGGATTATCAGCGTTACCTCTCTGGTCATCTTGTTTGTTTTAACCTGAGGTGTTGGAGATATAGGAGTACCGAACGCTTGTGATCCGCTTCCTTCTGAAGAATAAGCGACAATCGACCAACCGTTGGCAAATATGAAATAATCCCAATCAAGCCCATCTGGCATTTTCGCATTCTGGAACGGCAAATCTTTTGCACCCGTTTTACTTGGGTCATCTATGTAGATCTGGAATGTTACATGGTCAAAGCCATTTTGCGGGCTCCAGGACGTTGTCAAATCTTTTATCTTCATGGTTATAACAAGGCTTGCGCCGATCTGCTTTATCGTAACTCCCAGCAGGTCCATCTGTCTCTTGAACGTAACATCGGTGGGGTAAAGATATTTTCCAAAGGGTCCATGGTCATCGCCTTCAGGATCTTCCACCTGTGCCAGGAGTTTTTCCGGTATATCTAGGATTACCTGATAATCTTCAGAGTAAGTAGTATCTGTCCGTTTTTGACCGTAAACCTTGAAAACTATGGTGTGAATCCCCGGGTCGAATTTAGAGATGTCCCATTCATACGACCATTTTCCGTCGATTACATCAACAGAAACGCTTGCGTCTATTCTGGTATCAAAGATTATCTTGACGCTCTTTGCATTCTTTGCAGTACCGGTGATTACAAAGTTACCGGTTATTTTCTGTCCCTGTTTGAGATTTGGATAAATTTCTACTGTTGGCATCTTCACTTTTTTCTTTTGTGTTGTCGCTATACCAACGTAAACGGAGCGCGGATTTAATACGAGATTCAACTCTCCATCTTTGTCGGCACTATATTTTTTCTTCAACGTATTGAGGGTGTAAAGCGGTTCTATAACCGTTCCAGGTTCTAACCCCGTTTTCAGGTTGGTTATTATCCTTCTTTCGTTCGAAGTATTCAGCATGACAAATGCTGTAACCTCTTCATCGCTTATCTTAAAAGCGAAGATGCCGGGGCCATTTGGATCATCTTTGAGAACCTCTATGTGACCATGACGAAATACAGGATTACTCTTTCTAAACTCCGTCAATTCACGAATGAACTGGTACATTTCAAAGGAAGTATCGTAATGATCCACACCACCTGAGGCATACCCTTCCTTGAACATAGCCGCTCTCGTTTCTACAAATCCCTGTTCCGTTCCGTAATAAATCACCGGTATACCCGGAACGGTAAAGAGAAATGCAAGAGCCTGTTTTACGGTAGCCAATCCTGCACCCTTTAAGAATCGTTCCATATCGTGATTGTCTATGAACGTTACCAGCCTCTCAGGATGTTCGAATTGTTCGCGGCGCTCTAAACGGTAACGGAGGTTCGCCGTAGCCTTTCCTTCCTTAAAAACGCGCCTTATCTCTATGTTCAACGGGAAGTCGAGCATGGCACTCATACCGTCTTCGAAATAGCTCTCCAGAATCTTTTCACCTGAATCATCGTATGGATCAGACCTTATCCAGGCCTCGCCAAAAGTTATAAAATCTTCCTTTCCGAGAGCTTTCGCAGTCTCATAAACACCGTTTTTACCATTCAAAAATTCCTTCCAGAACTCGTGAGGAACGTAAATGACGGTGTCAATTCTAAAACCATCTACTCCCGCTTCTTTTATCCAGTAAGTATAGCTATCCTTTAAGGCTTCAATAACCACCGGATTTTCCGTGTTGAGATCATCCAGTCCTGCCATCTGATAATTTAGCTTCTGGTTGGGATCACTGTAATTCGTAATATCCGGTGTCCAGTGATAAATGTTCTTATCCTTATCTTTCAGATAATCGTTTAACGAAAACGGATACTGTTCTGGGGCAGAAGTGGGAACACTTTCAGTGTTTTTGTAAAACTTTCCACCAACGAACTTGAAATAATCTCCAACATGATTGGCAACAATATCTTGAATCACGTACAAACCTCTCTTATGAGCCTCTTCAACAAACTTCTTATAAAGTTCCAGGTCTCCGAAATGCTCATCAATCTTCTTGAAGTCCCTTGCCCAGTAACCGTGATATCCACCATAATTTACCCACGGATTCCACCACTGGTTGGCAATGGGAGGTGTGATCCATATGGCAGTTGCACCAAGCTCTTTAATGTAATCGAGCTTTTCGATCAACCCGGCAAGATCTCCCCCGTTGTAACGCGCATTGTCCTTTCCATATTCCCCCATGCCAAAATTGTCGTTGGTTGGGTCTCCATTTGCAAAACGATCAATCATAACGAAATAAATTATCTGGTCTTCCCACTTCGGAGAAGGAACTGCCAGAGCTAAAACACATACCAGCAGCAAAAGAAATAACAAAATTAGCCTTCTCACACTATCACCCCTCTTTAAGAAATCGTTGTTGGTTGTCGGTTGCACGAAAAACATCGAGAATCCGAGAAACCGAGAGCCGAGACTATAGAAAACCGGTTCTAGGGTTTAGGGTCTATGTGTTAGTTTGTAATCAACTCCGGAGGAGTTCGTGGCAACTCAGAATGAGTTCCCTACACTGGCGTAGCCAATCGCTCAGGTTCTCGAATTCTCGGATTCTACGTTTTCCCACCACGATTCTAACCCAAAAAATACATTAAAACTACCGCTGCCGGTCTATAACTGTCAAAGATTCTTAATTTCCGGTTGTTAGTTGACAGTTGACAGTTGGCAGGAGCTAGTTTTCTAGATAGAATAAATAAGCAACAAAAAGTGCAAGCTCTTAAAAGCTTGCACTTTCTCATTCTTTAAAAATGATAAATCAGCTCTTTTCTTCTCTCGAATATGGAACACCCAGCGCAGCAGGCGCCCCAACTTTGACCTTCATCTTCTCTGTGGAAGTAAATACAAGCACAGCAACGGTCAAAAGATATGGGAACATCATGAGAATATGGGAAGATATCGTTGTTCCGAGAGCCTGCATCCTCAAGCCAAGCGCAGTCACTCCACCAAAGAGATAAGCTCCGAGCAAAGCTTTTGCAGGATCCCAGGTTGCAAATAACACGAGCGCTATCGCAATCCATCCACGACCAGCAGTCATGTTTTCTATCCACATGGAAGTATATGCAAGAGAAAGATAAGCTCCACCAATTGCTGTTATAGAAGCACCAAAGATAGTGTAAAGATAACGAATAGCGAAAACGTTTATACCCCTGGCATCAGCGGCATCCGGGGCTTCCCCAACAGCTCTAAGAATCATTCCCGGTTTAGTTTTGTATATATAGAACCACATGATGGGAACGAGTATATAACTCACATAAACCAGCAGATCATGAGAAAACAATATATCGCCAATATAAGGAATCTTTGAAAGAACAGGAAGCTCGATTACCTGAAACTGCTTTGCAACAACACCAATGTAATTCTTTCCCCAGAGACCGCTAATCCCTGTGCCAAGCATCGTTATTGCAAGCCCACTAACAACCTGGTTTATCCTCAGGGTTATCGTGAAGAAGGCGTGTACTAAACCAAGAACAGCACCAGCGATCATCGCCGCCAAAACGGCGAGAAGCAAATTGTTCGTATGGTATGAAACCACAAATCCACTTATTGCTCCTACCAACATCATGCCTTCAAGCCCCAGGTTCATAACCCCGGAACGTTCTGTGAATATATCTCCTAAAACAGCAAATAACAATGGTGTTCCGGCTCTTACCGTAGCTTGAAGCGTTGTTATAAAGATCGAATTCATTTCGTTCATGATCTCACTTCCTCTTCCTTCACAAATCTTATTCGATACCGGAATATAGATTCACCGCCAAGCAACGAGAACAGGACAAGACCCTGGAATATATAAACAAGTGATAGGGGTAATCCAAAGAACATCTGAAGCTGCTCATTCCCGACCAAAAGCCCACCAAACAAGAATGCCGCTACCAGAACGCCAATCGGGTTGAGTTTGGCAAGCCAGGCAATGATTATCGCTGTGTAACCATATCCGGGGGAAAAACCGTGCTGAAGCCTATGTTGAATTCCCATCATCTGTACTGCTCCTCCCATACCGGCTATCATCCCGCTGATTATCAGCGAGACAATTGTGTAAGTTTTAACGTCTATTCCTGAATACTTTGCTGCCATGGGATTATCTCCTACTATCCTTGAATTGAATCCCCACTTGGTTCTGGAGTACACATACTGCAGGATGAAAGCAAGAATTATAACGAATATGATCCCGATATGTACCTCTCCATTGAAAAGAGCTGGCAACCTTGCAGATTCCGGGAATTCTGCAGTTATAGGGAAGTTATAACCCTTTGGATCTTTCCACGGGCCATACACAAGATAATCCACCCAGAATATTGCAACATAGTTCAACATCAAAGTTACAACGATTTCATCTGTTTTGGCAAAGGCTTTCATAAAAGCTGGAATGGCACCCCATAGACCACCAAATATGGCACCCATCACCAACAACAGGAATATCATTAAAGGTTTTGATTCAATACCATTAAAAAGGTAAAGCGCTCCCCAGGTTGCTGCAAAAGCTCCCATGTAGAGCTGTCCTTCACCACCTATATTCCAGATCTTCATTCTATAAGCAAATGAAAGCCCAAGACCTACAAATGCCAATGGAATCATCTTAACCAGTGTCTGATACAGCCCATATATATTCCCGAAGGGCCAGGAGAACATCTCTTTATACGCAGACAGGGTCTCTCTGAAAGCTTCGCCCCATGTCTGGCCTCTCCCCTGAAAGAAGATTACGAGAATAATGCCCATTACCAGCAACGAAAAAGCTATGGAAACCACGGGAACGAGAAGATTCATGTACGCAGGAATGTTTGCTCTTTTTTCTATCCTAAGCCTCATACTGCATCCCCCATTCTCTTGGTTCCACCCATCATGAGTCCAATCTCCTCAATATATGCTGGATCAGGAGGTGTATAACCCATGATTTGACCTTCATAGATAACAGCGACTCTATCAGATAACCTGAAGATTTCGTACAACTCACCCGCAAGGAGTAGTACTGCTGCTCCCTTTGCTTTTTGCTGGAGCAAAGTCCTGTAAACAAATTCCATAGCTCCAATGTCCAATCCTCGCGTAGGATGGGCAGCTATTATTACCGATGGAGTTGTTGACAGCTCTCTTGCCAGAACAACTTTCTGGATGTTCCCACCCGATAAAAGTTTTACCGGGGTTTTTGGGGATGGGGTAGAAATGGAATACTCGTCTATTAGTTTTTCCGCAGTCTGAGTTATTAATCGTTTGTTGAGATAGTAAGGAGACATAGGAACATAATGTGTTATATAGTTTTTAAGGAACAAATTCTCAGCAACGGAAAGGTTCGGACAGGTAGCCATTCCTTTCCTATCCTGGGGAACATAAGAAATACCTTCTTTAATTCTTCTGGAAACGCTGGTGTGAGTAATATCCTTACCTTTGAGAATGATCTTCCCTGATTCTACTTTTCTAAGACCATATAAACTTTCAGCCAATTCCCTCTGACCGTTACCAGCAACGCCGGCAATTCCAAGGATTTCACCGGCTTTTAATTCAAGACTCAGATTATTAATGGCAAAGAGATTCTTATCATTGCGAACCTTGAGGTTCTCTATCTTCAGAACCGTTTCACCAATTTCAACATCCGGTTTCTCTATATCGAGAATCACATCTCTTCCAACCATCATCTTTGCAAGGCCTTTCTTATCTATATCCTCTTTATTCACTGTCCCAACTACCTTACCTTGCTTCAATACCGTTATACGATCACTTATTTCCATTACCTCATCGAGTTTATGGCTGATAAAAATAACTGAAGTGCCCTCCGCCGTCATCTTCCTAACAGCCCTAAAAAGGGCCTCAGCCTCTTGTGGGGTCAGAACAGCGGTAGGTTCATCAAGGATCAATATCTTCGCGCCCGTATATAAAAGCTTTAGAATTTCAACTCTCTGCCTTTCGCCAACGGAAAGCGTCCATACTTTTGCTTTTGGATTGACCGCAAGCCCGTAGTGTTTTCCCAATTGTTCGATCTTTGCCTCAACATCTCTGGTTTTCACGATAAAACCAAGTTCTTTCAAACCAAGAACGATATTTTCTGAAGTACTAAAAGAAGGAACCAGTGTAAAATGTTGCTGAACCATACCTATTCCGCTTTTAAGGGCATCGTGTGGTGAAGCGATATGAACCTTCCTGCCGTTGATAAAAATCTCGCCGTAATCGGCGCGATATATACCAAAAAGAATGTTCATCAACGTTGTTTTCCCGGCTCCATTTTCTCCAAGAAGTGCAAGAACTTCTCCTTCCTTAAGGTCTATGGATACATTGTCATTGGCCAAAACACCAGGAAAAGATTTGGTAATATGTTTCATTTCCAAAACTGTCCGTTTTTCTTCCACGTTAGCATCACTCCAGTGTAAAAGATCTTAGAAAGGGTAAATTAATGGGGCCGTGAGGCCCCACTGAAAAGCATAAAAAAGATTATCTTGGAATTGTACCAACAACATTATCTACAAACCAATCCATTTCAAGAAGTTCTCCATCGCTCAAGACTTCCCCGGCGGGAACCCTGAGGTTTCCTTCTTGATCGTAAATTGGTCCGGTAAACGGATGGAATTTCCCTTCGATGATTGCCTCCTTGAAAACAGAAACAAGGTTCTTCACGCTCTCCGGAACGAGGTCGCTTACAACAATGTCAACTACACCGTCTGCCATACCGCCCCAGTACTGCTCTGATTTCCATGTTCCATTCATAACATCTCTGACAACCTTTTCATAATAAGGACCCCAGTTCCAGACGGGTGCACCGAGATACGCTTTTGGAGCAAAAGCTTCCATATCGCTGTTGTAACCAATGGAGTAAGCGCCATAAGACTGTGCTGCCTGTTGAGGAGCAGGAGAATCCTGATGTTGTGCTATGACATCCGCACCAATGTCAAGCAAGGAAATAGCAGCTTCTTTTTCAGTTGCCGGGTCGTACCATGTATTAGACCATACAACATGAACCTTCGCTTCTGGATTGACGTATTTAACACCAAGGGCAAAAGCGTTTATTCCTCTGATGACTTCAGGTATCGGGTGGGCTGCAACATAACCTATGATGTTGGACTTTGTCATGATTCCTGCAATCAAACCAGTAAGGAATCTTGGTTCGTACATTCTACCAAAATATGTCGCAACGTTTGGAGCTGTTTTGTAACCAGAACAATGCATGAAAACTGTTTTCGGGAACATTTTGCTTATCTTGATAACCGGATCCATGTAACCAAAGCTGGTAGCGAAGATTATATCGTACCCTCTTGCTGCGAAGTTTCTCAAAACACTTTCTGATTCAGCACCTTCTGGCACACTTTCAATGAAACTCGTAAAAATTTGATTGCCAAATACTTTTTCGATGTACTGCCTTCCCTGCTCGTGAGCATAAGTCCAACCTGCATCACCAATAGGCCCAACATAAATAAAAGCAACCTTTAGTTTGGCACTAAAGGCAAGACCAGCAATCACGAGTATAAGAAGCGCAAATACAAGAAATTTCTTCACAAAAATCCCCCCTTCTTAGAAGTATAAAAATACGCGGGTTGTTGATATTATACCGATTCATAGCTGATTCAACCAAATAAGCAATTCATAGATTTTTTCGTCTAATCGCCACTTTTAATAAGTGAGAGGAATCATCACCTGTTATTTTAAGATATTCTGGAATATTCACCCTTTATTTTGGCATTGCATCAAACAAGAGATATGCTAGTATCAAGCTGGTTGTCTTCAAACCATGTAGTCTAAATATGTATGAAGGGCAGTGAAATCATGATTGAGGTTAAAGGCTTAAAGAAATACTACGGTAAAAACCGTGGCATTGAGAACGTTTCATTTATGATTAACGATGGTGAGACTTATGGGTTGATCGGCCCAAACGGCGCTGGAAAGTCAACCACAATACGCATCCTCACCGGTCTTCTCAATGAAGACAGTGGCGAAGCGTATATCGGTGGCTTCAGAATCCCGAAGCAAATAAACAAAGTGAAAGCAGCGATCGGTTACATACCGGGCGAGGTGAATTTCTACGGTGACATGAGGGTAAAAGATTTCCTGGAACTCAACAGAAATTTCTATAAGAACGTGGATATAGATTACGAAAGGTATATTGTGGACCTTCTTGGGATCGATACAAACAAAAGGTTCAAAGAATTATCGTTGGGAAACAAAAAGAAGGTCGCCATACTTCAGGCATTCGTTCACAAACCACACTATCTCGTACTCGATGAACCAACGAACGGCCTGGATCCGTTAATCCAGCAGAAATTCTACAGTTTGCTCGAAGACCACAGAAGAACCGGAGCGGTCGTTCTTTTTTCCTCGCACGTGCTTTCAGAGGTTGAAAAAGTATGCCAAAGATTTGGAATGATAAAAGAAGGCAAAATGATAAAAGAAGGTGACGTGAATACGCTGAAAGAGTTAACATACAAGGTTGTGGAAATTCGCGGATTCTCCGGAACCATTCATGGTTACGAAGGGAAGATAAATAGGAATGGAATCACATTCCACGTTAAAATAGAAGAATTGAAAGACTTTCTGAAACGTGTTACAGAACACGAATTTGAAGACATAGAGATAAAGAATCCTACGCTTGAGAACATTTTCCTCAAATACTACAAGGAGGAAGTAAAATGAATGTTTTCAAAAAAGATTTTAGGGGCAGATTCAGATCTTTTTTCATATGGACAATAATAATCTCGCTCTTCGGATTTTTGTACATACCATTTACAGATAAGCTGCTCGAGGAATCCGAACCCATGCTGAAGATGCTTGAAAATATTCCTAAGGTTCTTTTGAATATGTTCAACATGGACGTTGCGATGTTTTCGAAACCTGAAGGAATCTTCGGTTCTGAAGGAATGAGCTTTGTTTACATACTAACCGGCGTCTTTGCTGCTATGATGGCTGGTGCCCTTTTTTCCAGGGAATTTGAAGAAAAGACCATAGAGTACCTTCTGGTAAAACCGATATCCCGTCGTCGTATTTTCCTCGAAAAGAGTTTTACCTTAATTACCTTTGTCATCTTACTCTCCGGTCTATTCACCATAACAACCGTTCTGCTCTTTAGAACTCTTGTTCATACTGCACCATACAACGAACATATTCTCTTTGGTTTTGGGTTGTATGTGCTCTCGATCCAGTTGTTCTTTGCCGCCGTTTCAACTCTTGTGTCACTAGCTACCCAAAAATCATCTTTAACCACATCTCTTACATTGGGTATTCTTATTTTCATGTACTTCGGAAACTCCTTGTCATCCGTCAACAAAAATCTGGCCTGGATGGGAAAAATCAGTGTCTTTCACTATCTTCCCCTCATAGACACTGTCGTAAAAGAAAAAATATTCGTATCAAACGCACTCGTCATAATACTGGTGGCATTGCTCATCTTTTATGGAGCACTTGAGTTTTTCAAACGAAAAGATGTGCTAATTTGAAAGAACGCGCTTCGCGTCGGACGCTGGAAATCAGCTCCACTGATTGAAACTAGGGGTTGCCTGATGGCAACTGGTGCCTGGATTTGCTGACGCAAATGGTGCTAGGAGCAACTACGTCACTGACATAAAAAACGGGACACAGCATGCTGTGTCCCTACAATAGCTGATCTCGGGTCTCGGTTTCTCGGACTCTCGTGTTTTTGATATAGAAAGAACCAATGTGGTATGAATAGCCTGCGACCATGAGGCTTGCGACGCTGTCAGCTGATGGAGCGACGCTCGAAGACTGAGGCTCACGACGTTGAAGCAAGAGCGCGTTAGCGTGATTACCTTGTCTCGTAGGGAATATCAGATTCTATATCTTGAATTTTTTAATCAGCCTTGCAAACGTCAGCCTCCGCAGGCGTCAACCTTGTGAGCGTCCTGGACGAAGTCCAGCACTTCAGCAGCGTAGCTGCTCTCTCGGATCTCGGATTCTCGCCTCTCGTCCTGAAATTAATTATGTGATATAGTTTTACTATCAGCAGTCAGTCATTACCATTCCTATCTTTAAAGCAAGTTTTAGGTGATTCTTCACAATTATATGTATCAACCAAGAAAACAAAAAAAATTCGGGGTAAGGGTGAAATATATGAAACCAACAATTGCACTGATTCTATCGTTTCTGTGCCTGTTTTCAGGCACTGTTTTGATGTTGAAAACAATAGGTTTTCCAGTCGAAAACAATCCGCTAACTCTCCTGGTTCTAATCGGTGGAGTGTTTTTTATCTATTTGGTATCACTCATATTTAGGGGCCTCCGCACACTAAAAGAGAAAAAAGCGAACAGTACGCGCAAAAACACTCACAATTTTGGATTAGTTAATAAGAAAGTAACACCCAACGCTGATGAAATGCCCAGGTTTATTTCTCTCCAGGGTCATTCTGGACCTGTATCATCAGTAGCGATAAGCCCTGATGGAAAATACATAGTATCCGGTTCCTGGGATAACACGATAAAGTTATGGAATATCAACGGTGAGTGCCTTAGAACCTTTGAAGGGCACACCGACTGGGTAAGGACAGTAGCAATAAGTCCTGACGGAAAGTATATTGTATCCGGATCAGAAAATGGAAAGATAAGGATCTGGAATCTGAAAGGTAACTGCCTCAGGATATTGAGCGGTCATTCCGGGTCTGTACTATCGTTAGCTGTAAGCCCCGATGGGAAATATATTGTATCCGGTTCCTGGGATAACGCAATAAAGTTATGGAATACTAACGGCGAGTGCCTCAGAACCTTTGAAGGGCACATCGACTGGGTAAGATCGGTAGCAATAAGTCCAGATGGTAAGTACATTGTCTCCGGATCTGAAGATGGAAAAATAAGGCTCTGGGATCTAAAAGGTAATTGTTTTGGGATATTAAGTGACCATTCGGGACCTGTAATGTCGGTAGCTATAAGCCCCAATGGGAAATATATTGTATCCGGCTCCTGGGATAACACAATAAAGTTATGGAATGTCAACGGTGAATGCCTTAAAACCTTTAAGGGACATACCGATTGGGTAAGATCAGTAACGATAAGTCCAGATGGTAGGTACATTGTCTCCGGATCGGAAAACGGAAAGGTGAGAATCTGGGATACGGAAGGCAACTGCCTCAAGATATTAAACGGCCATTCCGGACCCATACTGTCGGTAGCTATAAGCCCTGATAAAAGATATATTGTTACAGGTTCCAGAGACAAAACACTTAAACTATGGAGTCTGGGGAACTATCTTGAAATAAAAAAGCCATTTCTCGTAAGCGAAGAACCCCAGCCTGAAAACAGAATTTTAAATTATGAAAATAAAAGCGAAAATCAAAATCTGGAAATTGAAAAAGAAGAACAGTATTTTGAGGAAAACGACTCCCCCATACAAAGTGACGATAAAATCTTACTCTATTTCATGAATCAAATTCAGGAATTAACTGAACTTCAGAAAGCCGAGCTTAGAAAAGTTCTGGTTTTAGAACCCAAAAAAGAATACTCTATTTCGGAAGCTGGAGTAAATCAACTTGTACTCTTTCAGTTATTGCCCAGAATCTCATATAATCGAATTCCTCTTATAGAACTCATTGAGAAAAATGGCCTCATGATAATTTGGGGAAATCAGTATTCAGACGAACTATGTGAGAAACTAAAAAGTACAATTATAGGCGGTATGTAAGTTCCTGGAGGGATGTTATGGAAAAAAGCCTTAGGGAAAAATATACAGAAGCGTTTTCCGGAAACTGGCAATATCTATTAAAATTTGCCCTGAAAATAGCAGAAGCAGGGGGAGAATTTCCACCCAAAACAACCATTTCATCAATGAGAGGTTGTATGGAATTTCTTTATTCAAAATATATTGAACGGGTACCGGTGGATATAAAACTAATAGCATACGGGCATGGCATTACTCCTGAAACTCTTAAAAAACATGTCAAAAAAATAGAAAACGCTGCGATTGTTTACCTTAAATCCATTGGAAATAAAATTGATGGCTATGTGGCTCTGTTCAGAACGGCTGCGAAACAGATTAAACTTATAACAGGCAAGGAATCCATCGAGGTAAAAACATTCATTAAATATGTACAATACCTGTGTAATTACTGGAGAAGTGATAAAACAGAAGAAATAGAAAAATTTTTTACTCGCTACTTCTATTTGACAGGTTTGAAGGCTGAAACCGGAAGAAATGCTGCCTCCGGACTGGACCTTTATACTTCTCCACGCGTAAAGGGGACGTACGTAATTCTAAGGTTTGAGGGGGATAATTAAATGGATTACAGACCTATGTTTGAAGCTATACGAACAGGTGTTTCCGTTCCAGAGGAATATGCTGCACATTTAATTATCGGAAGAACTTTTGAAAAAGAGATTATAGAAAACGACATAGATTATGTAATTTCATACCAGGCAAGCAAAATTAGGATCTTCCTTGGAGATTACGGGTTTGGTAAAACGACACTTGCAAAATACGCAATCACCAGGGCGTCAGAAAAAGGTATGGTCTATTCGATGCTAACCGAAAAAGATTACAAAAGCATCTACAGACAGGATGAATTCTTCAGGTCTATAATGAAAAACCTCAGGATGGTTGGATTTCAAGGGGATCTATTGAGATTCATCCTGAACAATTGGGCTGAGCAGTTCCTTAAAGAAAATAAAGATTCACTAGAGACACTGGAAAGAGATCAAATCGTTGCTTATCTGAAAAGCAGCAATCAGCTATTTGACGGCTTCTTCGCAGATGTTTGCGGCGCATACCTTTATAACTATATTAACGAAAAAAGTAACAACGAACTGTTAGCTTTTATAAGAGGCGACAAAGTACCCAAACGAACCTTAAGAGATTACGGCATCACACATTTTCTTGAGGATGACGGCTGGAATTTCCTGGACGCTTTTATGAAACTTCTTCTTACCTTTGGAATCAAAGGACTTCTCTTAGTAATGGACGAACTGGAGAATTTACGTCAAAATCGAAAAGACATTAGAGACAAAATTTACAACCATCTAAGAGAGCTCCTCGACAAACTTCCTGGTGGAGAAATAAAGGCAATTAACTGTATCTGGCTTGGAACACGAGAATGGTTCGACGATCAGGAGCGCGGCATTAAATCATATACCGCACTATATGACAGAATTCAAAAAGAAGTATCCGGAGTTCAGACAAAAGAATCCACATTGGTTGAACTAAAACCAATGAACACTGATGACCTTAACAAACTCGTTGAAAAAGTCTCTGGAATGTATAAAGAAACCTACAATATCACCTTATCCCAAAAGCAAATCAACACGATCAAGAGTACCGCCACCCAACAATTTACAAATATAAATGGGGAAGTATCAGTCGCTCCAAGAAGGGTAATAAAATGGTTAACAGAACTATTAGACGTTTTCAAAGAAGGAAACAAGGACATTATTAACGCAATTAATTCTGTTTCTAAAAGTGTAGAGGTTGACGATGATCGTTATTCCTCCATATTCTGAATTTTAAGTGGTGAGTTTGATGCCGAAACTTTCTAGTAGCGTAGCCTCCTTTCTTACCAACAACCTGGGCTGGAAAAGTTTAACGGCCATTCAAAAAAAAGCCATTCCCGAAATTATCTCGGGTAAGAATGTCCTGATTATTGCCGGCACCGCTTCTGGAAAAACAGAAGCGGCGATGATCCCTATTCTTCAAAAAATGAGCAAAAATAGAGGAAAAGGAATAATCTGCATATACTTTGCTCCTTTGAAAGCGTTAATAAACGATATCGCCCAAAGGCTCAAAGGCATATTCGAGAGATTCGATTTTTACGTGGGCAAATGGCACGGCGACGTTTCACAATCTGACAAGATCTACGCACTGAAAGAAGCGAAGATTCTGGTTACTACACCAGAATCAATGGAAGGGTTACTGACATCAAAAAAATTCTCGCCGGAGATCTTCAGTGATCTACGCTTTGTTGTAATTGATGAGGTACATAACTTTGCAAATAATCCGCGTGGCGCGCAACTGATGAGCCTTATAGAACGTCTTCAGATAATAAGCCGCAACGAGATCCAGAGGGTAGCCATGTCGGCTACGGTGGGAAACCCGGAAAAGCTGCTTCAGTGGATAACCGGTTGCAGTGAACGGGAATCCGTAGTTATAGAGACAAATTCTGCTTCAAGAAGGGAAATAAATGTAAGGAAAGAGGAAGAGATTGAGTTAAGCGACCTTGTCAAAAATCTGCTGAGCGAAAACAAAAAAATCATCATCTTTGCCGATTCCCGCAAAGAGGTCGAACACTACACACGAAAATTACTCGACAGTGGAATAGAAGCTTTACCACATCACAGCTCCGTATCAAAAACCATCAGAGAATCCATTGAAAAGGCCTTCAAAGCCAACGACAAATCTTGCGTGATTATAGCAACCTCTACACTTGAATTAGGGATAGACGTTGGTAACGTTGATACGGTCATCTTCTTGAATGTTCCATATTCCACGTCGTCATTTCTCCAAAGAATAGGGAGATCAGGCAGAAAAAGTAAAATCTCAAAAGCATGGATACTAATTCCCCGTGAAGAGGATTTAATAAGATTCCTGGGTATAGCTACGATGCTACAAGACGGTGAGGTTGAAAAGGTAAGACCTCTCTGGTATTACCCACAACTGTTTGCCCACCAAATAATAGCTTTGACCTATGAAAAACAGAAGCTTCTCATAGAACACCTGAAAGTGTTGAAGAATGCCAGCCCTTTCAAAGAGATCAAAAAAGATGATTTTGAACTATTAAGAGACCATCTTTTAAACAAACACTACCTGGAGCTAAACTCAGAAAATTATCTTGTTCCTGGAAGCGAAACACTGGAAATAATGGAAAGCGGATATAAAAAGAAAAACTTTGTCGTGCTTTTCCCGACTACTGTTGATTTCATCGTTTACCACAAGGGAGTTGAGATTGGAACCTTACATCCAATCTTTGCGCAAACGCTCCAGGAAAGTTTTCAGAAAGAAGGATACGCTGTTTTCTCCCTGGCAAAAGAAAATTGGCGGGTTGAAAAAATTGACACCCGCAAAAGAAAAATAGATGTTGTGCCAACCAACGAATCACAGATCCCCAAATGGATGAGTTTTGGATCAAAAATGGATTTTGATTTTGCCCAGGCGATCAGAAAAGCCTTGATTTCGCAAGAAATCCCGAAGAACGTAAATGTCTCTGAAACGATTAAAAGCGAACTGCTTGACTTGATGGACGTCGAGAAAAACACCGTTGCTACTGATAGATATCTGGTCACCTCTCAGCTGGCCACCCCCAATATGTACGAAATAGATGTCTTCACTTACTTCGGAAACCAGGGCAATTTACTCTTAAAATACCTCATTAAAATGTTGGGAATAGAAAAAATAAAAATCAATTGGAGAAGTATAAACATAAAATCAGAAAAGAGTATCGATCGTATACTTGCTGGCTTGAAAGAACTAATTTCAAAACCAGATTCTGAGATTCTGGACCTGCTAACCGCTTTCCTTTTGAAAAACAACAAGGAAATAAGTACACTTTACCTACAGCTTGGAGACACACTGAAACGTTACATTCCTCCAGAACTTCAGGCCAGATCCTTAGCAAAATATTTGCTGGACGATAGAGTAGTTGACGCTCTAAGGTCGGATCTTGTTGGAGAAAGTTGAAAGCGCGCTTCGCGTGGACACGACTGTGAAGCAATTCTCACCCACTCCGAAGGAGTGCTTACCCCTGACGTAGTCAGGCTTACCCCCAGCGTAGCTGGGCACACCCCCGGCATAGCCGGGCTTACCTGTTGCGAAGTAGCTTTCTCCAGCCTCCAACATCCGCCTCGCTCATTTGCTTTTACTGCCTTCGAGGTGTAGTTTCATCTTCAGCCAGCTTCGATGATTAACCTACGACGAAGTTGCGCTCGACCAAACAAGTTACTAAAAATTTACACGAAACAAATTAGAAACATGTAGAGAGTCATATTTTATCTACTTTTCTCTTTTTACACATGATAGCATTTTATATGAAGAATGCAGACAAAAAGGAGGAGGAGGAATTTATAGTGCTGGCACTCAGAGGTGTCAAGCCTGGTTTAACACTCGTAGAAGTATTGATAAGCCTGGTGGTTTTTACCATAGTAATGGTTTCGGTGACAAACCTTTACACCGAATCAAATCGTTATACCAACCAATTGTTAAAGCGTACGGACGCTTATAGTGAATTGTTTACGGCTGAAAATGTGCTTCAGATGGAACTTGCAAAAGCGGGTCCTGATATTAGATATATTTCCCTGGTAAAGGAAGCAGGAAATGAAGATTATAAGGCTGTTAGATACTCTGTATTCATTCCAATGATAAACTATAAGATAACCAAGCAGCTTTATTTCAAAGATGGAAGAATCAAGGTATGGGAAAAACTGTTCAATACGTCCGACTTTTCTTCAGATGTTGTTCCTACTTTAGAACCTCCTGGTATAAACATCATTTTCTCCACAACAGAGTTTGAAAATATAGACATTAAGTTTACGAGTGTTGCAACACAAAAGATTGAGTATACAATTATTGTGGATACCGGTGGTGGAAACACAGTAACGCATAATTCGACCGTATTTCTCATTAATATGGAATAAAGGTTATAAGGACATTTTGGCACGATTTTGTACAATGATTGTTGGTGATGTTTATGAAGCGAGGTTTTAGTTTAATTGAAATGGTTCTCACACTTTTAGTCATTTCTTTGGTTTTGGTCAGCATTTTTCAATCTTTTACGTCCACAAATTCGTTACTAAACAAATCTTACACCAAATTAACGGCTGTAACTGATCTTAAACAAGGCACACTTGCCCTGTGGTTTTTCAGAGACAGTGATCAAGCAGGTGAATATACCACATCAACAAATTTTAGTCGTGATGACAGTGTATTCGATGAACTTCGTGAAGAAGGTGTTTCAGAAGACATTGTTGAAAGATTTGAAAACAGTATTGAGTTTTGGGTACTTGAGACCGAAAAAGCGTCAGAAATCTATATAGCGGTTAAACTATTGAAAGATTGGAGATAGGTGCTCAAGTGCCCGGGGGTGGTTGTATGAACAGGAAAACAGGAGTTATTCTTCCGCTCACAATGATTTTACTTCTGACAGTTTCGATTCTCGCCATATCTATGTTGTCAAGAAGTTCGGCAACAGCAAAAATTCTGGTCGAAAAAATAAGCAAATCAGAGCTCCAGATGAACGCCGGAAATATTTTCCTTGCAAATCTAGCTTATATCCAAGAAAAATACTTGGAGCACGGTGCTTTATTGATAGATGAATATACCGAATACACAAAACTTTTCTCAGCACCTTACTGGTATACGAATTTTCTAAGCTCTTTCAATGAAGCCACTCTTGAAGGTCAGGGATGGACCGAATTCTTCGGTATGTTTTACGAAGATAGGTTTTACATTCCTGGTGATGACTTAAGAAAAGTTTTCCAGAAGCTAGCTGAAGGGAAAAATATAGACCTTGTGATGATCCCTCATAAGAAATTCCCGAGTTCGCTCTTAACAATCGTTCAGGTTGAATATCACGGTATCAAAGGTTACTGTTGGGGTGTCGTTAGCCCGAGATACTTTAGCAACTGGTCAAGATTTGAACTTGAAAGCAATACCACCGCTTATTGGTCTCCAGGATCAATAATTACCGGCCCAACCTTTTTCGGTTCTGCAGGCCTTGGTGGTGCGGGAAACGGCGGTCTTAGAATCAGCGCAATAGTTCCGCCAGATCCTGATAATGTTTCAGAATATGGTCCCATCTTCAATGGTGAATCATGGTATGAGTCATGGAATATGAATCTTTCTCTTAACCCTGACTTATCCGAAAGAAGACGAATATTTGTAGATCAAGACAATGACGGTGACTATGAAACGAATCTCGGCATCAAAACTTATGCTATTTATGAAGACGGTTCCAGAAAATGGATTTATCTTTCTGATTTTACGCAAGTTATCGTTGCTACCGATTACAAGACTGAAAACGGAAACCTGAAGGTCAAAGGAGAAATAAAGGATTTCATCCCACACGGTGTTTCCGGTGATTTCAGCGCGGAATTTTTACCATGGTATTTACCATCCGGAGCTAGAAAAGTAGATCAGGAATCGATAGAACAATTAGAAACCAGGTTTAACGAAATTGCAGATTATTACGACACGCAGTATGGAAATGTTAGTCCCTTGGAAGATATTTTGACTACTTCTTATTTCGCAACCCAGACGATGCTTCAAGCGGTCAATAGTTTCGGAATACACTTTAAAGATACAGAAAGGAACCTTGGTAGTGGAGACAAAACGGTAGTGGAAAGCGACATACAGAATATTACGCGACAGCTAGATGAAACCAATGTTATCAACGATATCATAGACGATGTCAGAGAATGGATTGACAGCGACGAAAAATTGAGGGAATCCGTTAACTACGATCTTGGTTACCCAATAAATTCCAGGTCTTTTTTAAGTGACGGAGATATAGAATACTGGCTCGAAAATTTCGTTTTGATAGAGCTTTCTACTCCTGAGGTAATTGTAGAACAAAAGAAGATAATAACAGAACGCCAGACAACAGGATCAGTCACCATTGTAGATTTTGCTTCCAACGTCTCAATAAGCGGTGACGTTGTCACAGGAAATACCTTAAAAACCATCCTTCAGCGCGATGATATTCCGCTCAATCTATCTGAAAAATACTCTGTCCTCGAATTTTCATGGCCTCGTGAAGTAAGAATCGGTAATGGTGGAACGATTAGAGAAAGATATAGAATAGCAACCCGCAAGGCATTATCATATTCCAAAGCCCCTGTTGATGTTAATTTAATATATCACGGACAAACAATAAGAAGAATCTGGTGGTGGATTTGGTGGAAACCAAAAATATGGACAAAAACAGGTCTTACTGCCTACGTTCCATCTGAAGTTGATTCATGGAGCGATTGGAGCTACAGCGGATGGAGCGGCTGGGAGACAATAGCAGGAGGCCGCGGTCGTGGGCATACTCACACTTACACAGCTGATGTTGATTTTTATTTGATAACCGACCCGGGCAACTTCGATAATATCAATTTTAGCTCTATCGCTGTTTATAAAGTCGACTCTGATGATGAAGGTGCCTATCCAAGTTTCACTTCAACACCTGTTGAAGTTGTTCACCGTGGTCTCATGGTAGTCGAAGATAATGTGGAAATTGGAGGAGCCGGTATCACCGGTGGAATTGGAAAGAATCTCGGAAGAGAAGCGACGGTTATAGACGGCAAGTTCACCATACTTTCGAGAGAAGGAGATATTTCCACAAATGGAGACATTGTCTATAACGATATGCTCAATGATCCAACATTCAGAAATTATTTTATTACCCCGGGAAGGCCGTTCAATCCGGATTATGATCCAAATGATGCAGTCAACAACACCCAGACTGACGACATGTTGAACCTTGTTGTTGCCGATGGAACGATAAAATTACCATATCATAATACGCGCGAATGGTATAACAAGGTAAAAAACATAAAGATTACAGCCAATTTATTTGCCTTTGGAAAAGGTTCAAGAGGACAAATTATTATAGAAGGTTATCAACGCTATGCAGAAAACATGGGGTACAGGCACCTCTTTGGAACCATGGTGGATAGAGATAGCGGCGCTGCGGGAATAATAGACAGATGGGGAAACATAACAGGTTTTAGAAGCAGAAACTACTATGATGAAAGGCTTTATGGAAATGAAGATATGCCCTTTGCGACACCAGAATCAAATCTGATACGGGCAACAGGAATTAGTTTCAAGTGATCTTTTGGAATAAAAAACGATAATTTCATTAAAGTCTCCCCGAAAAAGATTGCCGGGGAGATCTTTTTAATTTTAAGTGATACAATTTCTAAAGGTAACATATAGGAGAAAAATCATCGGAATTCTATTGGAAATTCGTGAAGGTGGTATATAACAATGAAACTCCCAACACATCTCGAAACTTCTATTGAAAACCTAATACAGCAAGCCTGGCAAATAAGGGTAGAGAACTTTCCCGCAGAAATCGAATTTGTCCTCCCCAAGCGAACTAAATCTATTTCAGTAACAGGTACTTACTGTGAGCTCAACTGCGCCCATTGCGGAGGGCATTACCTTAAAGGAATGCTCCCTTTGTCCAAGAACCTGGAGGATTTGGATTATGATAGTTTTCTGATATCCGGCGGGTGCGACAAAAACGGAAAAGTCCCTATACGCCCTTACATGCAAATCCTGAAAAAATTAAAGCAGCACCGGCGTTTCAATTTCCACGTTGGTTTACTGGATGAAGAAGATATGGAAGGTCTGGAAGAAATCGCTGATGTTATATCTTTCGACTTTGTAGGTGATGATGCTACCATCCGGGAGGTCTATGGACTCGAAAAGACTGTTGAAGATTACCTGAGAACATATAGACAGTTGAAAAAACTCGTACGTGTTGTACCTCATATCAGCATTGGGCTCAGGTGCGGCACGCTTTCTGGAGAATTTAAAGCTCTGGAGTTACTAAAAAATGAAGGCGTGGATGAGTTGGTGTTCATAGTTTTTATACCAACACATGGGACCAAACTAGCACACTGCTCTCCTCCTCCAATTGAGAACGTGCTGCATGTATTGGCTACCGCAAGAATCATGTTCCCGGATATACCCATTCATCTTGGCTGCATGCGTCCCGGAGGTGCTTACCGCAAACAATTAGATCCTCTCGCTCTAAGGTGCGGTATCAACAAGCTGGTTACGCCAGCACCTCAGGCAAAAGAAGAAGCCATTAACTTAGGGCTGACCATTAAGCATGGAGAGGAGTGCTGTGCGTTATGATCAGAATTTCCGTTGGAACAGCTAAAGTAATGGGCCTAACAGACTTACAGATAGATGTTTTGCCCACCACCGGTTACTTCATGATAGGCCAGAGTTGCATTTATGATTGCGCTTTTTGTTCTCAGTCACGAACCAGCCATACCCGTTCCGATCAACTTTCCCGCGTGACATGGCCGGAATACGACTTGGAACAGGTTATGAAGCATTTATCTACTACAACTGATAGAGAGGTAATCCGTAGAATTTGCTTGCAGGTCGTTCACCAGCCGGGAATAAAAGACACCGTCCAGAAGATTTTGCATCGCCTTTCTCAAAGTTCTGAGCTTCCCATTTGCGTTTGCATGCGGGTAAATCATGTAAAAGAAGCAGCAGAATTAATAGAATCAGGAGCAGAACGTGTCTGTATAGCTTTAGACGCCGCAAATCCACGCGTTTATGAGCAAATCAAAAACGGTTCCTGGCACAATAGAATGAAATTAATTGAAGAAGCAGCCGCAATGTTTCCAGGGCACATCAGCACTCACCTGATCGTCGGTCTGGGAGAAACAGAAAAAGAAATGGTTGAAACCATCCAGCATATGTACCAGATCGGTGTCACCGTTGGCCTGTTTGCGTTCACTCCCATCAGAGGAACACGCATGTCTAAGAATCCATCCCCGCCACTCGATCAATACCGCCGAATACAAGTAGCACACTGGCTCATTAGACACGGCATCTGTGATGGCAGCAACTTTTCCTATAAAAATGGTTCAATTACAGGCTTTGGACTCAGCAGCAAAGAACTCCTGAAACATCTAGCTGACGGCGAAGCATTTAGAACGAGCGGATGCCCCGATTGCAACCGCCCCTATTATAATGAAAGACCGGGCGGTCCGATGTACAACTACCCACGCCCTTTAACACCTGACGAAATAACAAAAGCAATAGCCGAACTGAAAATAAAGCTTTAAGCAAGAGAGGGAAAAGAGATATGGATAACGAATGGAGATTTATACAGACAGGTTTTCAAGATGGTGCCATGAACATGGCTATTGACGAAGCAATACTTATTTTTCACAGCAAGGGTTTGGTTCCGCCAACCCTTCGTTTTTATGGGTGGTCTCCACCGGCTTTTTCACTGGGTTATTTTCAGAAAGTGGAAAGAGTAGTAGATCTAGAAAAATGCCGTTTAGCCGGTGTGGACTGCGTTCGCCGGATTACAGGCGGAAGAGCTGTTTTCCATGACAAAGAGCTGACATATAGCGTTATTGCATCCCAGCGATTGCCACAGGTATCTGGCAGAGTCATCGAATCCTATCTCAAACTCAGTAAAGGCCTCCTGGAAGGGTTAGCTTTGCTGGGCATCCCGGCAAAAATGGTTGAGAAACCGAGCAAGAAACGGCACACAACAGCGGCTTGCTTCGATGCGCCTTCCTGGTACGAACTCGTAGTAGATGGGAAAAAACTGGTGGGCAGCGCCCAAACCAGAAAGTTCGGTTGCGTTCTTCAACACGGTGCCATCCTTTTAGATCTCGATGTGGACAAGATGTTTGAGCTCATGGCTTTTTCAAACGAAGCACTTCGCAACCGGCAGAAAGAGATTTTTCAGAAAAAAGCCTGCACTATCAAAAGTGTCCTGGGCCGTGAAGTTACCTATGACGAGATTTCTCAAGTAATATTAACTGGGTTTAAGAAATCGCTGGGAGTAAAACTCGTACCGAGTGAACTCACCGACAAAGAACTAAAATTAGCCTCTAAACTTCGAGAGGAAAAATACTCACGGCTTGATTGGTCTTCGCTAGACTCTATGAAAATCCCTGACCTCCAAATTTAAGTTTATAAACTATTCAAAAAATTTAGTAACCAGAAGAATATTCGCTATAATCTCCTATGTTTTGGATTATTGCGAATATCCTGCCAATATTCGTATTTTGGATTGTTGATAATTTTTGATATACATTAGGTTGTATATACAGGTATATAGAAATATAAATAAGTTGAATGAGTT
This sequence comes from Kosmotoga olearia TBF 19.5.1, assembly GCF_000023325.1. Classification (NCBI taxonomy): domain Bacteria; kingdom Thermotogati; phylum Thermotogota; class Thermotogae; order Kosmotogales; family Kosmotogaceae; genus Kosmotoga; species Kosmotoga olearia. The sequence continues at coordinate 512,298 of NC_012785.1, forward strand.
GGGAGGTTAACCATGGAAAAGAAAAAAATAAGAGTACACGTCTTGAGCCACACCCATTGGGACAGAGAATGGTATGCCGCCTTCGAAACTTTCAGAAAGAGGCTCTTAAATCTTATAGACTCACTCATTGAGAATCTTCCAGAAAATCCCCATTTCAAGCATTTCATGTTAGATGGGCAAACAATCGTTCTTGAAGACTACCTTGAGTTGCGTCATCAAAAAAAAGATGAGTTGGTGGAGTTCATTAGGGAAGGAAAAATATCCGTTGGACCCTGGTATATACTCCCGGATGAATTTCTAATAACAGGCGAAGCCCTGATACGGAATTTTCTTATCGGAAAAAGTGTCCTCGACAAACTTGGAATTGGCGGAAATGTGATGAAAATAGGATACCTTCCTGACATGTTCGGGCATAGCGCCTATACTCCCGTCATATTGAAAGGTTTAGGATTTGAAGGGGCGGTACTCTGGAGAGGTATTGGCGATAAGTCCAGAAAAACAGAGTTTTTGTGGAAAGCTCCAAATGGTGATGAAATCCTCGTGATCAATTTAATCAGATCCTATTCAAATGGGGCACACTTCGGAAGAGATATTGAACTCATGAAGAGCGTTTTCAAAAAGGAAATAGAAGAACTCTCAAAACACGCTACCACAGAAAACATATTGATAATGAACGGAACAGATCACGAATTCCCTCTCTTTAATCTTCCTGAGAGGTTCCAGGAATGGTCTGAAGAATTTGGAGCCAAAATAATACACTCATCACTTCAGGAATACCTCAAAAGCGTTAAAAGTCAAAAGCCAGAGCTTAAAACAGTTGAAGGAGAACTAAAAGACCCGAAATACGAACCGGTGCTAAAGGATATAACCTCTACAAGGATATATCTGAAACTCATGAACTTCGAAGCGCAGTTACTTTACCAGAGGTACCTGGAACCTCTATCCACCCTTTTCTTTAACGAAGAAAACTCCCTGCCCAACGAAATAGAATATGGGTGGAGACTTATCCTGAAATCACAACCTCACGACAGTATCTGTGGTTGTAGTATAGACAAAGTCCACAGGGATGTTGATCTCAGGCTTTCCAACGCTCTTGAAATTGGTCTTGAAACACTTGGCTCATATCTCAAGAAACTTTCTGACGAGGATACTTCTGAAAACGAAAAAAGCCTGATCGTTTACAATCCATACGAAAGAGAAAGAGTGACAGTCGTAAAAGGTATCGTTGCTCTCGATCCTTCCAAAAATTATGTGGTAGTAGATGAAGAAGGAAACATTTGTGAGACCTCTATCGAGCCCTTGAACCCGCTTGAAACCGTGGACCTTTTACACCGCGTTGGTGACAACGACTATATCCAGGGAAGTTCCTTCATTACACAATACATCACTGCGATAAGCCCGAACGTGGCCTTTGGAATCAAGCCTGTGAGAATCTCCTTCATGGCACAGCTTCCGGCAATTGGCTTCAAAAAGTTTACTATCAAGGAATCCGAAATAACCAGATCAGTTGATGATGTATCAACAAACTTCGAGAATAAGTTCTACTACTTCAAATTGAATGAAGACGGCACATTCCAGGCTTTTGACAAGCAGAACAACACCCTCTACGAAAAAATGAACTTCTTTGAAGATGTTGCGGATGCTGGAGATGAATACAATTTCTCCCCAATTCCAGATGATAGAGCAATAGCTTCGCCCAAAAACGTTCGGATGAAGGGAGTGAAAAACAGAGGATTTTCAAAAGAAATAGATCTTCTCGTTGAATACGAGATTCCTGAAGAACTGACAAACGATAGAAAAGCACGCTCCGAAAGAACTGTCACAGTGCCCATAGAAGTCAAATACATCCTCTTCAGAGATGAACCGAGGATAGACGTGAAGCTTTCACTGCAAAACAACGCAAAAGATCATAAATTAATGGTTGGTTTCCACTTCCCGGAAAAACTGGATCAGGTTGTCAACGATGGTTATTTTGGGCTTGTAAAACATCCAACGAGTGTTGAACCTGACGAAAGCGCAACTGAAGAAGTTACTTCAAGGTATGCTATGGAAAGTTTTGTTTCTCTTTTAGGTGAAAAAGGAAAACTGCTGATCACCTCCAGAGGCTTGCATGAATACGAAACACAGATAACAAACGAGGGACTCGATTTGAAGTTGACACTTCTCAGAGCCGTGGGATGGTTATCAAGAGAAGACCTGTTAACAAGAAAAGGACACGCGGGCCCTGGAATCCCAACACCAGAAGCCCAGTGCATAGGCAGGTACAATTACAGATATTCACTAAGGTTCCTTGGTGACGGATCCTCTGAAGAAATGTTCGATGCCTCTCGAAGATTCCTTCTTGATCCGGTACTGATGGAAACATCAGAAGACACGAAGATACCGACGATATCGTTCTTCGAGTTAGAAGATGGTATTCATTTAAGTGCCCTTAAGATTTCTCAAAATAAAGATGCCGTGATAGCAAGATTTTTGAATGTTTCCAATGTTCCCAGAAAAATTTCTTTCAGGAAAGACGTTGAGATTGTAAATTTAGCGGAAGAACCCACGGGCAAAATTATCAGCGAATTCGTTTTGGAATCCGGTAAAGTGTTGACGGTTAAATCTTCGAAGTAGGGTGGGGGAGCAGAGCCCCTTAACTAGTAAGAATCTTTCAAAGGGAGGTTGGCATTATGAGAAAGTTTCTGTTTGCGTTGACGGTAGTGCTGCTGAGCTCTATCGTCCTGGCAGGAACCGTGGAGGTTGTTTTCTGGCACAACATGTCGAACCCTGTCGACAAGAGAGCTATCGATGAAATTGTACAGAAATTTAACGAAACGCATCCAAACATCAAAGTGAAAGTAGTCCTTGTACCAGGAAGTGAAACAGAGGTCACCAAGCTCATGACGGCAGTAGCAGCGGGAACTGGTCCCGATGTTTACTACCTTGATAGGTTTACCGTCGCTCAAAGAGCTCATCAGGGAGTTTTAGAACCTCTTGAGGATTATCTAGAAAGTATTGGGATAGACACAACAGAGCTGAGGTCCCAATTCTTCAAGTTCTCCGTAGACGAAGCAAGCTACAATGGAAAGCTCTACGCTCTTCCATGGGATACTGATGTCAGAGTCCTGTACTACAACAAAAAACTTTTCAGGGAAGCCGGTCTCGACCCTGATAAACCACCGGTAACGATCGATGAACTTGACGAATACGCCGAAAAACTAACTATAAAACAAGGCAACAGATATGTTCAGCTAGGATTCGTTCCATGGTTCGGTCAAGGATGGCATTATACCTGGGGTTGGGCCTTCGGTGGAAAGTTTTATGATGAAAAAACCCAGAAGCTTACTTTCGCCAACGATCCCAAGATCATAGAGTCCTTCAAGTGGCAGAAAAAATACGCTGACAAGTATGGTATGAAAAACCTTGGTGCCTTCTTCTCTATGTTCGGTGCAGAAATAAATCCATTCATAGGTGGAAAGCTTGCCATGGTTGTGGACGGTAATTGGTTCCTTGCACAGATTAGAAACTTTGCTCCGAAAGACTTTGAATACGGTGTGGCTCCAATACCGTATCCTCCCTATGGCGAACCCAACAGCACCTGGGCTGGTGGCTGGAGTCTTGTTATCCCCAAAGGAGCAAAACATCCAAAAGAAGCTGCCGAATTTATTCTGTACATGGCTACTGAAGGACAGACCATATACGCAGTTAAGTCCGGACATCTTCCGACTTACAAAGCCGCACTTCCAAAGTTAATTGAAAGCGATCCTGCACAAGAGGCATTCGCAGAAATCCTCCCGACAGCTCATTGTAGGCCTGTTATTCCCGTGGGAGCTCTCCTGTGGGACAAACTTACTGAAGCGAGAGAATACATACTCTGGGGAAAGAAACCTGTTGAACAGGCTCTCATGGATGCTCAGATTGAGGTCCAGGAAGCTCTTGACAAAGCTCTTGGAAAGTAATGTTTGAAAATAAAGTTGGCTCTCTCTACCGAGAGAGCCAACTTTTCTACTTAATTGTAAAACGAAGTTTGTGTTTACAGCCAAAAATATGTTTCACCGTCCATGTGACAGTATCATAATATGTTTTCTTACATAACAAACATACCAGCCAGCTCTTGTGTAAGGAAGGAGGTGCAGGCATTCTCCTTTCTTCATTAAATGAGGAAAGTCTGAATGCCGGACGCAATGAAGATGACCAAAAAAACGAGGAAAAATCTGAAAATAGGTCTCCTTTTCGCTTTACCCTGGTTAATAGGATTTGCTGTCTTTACAGTTTATCCTGTAGTTGCTTCTTTTTATTTTAGTTTTACCGAGTACCATGTGACAACACCCCCTCAATGGATTGGCTTAGAAAATTATCACAAGCTTTTCAACGATATACTCTTCACAAAATCTCTAACCAACACTCTTTACTATGTTGCAGGGCTTGTTCCATTGGGGCTTCTGGTTGGATTGATCCTGGCAGTTTTACTGGTTCAACCTCTAAAAGAGATCGTTATCTATAGAAGTATGATATATCTCCCGAGTATAGTTCCCGCTTTCGCCTTTGCAACTGTAGGGCTCTGGTTTTTCAACCCGTACCTCGGGTTTGTAAATTCTTTTCTATCCTTGTTCGGTATAGAAGGTCCAATGTGGCTTTCTGACGAAAAATGGGCAAAAATAACGATAATACTCCTCTCACAATGGGGAGCGGGAGGAACGGCGCTTATATACATGGCCGCTCTAAAAGACATACCCAAAGAACTCTATGAAGCCGCTGCACTTGATGGTGCAACGAGATGGCAAATGTTCAGAAAAATAACCCTTCCCCTTATCTCGCCAGCGACTCTTTTCTACCTAATCACAAGTTCATTGGCTGCATTCCAGATATTTGACCTACCGCAAATAATGACCGGTGGCGGTCCTGCAAATTCCACACTTTCATATGTCATGTATCTTTACCGCCATGCTTTCACATACGTCAATATGGGCTACGCGTCAGCTATGGCCTGGTTCCTGTTTCTCTTAGCCCTTCTTGTGACTTTTATCATATTCAAGACGTCAAAACGCTGGGTGTTTTACTACGGTTCGAAATGATGATAGGGGGATGACAATATGAAGTTCGGAAAGAAGACGAAAGAATTACTCAGGCTTAATATAATAAGAATTGGCTTACTGCTCGTGACGTTTGTTTATATGCTCCCATTTCTCTGGATGATCACAACGTCATTGAAAGCCGATCAGGATCTTTTCCTATTCCCACCAAAATGGATTCCAATCCCTCCAGTCTGGTCAAACTACAAAAAAGCTGTCGAATATTTCCCATTTTTCAGATACTTTATGAACAGCGTAATCATAACCGCTGGATCCGTTGTCGGAGCAATTCTTTCATGCCCATTGGTCGCATACAGCTTTTCAAAAATAAAATGGCCAGGTAGGGATTTCTTCTTTTATCTGATGCTCAGTACCATGATGCTGCCTTTCGCCGTTACGATGATCCCCACCTTCATCATATTCAAAAAGCTCCATCTCGTAAATACCCTGTGGCCATTGATCATTCCATCTTTTTTTGGAAGTCCTATGTACATTTTCCTGATAAGGCAATTCTTTAATACCATACCGGATGACTTCATAGATGCCGCTAGAGTGGATGGTGCCTCAGAATTCCAGATATATTGGAAACTAATGCTGCCCATATCAAAACCAATACTCTTCCTGGTGGGACTGTTCCAGTTTCTTGCTTCGTGGAACAATTACATCGGACCACTCATATACCTGACCGATGAAGAAAAATATCCCCTTGCTCTGGGACTTCCTCTATTTCTGAGCAGATATGGTACACACTGGAACTGGATGATGGCAGCAGCAACACTCGGGTTGATTCCAACAATAATATTCTTCCTGATCGCCCAAAAATATCTTATTGAGGGCATAAAGCTGTCAGGAATTAAGGGATAAAAGGAGGAATATAATGAGAAAATATATTCTCATTCTCGCTTTTTCCATCATTCTGCCCGTTTTTGTCCTCGGGATTGTGACAATAGAGATTAGAGGGTATACAACATCTGACTGGACACAAATAGAAATGAATTCACCTGTCATAGATGGAGAAGTTATTGAATACAAAGGAATCGGTAACTGTCAGATAATTCCCTGGGGAATAGCTATTCACAAACCCCAATTTGATGAATCAAAAGCTTCTTTCCACATAAAATTGACCTTCGAAGATTTCATCATAGAGCCTGAAGTTGTCATAAAAAAGGGAGATATAGGAGAAACCTACGTTGAGATATACGCTTCTCTCGAAAGTGAAACAGTAAAAATAGCCACCCTGAAGAATTCCGAAAACATAGCAGATGATCCGACCAACAGAAAAGAGTTCAAGATAACACTTAACAAGCTTGGCGAAAACACCAACAATGATAAGAAAACTGAATATGAGAGAAAAACACCCAGGCTTACGCTGGCATTTTACTACGCATGGTATGGAACTCCTGAAGGTCCTATGGGAAACGGACGATGGCTTCACTGGTATGGAGCGGGGATGTATTACCAAGGAACCAACCATCCCGAAATTGGCCTCTACGATTCATGGGATGAAGAGATTTTGAGAGCACATATGTCTGAAGCTGTCGAATCCGGCATAGATGGTTTCGTTGTTTCCTGGTGGGGTCCCGGCTCCTATGAAACGGATACCATCAAGAAAATGCTAAACATCGCGAAGGAATTAAACAAAAAAGGAAAAAGATTTTATATAAGCCTTTATTATGAAGGTTACGAAAGATGGGCTACCAGGCAAGAAACTGTAGATGAGCTTTGTTTCGCTCTGGAAGAGTTCGCTAAAGACGAATATTTTCTCAAAGTGAACGGCAAACCGGTGATCTTCATATACTCAAGGGCTATAAACAGTCTTTCAAAAGAAGATTGGGAATATGTTGTATCACAAGTCAGAGAAAAATGTGGTCCTGCACTTTTTATAGCCGACACTCTGGGTGCTAAATTCGCAAAACTCTTTGGCGGCCTGCACACTTACAACGTTTGCGGAACTTTTCGAAAACTTCCTCAGATGAAACTTGGTCTTAGATTCATGAATTTTCAGGCAAGGAAAAATGGGATAATCCACGTTATGAACATAATGCCAGGCTATGACGATACTCACGTAAGGGTTCCCGGATTTTCTGTTGATAGAGAAAACGGGAAACTCTATGAAGAATTATGGAAACTTGTTCTCAATCTTGACCCTGACATGGTAATAATAACAAGCTGGAATGAATGGCATGAAGGTTCAGAAATAGAGCCGAGCCTTGAATACGGACGAAAATATTTGGAAATAACAAAAAAATGGTCGGAATTATGGAAAGAGAGAGATCAAACAAAGATAAATAAGGAAGCCTTAACAGGCTTTTTCAAAAAACAGTTCGTTCCGGAAATCAACCTCCTCAGAGCCAGTATGTACGTAAAACCGGACAACAAAAGGATATACATTGCCAGCGATAACCTGTTAGCAGCTTATGCTTTGAGACTTTTAAACGATCCTCTTGCAGATACGATAGAAAAAGAACTTGAAAAATACAATAACGGTTATGATGAAAAGCATGAAATCATCATTGGTGTTAAGATACCAGCCATCTTCTACAGAAGGTACAACGAATATATAACCAGCGAATTCACCGAGAAATTTGGCTTAATTGACATACTTTATGAAAAACCAGATAAGTCAGTAATCATCAACAGCTGGAAAAATTATGCTGATCTGGTTGTTTATAGAGCTTTGAACTTCCTTTTAGATGGGAACGTAAGAGAAGCTGAAAATTTGTTTAAAACACTGATGAAGATGTGCGATGGATACGGATTTAAGGATAAAGCCTTCAAATCCTACTACGAAACATATAAAACTGGTTTGATGGTGCTCCTTGCGAAACGTTTGGAAAAAGCTGGTTCAAAAATTGCAGATGACTACCGTTATGAAATAGAAAAAGCCAAACTGATCCTCACAAAAACGCAGGCTCCCGAAGGCGGTTTTACCGTTGGATATGAAGCGAAGTCTGGAGAGATAATTCAGGCAGATGATACCAATACCGAAACAACCAGCATTGTGACAATCGCTCTTCTTGAATAAGAGGTGAAGTGAAAATATGAAGAGTTTTTTTGTATCTTTAATGCTTGTGTTTTCAATCATTTCACCAGCCTCAGTTCTGGATTATGTCGATCCCTTCATAGGGACCGGGGGGCACGGTCACACATTTCCTGGGGCAACCGTTCCCTTTGGTATGGTTCAACTTAGCCCGGATACTGATATCAAAGGTTGGGATTGGTGTTCAGGTTATCATTATTCTGATTCCTCCATAATGGGCTTCAGCCACACACACCTCAGTGGAACAGGCGCAGCAGATTATGGTGAAATCAGAATAATGCCAATCGTTGGAAATTTGAAAACACTCCCGGGACCAAAAGACGATCCTGACGGAGGCTACCGATCCAGGTTCAGGCACGAAACAGAGATCGCAAAACCCGGATATTATTCAGTGTTTCTAGATGATTACGGGATACTCGCAGAACTAACCGCATCCACAAGAGTTGGAGTTCATAGATACACATTTCCGAAAACTGATGAAGCTTACATAATACTGGATCTCTACCACAGAATCGGTGACATGGCAGAGAAGGCATGGGTGAAAATAGTTGGAAACGATGAGATAGAAGGATACATAACCGGAGGACATTTCTGTGGTGCACGCTCTCCCCACACTATTTATTTCGTCGCTAAATTTTCGAAACCTTTCGAGGAATTTGGGACGTGGAAAGTTTTCAGGATAGAACCAGGCAATAGGAAAGAAAAGCTACGGAGTCGTTCAGACCCCTTCGTAGGAGCTTACGTTAGGTACTCGACTGAAGAAAACGAAAAAATAATCATAAAGGTAGCCGTGTCTTATACCGGTATAGAAGGTGCAAGAAAAAATCTTTCTGAGGTTCCGGATTGGGATTTTGATCGCGTCAAAAAAGAAGCCTTTGCCGCATGGGTAAAAGAACTCAATAAGATAGAAGTAGAAGGGAAAATTGGAGACAAAATAAAGTTCTACACAGCACTTTATCATTCGTTCATCGCACCAAATATTTTTTCCGATATAGATGGAAAGTACATAGGTCCAGATGATAAAGTCCATTCCGCTGATTATCCCCATTACACTGTTTTTTCTCTCTGGGATACCTTCAGAGCTCTTCATCCTTTATTCGTTCTTCTCCAACCTGAGAGAAATGTGGACATGATAAAAAGTTTGCTTGACATATACGATCAATCTGGCTGGCTTCCAAAATGGTACAAAGCGAACAGATTTACGAACTGCATGATAGGAACCCATGCAGACTCAGTTATAGCGGATGCCTACGTAAAAGGATTGGAAGGATTTGACCTCCAGAAAGCTTATAAAGCAATGCTAAAAAACGCTACCAAAACCTCAAGATGTTTTTATGAAGCCAGAGGAGGCTTGAAATACTACATAAAGAAAGGATATGTCCCTGCAGACAGGGTTGGTGAGGCAACCTCCAGAACCCTGGAATTTGCATACGATGATTTTTGTATAGCTCAATTTGCCAAAAAGCTCGGAAAACTCAAAGACTATGAAAAATTCATGGAAAGATCAAAAAACTACAAAAACGTTTTTGACCGTGAAACAGGGTTTATGAGAGGAAGAAAATACAACGGTCGCTGGATGGATGAAAATAACTTTGACCCAGCAAAAGTTTATAAATACTTCACAGAAGGAAATTCATGGCAATGGACTTTCTTCGTTGTTTCAGATATGTACGGCTTAATAGGCTTAATGGGAGGCAAAGAGGCCTTTTCCAAAAAGTTAGACAGATTCTTTTCGGAAGACAGCAATGTGGATGGACCACCTGATATAACGGGTCTTATAGGTCAGTACGCCCACGGGAACGAACCTTCACATCATGCTGCATACCTTTACGTTTATGCAAACGAACCGTGGAAAACCCAAAAGATGGTCAGATATATAATGGATAACCTCTACCAAACAGGACCTGAAGGATTGTGCGGTAACGATGACTGTGGTCAAATGTCTGCCTGGTATGTTTTTAGTGCGATGGGATTTTATCCAGTTTGCCCTGGAACACCGTATTACGTCATAGGTAGCCCCATTTTTAACAAAGTGGTGGTACACTTGAATAATAAAAGGGATTTCGAAATAGTTGCTAAAAACAACTCTAAAGATAACCTTTACATATCGCGGGCCATACTTAACGATAAAGAGATAAAGAGAGCCTGGATAAATCACGAGGAAATCATCAAAGGTACGAAACTCGTATTTGAAATGTCTGCAAAACCAGATTTTTCCTGGGGACTAGAAAATGTACCCATGGAATAATGGAGGGATACTTAAATTGACACCGAAAGCTCCTTATAAACTAATCATCGACTTTCTTAGAGAAGAACTGAAAACAAAATACTCTCCCGGTGACAAGATCCCATCTGAAAACGAGCTCGCCAAGATGTTCGGAGTGAGCAGGTTAACCGCAAGAAAAGCTGTTGAAAAGCTAACGGACGAGGGCCTTCTTGTCAGAATACCGGGTATCGGAACTTTTGTCTCTGAGATCTCCAAACTTGCGAAAAACAAAGTAACTTACGTCGGCGTCGCGATTGGAAATGTTGCTGATGTAAGAGGAGAAGCGATGGTATCAAAAATAGTCAAAACGTTGAGAGACTTCTCTGTCCATGCTATATTCGTAGACATTGGAAAAAGCTATTCCGAGGATTTTGAAAAAAAGCTTTCCCGTCTTCTGGACGAAAATGTCTCTGGACTTATAATATCACCTATAAAAAATCTTGAGGAAAGCCATACTTTCAAGAAGTTTATAGAAAAAAAACTACCCATAGTTTTCATAGACAGAACCATATCCGGTTTTGAAGAGATTCCTTTTGTAGAGTCAAACAACTACCACGGAGGCTATCTACTCGGAGAACACCTTAAAAATGTTCATGACTCAAAAAAAGCAATATTCGTTACCGAAGAAGGGATGGACATTTTCAGCGTTAAAGAAAGATACAACGGCTTCAAGAATGCTTTTGAAAAACATGTAGATGTTCTTTTTGTAGAGGATATAGAAGATATGCGGGACAAATTCATCAAAACAATAAAAGAAGGAAAATACGATTCCATATTCTTCTGTCACGATCTTTTAGCATTATCCGGAATAACCTCACTCATGATGAATGGAATAAGGATTCCGGAAGATATAAGAGTGGTCGGTTTTGACGATAGAATCATATCCAAATACACCTTTCCTCACATTACCACAGTAAGACAAAACTTCAGCGAAATGGGAAAAGTGGCAGCATTGTTCATGGTAAAGCTCCTAAAGGGAGAAAAGATTCCCAGAGCCGAACACATCCCGGTAAAATTAGTGATAAGAGAATCCTGCGGTTGCTCTACCAAATGAATCAGCATTGAGTTTTTTCCAAGGATTATAGTCAAAAATTCAAGTATCATAACATTATAAGAACTTCGTCGCTTTCAAAACCCAAAATCCTAAATTTTTGATCCACTTTTTTCTATGATCCAGTCTCCAACATCCATTCTCGCTTTTGATTTTTTAATTCCGGTTCTCGGGTCTCGGATCTCGGTTTCTCAATGTTTTTTTCGTACAACCTACAACGCACAACCCACAACGGTGTTTATCACTGCGCAGCAGTTCGGGTCAACTCCGAAGGAGTTCGTGACAATCCCGAAGGGATTCGTATCCGCCGTGAAGCGGCTTTCTCGGTCTCTCGGATTCTCTGATCTAGTGGTTTATCACACTCCCTTAAAAAGCTTTCTGATTACTTCCTTAACGGTCGTGATTTTGTTGATTTTATATCCCATAGCTCCGATAAAAGCAAACCCATCTTCAAGGTTCCCTTTTGAAGCATTCAAAAGGGCCTCGGCTATACAATATGGAGCATCTTTGACATTACACGTCTTTATACAATGAAACCCACATCTGAATGGCTTTTTCTTTCCCGCTTCAACATCTTCGATGAATTTATTCCGCACAGCCCTACCGGGTAAACCAACCGGGCTTTTGATAATCACTATGTCCTCTTTTTTAGCGTTCACGATCGTTTCCTTAAACCTGATATCCGCATCGCATTCCTCAGTTGCAATAAACGGGGTTCCTACCTGTATTCCAGACGCTCCCAACGAGAACACTCTTTTCACGTCATCAGAGCTGTATATCCCCCCGGCAGCAATAACAGGAACCTCCTTACCATACTCCCTTTTAATCTCTTCGGTAAAATCACGTATCTGAGGAATAGTCCTCTCAAGTGAAGACTCAGGATCATCGAGCTGTTCTGGACGGTATCCTAAATGTCCTCCGGCTTTTGGTCCTTCAACCACAAAAGCATCCGGTATATAGTTATGCCTTTTCAACCATCTCCTGAAAATAAGTTGAGCAGATCTCAACGAAGATACTATTGGAATCAACCTGGTTTTTGAACCCTCACTTAAAAAAGAAGGCAGATCCAGCGGCAATCCGGCTCCAGAAATTATGACATCTATCTTTTCCTTGATCGCCGTAGTCACCATATCCTTATAATTGGTCAATGCAACCATGATATTCACACCAAGAATGCCGTTGGTTTTTTCGCGAGCATTTCGAATGATCCTTTTTAAGCCTTCTATGCTCGCCTGCTCAAAATTCCTTCTATTACCTCCCACCATCATTCCTATGCCGGCTGTGCCTATAACCCCTATCCCGCCTTCATTGGCAACCGCTGAAGCGAGATTGTCAAGTGATATACCAACAGCCATACCACCCTGTATAAGAGGAATTTTTGGCTTCAAACCCCCAATGTTTAACTTAATAACCTTCACGCTCCTTTCAAATCAAAACAAAATAAGGATTTCCGATTTCTACATTTTACTTGTTTTACTTTAGGAGAATTCTAACATAAAACCATATCCCAAAAAAAAGCCAAAAGTGATTATCAACCCCGAACTACTGACAATCTCACAATCATCAAGCAAAGCATTAACTCTAAAGTTAATAACTCACGAGTTAATTATGTCGCACCAGTAACTTCAACCACCCGTTATTAGTTATTGATTATCAGTACCTGATTCTCGAACTTTCTACACCATAAACCCAATTTTTTGAAAAACAGAGATTGTCACCCTAAGCTTGACTTGTCATCCTAAACTTGATTCAGGATCTCGTATGAAGCGCAAGGAACGTGCGCTGAAGTGCGGAGCTGCGCTCCGGACGCTCACAAGGTTGACGCTGCAGAGGCTGACGCTTGCAAGGCCGATAAAAACCTGAGATCGAGGCTTCGATATCTCCTAAGAAGTAAGACTGCTGTGCCAGCTTGCATACCTGGTTTTTACTTCAACGTCGTAAGCCTCAGCCTTCAAGCGTCGCTCTACCAGCTGACAGCGTTGCAAGCCTCGGCTTCGCAGCAGCTATCGGTTCCCGGTTCTCGGTTTCTCGGTTCTCGGATCTTTAATGGTTTCTCTATACCCCAGACCCTATACCCGCTCTTGGTCTTTTCCGCCTTAGGCGCTTATCAACCACGAAGCGGCTCGGAACAACCACGTAGTGGTTCGAGTCAACTCCAAAGGAGTTCGTAACAACCGCTTGCGGTTCGTGTCGCTCCATCAGCTGACAACGTCGCTCTACCAGCTGACAGCGTAGCAAGCCTCGGCTTCGCAGCAGCTATCGGTTCCCGGTTCTCGGTTTCTCGGATTCTTATCAGGAGTTCGTGTCAATCCCAAAGGGATTCGTGTCCGCTGCGAAGCAGCCCTCTCACTCAGTTCTCGTTTTTTTCTGTCCTCATGTTATATTTGAAACGTAAATAAGTTTTGAAAAAAAGGAGATGTTCGTACATGGAAGTAGTTTACGACGATGTTGTCTGGTTGGATTTTGACGTTCTCGAAAACTTTATGGTCGATGTTTTTAAAGCTCTTGGAGTTCCGGAAGAAGATGCCAAAATAGTCGCAAATGTGCTTATTACGGCTGACAAACAAGGTATCGACTCCCACGGAGTCGGCAGACTTAAGCCAATTTATGTCGAAAGAATTCAAGCGGGAATCCAGAACCCCATCACAAACTTTGAAATCGTCAGAGAAAGCCCGACAACGGCGGTAGTAGATGGGCACAACGGCATGGGACATGTAATAGGCTACAAAGCCATGAAACTGGCCATAGAAAAAGCAAAAAAGTACGGCATGGGAATGGTCGCAGTAAGAAACTCTACCCATTATGGTATTGCTGGATACTATGTCCAGATGGCTGTAGATGAAGGCATGATAGGTATCACCGGTACTAATGCGAGGCCATCCATAGCCCCCACCTTTGGCGTAGAACCCATGCTTGGGACAAACCCATTGACCTTCGGAATGCCTTCAGACGAAGAATTTCCCTTCATTCTTGACTGTGCCACGAGTGTCTCTCAGAGAGGAAAAATCGAAGTTTACGCCAGAGCAGGTAAAGAAATTCCTGAAGGCTGGGTAATAGGAGAAGACGGAAAAACCAGAACGGATACCGAACAAATCCTTGAAGACCTGAAAAAAGGAAAAGCCGCACTGGTTCCACTCGGTGGAATAGGAGAAGAAACAGCCGGATACAAAGGTTACGGTTACGCCACTGTAGTTGAAATACTCTCCGCTGCCCTTCAGGGTGGAAACTTTCTCAAAATGCTGACAGGCTTCGATGAACAGGGAAATCGTGTCCCGTATAGAATCGGCCATTTCTTTATTGCAATCAATATCGAGGCCTTTACCGAATTAGAAAACTTCAAAAAAACAACGGGTGAAATACTGAGAGCTTTGAGAAACTCAAAAAAAGCGCCGGGGGCTGAAAGAATATACACCGCCGGCGAAAAAGAATACCTGACATGGTTAGAAAGAAAAGATAAAGGTGCTCCACTAAACCACGTTCTCAGAGAACAACTCGTTCAATTAAGAGATGAATTCAATTTAGACCAGTATAAATTCCCCTGGGAATGATTATAAAAACCAGAAACATGCGGAGGGATAAAAATGGATCTCAAAGAAAAAGCACTTAAACAGCATGAATTATGGCAGGGAAAACTCGAGGTTATTTCCAAAGCGAAAGTAGAAACCTCCGAAGACCTCTCAATCGCCTACACCCCTGGAGTAGCCGAACCTTGCAGAAAAATAGCAGAAGATCCCGAAAAAGTGTATAAGTATACAATGAAAGGCAACACCGTTGCCGTAGTCACAGACGGAACGGCTGTTCTCGGTCTGGGAGACATCGGCCCCGAAGCCGCTTTGCCTGTGATGGAAGGAAAAGCGGTTCTCTTCAAAGAATTTGCCGGCATAGATGCTTTCCCGATATGCCTGGACACAAAAGATGTGGATGAAATAGTAAAAGCCGTTAAATACATTGCTCCCGGCTTTGGTGGAATAAACCTGGAAGACATTTCCGCTCCACGATGCTTTGAAATCGAAGAAAGATTGAAAGCCGAATTAAATATCCCGGTTTTCCACGACGATCAGCACGGAACAGCTATAGTCGTGTTAGCCGGAATCATAAATTCTCTGAAGATCGTCCAGAAAAAGCCAAATGAAATGAAAGTAGTGATCAACGGGGCTGGCGCTGCCGGAATAGCGATCACAAAACTCCTGATAAAATTCGGCTTTAAGCACATAATCCTCTGCGATAAACCCGGAGCCATATATAGGGGAGCCGATTGGACAAATCCTGCCCAGACAAAAATCGCCGAAATCACCAACCCGGACAACGTAAAGGGAACTCTGAAAGAAGTAATAAAGGGTGCAGACCTGTTCATAGGGGTTTCAGCACCAAACATTGTCACAGAAGAAATGATAGCTTCGATGAACAAAGACGCCATCGTTTTTGCTATGGCCAACCCTGTTCCGGAAATAATGCCGGATAAAGCAAAAGCGGGTGGTGCAAGGATAGTTGGAACAGGCCGCTCAGATTTCCCAAACCAGGTAAACAACGTCCTCGCATTCCCGGGAATATTCAAGGGGGCTCTAAAATGCCGAAAACAAATAACGGATAAAATGAAAATCGCCGCGGCTTACGCCATAGCCGGCATGATACCGGAATCCGAATTAAACGAAGAAAACATACTCCCAAAACCCTTCCAGCCTGGAATAGCAGATGCCGTAGCCGAAGCAGTCATAAAAGCAGCGGAAGAGGAATAACAACAAGGAGGTTTACAGGTGAGGATCAAAGTAATTCTCAAAGAAGCCAAAAACAAGGCTTTCAAAAGAGATCATTACCATCAGCTCGCTGGCATGATTTACAACATGATAAGAAAATCCAATCCAGAATTCTCCTCATGGCTCCATGAAAAAGGATTTATGGATGGAAACAAAAAATTCAAATTTTTCTGCTTCTCGAGGTTAATAGCTCCAAGAAATCACTACGAATACATCGGAGAAAACAAAGAATTAATCCTATTCAAAACCGATCAAGTATCTCTATACATTTCCTCACCGGTAGAAGAGTTCCTCACAAACCTGATAGAGTTTTTTCTTGCCGAGGATTACGTAAAGCTTGGGGATCACACGTTGAAAGTAGACAGCGCCAGGGCACTCACTACACCAGATTTTGGAGATAAAACTGTGTTTAAAGCAATCACACCAATAGTATTATCAAAAAGGGTTGAAGGATATAACACTCCTTTCTACATAAGAGCCTACCAATCCCCCGATGAATTCGATGAATACCTCACAAAAAACGCGAAAGAAAAATGGAAAATCTTCACTGGTCAAGAAAACGCCGACATATCCCTTCAAGTCGATAGAACATATCTCGAAAAAAAGGGAAAAAGAACCTCGTGCAAAATCAACCTCAGTCCTAACCAGACAATCATAGGATCAGTAGTCCCTGTAATTGCTATCGGAGATTCCGAGATCATAAGATTCCTATATGATGTTGGCATTGGCCAGAAAAACTCCCTGGGAATGGGAATGGTCGAATTAGCAGGATACAAATATTAAATATCAACGCAATACGTAATCATATAGTAGGGACACAGCATGCTGTATAAAATTCGAGATCCGAGACCCGAGATCCGAGAAGGCTGCTTCGCAGCGGACACGAATCCCTTTGGGATTGGCACGAACTCCTGCGGAGTTGTTTCGAACCACTTCGTGGTTGTTATAAACTGCTTCGCAGTTGAAAAAATTGACACTTAAAACGATAACTGAGATCCGAGATTCGGTATTGTAGGACACAGCATGCTGTATAAAATTCGAGATCCGAGACCCGAGAATCCGAGAAATCAAGAACAGTAGATCCTGAATCAAGTTCAGGATGACAGCTTCTGTTTATAAAGGGAGATGCCGGACACAGCGTCTGCAAGCCTCAGTCTTCGAACGTCGCTCTACCAGCTGACAGCCTCTGCAAGCGACAAATGTTTTCCATCTGCAAAGCCATTCGTCTCAATCTCAAAGGGATTCGTACCCGCCTAATTTTCATAGCAATTCTTCCATAGCGTGCTTAATTTTACATTTACATACCCGAACTCATTTCTCGAATTCAGTCACTTGACTTCACTTTGTAACAGTTCTCTGTAATGTGCTATTTTTCTATTTCACACACGTTAGTTTGCTTTCCTTATTGTCGGATCTCTGTTAAATTATATTACGTTTGTTACCGCGAGATGTTAAACGCTCGTTTTATACATCGTTAAATCGTACTATTTGCATTTTTATTAGTCGCTTTCAGAGCTTAATATATTTGTTACAGACCTTCGTCGAATCAACCGACCGGTAAAATTTTAGGTAATTCCTATCATTGATTAACTACCCACGCTATTTAGAAATTCTCTAAAATCCTTAACAGAGATCCGACAAATCCTTGGTCATTCGACTGTCAACTCGTTTACATTCACAGGGTTTACTGTACCCCTCTCCGGACAACGAATCTATATCTTATCCCTCCTTACAGATTAACTTTTTAGAAATAATTATTTCTCTCCCTATCAAAAATTCCCAAATTCCCTTGACTTAACGCATTGCTTTTCCTTATAATTTCCTTGTAATATATACTGTTTGGTAAGAACCAATGTGGTATGGAAACTTTGGCAGCGGGGGTGGGAATTGAACCCACTGACCTAGTTTGGTAAGAACCAATGTGGTATGGAAACGTGTATGAGCCTTCATCATTGATGAAACTATTTGTGTTTGGTAAGAACCAATGTGGTATGGAAACTCCTTTTTATTTTACGTAAAACTTTATATTCTGACTGGTTTGGTAAGAACCAATGTGGTATGGAAACTATTTTCGATGTCCGTAAAAGTACTACCAATAAATAGTTTGGTAAGAACCAATGTGGTATGGAAACAACACACTACTCACTCCTCGCACGCCGGACATAAAGTTTGGTAAGAACCAATGTGGTATGGAAACTAATGAACCTGTTGAGCTACCCGGGAAAGCGCCTGGTTTGGTAAGAACCAATGTGGTATGAATGGCCTGTGGCCATGAGGCTTGCGGACGCTGTCAGCTGATGGAGCGACGTTCGAAGACTGAGGCTTACGACGTTGAAGTAAAAACCAATTATGCAAGCTGGCATAACAGCCTTACTTCTTAGGAGGTACCGAATCCTCGATCTCAGATTTCATCAGCCTTGCAAGCGTCAGCCTCTGCAAGCGTCAACCTTGTGAGCGTCCGGAGCGCAGCTCCGCACTTCAGCGCATGATCCTTGCGCAAAAAAATTCTATTCGAACAACTCTTCCAATGTGTAAAGCCGTATTGTTTCATCATTTTTTGCCCTCTCCAAAAGTTTGTAGGTAAAACCAGACTTTGAGAACAAAACGTATATTTTTTTCTCAGTATTGAAAAGTTCACTTTTTTCAACAAGTTTATTCAAATCAGAAATGTCAACTTTTCGATTCTGCCATTTACATTCGCCAAAAAGCATGCCTTCATTTCCTAGGCCAACAATATCTATTTCTTCCTGCCTCTTTTTGAAAGGGTTATTCCCCCACCATCTTCCAATCTTTTCAAGCCGTACGGTAAATTCTCCCTTAGCGTTTTTTCTTTTTACAAAATCCGCGCAAACCCTTTCAAATGTCTTTCCAGTATATTCGCTTAATCCAGGTAATATTTTGCTATTCAAAATATATTCACTCATACCGGTTTCTACGAGCGTACGATTTGGAAAAATGAAGGTATACCAAAATCTGAACAACTCATCTCGTATAAAGTACAATGATTTTTTTGAGTTTTCTTTTTCTGTTACAGGAATTTCTTTCCCAACAATCTCTAATTCCATCAGAATCTTTATGTACTTTCCCGTTTTGTCATTCCGCTGCCCAATTTTGTTGGCAATATCGTTGAGTCTGCTCGCCCCAAATGCAATAGTCTCTATTATTGCATTGTATAAAGCAGGTTCTCTCAACTCCTGTTTTAGAAGAAACCTCGGCTCTTCATATAAATATGCGGATGTATCCAGAAAGTTGTTCATTATATTTTGCTTTATAGAAAGAGCCTCATCCCATTTCAACAAATACTGAGGAACTCCCCCGAGTATTCCATAAGTAATGACTTTTTCTTCAGCTCCTAGTGAGGGGAAAAAATTGGAAGCTTCAAGATAATTGAATGGTTCTATTTTGAATTGCGCTGTTCGTCTCCCGAAAAGAGGACTTTTACTTCCAAGCACTTCCTTCTCCATAAAGCCTATTGAAGAACCACACAGAGCAATGAATAACTTTGAATTGGCAAATTCATGATCGATCATTCTCTGAAGTAAAGAAGGAACTTCCGGGCTTGCGTTTACCATGTACGGAAACTCATCTATTACCAACAACAATTGTTCTTTTCTGGCCCTTTCACCTATAAACCTGAAAACCTTCTCCCAGGACTCAAATGGTGCTATTGTTTCAGATAGCCCAAAATGCTCGAGCACAAATTTCGAAAAACTATCGAGCATAACCTTCTCATTCACTTCATCACATACGAAAAAAATACTGTTCTTCCCTTCAGAAAACTTTTTTAACAACGTCGTCTTTCCAACACGACGTCTTCCATAAACAACAACCAATTGAAAATTCCCCTTTTTCCAGAGTCTATCCAGTTTTTCTAATTCCATCCTTCTACCAATAAACATAGAACCACCTCGAATATTATTAACTCTAAAGTTAATAACTTACGAGTTAATTATACTACACTTTCACCTCAAACGCTAAATTTATTTGATGTTCCTGACTCCCCAGATCCGATTTTTATCTAAAATCCTGTCTCCAACATCAAATCTCGCTCTTTTGCATTTTACGCCGCAGGCCCTCCAGCAAGACCGGACTTATTCGCTACACAGCAGCTATCGGATCTCTGACAGAAATTCAGTTGTTAGTTACTAGTTGTTAGTTCCTGGTTCTTGGATTTTCTATATCCTAAACCCGATTTTTATCTAAACTCTAATCTCCAACATCACCTACTATGTCAAGTCAAGGAGACAGACTACCTGAAACTGTTCCCAAATGGCAGTTGGTTTGAGCAACAGAGACAGGCAGGGATAACTTTTCTTTCGTCATTTTTTTAGTCCCCGGTATGCTATTTCTTGTTGTATAATTTAACCGAGGACTCTTGTTCCCACGTGAGGAAAGGAAGAGTTCCTCATCGTAGGCTTTTAGGTTTCTTAGCATGGCGAAGGCTATCTTGACGAGGATGTTCGCCAATGCTCTGAGGGCAAGAGATGGTTTCTTGCCCTCTTTATTTGTCTTCTTGTCATAGTAGCCTTTCATCCATGCTCCGCATTTCTTCGCGTTTATCGCCATCATATGGAGAATGCCTCTGAGTTTCTTGTCACAGTTTTTCCTCATCCTGCACATGCGAAAATTACCACTCTGGGATACTATTGGCATAGTTCCACAATACTTCTGGAAATCCCTGTAATTTTTGAATTCGTGTGTAAGAAATGCTGTTACCAATGCTACTCCTGTGGCTACTCCAACACCCGGGAGCGTCAGTATTATGTTGTATTTCGATTTACGTAGTTCTTTCTCCATCTCTTTTGTTATTTTCTTTTTCTCTCTTTTTGCTTCCAGAAGTTGTGTGGCAACATTTGCGATCATGTCCCTGGTGTATTTCGACATGCCCCAATCAATGGCTTTTTCCCTGAGTTCTTTGACCTTTCTTTTCAATGAGGATGTGTAGCGTAGATGATTCGCTTTGAAATGTCTATTTATCTCCTTGTCAGAAATCTTCCTGAGTTCGGTTACATCCGGGCATATGGTGAGCAGGAATATCCTCCCGTCACAATCTGTCCAAGAATTACCCATCACCCTAGCATATTCAGGGAAATAATTATGCAGTTCGTTTTGAAGTTTGTTCTTAAGCCTCGAGGCCATGTCGGTATAGTACCTGTAATGCCTCAACAATTCCCTGAAAAGCATGCCAAGTTCGTCATGTGTTGCCTTAATACAATATTCCGGGTGTTCTTTGTAGGTAAGGGCAATACACCTGGCATCCGTTGAATCAGTCTTCACACCATTTGAATGATAGCCTCTGGCTTCCTTTGACCTTTTCGGTGGCAGGAGATAAACCTCTTTCCCTCTGGATAGCAAGAAATCTCCCAAGCGATTAAAACTCTCTTCAATGACGAAAACAGCGTCTTTTGATACCCTTTTCAACAGTTTCTCATATCCCGCTATACCATCTTTGATCTTAAAAACCTTATCCTGTTCGATAGAATAGCAGGTGTGAAAATTCCACGACCAGTCAATTCCCACAATATCCATACTGATTCCTCCAAAAAACATTGTGCAGTCAATGAGTACAGGTTAATCGATGTAGCGTTCCTGGGTTTCCCCGGATATCCTACTATTGATCCTCTAGTACTCCCAGGATGGAAGAGGGAGTGTGAGAAGCAGTCGCTCTTATGGCGGATCGGTTCTCTGTTCCTCTCTTCCTCCTGACTGCCTCCTTTATTTTACTCCTACATCGGTTCTCGGACTCTCGGTTCTCGTCTTTAAAAACGTCCCCCACCAGATTCCGAAAAGAATTTCACGAGTTCTTCGAAGGTGTGTTCTTGTAGCAACAGGCTAACGCGTTTCCAGGCGGTAAAACTGTACTTCTGATAGGAATAGAAATCAAGTTTTGAAGGCTCCACGGTTTCGATATCAGCAAGTTCTTTTATATTAGCTCCCATCCATTCACAAGTTACAATGCACACCAATCCCTCTTCTACCCAGTAAGGAAATCCATATTTTCTAAAGGCAATGTGAGATAATTCGTGAGCAATAGATCTTATAGGATCGTAATTAAGAGACAGGGGCTGCATGAAAATCGTATCGTCTCTAACACCCGCCAGAACCCAGTACGGTAAACCAGATAAACGGCAGAACTCACCGGTACTATCGGCAACTATTACCGTATAAACAGTTTCAGTGGCTTTCTCACCAGTCAAGCACTCAAGCCGGTAACGATAATCTTCAAGTCCATTGTCGTACCAGGAAACGGTGGTGACCCGATAACCCAGGCCAACCACCGATATAACTAACACAACAAGTACAAAGACCTTTTTCATCTCTCTTTTACCTCGATTACTGCACCCTCAGTGAAAGCAAAAAATTCTTCTTCATACATTGCCCAGCATTTTGCAGGAGGTATTATATAAACCCCGGGCGCGATCAATCGATAACTTGTGCGTATCGTATTTTTACTGATATACCTGAAGAAATAAGCGGCCCTGTCAAAACGGCGCTCAATGAAGCTTGCATCTGGATATCTGTAAGTGTAGAATTTGTCGTAGAACCATTCACGCCTTGCACCAACCACAGAAGTATCAGTAACAAGCGCTGCAGAAGGTACGGGATCTTCTATAACAACATAAGGTAGATATTTCTTGTTTGAAATATCAGTCTCAACGATTATCAAGTCTCCCACTTTTAATTCTGGCGTACGTTCCTTTATCTTCACAATGTAATAAGATTCCTCAGCCTCATCCCTTACGAAAATTCCCTCTTCATTCACACCAAGGATTTCTGGTCTCATCAGGAACCATCCCAGGTGATTATCTCCAATCATAAGCTCCCCATCATTGAAATGAACCTGTTGGCCATCTATGACAACAACGGGATTTAAGCTCAATTCTTCGTATTCTCCAGGATTAAATCTATTTATGCTGTATATCCTGTATGGTGAATCTATTTCAACCTCCAACTTCTGCCCTTTCTCCGTGCCTTCCTCTACATATTCGACTTTCCTGAACACTCTCGTCAACTTGAAACCATTTCCCATTGCCTTCATCATTTCCATTGGATAGTAGAAGTCACCTATGAGGTTCAACCAGATAGGTTCAGACACTGAAACAATGAACTTCCCCGTTTTCAACGGAATGCTGATTTGTTCACCTGCGTGTACTGTGTCATCAAACAAAACCTTATCTCCCTGGCGAACAGCTACTTTCGTATCTTCATAAAGCGATCTCTCACCAAAAGTACTCAGTTCCATCACCGCAAGGGCGGTGGATATTGTTCTTGACCATCTGCCACCAATGCTCAACGACAGTATCTTGTTTGCAACAGCTGTAATGCTTTCATCCGGATAATCCAGTTTTTGCAGCAATTCAAGCAGGAAACTCAGTGTTACGGTATCATCGAAGAAATAGTTAAAAGTATTTTTGAAAATCCGATTTGATTCAAGGTCTATAGAATCCCACAAAGTTCTGAGATACTCTTGAGCTGCTGCTTTATCTCCTGTTTCGCAGAATGCGAGCGCTATCAAAATCACTGACGCAGGGTCTTTTTTCGGAAGATAAGGCTTAAATTCGTAGTTGTATCTCTTCGCATAAAGTGATATAACGTATTGTGCAAAAGGATTGCTCTTGTTTCGCTTCAGGTAATCAAACCCCATCTTTTGTACGCTGTCGTTTATTTTCAAGTCGGCCTTCTCGGCAAGATAAAAACCATACATAACGTAAGCGGTCATAAAATCGTCAGAACTATCATCTTTCCACCATCCCCATCCTCCATCATAATGCTGGAATCCATAGAGTCTTTTTAGACCATAATCAAGGTATTCATCCACTTTTTTCCGGAAACTCTTATCGCCGTAGGAAAGCAGTCTCTTTGCAGCTATCAGGGGAAGCCATTTGCTCATGGTTTGTTCAACACAGCCATAAGGATATTTAACCAGATATTTTATTGCGCTAAAAAGCTCCCGGTTAAGATCGTTATTTATGATCAACTCACCCTTGAAATTGTCGGGAACAATTATCTCCCTTTCACTCTTCATAAAGAGTTTGTAAGACTGTTCACGTTGTACGAATCGCGGTTTGATTCTTATCTTTTTTTCGATACCGTCTGAAAATTGACCACCGGTAAAGACAAATCTGAGAGTCGCTTCATCGCTTGTTAGCGGTGGTATTTCCTTGATTCTGACCTTGAATCTCAATGTAGCTGCTGAACCAGCCTCGATTGAAATCTCTTTGCTTTGCTTAATACAGTCTTCCAGTTCAAAGAAGTATCGCCCCTTTATATCCTGATCTGTATGGTTATTCACAAGGAAAGAGAGGTAAGCCTCATCACCTGAAATGAAGAACTCCGGAAGGTAGCTGATTACATCAACAGGTTTTTTAGTCTCAAATTCGGAATTCGAGTAACCAAAGCTACCGTCTTTCATCGCTGCCAATGCCCTTATTGTCCATTTGTCAAGATTATCCGGGAGCGTAAATGTAATAGTCGCAACTCCAGAACTATCAGATATACCAACAACTTGCCATAATGCCGTGTCAGAAAAATCCTTTCGGATTTGTTCTTCAACAGTAGGCGGCAGATAGTTCGCATTGGATCCGATTTCAGTCAAAACAGGTCTAAAAACCTTTGATTCCGCTGCAATGTAATAATCACTCGTGTAATTTATCAGGTTCGAAATTGAAGGGTAAAAACTGTTTTTAACGGTATCAAGATCTAAGAAGCGCATTGTTACAAAACTATTCTGAACACCCGAACCAAGGGTTTCCTTCCAGCTATCCCTTCCTTTTTCGAACACATCCAGAAGTGCCTGAGAAACCACCGCTACCGTGAAACTCGTTTCAACAGGTTTCCCATTATTATCGGTAACCTTTAACTTGAGAGAAACCTGAGATCCGGGCAAATAAACAGGTTCATTATGGATACTCAATCGGTAATATCCTTTTTGATCCTTAACTTTCACGATTGTCTTTTTCTCATATGTAGTATTTTTATCCTCTAAGAAACTGATAACTTCAAGGGCAAAGGTACCAAAGATATAGCTCTCGGGAATATCAAGAAGAACGGTATTTTTTCCTCTCTTCGCAGTAACAACCTTGGAGTACAAAACGCCAGAAAAATCGGCAACAAACCACACATCTGTCTCTTTTGACGCTTCAAATTCAATTTCTAGAGGTTTACCTGGAACAGCGTCCGGGATCTTTTTGATGCTCAATAATGTCTTTTTTTCTGAAGATACCAGTTCATCTTTATAATCTAGCCTTACTTCATATTTCGCGCCGTCTTCTCCAATCAAAGTCAGATAAACATCTTTGTCAACAGGAAGATTCTCGAGGGGAACTGTAAAACGAACACCTCCGGATTCGTTTGTCTTCATCTTGAAATCGTAGATATATACCTTCAGCTTCTTTTCCTTATATTCGCCATTTATTTTTTCATAGTATTTCAGTAAGTACCATACCTTTGCCTCAAAGGTTTTCGAAACCGGTGAATTATCCAGATCAATTGTTTTTACGTCGAAAACTATTTGCGAATCCTCTTTGGTATATTCCACTTGAAAACGGTATGGTGCCGTTACCACGCTGAATGGAATCTGGTACTGTGATTCCATTCCTGTATCATCCGAAACAGTTACCATCATCGTGTAATCTCCCGGTTCTAATTCTTTACCGTAACCAATTACTGTACGTCCCTTATTATCTAAAAAAGTCTTACCTGTATCGATAAACCGGCCGTTCTGCAGAATAGTGTAGACAACCTCTCCCCTTATAACCGGATCCCCATAATAATAAGAAGCACTAACTCTGACAGTTATAGGTGATCCTTTCTGGAAATATCTCCGGGTTGGTTCGACCTCCGCCTTGAATGTCGGCTTTTTATAATCCGCTATCTTAAAGTAGTAAACATATTCCTGGTTTTTGTCATCTTTCTTCCAGTTGAGTACCAGCTTGTAAGAGCCCCTTAACATCTCGGAGTTCGTTTCAAACTTTCCGGTGTAAGAAAGAAATTCATCCAGAGCTATGTCCTTTTTAAATACTTCCCTGTTGAGCGGATCGAGGATCTTCAGATTTACATTTTCGAGATTTTCCGCAAGAGAATAACCCTTCGATGTAATTGTCCTGAAGAAAAATCGGTAATTGACAGTTTCACCTGCTTTATATGCAGGCCTATCGGTAAACACAAAAACCATAGTGCTTGATGGAACGCTCTCGCTAAGTTTGCCTGGTTTCCATAAAAAATAACCCTCTTTCGAAGCAAAGAGCAAAGTGCGGTTTTCATCGATCATGTCCGTGATTTCAACCACACCATCGACACCGCTTTCCGACAGCAAGCTGCCATCTTCGAGTCTATACACCTTCAGATCTTCAACAAGTTTTCCCGTCTCTCGATTCCAGGTAGCTATGAGTAATTGATTTTCTGTTGCCACCACTTTAGGTGATAAATTCCTGTACAGCATTATGAAACGTTCTGTCATCCTTTCGGAGTCGATGACAACATAGTTTATGCCTTTCAAATCCTCAAAGGGCAGTTCTATTTTCATACCCGGATGACTCTGTACTTTTATGACCTTCGCTGGTTTGGCAGGGATTATTACGTCTGAAATCTTCTTTACGCCAAAGATATTTTCCGGCTTGAGCTCGTATATGGAAATAACTATTGTTCCATCGTATTCTTCAGGATAAATGGCCGGGATTTCCTTTGCGTCTTTGAACTCAACGATGATATCGTTCACCCTTTTAACATAATCCCTCACAGTGAAAGAAAAAGCCATCACTGTCAACATAACAAGAAGAAACACAACCACACTCTTTTTCATCTAATCTCCCCCTCCCCGAGAATTTTCAGTCTGTATATTCCAAGAAAGCACGTATTCTCTCTGATTGGTAACCACTGAATGGGCATAATACGCATATAATCATCAAGCCTCCATAACTTTATCTTTCCGGGATCTTCCTCGGATACCGGTCCTGTATGGTACACAAGCCCTTCACCGGTATAAATCATGGTATGGAAAGTTACCGGATTGGGATTGTGAAAAAACAGCAAGTCTCCGGGTAAAGCAGCGCTTAAATCAAATCCAACGAAGTTGACATTGTATTTCAAAATAGCATATGCGGTGGCGAAAGAACTCAGTCTATCCTTTCCAACAACAAATATATTCGTTCCTCCAACGGGTGCTTCAGGATAATTGTAGGCACTGACATCAGGAATGCTTCTCAGGTCTACTCCCGTTTTTTCAAGCCAGATCTCAGGATCGATTCCTGTTTCTTGAAACCACTTTTTGTTATGGTGCTTAAGAGCCTCTTTCATCGCAAAACGTACCAGGCCAGCACAATCGCGCTGATTTTCTCTCCAATTCGGTGAAAGCTGAAGGCTCTGGCAAAGCGCTATATTAACAAACCACGATCTGAGAATATAACTGTCTTCTCCCTTCAAAACAAGCTCGTCAGGAAAACCATCCGAATTATCATCTTTCCAGGATTCAAAATGAAGCTGTACACTTTTTCGATGCTTGATCTCGCGGTTATACAGGATGGAAATAGAGACATCTTTGGCTATTACCCGGAACAGATAAATGTTTTTGTCAGGAAGAACCCTTTTCTCTTCGAGGGTTACTCCGGCGTAAGAAAGAGAATCGATTTGCTCGAAAGGGCAGGTGGGTGCAGACACAACAAGCAAGCTGCCAACACGAGAACCGCAGGATACGTCAAGATCTGTCTTTACAACCCTCTCGACCGAAAGGTATACAAATGAAAAAATCGCAACAAATGCGAACATAAAAACTAAATAAAGAAAATCCCTATCTCGCACTACCCTCACACCGCTTAATATACTAAATTTGAATAACAAACATCATTTTTATTTCTTTAAGTGTTCTTGTGGATTTTTGACTAACAAACAATATGTTTGGTTCAATATATTTTAAATATACCAGAAAATATGTGTAAAATTTTTCGCTTTTATCCACTCTTTTAGAAAATAAAAAACATAACAACTGGTTCACAGCATCATTCGCTACCTGACAAAAATTTTAATTTTTCCAGCATAGAAGACACAGCAAGAGAGCAGTTACGCTGCGATAAAAACCTTCTTCTATCAAAACGGCTCCAAATTGAACGTTACAACCTTAGGCAGGTCCTGCCCTCTATAATCTTCAAAAACCTGTACCCTACCGGCTTCTATCATTTCTTTGAAGCTGGTAAATCCGGATATTATCGAGGAGAGACAGCTTACATCACACTCTATATCAGGGGATTTTGTTGATCTTGATATTCTCAAGAAACCTCCCTCTGCCTTGATTTCAAAGTTTCCGGTGTTCTCTTCAGAGAATTTGTCGTTGACTGAAACAATTAGTGGTTCCAGTTCAAAATCAACAGACAATCCATCCAGCTTTTCCACGGAGACTATCCTTATCATTCCTGCATTGCCAATTTTTTCTTCTGAAGGTTGATCGGAGAGATAAGGCCAGAGAAGAAAATCTTCCGGAAGGACCATCCTGAGTTTTGTAACTTGCAGAGATAATCTCTTCAGATAATTCAGCATTGTTTCTTTGGTTTCGTTGTCGTTGTAAATGAAGTCTTTCACGGTTACAATAGATTCAAACATTGCTTCACCACTTGAAAGGTAGAGTGCCATCATTCCAACTATTTTGCCATCTCTTTCAAACTTCACGACACCATTAGCTGCCTCGTTGTTGGAAAGCTCAAGATGCCTTTTCCAGTGAGGGTCATCCCTCAAAGCCAGGTTGTATTCCCTCCTCGCATGCTCGTTGTAAAACTCTTTACAGACTTCATCTGGAAATTTCAGATACTCCGCGGTAATTGAAGGATTTTCCTTTGCTATTAATGAGCCTGGACTAAGAAGAACAAGCTTCTTCCTGAAGAACAACTCCCAGCCATATTTTCGGTAAAAACTGACATTGAAAGGATGTAGCATGGAGACGACCATGCCTTTATCGCGCATCGTTTCAATAGACTTTTCAAGCATAAAACGAATTGTTCCCTTCCCTCTGTAATCAGGCCTTGAACAGATCTTGCTGATTCCTCCCATAGAAACCATCGAGTTTCGGAATCGCATCTGATAAGGATAGAGCAAATGTGCCGCAACGAGTTTTTTAGAGTCATATACGCCAAACATCTCAACCCCGCTAACCAGGGCTGTTCTTATGTACTTTCTAAGGAATTCATGTTTTGATTTTTCCACTACAAAAGAAAACTTAGCTATTTCCATTAAGGCTTCTACATCTTCACTTTTCCGGTATTCATACATTTTATTCCTCCTCGAAAATCGTTGTGGGTTGTGCGTTGTAGGTTGTACGTAAAAAACGAGATCCGAGATCCCGAGATCCGGGATTAAAAATCAAAAGCGAGAATGGATGTTGGAGATTAGAGTTTAGATAAAGATCGGGTCAAAGAGTGTGTTCAAACCACGGCAAAACCTCTTACATCTTCTTCCAACCTTGCCGGAAATACTCCAATGCCCGGGATTTCAACTTTGTCCCCATTTTGTACCGGTTTCTCCGGTAGATAAAAGACAACCTCGGAAAAAGTAAAGCTTTTCTCTATTCTCTTGACCATACTCTTTTGCTTTAGAAAAACTGGAACTCCCTTGAATTGCGTGGCAAAGAAATACTTGTTTATAATATAGTCTTCTTTCCATAGAATGTTCATAGGATCCATACCCATCAAAGGAAAAATCCCTTTCAACGTTATCCTGTATCCCGCTGAATTTTCAAAATTTCTGAATTCTTCATCTATATATTTTCTGTGTTTATCTAAGATATACCCGGCATTTTCCAAAACTTCTGATGGAACTGAATCTTCTGAAAAGTTATTAAAGGATAATCCGGAAAGTTTTTTCAGGAAATCGTAGATGTACTCTCCCGATTCCATATAATCCTTTTGCCAGCCTGCCTGAAACCTGTCAAGTAGGAATGCAAGGCACATCCCCGGCGCGTAGCAGCTCAATCTAAAACTTGAGAGAGAAGCTGGAAATTCAGACATCCCGTTCGCTTGATAAGCGATAGCGTACTTCAAAGGAATAGAACCAAAGTCACTGTAAGCTTTTGTTTCCACATATACAGCGACTCCTTCTACACTTTCTTGTGCTAACTCGTAATTCAACGCATCACCTATAAGTTTTCTTCTAAATTCCCTGATTGCTATAAAAGACGATAGCCTTTCTTCAAACTCTCTCTTCTCATCTGCAAATGTTGCCCTCAGTAGCTCTCTTCTCTCAAGAAACCTCACTGCAAGGTTCATTGGGGTAAAGGGATAATCGAGAACCTGGAGATCATTTGCCCAGCGTTTTTCTCCAACAGATTTTTGATATCCGTGAAAACCCTCATGAAAAATTAAAGAGAGAAACCTCTCGAAAGAGACAGTAGGTGATATGGTTGTAAGATCCCATATGGCGACCTGCTGCCCTTCAAGATCTTTAGCGGTGTTTCCATAGAACCTTTCATCTTTTTTTCCAATAAGAATTCCGTCGCTTTCCTCAAAACCTGCAGGCTTTCCTGGATAACCAACCAAAAATATCTTCTCATCGTTATACAACGCTACCGGCAGCTTCGGATAATCAAACCAGTACTTTTTCCTAATACCCTCATCTTCTATTATTTTATTTATCCGCTTTAAGGTTTCAATAATCTTTTCTTCATTATTTATCATAACAACACCTCCTTAATTTCCTCTGGAAAAATCCTACCTTCTTCTGTATCAGCAAATAATTTGAAAAATTCCTGGCTCCCTTTTTTGAGACAATCAGCAATCGCTTTATTCCCGTACTTTTTATCTATGATGTAACTCATATAATGCCCAAGTGCATAAAAGGGGCCGTTTGACCTCAAGCCGCGATTCAAAAACTTTTCTAGTTCATTGTATTTCTTCTGCTGAAAAATCGTATTGTACAAATCCTTGAAAAGTTCCACGCCTGCCTGAACATCGGATATATCTTCTACTGGAAAATCTCCCTTCTGAACATATGTTGCGGACCCCTCAAGAAATACGTAAGTAATCGCTTTATAAAGGGCATCCTTTCCTTTGTCCTTCAGAGGTTTTTCCAGCATTCTAAATTCTTTTCCTTTATTTCCTGGATAGAGGATAGCCTGAATTCTGTGAAAGGTTTCGTGTATTATTATGTCCAACAAAAAATCATAGTTGTCCTTGATATGCTCAATGTTGATACCGCCATATTTTCCGGTAGCCCAACCTCTTATGGCCCACCCAACACTAAAAACAAAACGTTCCTGAAATTCGAAATCTTCAGGAACATATTTTTCTATTCTCGCAGAAATACGTGCCTCTATATTGTCTTTGTTTTCCTCCAACTCGTTGAGAACCCTTTCGTAATCGTCCCTATTGCAGGCAATATCGGCAAAATCAAAGAAATTCCAGGGATTTAGCTGTTTCCAAATTTCATAGATAGATTCTTTGTTCGCTGCGAAGAATAGAAAATTAGCCAAAAATTCCGTTGTAAATTCAGGGCCTGGAACATAACCAAGGGAATTTCTGTGCTTAATCATCTCTGTAAAGATTTCCCCACCAGCGATTTCTCTGGCTTCCTCCAGGGTTGGATTTTCTTTAGCAAAATATTCTAATACTTCCCGAACCGCGTGTAGATCCAGAATGATTTTTATTCTCCCGCTGGATTTCACATCTTTCGGAACGTAATTCCTGCCTAAAAAATCTACGGGGAATCCAGTGCCGGCTACTATTTTTCTTTGTTCATCTCTTATCTGTGAAAGATAAGAAAGAAGGTCAAGAAATTTATCAGGCGTATCCGGTATGGGTATTTGCTCCGGATTTTCAATGGGATCTGGAATAACTCCGTAAAACCCTCCGCCAAGTTCAGCCTGCTTTTGTTGAATCCGAAAAAGTTTCTTTATGCTTTCGAGCGTATCAAGTTGCTTAATCAAACCAGAAAAATCATTGGTCACTGAATTCCCCCCCTTTTCAACTACAACAAAAATCATATTGAATCTCTCTCATATCAAAATGGCTCCAAATTGAACGTTGTAACTTTAGGCATGTCCTGCCCTCTATAACCTTCAAAAACCTGTACCCTACCGGCTTCTATCATTTCTTTGAAATTGGTAAACCCGGATATTACCGAAGAGAGACAACTTATATCACATTCTATATCGGGAGACTTTGTTGTTCTTGATATTCTCAAGAAACCTCCCTCTGCCTTGATTTCAAAGTTTCCGGTGTTCTCTTCAGAGAATTTGTCGTTGACTGAAACAATTAGTGGTTCCAGTTCAAAATCAACAGACAATCCATCCAGCTTTTCCACGGAGACTATCCTTATCATTCCTGCATTGCCAATTTTTTCTTCTGAAGGTTGATCGGAGAGATAAGGCCAGAGAAGAAAATCTTCCGGAAGGACCATCCTGAGTTTTGTAACTTGCAGAGATAATCTCTTCAGATAATTCAGCATTGTTTCTTTGGTTTCGTTGTCGTTGTAAATGAAGTCTTTCACGGTTACAATAGATTCAAACATTGCCTCGCCACTTGAAAGGTAGAGTGCCATCATTCCGACTATTTTGCCATCTCTTTCGAACTTCACGACGCCATTAGCTGCTTCATTGTTGGAAAGCTCAAGATGCCTTTTCCAGTGATGGTCATCCCTCAAAGCCAGGTTGTATTCTTTCCTCGCGTGCTCGTTGTAAAACTCTTTACAGACTTCATCTGGAAATTTCAGATACTCCGCGGTAATTGAAGGATTTTCCTTTGCTATTAATGAGCCTGGACTAAGAAGAACAAGCTTCTTCCTGAAGAACAACTCCCAGCCATATTTTCGGTAAAAACTGACATTGAATGGATACAACATGGATACAACCATACCTTTAGCGCGCATCGTTTCAATAGATTTTTCAAGCATAAAACGAATTGTTCCCTTCCCTCTGTAATCAGGCCTTGAACAGACCAAACCGATTCCTCCCATAGGAATCATTGAGTTTCGGAAACGTATTTGAAAAGGATATAGCAAATAAGCTGCAACAAGCTTATTAGAATCATAGACGCCGTATATCTCTGTTCCGCTGGACAAACCAGTGTCTATAAATCTCTTAATAAGCTCTTGCTCTGTTCTTTTTACCGCGAAGGAAAAAAATGCCATTTCCATCAGGGCTTCCACATCATCACTTTTCCGGTATTCGTACATTTTATCCCTCCTCGAAAATCGTTGTGGGTTGTGCGTTGTAGGTTGTACGTTTCCAAATCCTTACCTTAAACCTGATCTTCAAAATACTTAGCCGCACGGAGTTGCGCAGAGCCGTAGTGAAGCCACGCATGGCCTGGGCACAACAGCC
The DNA here is from genome assembly GCF_000023325.1 of Kosmotoga olearia TBF 19.5.1. NCBI lineage: Bacteria > Thermotogati > Thermotogota > Thermotogae > Kosmotogales > Kosmotogaceae > Kosmotoga > Kosmotoga olearia. The sequence continues at coordinate 545,759 of NC_012785.1, forward strand.
CAGCATAGCAGCTATGAAGCAGCATGCAGCCTCTCAAGCGTCGTTCCGTCAACTGACAGCGTTGCAAACCTCAACCTCGTGAGCGTCAGCCTCAGCAAGCCTCCAGAGCGTAGCTTCATGCGTCTAAATCTTTTTCCAACTCCAGAGGAGTTCGCACCCCCAGCGCAGCTGGGCATACCCCCGGCGTTAGCCGGGCTTACCTGGCAGAAAGGCCACCCATACCACTTTGGTTCTTTCGATGCGCGAAGAGCATGCGCGCCATGCTGACTGCGTCAGGACTAGCACACTTTGTGTGGACTTGCGCTCCTTCGTCGCGGCTGTGCGGCTCTTCGAGCCGGACTAAAGCATGTTCTAATCCGCCGCAGGCGCGTGTCAACTGCGAAGCAGTTCGTACCAACTCCGAAGGAGTTCGAAACACTGGCGAAGCCAGTCGTAACCACGCGAAGCGTGCTTACCAGCTGACAGTCTCGGTAAGCGCCAGGAGCGTAGCTCCACGCATCAATCACTTTCGTTAATTCTCAAGCATAACTTGCTTCTCCACTTATTACATTAAGTTTTCCTGTTACAACGAAGGCAACAGACACCGCAAGGCTTAAAGATAACGCCGTCAACACAAGATAGTGTGCTGGTACATGATCAACCAGGAATCCATACGTTGCTGTTCCTAGTGGTAAGACGAGTCGCGACATCACTGCAAGCACTGAAAATACTCGTGAACGAACTTTTGTGGGAATCGCCTTCTGGAAAAAAACCCTTATCGGTGTACCCACAAAGGCGTTCAATAACCCTGTTGCTATTAAAGGAAGGGCAATGGCAACGAAATACAACCATGTAACCCCTCCAAAGAATTTCACTCCCCAGGGGAAGATCAAAATATTAAAGATATATACTGGTACCATTTGACCAAATAGTCCGAACTTAAAAAGCCTACCAGGATTTCGTTTCGCAAAAAATGAGGCAATCAACAGATTACCGATGAGATTCCCAATAATCCAGCATGAGTTTAGGATACCATATTGTTGACTGTTAAATCTGACAACTGTTCTCGCAAAATAAGGAAATACAACTATAAATGAGGGAATAAAAAGAAAATCGACTATCATGAGAAATATCATTACCGTAAACACATCTGACCTTACTTTCAAAAACGCAAACCCATCTTTGAGATCCTCAAAGAACTGCTCAACGGACATTTTCTTTCTTTCTGTTGTCTGCTTATACTGGATGAAGATCTCGCTGATCCCGGATACTACAAATGACGTAGCATTCAATATAAGAACAACGCCTATCCCAAGTGGATAAAGAACGCCTCCCATTGCTGGGCCTACGATATAACTTAAATTGTTTATAGCACCGAGTATTGAATTTGCTCTCGTAAGTGCTCTTTAGGAACAATGTCCGGAAGCATTGCACTGGTAGCCGGACCAAAGAAGGTATCCATGATTGCCATCGCAAATTGCGAAATGTAAATAACAGGAAGTGTGAGCATATTCCTGTACGCCAAAAAAGCGAGAAAAAATATCAGTGCTCCGCGGGCAAAATCCATATAAATCATGATAGCCTTTCTGTTAAATCTATCGCCAACCACACCGGCTATTGGTGCCAGAATAATCACTGGAAGCATCGACATAATCAAGAATGTCCCCATCATCGTTCCGGAACCTGTGATATCAAGAATATAAAGCGAAAGAGCGAGTGACTGTATCCCACTTCCTATTAAAGACACAAGTCTACCCATTGCATACAGCCAGAAATTTCTTAAACTACTTTTCACACTATCACTCCTTTACAAAAAAACCGTTGTAGGTTGTACGTTGTAGGTTGTGCGTAAAAATCGAGAACCGAGAACCGAGAGTCCGAGAAGGCTGCTTCGCAGCGGACACGAATCCTTTTGGGATTGATCCGAACTCTTTCAGAGTTGTCACGAACTCCTTCGGAGTTGACCCGAACTGCTGCGCAGTTGATGTGCGCCTGCGGCGGAAAGCAGCTACGCTGCTGAAGTGCTTGACTACGTCTTGAAAGCTTCAGACACTGTCATTCGTTAGAAGTCAACGGATACCTGTCATTCTGGAGATGTTTAATCCAGAATCTTAATCCGCCACTGTCATTCTGGAAATCTTCTATCCAGAATCTGTGCCTCTTAACTACGAGATCCTGAATCAAGTTCAGGATGACCGACCTTATTTTCGAAACGTGTTTAATGATTTTCGTTCTTTTGGTTCTATCCGCCGAAGGCGCTTGTCAACCGCGAAGAAGTTTTCACCCACTCCGGAGGAGTGCTTGCCCCTGACGAAGTCAGGATCGAGTAGGAGGGGGGAATCCCCCCGTCCTCTCACAGAACCGTGCGTACGGGCCAACGTACACGGCTCATGGATTGAGTATCGGATTCTCCGACGGTGGTTAAGTGCCATCATACTACCTCCGCATGGCCTTCAGAATAAGTCGCATATAACAGAATCGGTTTCTTCTTCCACACAGGCATCGGTTTTCTACCCCTTTCGAGGAATATGCCCAACCCTATAATGGATTACTTGCCTGCCCCAGCCATTTCAGACCACCGTCGGCATTTCAGCCTCCGTTACGGGCTCCTGTTATATTCGCTTCCCTTTGTGCCATTTCCTCAACCCTTCCCCCCTTCGCAAGTAACAGACCCTTTCGGTTCCTGTTACCCCCATCGCTCAAGGCGATAGTCCCTTCTCCTTTCAGAGAGGTTCAACACTACTACGGGTTCATCTGCCATCCTCCTCCGCTTCACCGGTCCTTGGCTCTCCCCTTGTTCCGGCTTACCCATCTTGGGACGAGTGAGGACTTCCCCGGGTAAGACATACAGCTTTCATCCGAATCCTGCCATCCCAACCTGTAGAGTTGGAGCTCGGGCTTACCCATTCACGGCAAGGTTACCCACTCTACCGGCCAACACTGGTTCACTTTCGTTCAGTTCCGGATTTTGCCTTAGGCTTCCTTCAGATTCACCGTTACCAGTGACACCCTTGCCCTCAGCTAATGCTTATTTCGCTCCCCGCATTCGGGACTTTCACCCTATAGTTGTATGTCATGCCGGGCACACCTTACTCCCGGCATAGCCGGGCTTACCCACGCGCAGCGTGCTTACCAGCCGCATAGCGGACCTCTCGGTTCTCGGACTCTCGGACTCTCGATTCTTACCAGGAGTTCGTGACAACCGCTTGCGGTTCGTGTCTCTTAACCAACTAACTGCGTCTGCAAACCTCTTGTTTTTCCCCACTCCAAAGGAGTGCTTACCCCCAGCGTAGTTGGGCTTACCCACGCGAAGCGTGCTTACCAGCTGACAGCCTCGGCAAACCTTCGGGGCGTAGCTCCGCGCATCAATCAGCTTTATTGATTCTCAAGCGCAACTTGTCTCTTTTCGCAAAATGTTCAGCTTTCCAGCCATAAGGAAAGGAATAGTCGCTATAACAGTCATAATCAGTGCTATTAAGACAAGGTAGTGGACCGGCATATGGTCAACCAAAAATCCGTACAATGCCGTTCCTAAAGGCACGATAAGCTGTGACATTACCGAAAGCACCGAGAAGACACGCGAACGTACATCCGTAGGGATTGTCTTCTGGAAAAAAACGCTCAAAGGTGTATTTACAAACGCATTTAACATTCCTGTTGACATGAAAACAATGGCAAGCGTCCCGAGATACAGCCACGTAGCTCCTCCGAAAAATTTTGCACCCCACGGAAACATCAGAATATTGATGATAAAAAATGTGATAATTTGACCAAAAAGTCCAATATCAAAAAGTTTTCCAGGTTTACTTTTTGAAAGGAACGAAGCAATCAATAGATTCCCTATAAGGCTACCCACAACTCCGCTTGACCTGAAAATACCAAACTGCTGACTACTGAAGCCCATCACTGTCCTCACAAAGTACGGAATTGCAATTACAAGTACAGGTGTCAGGAGAAAATTTGTTATCATAGCAAACAGCATTACCGTGGATATGTCCGACCTTTCTTTCAAAAAGGCAAAACCACCTTTGAGATCTTCAAAGAATTGTCCAGCAGACATTTTCTTTTTTTCCGTCGTTTGTCTGTAATGAATAAATATTTCGCTGATTCCGGATACTATAAACGACGCAGCATTTATTATGAACACTATTCCTATTCCCAACGGATAGAGAACCCCACCCATTGCAGGACCTACGATATAGCTAATACTGTTTATTGCTCCTAGTATCGAATTAGCTCTTGTAAGATTTTCCTCGGGCACAATATCTGGAAGCATTGCACTGGTAGCCGGATCAAAGAAAGTATCCATGATGGACATTATAAGTTGTGAAATATATATAATACTGAGAGACAATGTGCCTCTGTACGCCATAAAAGCCAAAAGGAATATCAAAACACCACGAGCGAAATCCATATAGACCATGATGGCCTTCCTGTTAAACCTGTCACCAATAACACCAGCGATGGGTGCAAATACGACCCTTGGAATCATCGACATTACCAGGAATGTACCCATCATCGTTCCGGAACCCGTGAGATCAAGAACATAAAGTGAAAGTGCGAGCGACTGTATCCCGCTTCCTATTAACGATACAAGCCTACCCATTGCATACAACCAAAAATTTCTCAAAGGATTTTTCACACCATCACCCCTCGAAAAACATTTCTATTATGTGTTTGAATATTATCACATTTATTGTTATGTTTTCAAGTGGGTATTCAAAATTTTTGAACTTTATCAGTGAATAATTATAATTTTTATTCTCAAAATTAGATAAATGAGTAGACACAAAAACTTGCGGAAGTTGTCTTTTTTAAAGGAGTACATAAATTCGAGGTAATTTTAGAAACAACCTGAACAAAGCAAAGGATCGAAATTATATCAATCTTAATTAGGGTGTCTCAAAAATCAGTAACAGCCAATAATATCAGCCACCTTTCTGTGAGGACGGCTGTTCAAGATATTGAACATAACACAAAGATTGTATGCCAATATGGCCAAACCCAATACCGCATCATAATTCCTGTTTCTCACATACCAAATGTATTCCAGATTGAAATATTCTTGTAGAATGTTAATCGTTCTCTCTATCTCCCAACGGTTTTTATACTTCTCCGCATATATTTGCCTCAATTGAATGCCCAGCCAACGAGCCTGACACTGTTTTTCCAGTGATACACCTTTCCTTTTGTTTGTGTCTATTACTGGTATCATGCTACTACAATCGAATATATAACGGTATATCTGTTGCGAATCATATGCGCTGTCTGCGAGGAAATACTTATATCCCTGGCCAGAATCTATTTGTGCCTTTGCCACCGTCGAATCGTGTACAGCTGCTGGCGTTGTCATCCAATCTTGAATCAATAGGTTCTGTGCATCCAAACTCATATGTACCTTTCTTCCGTATTCCCAGCCTTTTGTCGTCTTTGTCCAACTGGATTGGGGGTCTTTGTATTTCCCTGTCCTTCTTCGTCTTTGTGCTGTATGGGTTTTACAAGTCTTGGTCACGAAAGGAATCCACCACCAACTCAATCCTTTCAAGTCCTTCTATATCCAAAAAGAGGTTTACAACATCTTTGTTTATCCTGTGAAGAGGCAATTCTCTTACTCTCCTGGATATAGTCTGGAATGGTGGTATGTTTTTCAAGTCCAAGAGTTCCATGTATTTGGGATTCTTTTCTAAAAAGTTCTTTGCCCCACGATATGAGACATCGCATAGCTTCAATAAAATGGAAAGTTTCAAGATGCTCTTGTCAGAATAAGCCTTTCTTCTACCTCTGCCTTGTTTGTTAACGAAGTTAGAAGGCAAAAGCTTGTCTAACTGCTCAATAATCTTTACAATATCGCTTTTTGTGAGTTCTTGTGGTACCATTTATTTGGGCCTCCTTTCTTGTTTTGGGCTATTTCAATGGTACCACCATTGGAACTTGGGAGGCCCGCTTTTTTTCGTGACACCCTAAATCTTAATATTAAACATTTTTACATATTTATCTGTAATATCTCGTGCACGCATTTATTTTTTTAAACTATTGTCGGCGTTACCAATATTTCATGATTCGCGACACGTTTTTTCTTATAAAAGAACCTAACCTGAAAAAATAAAGAAAACTTTTCTGTGTTAAAGTGAAGATGAAAAAACAAAAAGATATAAGTACCATATCCCAACCAAAAGGGAGGTAAAAAGCATGATCAGTACGACTATTTTTCCGGGTCGCTACGTTCAGGGTAGCGGTGCTTTGGAAAGATTAGGATCGGAAATGGTACGATTTGGCAAGAAGGGATTCGTAATCTGTGATTCTTTCGTTTTAGAAAATCTTTTGCCTGACTTCAGGCAGAGTATGGAACAGTCTCTGGAAGTAGTTGTAGAAAAATTCGGCGGTGAATGCTCTGATGAAGAAATAAGCAGGCTGGCTGACCTGGCCAAAGGTGCCGGTTGCGAACTCATCGTTGGTATAGGTGGAGGCAAAACGCTCGATACGGCCAAAGCAGTTGCCTACGAACTAAAGCTCCCTGTCGTCATCGTTCCAACCCTTGCTTCAACAGACGCACCTTGTAGCGCTCTTTCAGTGATATATACACCCAACGGAGAATTCAAAAGATATCTGATTCTGCCTAAAAACCCCGATCTTGTATTGGTAGACACCAAAATAATTGCTCAAGCACCAGCCAGATTCCTGGTTTCAGGTATGGGTGATGCACTGGCTACCTGGTTCGAAGCTGAATCGTGCATGAAAAAGTACGCCAAAAACATGACCGGTAACGTAGGTTCTATGACCGCTTACGCTCTGGCAAAGCTCTGCTATGAGACCCTGCTTGAATACGGTGTTGCTGCAAAATCATCTTGTGAAGCCAACGCCGTAACACCCGCTTTAGAACACATCGTAGAAGCAAACACACTGCTGAGTGGCTTGGGTTTTGAAAGCGGCGGCTTGGCTGCAGCACACGCTATCCACAATGGTCTTACGGTATTAGAGCAAACTCACAAATATTATCACGGTGAAAAAGTTGCATTTGGTACCCTCACGTCCCTGTTCCTTACAGATAAACCAAGAGAAATCATTGATGAGGTCTATTCTTTCTGTGAATCCGTAGGCTTGCCCACCACACTTGCAGACATTGGGCTCGACGGTGTTTCAGACGAGGAACTCATGAAAGTAGCGGAAGCGGCATGTGCCGAAGGGGAAACCATACACAACGAACCCATTCCTGTCACTCCTGAAGCTGTTTATTCTGCTATCAAAACCGCAGACGCTGAAGGTAAAAGGAGAAAAGCGGTTTGATTGAAGTAGGTTTACTCACAGGTGGTCAAATAAATAAAGATATGTTCCCTGGATAACGAAGAGTCAATTTTAAATTTTATTTTACGGCTTAATTTGGAGTGAAATGATGAAAGCTTTACCTTGGGAAATCTTAGAGGAAGAAGATTGGAAGATTTTAAAAGATCTCTACTCTACGGCACCGGATTGTGCCAAATTTTTGTCAAGACGCCTTCGTTTAGATCTCGGAGAAACTATGAGAAGGCTTCGGACGCTTGAAAGCAAAGGCTTCTTGGAAAGGGTTGAAGGACGATTTCTCAAAAAAAAGGGCCTTCGAAAACCCAAACACATGAATCACACTTACTACGAATTGACGCGCCCAGCAAGGCTTTATTTACGCAAAATACTTTTTGAAGAGCAAAAATAAAATGTACATAGGAACCCTAAACAAGAAGTCCATTTGCTTGTCTATTACATTTATTGAGAAATTTCTTATAATAAACTATGAGGTTATACATTATCTTGATTAAAGGAGGTGTAAAAGGATGGAAGACAAGAAAGAAGTGGTGTTTGAGGCATTGAAAAAAGCAGGAAAACCATTAAGACCTGGAGATATTGCAAAGATGACAGGTATCGATAGCAAGGAAGTATCGAAGGTTATAAAAGAGCTAAAAAGCGAAGGTAAGGTTGAATCGCCAAAAAGGTGTTATTACGCACCAAAGGATTAAAAAGATACGTTTGTTCAAAGAATAGAAAAAACCATATCTTAAAGAGAATACATTAACCCGAGGTGGATCTGTTTCTTATGATCCTTTCGGGTTAACGTATTGCTTTATACAACAAAAATCTGTGCCCTCGAAAAGTTTGAGTTATTCTCAAAATCAAACAAAATTGCTCAATTCTCCGTCAAATCTCTTGTGAAGAAGCTTGATGGCATGAACAGTCTTCGTAATAGAAGGAGGTTATACATGAAGCATTTATACGCGAAAGTAGTTATCGTCTTTCTCGTTGTGGTTTTATCTGTATCAAGTTTCTGCGGAATTTTCGATGAAGCCGACCTGCTACCTGGAACTCACTCGATCTTTTTTAATTACAGTGGACATCAACGGCATTTCTACATCCACATACCGGAAAAGAAGAGGTATGAAAAATACCCGGTTGTTATTATGCTGCATGGAGGTGTTAGTAATTCCAAATTCTCCATGAAACGTTTTGGTTGGATGGAACTTTCAGATAAGGAAGGTTTTATAGCTATTTTCCCAGATGCCTTGCCTCCTATTGGTGGGTCATCTCCCGACAATACCATTTTTAGGCCGCAATCCTGGTGGGAAGGGTTGAATATCGATCCACGAAAGCTGGTTTTTAACGATTCAGTGGATGATGTCGGGTTTATAGCCACAATTATACAGGAGCTAAAATCAGAAGATTTAATCGATGAAAAGCGCGTTTTCCTCACCGGATATTCTAATGGAGCTACAATGGCCATGTTTCTCGGGCTTAAACTTTCAAATGTTATAGCAGCGGTCGCACCTGTTTGCGGTTTATATGTTCCTAAAGATCAACAAAAGATTTCATCACCAATTTCGGTGATGGTCATCATTGGTATGGACGACCCTTTCAATCCTTATTATGGGGGACTTATTCTACCGCCATGGTCTATAAAAATAGTCAAGAAACCACCTGTTGAAACCACTATCATGAAGTGGGTAAACTTACTGGGGCTTCCTGAACAGCCAGTTGAGCAATATGAAAATGAAGATGAGAAGTTCGTACTATACTCCAATGGTGAAACCGATTTTTATTTTCATGTATTCAAGAAATTAGGACACTTCTGGCCTCAGGCTGATTTAGACTATCCTTTGTGGTATTTCGGCGGAAGATATGATGAAATAAATGCCACAGAGATGATCTGGGAGTTTTTCAAGAAGCATCCAAAACGATGATTTTTTTCAGATCTGCTTTCTATTACTACTCCAGTGCTTTTTTCAGGGCAGCTCTTGCCAGGATTCTTGTGGAATCCAGAGTTGGTAGGGGAGATTCTTCCGGTATCACCAGCAAAGGTATCTCTGTACAGCCAAGCACAACGGCATCGCAACCCTGGTCCTTCAATTTACCGATTACTTCGTTAAAGTACGCTCGAGATTCAGGATAAAAGCGACCATAAACAAGCTCGTTGAAAATAATTTCATTGATTCGTTCCCTATTTTTTGTCTCAGGGATTCTGTACCCAATACCCGCAGCATCAAGTTTTGCAGGATAAACGGGAGACTCCATCAAAAAGCGTGTGCCCAAAATTCCAAGGCATTTATAGTTCTTTCGTTTTGCTTCAGCAGCAACTTCTTCAGCAATATGAAGCCATGGAATCGGAGATTTCTCGACAACAAGATCAAATGCATGATGAATTGTATTGTCAGGACATATAGCAAAATCAGCCCCGGTTTTGGCCACTTTATGTGCTGAAGCCACCATCAAATCAGCCACTCTTTGCCAGTCACCTGCTTCAATGTATTGCATATACTCCTCAAAAGAGAAGGTATGCATAGTAATCTCGGGGTGAGCGTATTTTCTTCCTATTAAGTTTTCACCTTCTATGCAGATTGTGCGGTAACAAAGAGCTGCTCCCTCAGCACTGCATGCAACTATTCCAATGTGTTTAGCCATACTTCCACCCCTAAAGGTTAATTGGTGAAGCACCAATAAAGCATACTCATCATAATAAAAACTTTCTCGCCTCTCCTACAGTATACAGAGAACCGGTAACACAAACTATATCATTTTCCTTTGCTTCACTTAAAGCTAATTCTAGCGCAGTTTCCACATCTTCAACAACACTGATGTTTTTGTTAAATTTAACTACAATCTCACGCAAATCATGAGATGTAGTAGCTCTCGGGGTTTTTGGAGATGTAGCCACCACTTTATATGCCAGTGGAGCAAGTTCTTTTACGATTTTTTCTACTTCTTTGTCCTTCATAATCCCGATTACCAATATCAGCTTATCCTTCTTTTCAAGAACCTCCATAAGAGCTTCTTTTAGTCTTTTTGCAGCCAGATGATTGTGAGCACCATCTAAAACCACCATGGGTGCATCCTGTACTATTTCAAATCTGCCAGGCCAGAATGTGTTTTCCAAACCTTTTCTGATACTTTCATCACTGATCTCAATATCATAAAATCTAAGAATCTCTATCGCACCAACGGCACAACTGGCATTTATCAGCTGGTATTTTCCTAATAGTGGTATCTTTAAGTTGTCGGACTCAGAAAAGATTCCCTTTACATTGAATCTTTGCCATTTGAGATCTGAATTCACGAATTCGTACTTTATATCCCTTCCTATCTGATAAATCCTTGCCCTCTTTTCCTCACCTATTTTCTTAATAACATCGAGCGCTTCCCCTTCTGCTGCTGTAACCACGAACCCATTTTCTTTGATAATCCCGGCATCTTCTTTCGCGATAGAGGTTATATCGTTTCCCAGAATATCCATATGGTCATAGTCACTATTTGTTATGACAGAAACCAGAGGCTTAACTACATTTGTAGCGTCATTCTCTCCACCCAATCCTACTTCTAAAACAGCAAAGTCTACTTTTTGCTGTTTAAAATAAACAAAAGCCATCGCAGTCACAACTTCAAAAAAAGTAGGAGACCCGAATTTAGAATTGGCTACCTCTGTAATATGTGGTCTGATTTTATTCAAAATCTCTACCACAACCTCTTCTTTTATTTGAAGTCCATTTATGGTCATTCTTTCAGTAAAATCAATCAAATGCGGTGAAATATATGTTCCTACTCTATATCCTGCTTCTTTCAGTATAGAACTTATAAAGGCAACGGTAGAACCTTTGCCATTTGTACCCGCAACATGAACAACATTGAGGGAATCCTGCGGATTCCCCAAAAGTTCAAGAAGCATTTTTATTCTTCTAACTCCTGGCTTAATGCCAAATCTTCTCAAACTATATAGATAATCTAAAGCTTCTTTATAATCCATTTTTCAGTATCCTCTCCGCCACTTTTCTATCATTAAAGGGAATTTTTCTGTCTTTGATAATTTGATACTCTTCATGCCCTTTTCCTGCAATAAGCACCAAATCTCCCTCTTTTGCCATTTCCAATGCTTGTGTTATTGCCTCAAAGCGATCTTCGATAACCAGATATTGGAAAGAATTATCGACTTTCTTGATTCCAGATTCAATATCACTTATAATTTCTGACGGCTCTTCATTTCTTGAGTTGTCAGAGGTAAGAATTGCGATATCACTCATTCTTGCTGCCACCACACCCATTAAGGGCCGCCTGTCCTTATCATCTCCACAACCAAATACAACTATTATTCTTCCTTCAGAAAGTCCTCTTGCGGTTTCAAGAGCTTTTTGAAGTGCATCAGGAGTATGGGCATAGTCAACAATCACATCAAAAGATTGCCCACAGTCAATTCGTTCAAACCTTCCCGGAACACTTGCATGAGCGATAGCTTCTCTAATTTCATTAAGGTTCAGTCCTTCACTTATTCCCACCCCAACAGCAGCAAGGGCGTTATACACGTTGTATCTACCTGGTAATCGGAGGTAGAATACCGTTTCTCCTAAAGGGGTGATAACATTAAATCTTGACCCTGTTTTCGAGACTTTTATATCAAAAGCTCTTATGTCTGCATTTTTATCATTTATTCCATAAGTCAGAATTTCTGTCCTTGTGTTTTTTATAATATGCTCCGCGTAAGGATCATCGATATTTATAACTGCTCTTCTTCCCGTCCGGCTTAAAAGCCTGAAGAACTTTATCTCTGCTTCCAAATAGTTCTCCATTGTTTTATGAAAATCCATGTGATCTCTACTTATGTTGGTAAATACGCCTATATCAAATTCACAACCAGTTACCCTGTCCAGCACCGTGGCGTGGGTAGATACCTCCATAACCACGTATTCAAACTCTTTGTTTACCAGTTCGTTTAACATTGCCTGAAGCTCCAGGCTTTGTGGAGTGGTCGTACTTGCCGGCAATGTCCTGTTCCCTAAGTCGTACTCAATTGTTCCAAATAGAGCTACCTTCTTTCCCGCCTTTTTTAATACATCCCTTACCAGATAAGTGGTGGTTGTCTTGCCATTAGTACCGGCAATTCCTACTACCTGCAGTTTTTTTGACGGATATCCATAAAACCTGTTCGCCAAGACCGCTAGAGCATATCTTGTGTTAGGAACTTTAATAACAGTGACATCTTTAGCTGTTTTAACGTCTTTCTCAACCACCACTACCCGGGAACCTCTCTTTATTGCCTCGGGGATGAATTTGTGTCCATCAAAATTAAAACCCGGAATACAAACAAATAAAAAACCTTCTTCCACTTTTCTCGAATCACATTCAATGCCGCGAATTACTAAGTCCTGCCTACCTTCAACCCTTTTTTCTTTCAAATCTTTTATCAGTTCTCTTAGAACCATCTCCATGTTTTGGTCCTCCCCTAGAAGACTCCAAGCCTTTTTCTCAATCTCTCCACTATTTCTTCCATCTTCATTCCACGCGAGCCTTTGATCAAAACAATATCACCCGGTCTCAGGATTCTCAAAAGACGATCTGACGCTTCCACATTATTGACAGAAACAAATATATTTTCCCTGGGCATACCTTCATCTTCAGCTCCATGAGCCATATATTGCGCAAGATCTCCTACGGTTATCAACATGTCAAATCCACAATCCGCACATATCTTACCTATCTGATAATGGAATTCTGGAGCTTTTTCCCCCAATTCCAGCATTTCACCCAGAATTGCTATCTTATTAGTATAAGAATTCATCTTTCCAACAGCAACCAGAGCTTCTTGCATTGATTGAGGATTAGCGTTATAACAATCATTAATAATCCTTACACTTTCTTCATTCGAAGTCGCTCTATCTATAAGAGGAATTTCGATTAATTCCATTCGCAGAGAGGGAAATTTAAAGTCTTTCAGAATATCTATCACTTTCTCTAAACTCAAACCAAAAACCACATGGGAAACAGCGATTGCTGCTAATCCATTGTAAACATTACAATAGGAAATAGTATTTAGTTTAACTCTGTAATTATTGTTTAGGGTAAATTCGAGAAACGTATCCCCAACTCTTATATTAGAAGCTGAAAATTCGGATTTATTTTCTACTCCAAAAGTAACTATCCGCTTTGTTCTAGATATCTCCTTCATTTTTAATACGTATGGATCATCGGCATTCAAAACCGCTACCCCATCCTCAGGCAAAGATTCCACAAGTTCTGATTTCTCCTGATATACCCCTTCCCTTGTTTTCAAAAACTGCAGGTGAGTATCACCAATATTAGTAACGACACCAACTGAAGGTTTAGCTATCTCACAAAGCCTTTTTATACCTCCCAATAAATTTGTTTCCATTTCTAGAACAGCCAGCTGCGTATGCCTGTCCATTTCCAACAAGGTCAATGGTACTCCCACAAAGTTATTGTAGCTTCCCTTTGCCTTTACAGTTTTGAACTCCCTGGTTAAGATATACCCTAGCATTTCTTTTGTGGTTGTTTTGCCATTAGAACCAGTAACCGCTATAACAGGGATGTCGAACTCTTCTCTATAAATCTTAGCTATGTCTCCAAGAGTTTTAAGTGTATCTCTCACCTTTATAATTATATTTTTGCTTTCAACCTCTCTTGACACAATTGCGCCTATCGCTCCTTTTTTGAAGGCTTCGTCTATAAAATAATGCCCATCAAATCTTTCCCCCTCCAGCGCAACAAATAAATCCCCTTTGTGTATTGTTCGAGTGTCGGTGGAAATGCCAAAAATCTCAACATCAGGAGTTCCCGAGAGTAAAGTCCCACCTGTAGCTTCAATAATTTTAGACAAAGATATCGGTTCCATGAAAGTTACCTCCGAAAAAACATGAAGATAGAAAGCTTTTGTTCACAGTTCCCTGGTATTTTCTAATTCAATAATATTACCTATGACAACATCTAATTTATATGTGATATTTTTCACAATTTAATTATGATCACAAACTATTTCTTTGTTATTAAAAACTATAGAAAATTCAAAGCTAAAAGTGTGTCGTTTTTATCAAACAATCCTGCAGGAAATCCTAAGAAGGAACAGAAGAAATAGGAAAGAAATTCGCTAAGCGTGCACCCAAAATTCTAGGGCATTTACGCTTTTTTGCCTTGACAGAGCAATCCCTTCAGCTATTTTTTATTTTTCAATCTTTCCTGAACAGCTTCGCTCGTCAATTCCCGTATAGCATCGGAAGCAATCCATTTATCGCTCTTCGAATCTATCTTCTGGATCTCTTTTGCAATTTCAACTGCTTTTTAATAGGCGTATTAGGTATTTATCATTCGATTTTGCATACCTGCACACCGTAATCAAAAGATTCGCCATGATGCATCCACACCAAAAGAACCGTATTACCCTGTAAAGGATATATTCCTGTCAGAATATTAGCTCCCCCTTCGCCTTTCCAAAGCGTAATTTTTTGGGAATCGTTGAGGTTTTGGGCAACGACTTCGAAGGGGTTCCCGTAAACAATCCATTTTCCGCCCGGTAAAATGGCACAAACATAACCTTCAAAAGTGGTTTCATATGTCTTGAGGGTTCTGCTTTTAACATCGTAAATATTCAATTTTGAATTCTGGTCTTTGAAGAGAACAGAATCTGTTCCTGGTACCCATTGCAGAATCTTATCCGCATACGTAATTCCGATTTTTTCTATCGTGGCATCACTGATTTTTAATACATATATACCGCCATCAAGTTTGCGTGCAAGGATATATTCGCCTGAAGGACTTATCCCCTGCAAAACCAGACCCATGCCTTTGATCGTTGTAACCGGTCTATCTTTATAACTACCTGATTTGTCGATTTCGAAACCTTCGCCACTGTATGCGTAAAGATATATTTTATCTTCGGAAATCCAGTCAAAGTTATATCCTTTTGAGAGGATCGCTTTGACAGGTTCAGACAGAGGGAATTCATCAAGCGTCCCAGTTTCTATGTTATACAGGCTAAAGCTATTTCCGGAATTGTTATTGCGCTCAATTAGCAATTTTTTGCCATCGGGCGAGAGTCTGAATCTATAGCTTGGATACCCATCTTTCATAACGTTCAGCCATACAAGATCACCCAAAGTGATTTTTTCCGGTTTTTCAATCTCCCGGAATTTGTTTGTAGTTTTTCCTACGGATTGGCCTACGTTGCTTTCAAGAACCCTTATGTTCTCTATCCTGGATCTCAAATTCCTCTCTCTTGACGAAGACCAATTACTGTACTCAAAACCATAACTTTTGAAAGTCTCGGTTGCCTTTTCAACTGCCTCGGCAAGTAATCTGATAAGTTCTTCCTTTTTCTCGCTGGTCGTGTATCCTCCTGCTTTTTCAATGGCTTCTACTTCAGCCTGAATTTTATCCAGATAGCTATCCAAGACCCTATCTGCCTCTTTAGCTGCTTTCTCACGTTTTTCAGCCATTTCAAGAAATTGTTCATACCTTTCGCAAAGGTTTAAAGCTTTTTCAAGATCTCCACCCACAATGCCCATTATATCCGGATCATCTGGACCCAAGGGGAAAGATATACCTGCTTTTTGTGCACAGAATCCATGACCCAGATATGAGCGATATTTCGATACGAAATCCAGTACTCTGGTTTTCAGATCGTGAGTGTAATCAAAAAGAGAGGCTTTTTCGTATTCTTCAATCATCTGTGACGCGCGTTTTTTGAGTTGATTGTTCTTTACAATCAGTGAATTTATATAATCGGAATATTTCTTCGATGGTTCAAAGTTCAGCATTGCCACGCCATTTGACTTTATCCTGTAAACATCACTGGCTATAGCTTCCAATACGTCGCGAGTCTCAAGCCAATACGCATACTTTGAATCTACATCTTTGGTAATCTGGGAGATCTTCCTCAATTTATTCCGCGCCTCATCTGGCGTTATTTTTTGCTCCCACATATTCCGTATTGTATATGCCATTTGTTCAATCTTGCTTACCCATTTTTCCATATAAAGCGGTTCCAGAGAGTTGAAACCATCAACGACAATCTGGAGCATGTTCTGGAATAGTTCCACCTTTTGTGTCAGGAACGCCAGATAGACTTCGAGATATTGCTTTGTTTTTTCATTTTTCAACTCTGCCATATAAGCCCACTGAGAAACTGTGGCCTTCCAATCAAGCGTTCCTTTCATCCTTCCCAATAATGACTTCTTGAAAGCTTCAATTGACGCCAGATCCCGTGAATATACGATTCGGCCATCCCGGTCTGTGTAGTAATATTCGGGAACGCTATCAAAGAGGGCGTTGATCTTTTCGGATAAACTGTTGACTTTCTCGATCAGAGTACCGGTTAAGTGTTCGTCTTCATAACAGATCCCCAAAAGGTTTTCCAGAATCCAGCCACCATTTTGTAGCAAGAAAAGTGAGGGCGCTTTAGAAGTAAGTTGGTTTATAAACGATTGGCCAAATCCTTCATTGAATTCCTTCATCATTGCTGAAAAGCTCGAATAGGGATATATCGAAACATATTGCCCTGTTTTTTGTTTATAGAGCTTCAAAAATTCCACGATTTTTGTTGACAATTTATCTTGAATAAGTTTCATCTCATTTCCGGGATTAAAAGATCTGATTAACTGGGACAACTTTTGTCTGAATGCTTTCTGGTTCCTTTCTATTTCCTGCTTTTT
The DNA here is from genome assembly GCF_000023325.1 of Kosmotoga olearia TBF 19.5.1. NCBI lineage: Bacteria > Thermotogati > Thermotogota > Thermotogae > Kosmotogales > Kosmotogaceae > Kosmotoga > Kosmotoga olearia. The sequence goes on from NC_012785.1 coordinate 562,684, forward strand.
CGAGGAGATAAAGGTATTCAATTCCTCGAGGTTTTGTTTAACATCTTCATTTATACTCTTCACTTTCTCCGAATATTCATTCCAGTCAATCAACCCTTTGTTATAATCCATTTTAAGTGCACTGGCTATTTTTGCTTTGGCCTCGTTCATCTGACTGATGTAAGAACTGACCACTTGATTGACTTCGTAAGTGAATGCACTCAGAGTTATCTCGTCATTTTCCAGCTGCCCGAAGGCGTACTCGATTATCTGTTTGGCATTATCGGGACTTGGTATCTTCTCCTCTACCTGCAATTCACTCAGTGTTTCAATCTTATCCTCAATATTTTGTATTGTACTTACTTCACGCAAAGGATCGTGTGTTCTTGCGGTTTCTTCTGCTTTTACTATGACCTCCGCAGGGATAACCTCTTCAGACTTTGCCAACTTTTTCGATGGCTCCTTTTTTCCCTGCACCTGTATTTTGCCTTTATTTAAAGCTTTTATTTTCGATAGGAAGTAAGCTTTATCGAAGTAACACTTGTTTATCTCATCTTCATTATCGCCAACCAATTCTCTGATCTTTTTGATGAACACCACTTCATTAGCCGCTATGTCATTAAACATGATCTGGAAATCGACAACATTGTAATATTTCGTAAATAGCTCTACAAGCAACGAAGGCGTTTCTATAATGTTTTTTAATATCGATTCAGCCTTTTCCTTGACAGTTTTTTCTATCGCTTCTTTGGTCAATTTGCCACCCTTGCTGAGAATCTCCAATTCAAGCCTTTTGGTTAACCTGTCTTTCAATTTATCCTTTAGATCATCTGAAGCTTTAGTGAGAACCTTATCCACCAGCTTTTTTTCTTCGGAGGTTTCGAAGGGTTCAACAAAGTACGTTTTCCACCAGTACTGTGCTATCTTCTCAGTAGCCCCATAGTTTCTTTTGCAGTAATCGATAAAAGTCACTTTATACGTTGAGTCTATCAATTGGAGGATCGCGTTCTTTACTACTCCACCAAAATCACCTTCGAGCAGCGGTTCTAAAATCGTTTTCCAGTTCGATAACACGTCGTCTATCACCTTACCAGCCGTTTTCATAGAACCTTTCAGGGTTTCTGATGCAAGATAATCTATGGAGTTGTACAGGTTGGATTCAATCAAAGCGGTGAGTTGCTTGTTTTCCCTCAAACGTGCTTCCTGATACTCAAGCTGGAGTCTCAAAATTTCTTCACTGGAAGCCCCTCTACTTCGTGCTTCTTGCATTTTTCGGACAGCCTCTTGCGTTTCTTTTTGAAATCTAGCTAAAAGCGGGTCTTTTGAGTAGAGCATTTCTAAGAACACGTCGCGACCAGATTTGAAGAGCCCATTGTAGTTAATGATACCCTGGATCGTTTTCAAATAGCTTTTGTTTAGTTCACTGGTGATGTTTATACGATACTGCAAAGCGTCGTTGCTTGCTGAAAATGCACAAAAGCAGAAAAGCAAAAAAAACATCACCACAACGATCTTCTTCACCCTAATCCCCCCAAAAAATAGGACGTCTTTTTAATTCTATCATAATTAACCTATATTAACAAAAAATGTCTCCAACCAATATAGTGTGGGAAATACCTTCCACCATAAGGAGACATTCCTTTATGAGAATTTTCTCGTAACAACGCTACTAAGTTGCTCGGGATTACGATATCAACACATATACAAAATGGGCAAAGACCCCTGCGCTGATACCACCTATCGTGTGGCTGAAGATTGCTTTACCGACCAGTTGCCTCGATCCCAGAGAATCCATCATCGCAACGTGTGTTGAAAGGTATCCGCTCCAGCACATACCGATAGCCGTTAATACTGCAACGTCATTGGGCATGAGTACCCCATCAGCTATGAATTTTGGCACCAGGGCAAGAGCCGCTCCTGTTGAACCCAGCGAAGTGAGCGGGAAGGCAATGAGTTCCGGGGAGGAAAAACCAAATAGAAACTTCAAAACCCAGAAGAGTCTCTCCCCCAGCCATGGCAATACAGCAATTCCCTCATATGCAACGCCTGAATATCCTTCAGGAGAAGCAGGTCCGTAGGTGAGCATCATTATAAAGGTGGAGATTATTAACACACCGGGAATTATCGAAACACCCAGCTCAACGCCACTTTTTCCACCTTCAAGCACAGCATCCATAAATCTTTCAAAAAGTCCCTTATCAGTGTGTGAAAGTGTGCTGTCTGTCAACTCTATGTCTCCAAATGCTGCTGAATGTCTGAAGGCTTTCTTCGTATAGAAAGCCATGATCCTCACAGAAACCACGCTTCCAAGAATAGCCGCAACATTTCCCACAAGCGCTGGAACAAGAAGACTGTAACCGGCAATAGCTGACTGGGCAATCATAAAGGTTGTGAGCATTAGCCCCATTCCAAAGGAGGTTCCAAGATTACACATAAGAGGTAGTTGATACTGCTTAAAACACCTTATGAAATTCCTGTCTTTCACCAATGAAAGGATCGCCGGGTTATCTGAAAGATATGTGGTTACTATACCGATAGCAGCAGCCCCCGGCAGGTTGTACAGGGGTTTCATGAGAGGCGAGAGTAACTTATTCAGCATTTCCACAACACCGAATTCCGAAAGCAGTCCACCCAGAGCTCCCGTAAGTACGGCAACCGCCATGATAAAGAACACTGTATTCAACAACAAGTCGTGAGCGGTGTACATGATGGTTTTAAACATGTTACCCAATCCCATACGTGAACCAAAAAGAAATAGAAAAAGGGAAAGAAAAAGGAGAAGCAGAATGGGTTCGATGATCTTCTTCTTCTTCACGTTTTCCATCCAATCCACCTTTCTGGAGATATTGTCCAGGTAAAGTTTAGCATGAAAAGAAGGATAAGTGATGAGGCTACGTCGCGGTGTTCTTGCATCTCAGAAGAAGCAGAAACATTTGCATTTCACATAGTTTGTTGTATAATATTAATAGGCTTTCAAGCCTGTTAGCATGGCGAATGTTATCGCCAATGCTCTGAGGGCATGGGCACGGTCCCATGTCCTCCTTTATTTATTTACTCCATGCTTCTGTCATCTTCGATTTCTCTATAAGAATCTAGCTTATGCTTCGGACGTTGAATCCCGATAACACAACTGGCTTATATTCCATTTTTCTGGTACACTTTTAATTGCATTTCCGGTGGAATGGGGGATAGGGAAGTATGAGAGCATATTGTGGTATTGACTGTTTTAGATGTCCCGTGTACATAGCTACGGTTAACAATGACGACAAGCTTCGTGAAGAAACGGCAAAAAAATGGAGTAAAGAGATTAACCTGGAAATCACAGCGAAAGACCTGGTCTGCTACGGCTGCAAATCCAGTCAAACATGGAAGATGTGCAGAGATTGTCCTTTTGTTAAATGCTGCAAGGGAAAAGGTTTGGACAACTGCGGTGAATGTGATTCCTACCCCTGTGCTGAAATCAACAAATTCCTGAAAAACCTTCCGGAAGAATCAGCATTTCTTGATCAAGTTCATAAACAGCGGTTCCCGGATTAACAATGGGAACTCTGTAGTAGTTGATCATCATCTGGAGGTTTGTGGAGTTGGAAAAGGCGTTTCTTCTTCACCTTGATAAAATTCAACCCAGTCAGCTATACATAAGCCAGGCAAAATTGAAAAGAGTGCTGGATATCATTGAAAAGGAGGGGTTCGAAGCTCTTCCACCGATTCCTGTTATAAGACTAAAAGGATTCATTATCTATACGGACGGGCATACACGGGCCATGGCTGCATATCTCAGCGGTTTGGAAGAGGTGCTCGTGTATTGGGATGAAGATGAACTTGATCTACAAGCCTACGAAATCTGCGTTGATTGGTGCCTCGATGAAGAAATTAAGAGTATTTCCGACCTAAAAGACAGAATCATTCCGCACAGCGACTACGAAATCTTGTGGTACGAAAGATGTAGAAAAATGCAGGAAGATCTTGAAAACAAAAAAGAACGGAGATGACGGTACATGAATTTCTGGGAAAGGTTTGAAGCATTCATAACTGAGCATGAGATAGTCATAGACAGACCAAAAGGAAGCCAGCACCCGAAATATCCCCAAATTGTGTATCCGCTGGATTACGGTTACCTCAAAGGAACAACGGCGGGGGATGGTAGTGGAATAGACGTCTGGATTGGTTCCATGGATGAAAGAAAGATCACCGGAGTGGTAATAACAGTTGATTCATTAAAAAGGGATTCTGAGGTTAAGATCCTGATTGGCTGTAATGAAGATGATAAAAAGAAGATTCTTAAAATAGTAAATAACTCGCACATGAGTGGAATTATTATCGATAATCCCATCATCGAATAGATTTTCGTTACCAGAGGTATTGCCTTTTTGAATGGAGAATTTCAACGAAGTCTTGTTAAACATATTGGATGAATAAGGGAACACAGAATATTTGGAAAAGATCAATAAAACTTTGTGGAGGTTGATTGAATGCAGTTTGTGTTGTTAATAGGATTCGTCGTCATGTTATTATGCGTGCTTTTCGCGATGCAAAATCTAAAAAAGAAAAGGTTAATAGACGATACTCCTACTTCAAAAGTAAAAGGTGTTTTCATCGGTCTTGTAGAACTAAAAGGGAAAGTCAAAACAACACGACCTCTCACGAGCTATCTGACTGAAAAGCCCTGTGTTTATTATCGATGGTCGATTGAAGAGCACTGGACAAAACGCACTACCGAGACATATACCGATTCTCATGGAAAAACAAGGACAAGAACAAAGACCGAAAGTGGTTGGAAAACAGTAGCTTCTGGTGGCGACGAAATACCCTTTGAGCTCTGCGATGATACCGGCTGTATTCTTATCAGGCCGGAAAAAGCAAGGGTAGAAGCCATAACCGTCATGAACCGTGTTTGCGGTAGAAGCGATCCTTTGTATTACGGAAAAGGTCCCGACCGCGCGATAATGTATTCCGATCACCGCAGGAGATTCGTTGAACGGATCATTCCACCCGACGCTGATTTGTACGTTTTCGGGCAGGCGAGAGAGAGGGAAGATATTGTAGCACCTGAAGTGGCATACGATAAAGAAGCTCCTATGTTCCTTATTTCCACTAGGGAAGAGAAAAAACTCAGCCGAAGGTACAGCCTTTACTACTGGCTTCTGGTAGCTGTGGGTATCATTGCAGCTATCGCAACCGCGTATTTTTCGATCGATCGAACATTCTCTCTTCCACAGGAACCGATTCAGCCGTATATTGTAACAATAGGTTCCTTTCTGGTTATGCTGTTTATAGGATGGTTCTGGGTAACCCACAACAGCCTCAAATCTTTGCAAAGGCGGGTTCAGCAGGGTTGGTCCCAGATAGAAGTACAGTTAAAACGAAGGCACGACCTGATACCTCTGCTGGTGAATGTGGTTAAGGGACTTGTAAAACACGAACAGGATACCCAGGAAAAGCTCGCAGAACTTCGTGGAGAACTCGAAAACATGTCCGGCAAAGAAGTCCTCAAGGTTCTCATTGAACGCTATCCGAATCTAAAATCACAGGAAGCCTTTATAAAGCTCCAGAAAGAACTCAGCGACACCGAAAACAGGATTGCCCTGGCAAGGGGCTATTACAATGAAATCGCTTCGTTCTACAACGCAAGGCTCGAACGATTTCCGGATCTTATTGTTGCAAAGCTTGGAAGATTGAAACACCAGCGACTCTGGAAGCAATAAAGAATTTGGTGTGGTGCTGGAAAACTAAGAGGTATGAGGTGATCGAATGGATTTGCTCCTTATCAGGCATGGACATTCTGTTGGAGACGATGAAAGACGAATTAAAGGAAGCTGGGATGTCGAACTCACTCCAAAGGGTCTTAAACAGGCAAAGCTGCTCAAAGAAAGACTGGAAAAAGAGAATTACAAATGTGACCTTCTTTTTTCAAGCCCATTGAAACGTGCAGCTCAAACTGCTGAAGCAGTTTCTCAGGCTGTGGGAAAGCCTATAATCTATGATTCAAGGTTACGTGAACAGGATTCAGGAAAATTCGCGGGAATGACCAGGGAAGAGGCTTCAAAATTTAGTCCACCGCCAGATGAAAAGGGTTACAGAAACTATGTTCCGATACCTGGTGGAGAATCACTGTTAGACCATATCCGCAGGGTGAGCGAATTCTATCTCGAACTTATCGATAAGCATATGGATAAGCGAGTCTGTATAGTGACCCACGGTGGAACCATAAATGTATTGTTGCGGATCATTTATAACCTGCCTGTGAATCAACCGTATGTGGATAAACACATCTATTTGTTTGCTATGAACGATACAGCTATGTCCAGATTGATAATCAGAGGTCCACAGGATGTCATTACCTATTACCTTAATAATTTCAGCCACCTGACTGCGATAAAGTAATTTCATAAAATAAAAGAAAAAGCCTCCTTTTATTTTATGGGAGGCTTTTTTACATAATAAGCCGTTGATACATTTTAGTTTTTTTGGTTCAATCTCATTTTTTCAGCGATTCTCAAACTCTGCTTTACCCATATAGGGGTATTAACATCTTCGAGAATCTCCTGAGCAGTTAACCAGAATACCCCTGCAACTTCATCTTCATTTACACAGCGCGGTTCACCGCTTCTGTGTCTGCAAAGGAATACGATATCGACGACGGGATCACCTTTATCTGTAAAAAAAGATTTGCTCTCAACATACTGGAGGTCATCGTAAACCTCTATCCCGACTTCCTCCATGATCTCTCGTTTCAGGGTTTCTTCCAATATATTGAGAGAAGCTTTCTTGACCTCTACTTTTCCTCCAACAAACGAAATTGCGCCGGGAGCATGTTCTTCTTTTTCGCTTCTTTTGATAACGAGCCATTTATCTCCATTAAAAATCGCTGCTTCGACATTCACAATACACCATTTCCTATCCATGTTCTCGCCAACTCCTTACCTCAAAATCCCATTTAAACAAGAGACACAAATAATCTGCCACTACGCATTATAACTAAGATCAAGTTCAGGATGACAATTCAAGAAGACAAAGATCGGGTCTAGGGACTGGAGAAAGTTACGTACAACGTACAACCCACACCAACAACGGGGTTCATCTGCGTCTGCAAGCCTCAGCCTTCGAACGCCGCGTCACCAACTGCCAGCCTTGCAAGTGTCTGATATTTTTTCAACTGTGAAGCAGTTTGCCCCAACTCCCAAGGAGTTCGTAACAACCACGAAGTGGTTCGGGTCAACTCCGCAGGAGTTCGTGACAATCCCGAAGGGATTCTTGTCGCTGCGAAGCAGCTCTTTCGGACTTTCAATTTTATCTATTTACGCTCCAGTTTATTGTAATATTCTTCAACCGCTGCTTCTTTGATCTCCAGCACCTTTTGGAGAAGGCTTCCTTCAAATACGGGTTTCAACCTATCAGTAATAATAGGTGAGAACTGAAATTCCACTGTGATGGTCTCACCCGGTTCAACGGTAATAGCGGTGGGTGTTCCATCTTTTGGGTTGCCACCAGAGTAACCGTAATAACCGTAGAGGTCTCCAGAAGTTAGATACATATTGCGATCTACATCTCTCCATGCATAGATGTAAACACTACGCGCTATTACTTCCGTTAGCAAGAAATTCCCGCCCTCATCTGCACAGGTTATCGAATCTATAACTCCTGTAACAGCGTCAACCGTCCACACAATGAAAGGCTCGTATCCTGTATCGTATGTCAGAGCCCTGTATGCGTCAACCAGACCTGCACCGTAATAGTTGTCAAAACCAGGTTCTCCAAGATCTTCCGCGGTATCTCTAAGGATTTTCCTTATCGTTTCAACACCGGTATAACCTTTGCTCATAAGAAGCGCTACAATTCCAGAAACGTGTGGGGCTGCCATGGATGTTCCCTGTAAAAACTCGTAAAGTTCCCCATCATTTGATATCCAGCATGTACTCAGAACTCCGTCTGGATTACCATCTCCATTTGATCAACATCGAGGTCTCCGCCGGGAGCAACAACATCCAGTTCAGGCCCATAGTTGGAATACCAGGCTCTTTCTTTATCTAACCGAACTGCTCCTACCGCTATTGTTTCGGGGTACTTTGCCGGATACCTCAAACTCCCATTATCATTTCCGGCTGCGCAAACTACGACAACATCATTGTCGTATGCGTACTTAATAGCATCGCGAATAATGGAGCTATCAGAGGGGCTGCCAAGGCTCATATTCAATACTTTCGCTCCATGTTCAACAGCGTACACGATACCCCTGGCAACATCAAATGATGTTCCGATCCCCGAATCATCAAGGACTCTAATCGGTAATATCCTAATACCGCTGCCACCCCAACAAACACCCGAAACGCCCTGGCTGTTATTGGTGAGGGCAGCTATGGTACCTGCAACATGTGTTCCATGGCTTATGATTTTTCCATCGTAGGACATCCCGGGATCCGTCGGATCTGGGTCATCATCTATAAAATCGTAGCCTTCATCGTAGAATACTCCCTGCAAATCCGGATGGTCAAACCTTACTCCCGTATCGATAACAGCTACTACAGTTAGTGATGACCCCTTGGTAATCGACCAGGCAGCGGGAAGATTTATTAAAGAATAGTGCCACTGTTCAGGATAATACGGGTCATTAGGCGTCACTTCTGCCTGTGAAAAAAAGAGATAATTCGGTTCCACAAATTCGATTTCAGGAAGTCTTTTTAATTTTTCTATACTCTCCTCATTGGCTTTAATAAGAATATAATTTGTTTTACCATCTCTGAAGCTAAGCGTTTTCTGAATAGAACCTTTATCCATGCCAATACTCATTAATAAGCTGCTGGCTTTATTTCTATCTAACCAATTGTTGAACTTCACAACATATTCTCCAGGGACATAGTGTTCGGATTCAATTGGACTCGTTGAAGGTTCAATGACTAATACGCTTTGTTGGCCTCCAACAACGCTACCAACAAAAGGAGAAATACTTCCAAAAATTTTGCTCTTATAGAGGTTAAAAATACATCCTGACAGAAGAAAGAATACAAAAAACAATGAAATAACAAAAAAATCACGCTTCTTCATAGTAATTCACCTGTCTTCCATCTTCTTTGTATTCTACTGTTTTTTTTAGTTCCACAGCTACTGATGACACGCTCCTCAACCAGATGGAATGTGGTTCTATCTCTACATCCATTTCTTCCGTATTTACTCCAGACCATGAAAGGGCGTCTTCAGGGATTTTAACCCTGGCTTTTTCATCACTGAGGTTTATGACAGCAACGGAGTTTTTTTCTTTTCCACCTTTTACCGCCACCGTAAAGATTTCACCGGTATCGTCAAAGAAGACTCTTGGTTTTCCACCCCTCAAAGAAAGCGTCTTTCGTAAGATCTCAATACCCTCTTCATCCACAAGAGTCATATCATCGCTTTCGATGATGGGATTGTCGAGTAACCCACAGACATAACTGAAAAGTTCTTTCTCGTTATCAGAGAGTTTAGCCGCTTGAGAGCGAAGAATTGGAGTATCTGGATCGTTTATCCATAACCTCTTATGCATAAAATAACGCGTAAGGGCGTTTCGGATTGAGTATTTTGCACTCGGGATACCCAGATCCGGAAGCTCTCCACCCCATATTGGTGCGGTATCTGCTCCTATTCTCATAGCATCAACAAGGCCAACGGAAGGAAGCAAGGGCGCACCACAACCGAGCAAGTAAACATCATCACCCAGAGCTCCTCTTATTGTCTCCAATCCTTTAACATATGCTTCTATGGGGGTTATATTTTCGTTCTGTCTTATTCCTGGTATTGCACCCGCAAAAAGGAAATCTATTTTGATGTACTTGAATCCTGATTTTTTGATCTTCGACATAAGATCTTTTATAAACCCTAGCACTTCCCTGTTTGAAAGGTCGAGAGCGTAAATATCTTTTCCCCAGTTCCTGAAAGCTCGTTTGGGATTACCAGAAGAATCCTTAACAAACCATTCCGGATGTTCACGGAAGAGATCCGAGGTTTCCGAGGCACAGAAAGGTGCGAGCCATAAGCCGGGAATGAAACCTTTCACTGATATTTCATTTGCTATTTCCTCGAGGGAGGGAAATTTCTCATTGGTTATCAGCCAATCTCCAATGTCTTTCTGATAACCGTCGTCTAGCTGCACTAACGTGTATGGAAGCCCTCTTTCTTCGCGAAGATTCGCCAGAAGTTTAACATTTTTCTTCAATTCTTCGAAAGTGATATCGGTAAAATAGTGATACCAGCTGCACCAGCCGATTCCTTCCAATTCTTTGAACACAGGTTTTTTGTAATCTCTTATCATTTCCGCGTAGTTTTCCAGCATTCTGTTAAGTTTATCACTATGAAAAACCACTAACGGTTCGATCTCTATGGTTTCTCCTGGCTGGAGCGGCTTTCCAAAGAGCTCGATCCTGGCTTCCACGGTTTTGGTAGCTTCATCTATCGTAAAATATGGATGAGAAACTTTTGAGTCAAGGAATCCAGCTAAAAAACCTTTATTTGCTATAAAATAGTCGCTGGGAAATATATCAATATTGAAAAGCTCAGGTATTGGTGTTGCCGAAAAAAGAGTCGTCCCTGCAGATTGGGCAAATGCTACGGCCTCTTTTGTGTTGGGAATGCTTTTATACAACCTGAAAGGGAACCATGATCCCCAATTATTGCAATAAAAAGGAAAATCGAGATCAGAAAATTTTGCTACGGTGAAACTGGAAAGTTTTATAGGAACCGTTTCGATGTTTGTCAAAGAGAGGTTGATTAGATAACCGGAATCCAGAATATTCAGCTTATAGTTGAATTCCAGTCCAGCCGAAACAACTTTCGTCTTCAATTGACCATCGATTTCAATGCCACTCATTCCCGGTATCTGAATCCGCACATAAATACCTCCTAAATCCGTTTCAACTCGATTATAACGCAAGTTATTTACACCGCAGTTGCGTCCACACGAAAGCCGCCATACGGCGATAAAACCGTTGTCGGTTGTGGGTTGTACGTAAGAATCGAGAGTCCAAGAGCGTTAGAGGTATAGAGAGACCCACGCAGATCCTGACCCAAGTTCAGGATGACCGGCTTTATTTTCGAAACGTGTTTAATGATTTTCGCTTTTTTGGTTCTATCCGCCGAAGGCGCTTGTCAACTGCACAGCAGTTCATAACAACCACGAAGTGGTTCGAAACAACTCCGCAGGAGTTCGTACCAATCCCGAAGGGATTTGTGCCGCTGCGCAGTAGCTTTCGTAATCACCCCCTAAAGAAATAGGACAAGGGATAACGAAGTGATAGTATGAAAGAAAAGGGGGCGAAGGGATGAGAGGCAGAGAACAATATTCAATGGAATTGAAGCTAAAAGTGGTAAAGGAATACGAAGAGGGCCACAAAAACACAAGAGAAATCAGGGAAGAATACGGGATACCGGATTCTACATTATGGGGCTGGATAAACAAATACAGAGCGGAGGGAGAAAGTGCTTTTGAACCGAAACTCAGAGCTGGAGATTTCATTGTTGATCCAACGAAGATACCACCTGTTCTGTACAAAGAGATAGGGCTTGACAAGATAAAGAAAGACCCAAAAGAGCTAAAAGGGGTTCTCAACGAAATCGAGAAATACAAACTCATAATAGCAGAGAAAGAATTGGAAATAAGGTTGCTAAAAGAAGCTCTAAAAAAAACTGGAAAAGGCTAGCAGTTGAACTTTTCGCTGAAACATATATGGGTTATGGTTTTTCAACCTCTTATCTTTTGAGAATCTTTGGAATAACCAGAAGCAGTTACTATCGCAGGAAGAAACCCGTGTTCTTTCTCAAAAAGACAAAACCAGGTAGAAGGCGCAATTACTGTCTAAAGACAAACGGTGAAAAGTTCGAAGATAAAGAGCTTGAAAAACTATTCAAAGACATATACAGCAGAGTGAATCCATATGAACCTGAGTATTATCTGAAAGTATTAGGAAGCAAGAAGCTCAGCAAGTATTTTCTGAATGAATTTGGGATAATAGTGAACCACAAGAAAGTACACAGAATGAGAAAGAAGCTGGTGTCGACATCGATTATAAAATAGTAAAAACGTCGGTCAAAAATGAGCAAAAACATCGGTAAGAATTGAGTAGTAACATCTGAATATCTCAGATAGAAAAGGAGGTATTCAGATGTTAACGGAAAAGCAGGTCTTTGAAATCAGAATATTGTACAGAGAGGGGTTAAGCAAGCTAGCAATAGCCAGGCGCCTTGGCATTGCTCCCAACACCGTAAACAAATATCTTAATAAGGAGTGGTGTCAAATGGCAAAAAGAGGTTCGAAACTCGATCCTTTCAAGGATTACATCGAGAAAAGGCTCCAGGAGTATCCCGAACTTACAGCGACAGTGTTGTTTAAGGAATTGGTGGAGAGAGGTTATACCGGTAAACTGACAATACTCCGGATGTATGTGTCCTCAATAAGACCCAAGGGGAAACCTGAAATTGTTGTCAGATTCGAAACAGAACCTGGTAGACAATTTCAGGTTGATTGGGGAACGGGTACAACGGTTATTGCGGGCGAAAAGACGACCGTTAAGTTCTTCATTATGGTGTTGAGCTATTCACGGATGCTGTACGCGGAGATAGTACCAGATGAAAAGCTTGAGACCTTGATCCAAGCTCATCTGCATGCCTTTGAGTACTTTGGTGGTTATCCCTCAGAAGGTCTGTACGACAACATGAAAACCGTTGTAAAGAAGCTTCAGAAACAGAAGGAATACAACGCCAGATTCATGGATTTTGCAAACTTCTACGGCTTTAAAGTGATTACTCACAGGCCATATAATCCAAAAGCCAAAGGAAAGGTCGAGAGGTTGGTTCCTTACGTAAGGGAGAATATTCTTTACGGCCAGAGTTATTCGAGCCTAACGGAATTGAAGAACGTATTAAGAGATTGGTTAGCAATAGCAAACCAGCGACTCCATTCCGAATTAAAAGAAACCCCTCTCGAAAGATTCGAGAGGGAAAAGAATCACCTAAATGAGCTAAGTAAATTGTATCCCATTCGCAGATTAAATACAAGACTCGTAAGAAACAAAGGCCAGATAGTCTACAAGGAAAGGGCATATCATGTTGGTAAAAAATACGTAGGGGAAAGAGTCAATCTCCAGGTGGAAGGTTCACTACTGAAGATATACAGCAACGATGAACTCATTACAGTACATCCATTGAAAGACCAGGTAGAAAAAAGGTCTTTGAGAGAATACCAGGCTCTTGTGGGTGATGCGGTATGAGCTACGAAAAAGTACACAGCTTGTTGAAAGAACTGAAACTGGAAGGAATCTCCAGGGTATTGGATTCTTCTCTCCAAAACTGGAGCAAAGGAGATAAAGACGTTCTCGAATTGATTGAAGAACTACTAATAGCCCAGAAGAAAGAAAACGAGAACAAGAAATACATAACAGCTCTCAGATACAGCGGATTACCTTTCCACAAAACCCTGGAAGAATTCGATTTCAGTTTCCAACCCAGCATAGACAGAAAACAGGTAATGGAACTGAAGACCCTGAGATTCATGTACGAAAAAGAGAACGTGGTATTTCTTGGACCTCCTGGAGTAGGAAAAACACACCTGGCGGTAGGTCTTGGAATGGAAGCCCTAAGGGAAGGAAAGAAAATATACTTCGTTAATGCAATAACGTTGGTGGATCGATTAAAGAAAGCCTTTGTTGAGAGACATCTGGAAAAAACCATTAGATTCTACAAATCCCTTGACCTACTAATAATAGATGAACTGGGATACCTGCCGCTGGATACAGAGGGAGCGAAGCTGTTTTTTGAACTGGTGAGCCAGAAATACGAGCAGGGAAGCATAATCCTGACATCCAACAGAAGCTTTACCGAATGGGACAAGATATTTGAAGACGAAGTATTAGCAACAGCGGTATTGGACAGACTCTTACACCATTGTACGATAGTCAATATTCGTGGAAAAAGTTACAGACTGAAAGAAAAACAGAAAACGGGGCTTGTTGGTATACAGACGACGATTGGTAGAACCGACAAACTACGCAAATCTGAGCGATGAAATTACGCAATTTTGATCGATGTTTTTTTGCATTTTTGGTTGATGTTGACAGCTGGGATATGTCAGGAAATACTGGCCGAAACAGCACCATCCTGTTAGGCGCTCAACCCAGCATGAGATAGACAGGACAGGAATACTGTGGGAAGCAGATATTAAGTACATAACCACAATACAGGAAGGGAATATAGCCTTATTGGACATAATAGATGTATATTCAAGGGAAATAGTGGGTTCATATCTTGGGAAGAGTTGCAAGTGCAAAGATTTTACCCGAACACTGGGAAGGGCAATGCTTTACCAGGAAACGGTACCTCAGTTGGTCCGTACGGATAATGGAAGCCTGTTTACAGCTAATTACACCCGGGAATATTTTGAAAAGAACGAGATAATCCAGGAATTCGGGATAAAGCACCACCCTGATTCCCAGGCTTTTATTGAATCACAACATTCGAATGTGCAAAGGGAATTTGTGGCTATGAATGTGTTTGAGAGAGCGGAAGACGTTTACCGGAAATACCAGGTGTACATGGATTTCTATCATAATCTCAGACCACATGGTTCTTTGAAATACATGACACCACAAGCCTTTAAGAAACAGTGCAATATTTCTTTGATTCAGTCCGTTAATGCTTGATCTCGTTAACCTGTGTCTCATTATTGGGGGTCAGACCGCTTTCTCCAATCTATAACATCCAATCTCGCTCTGTAATTTTAAGTCACCGGATCCCGGTTCTCGAATCTCTGTCTTTAACAGCGTCTGCAAGCCTCCTGGACGAAGTCCAGCACTTCGACAGCGTAGCTGCTGCTCTCTCGGTTTCTCGGTTCTCGATCGTCACGCACAACCTACAACCACTTCGAACAACGATAATAAGCGTAGCTTTGCACATCATTCGCATAGTGAATCCAAACATTAACCTCGAAATGGTTCCCTAGATTTTTACCTCCTTTGATTTTTAAGCCAGCGCATTACTCGTGGATATGATTTCCAAACTTTTTCATACTCTAAAGCATAAATTATTGCTTCTTTTTTTTCCAATTCAATCTCAACATTATCCAGCTCTTCAGGATCAATACCCATAAGTAAGATATCTATAACATATGGGTTCATTCTTTTTGCCAAACTCAATTCCAGATTTGCCCTTTCTATGTTTCTTCGGATGTAATAGATGAATGCCCGCCCCATTACGAAATCAAGGCTGTTTTCATCTTCATACCACTCTAAAAGTTTTTCTGCTTTTATGAAATTTCTTTGTCTGAAATAACAATTCAACAAACTATTTTTAGCGTTTAAGAAGTCCATTGGCTCAACTACGAGCATCCACTCAAAAATCTGAGTGGCTTTTGCTAAATTACTTCCTCTCATCCTTAGAAAATCTCCAAAGTCTTTGAAAAGCATCAAAATTGGTCTGTTATGATGGTGTGAGAATTCTATCATGTAGTTTCTCAGATTAAGTTTCCTGAGTAACTCTTGAATTTTCTCGACACCAGTTTCGAGGGTTCGTCTACAATCTTCTTCCATACCTAGTGTAAAATATTCATTCGCCAGTTCCATATAAGCCGTAAATTCATAGGGATGTTTTTCTAAAACCTTCTCCAGAATCTGCACTTTATCTTCCTTATTTTCAAGCATCTTTTTAAGATAGTACTCTCTTGGCGGGAGATTATACCTCAATGAAGGAACTCTTTCACTACTATCGATTTCAAAACCTGGAAAAAGGCTATCTTTTTCCTCAAAGATCGTGCGATGCATTTTTCTGGCGATCTCGTAATTGGTTGAAACCACAGATGATACTATCGCCGACTCTTCAGAATCTTTATCTCTCAACTTAGGAATTACGCCATTTTCAACAAAGCTTTCAAATGCTTTCTGATCCCTCTTAGAAAGACTCTCATAAAGCACAAGAGCATACTCTTTGTATCCATAAGCCTGAGCCAATAAAGCTCCCGCAAGCCTGGCCCTAGAATTGGTTTTCAGATCCATTATATATTTGATAAATTCTTCCAGCGCTCTTGATTTTCGCTTTGTTTTTTTCTTGAGAAGACTGTCGCAAACCGCCCTTATAATCAATGGCACTTCTGTCTTCTCTTCTGTCCTGCCCAGTTCTTCCAAGAAATTGATAATCCTCTTTCCAACAAATGAAAAGCTTGTATTTTCAGCTATTCCAGCAATTATCACTGGCAGTAAACCTGACGTAGGCGCCATTCGATTCAAAACATATATATGACTCTTAAAAGAAGATCCCCACGTTAACAGTGAAGCACCTGCATAAGCTGCTTTACGCCTCACTTCATCATCTTCGTGCCTCAAAAGACAAACCAGCGATAATATCGATGGATCTGTCCCAAATAATGTGTCTGGGAAAAAAACCTCGAAAGGCAATTCAAGATAATCCGGTCCAATATTGGGATTCAATCCCAACGCATAGGATGTTATTGTTGATTCAAAATAACCAAGAGTAAGGTTGAAAGTAATGTCCAATGCTTTCAAAAAGAATCTTGGACAATTTCTAGCAAGGTTCATTGCCTCCGCAACTATTTTGATTAGCTCTCTATCATTTCCATTATCATCTTCTTCGTTGTCGGAAAGTTTGAAATTCTGAAGAAAAAATGCAATAGCATCTAACCCAGCCAACAAATACCAGCGAGCTATTTCAGTATTCCCATATTCAGGTTCCCCCAAAATAATAGCAATTACCTCTTCATCATTTTTAACACTATCGGATTCCACATTATCAACTTCACGCTCATTGGCTTTTCTAATAAGCCGGCCTAAATTAATAATTTTCTGTGCTATCCTGAACCTGGTTTCAAAGGGAATATCTTCATCCCACAGAAAGATACCCCAGAAATAAAGTAAAAAGTATTTGTTATCATTGAGCACTTTGGAATCAAGTCCAAAAGCATCTTTCAAAAGTGATGAGAGTTGATCAAACTTCTCGCTATCAACTTCCTGCCGCAATTCTTCCCAATTAAACTCAGGTCCGGTATAATCGGTACCGATCTCCAGAAGATCACAAAGATATGTTATTCTGTACTTCTGGTACTCACTCCACATAAGACCCCATCCCTTCTATGAAAATATATTTGAAACTTCATAACGCTTTGAAAGGCATTAACTCTATCAATTATGAAAATCTACCTCACACAATATATTACAACATTTAAAGAACTATTCAGAAAAGCTCTCACTAAAAATCCACACAGCTTTCGTCTAAATACCTTTTCCCGCTCAATTTTAGTTGATAATCACCGTTTATTAATTGCGAAACCGATAAAGTCACTCTGTGGCTGAAAAGCGTTCTTCAAAGCGAACGAAGGGGATCTTGCTAACACAAATGACACTGGGAACGACTACGTCGTTGACATAAAAGAACGAGGCACAGCATGCTGTATAAAAATCGAGAACCGAGAATCGAGAATCCGAGATGGTAAAGGCGAAAAACATTTTCACTCTTTATTTTAAAACCTTCGAACGTCGCTCTACCAGCTGACAGCGTTGCAAGCCTCGGCTGCGCAGCAGCTATCGGCTCTCGGATCTCGGATTCTCGTTTTTTACGCACAACCTACAACGTTTTTTAACGTCTCATCCTCTAACAACAACGTTCTCTACATAGGGTTTAAGAGCTTTTTCGAAGTCAAGCAAAATCTCCCTGGGATAGGGAGAAACTGAATTCACCGGTCGATATTGTTGGATCGCCACATTTTTAATACCTTTCAGCAGCTCAGCAAATTTCGGGAAGTTATCCGGTTTAATATATGGTGGGTAAACGGTGATTCTTATTTCATAGTCCTTTGCATTTTTTGTTATCTCAAGACTCTCAAGAATCGTTTCGAAGCCCACATTGGAGAAAAGGGAATAATCAAGGCTTTTCAAATCCATAGCGATAAAGTCAACGATTTCAATCAATTCTTTCAGAACTTCGGGATTACTACCGTTTGTATCGACCTTTATGAATTTACCCGGGAATCTTTTTTTGAGTTCTTTAAAGAAAGAGAGAAGAGCATGACCATGCAAGGTCGGCTCCCCTCCGGTTATAACGACGGCATCTATTAAATTCTTTCTTAAAGATAGATATTTATAAACATCGACTTCTTTGATCGGATGAGGAATTCGCTTTTTCAGTTCGGCGTTATGGCAATACTCACAGTCAAAATTACAGCTTGAGGTAAAGAGAGTTGTCGATACCTTTCCCGGATAGTCCACCAGACTTACTTTCTGCCATCCTGCGAAATCCATCTATTTCAGTCCTCTCCACACGAAATTCCTTTCTGCTTTTGAACTCTTCCTGTTTACCAATATTCCAGTGCTGAACCGGCCTGTAATAACCGGTGATACGCGAATAAACCTCCGTTGGTTGCCCGCAGATAGGGCAAGAATATTCCTCACCTTTTATGTAACCATGATTACGGCATATGGAGTAGGTTGGAGAGATTGTGAAGTAAGGAATGCGATAATTTTCCGCGATCTTTTTGACAAGCTCCCGGGTAGTTCGCCAATCGTCAACGCTTTCCCCAAGGAAAGCATGGAACACTGTACCTCCGGTATATTTTATTTGAAGCTCCTCCTGAAGTTCCAGGGCAGAGAAAATATCTATTTCATAATCCACCGGAAGGTGGGTAGAATTGGTGTAATAGGGAGCATCTTTACCAGCGGTGATTATGTCCGGGAACAGTTTCTTGTCTATCTTGGCGAGGCGGTAAGAGGTAGACTCAGCCGGTGTTGCCTCAAGGTTATAGAGGTTTCCTGTCTCTTCCTGATAAATCTTCAGACGTTCTCTCATAAAGTCCAGAACCCTGATAGCAAAGCGTCTTGAGTTTTCTTCATAAATAGGTTTTTTGAGCCATCTCGCGTTGAGACAAGCCTCGTTCATTCCAACAAGTCCTATCGTTGAGAAATGGTTATCGAAGTTCTTGAGGTACCTCTTGGTGTAAGGATACAATCCTTCATCATTCAGTTTTTCTATAACCTCACGTTTTATTTCAAGACTGCGTTTTGCCAGATCCATCATTTTTGAAAGTCTCTGGAAGAATTCCACCTCGTTCTTACTTAAATAAGCCAACCTTGGAAGATTGATCGTTACGACACCGATAGAGCCAGTGTATTCATCCGAACCAAAAAGACCTCCGCCACGTCTTCTTAACTCGCGCTTATCCAGCTGAAGCCGGCAACACATACTGCGCACATCATCAGGGTTGAGATCCGAATTTATAAAGTTCTGGAAATAGGGAGTACCATATTTTGATGTGATTTCAAAAAGAAGCTCGGAGTTCGGGTTTTCCCAGTCAAAATCTTTGGTGATATTGTACGTTGGTATCGGATACTGAAAGCCTCTTCCGTTGGCATCCCCTTCTTTCAGGATCTCCAGAAAAGCCCTATTTATTATGTCCATCTCTTTTTGGCAATCACCGTACGTGAAATCCTGAGGTTCTCCACCTACGATGGCTGGCTCGTCTTTGAGTCTTTTTGGAACTGTCCAGTCAAGGGTTATATTTGAGAAGGGCGACTGTGTTCCCCAGCGACTGGGCGTATTTACACCAAAAACGAATGATTGTATGCACTGCTTGACTTCCTTGAAAGTGAGGTTATCCACCTTTACAAAAGGTGCAAGATAGGTGTCGAAAGAACTGAACGCCTGTGCGCCGGCCCATTCGTTCTGGAGGATTCCAAGAAAATTAACCATCTGGTTTGCCAGCGTCGAGAGATGTCTGGCCGGTTTGGAAGAAACCTTTCCCGGCACACCGCCAAGCCCCTCTTCTATAAGCTGCCGGAGACTCCAACCAGCGCAATAACCGGAAAGCATAGACAGATCGTGTATATGGAAATCCCCGTTTTTATGTGCTTTTCCGATCTCTTCATCATAGATTTCGCTGAGCCAGTAATTCGCTGTAACAGTCCCGCTGTTGTGGAGTATCAGCCCACCAATTGAGTATGTAACGGTGCTGTTTTCTTTAACCCGCCAGTCCCTCTGGTTAAGATAGTTATTGACTGTTTTGGCAAAATCCAGCATCGATGATTTGAGATTCCTCAGCTTCTCTCTTTGCTTACGATACAATATATAAGCCTTGGCAACCTTGTTGAATCCAAGATCTTCAAGGGTTTTTTCGACAGAGTCCTGAATATCCTCGATGTCAACAATGTTTTCTTTAATCTTCCCCTGAAAATCAGAAGTTACCCGAAGAGCGAGCCTTTCGAGTATGTCATCTGTGTAAGCAGTATCCGTTGCTTCAAATGCTTTCTTTACAGCAAGAATTATCTTTGAAAGTTCAAATTCCACTAGAGAGCCGTCTCTTTTCCTGACTAGAAGCATCTAAATCCCCCCATTTCAGTCCCTATAAATAGTAAGCCAACAATATAATGGTACTATATATAGTATCACAAAAAGAGAAAAAATAACGCATCTATATTTTTACTATAATAAGAAACTTAGAGTAATTATTCCCGATTAGTGTTCAATTTTGAAGAAGTGGAAAAAAATTGCGGTATCAAATCCTTTTCACAACAAACTTCTCAATTTCTTCGACACCTATCATCTTCACCATCTTTATGAACGCTTTTGCAGTGGCGACAGCATCTCCCAGCGCACGATGCCGATCCTCACAAAAGATACCCAGGCGCGCCAGAATAATGTCAAGATTGTGTCTGCCACGAAAAAGGCTGCGCGAAAGGCTGATGGTATCCACAAAAGGATTCGGAAGTTCGCCGATTCCAATTTTCTTCCCGAAATAATCGAGAAAGGAAAGATCAAAGGGAGCATTTTGTATCACAAGAACGCGATCTCTCACGAAATCATAAAACCTCGGTAGAACAATTTCTATCGGAAGCTTATCTTCGAGCATCAGGTTGTTTATGCCTGTAATCATGGTTATGGAGATCGGCACGTGCCTCTTTGGTTTTATAAGTTCGTTGAAGGATTCTTCGTAGATTATTTCCCAGTCCCTGACAACCACGCCCGCGATTTCTATCAACTCTGCCCCTTTATGAGGGCTGGAACCGGTGGTTTCGGTATCTATGACAACAAATTCCAATTCAATCCTCCTTACTCACTTCCTTGAGTAGAGAATAAAATACCTTCACGCCAAAATCAATGCATCTGTCCTCCGGTAAAAACTTTGATGTGTGTAATCCGGCTTTCATCGTTTCGGTAGCACATCCAAGCCAGAACATCAGTGAAGGGTACCGCTGGCTGAAAAACGCGAAATCCTCGCCGGTGAACTTTGTCTCGCATTCAGCAAATTCCAAACCAATACTTTTGACCGTTTTCGCAAGGGCTTTAAAGAGCCTGGAGTCGTTCATAAGTACTGGATAATACGCTCCATAACGAACCTCGCCCTGAACCTTCCATGTTTTGCTTATGTTTTCAGTAAATCTTTCCATGAGCTCGTCTATTTTCTCTTTGGTTTTTATGTCAAGAACCCTATAGGTTCCCTCAATTATTGATTTTTCCGCCACTATGTTCCTTCGATCACCCGCTACCAATTTTCCGATGGTGAACACATAACGCTCCTCTTCCGGGATGAACCTTGTGAGAGCGGAATAAAAAGCGGTTATGAATTCTGATGCGGGTAGTATTGTATCCCTGCCTTCATCAGGTTTGGCTCCATGAGCACTTTCACCTTTAAAGATAACGTCGAATTCCGTTGGGCTCGCGAAAATAACTCCTTCTTTAGAAGCAACCGTACCCATTTTATAATCAGGGCTTACGTGTAATGCGAAAGCAGCTTTTACATCATATGAGTCAAGAAATCCGCTTTCAAGGAAAGGTTTCGCTCCCCCGGGGCCTTCTTCGGCTGGCTGAAAGAAGAACAAAATATTTGCTTCTGAAAGTTCTCTTGCTACTTGTTTGATCAATCCAGTAAGCACGGACATATGGATATCGTGACCGCATGCGTGCATCCAGCCAGGGTTTTCCGATGCGAAATCCACATTAGTTTCTTCTTCAATGGGCAGGGCATCCATATCTGCTCTGAAAAGGACAAAGCTCTTATTTTCTGCATTACGATATTCTACCACCAATCCTGTTTCCAGAACTTCATAAATTTTGAAGTAATTTTTCGGTAAATCTGAAAGGAATTTCAGTAAGATCTTTTTTGTTTCATATTCCCTAAAACCACCTTCCGGATTTTTATGCAATCTGTGCCTTAATTCGTGCACCTTGCCAATTTCGATCATTTAAATATCCCCCTATTTTTTGGAGTATAATTATTACAACACGTTGATTCAAAACAAATATAGCACAGTTTTGCTGTGTGAAAATGGTGGGGGTGACCCTATGGAGATGGAAAATTCAAGTACTCCAAAAAGCCTCGATGAAGGTTTAATAAAGGCACTACAGTCAGCCATTCAAAAAGCACCTATAAGAAACGGTGGAAAAATTTACCTCACCGATATCTGGGTGATAACCTCCCTGCCGGAGGACATGATCATAGAGCTTTTCAGAAGGAACCAATTTGCTCTCCCGGAGGGAGTCCTGGCCGTTGTCGATGATAGAAGAAGACGCAAAAAAGTAATCTACGATGTAAGAGAGACAAAAACGGAAAAACATGAAGAAAACCCTGAAGAAACAGAAGATGGGGAAAACGGAGATATTACGCCGACCACAAAATAAATAAAAAAAGTTAGGGGGGATTTTCATGGGGTACATCCTGGCAATTGATCAGGGGACCAGTAGTTCAAGGGCTATTATCTTTGATGAGGATCTCTATCAAGTTGCTAGCGCACAAAAGCCTTTCAAACAAATTTATCCGAAACCTGGCTGGGTGGAGCATGATCCAAACGAGATAGTTCTCAGTGTTATGTCTTGTGTGGAAAAAGCAATTCAAGACGCTAAGATCTCTTTTAAGGACATTGAGGCGATAGGCATAACCAACCAGAGAGAAACGATCGTTGCCTGGGATGCCGAAACGGGCAAAGCTCTCTACAATGCCATTGTCTGGCAATGTAGAAGGACAGCGGATAGGGCTAAAGAACTGGAAAGACAATATCGGAATTTTATACATTCAAAAACTGGTTTGCTTCCTGACCCTTATTTTTCGGCAACAAAGATGGAATGGATGCTAAGAAATGTTCCAGAAGTTAGAAAAGCCGCGAAAAAAGGAACTTTAAGATTTGGTACCATAGATTCCTGGTTGATTTGGAATCTAACACCTGACAGACAACATGTAACCGATCACTCAAACGCTTCCAGAACCATGCTTTATAACTTGAACGAGTTGAAATGGGACGAAGAATTGCTCGAGTTTTTCGGTATCGAAAAAGAATTTTTGCCAAAGGTTGTTGATTCTTCAAAACTGCTGATACGTTCTGTATATGGCCCGGTAATATCCGGCATTGCCGGAGATCAACAAGCATCTCTTTTCGGGCAAACCGCTTTTAACGTAGGTGACGTAAAATGTACCTACGGAACCGGTTCTTTCATCCTGATGAACACTGGAGATAAACCAAGATTCTCGAGAGAAGGGCTTTTAACCACCGTAGGTTGGAAGATCAACGATGAAATTGTCTATGCAATCGAGGGCTCAATATTTACAACAGGTGCCCTTATAAACTGGCTGAAAGATGGTTTGCAGATAATCTCCACTCCCGAAGAAACGGAGTTATTGGCAACCAGTGTTGAAGATAATGGCGGTGTCTATTTTTCTGGTGCCCTTGCCGGTCTCGGTGCACCATACTGGGATTCTAAAGCCCGCGGCTTGATCATAGGTTTAACCAGAGGAGCAACCCGTGCACATATAGTCAGAGCTGTGTTAGAATACATTGCTTTTAGAACAAAAGAAATACTGGAAATAATGGAAAGGGATACAGGAATAAAGGTCAATCGACTCCTTGTTGATGGTGGCGTTACGAGGAACAACTTTTTGATGGAACTTCAGTCTAAAGTATTAGGTGTAACTGTCGATAGACCAATAGTCAAGGAGACCACAGCACTTGGAGCAGCCATGCTTGCCGGGCTCGCAGTTGGTTTATGGGATAAAGAAACCCTCGCGGGAATACGGAAAAGCGAAGTCGTTTTTACCCCAACGAGAAAAGAATTGGAGGATGAATACAAAAAGTGGAAAGAAGCGATAAAACGTTCTATGAACTGGGCGGAATGAATGAAAAAGCTGTAAGACACCTGGCTTTTGAGATTGCTAAAAGGCTTGAAGGTGGTGAAATTCTTCTCTTAAAGGGTGATTTAGGAACAGGAAAAACTACCTTTGTTAAAGCGCTCGCTGAAGGTCTCAGGATAGATCCCGATGATGTCAGAAGCCCTACGTTTACTATTGTGAATACGTATGTCGGTAGGAATTTAACGCTCCTTCATGCTGATCTTTACAGATTAAGTGATCCGTCAGAGGTATTGGAACTGGATCTTTTAGGCCTTCTAGGCCCCGAAACTGTGCTTGCCGTAGAGTGGCCGGAGCTTTTGGCTGGATTCATTGGAAAGAACGCTCTCAAGATCGAGCTGGAATATGAGGATGAAAAAACAAGAAGATTGAAATTGAGCGGATCCTATAAATGGATAGAGAGAATGGTGAAAGACTTTTTCAAAAAGGAAAGACAAACCAAGGAGGTGAAATAATGGCGCAGAAGTTCCAGCTACTGGAAAAGGCAGCGGTGAACCCTGAAAAGAAAGCGCAGATTCCGGATGTTCTCCCTGCAATCGCCACACGAACGAACATGCTTATCTACCCTTCACTGGTAATGCCGTTATATGTCGGTAGAGATAAATCATTGACAGCTCTTGAAGAGTCGATAGCAAAATACGACCAGCTCATATTTTTAATTTCACAAAAAGACGTAACCACTGAGAACCCAACTGTGGAAGATCTCTATAAAGTCGGAACCGTTGCACGTATCGTGCAGTTGATGAAAATGCCTGATGGCAATTACAAGATCCTCGTTGAAGGTCTCGCGCGTGCAAAGATAGTTGACGTTGTTGAAAAAGATAATCTTTTCGTTTTTAAGATAGAGGTTTTGAAAGCTAAATATCGAAGGACGAAAGTTCTTGAAGCCCTCATCCGAAAAGTAAAAGAACTGGCGATGAAGTATGTCAACATGAGCCGTCGATATCCGGATGAATCCATAGTCGCGCTTGAAGATACCGCTAATCCTGATAAATTCGCAGATTTTGTCTCGTCTCTCCTGCCGTTGCCACTTGAAGAAAAGCAAAAACTCCTGGATGCTGTATCGCCCAAGGAGAGATTAGAGCTGCTTCTCGAGATTTTAACCCGGGAAGTAGAAATACTCAATCTTGAGGAAGAACTTGATAGAAGAGTAAAAGAGAAAATCGAGCAAAGCCAGAAAGAATACTATCTCCGTGAAAAAATGAAGGCTATACAGGAAGAGCTCGAAGGTGAAGAAGACATCGAAATAAAGGAACTAAAAGAAAAGCTCGAAAAAGGGAATTATCCAAAAGAGGTTAGGGACAAAGCCGAACAGGAGATATCAAGGCTTGAAAAGATGTCACCATACTCCGCTGAAGCTACGGTGATCAGAACCTATCTTGATTGGTTGCTAAATCTACCATGGACAGAGGAAACAGAAGATCACATCGATATAAAGGCTGTTAGAAAAACTCTCGACGCAAATCATTATGGTCTTGAGGATGTCAAGGAAAGGGTGCTTGAGTTCCTAGCCGCAAGGAATTTTTCCAAGAACCTTCGCGCACCAATTCTATGCCTGGTGGGACCACCGGGAGTTGGAAAAACATCTCTTGGTAGATCCATTGCAGAGGCTATGGGGCGAAAATTTGGAAGGATCTCCCTAGGTGGTATGAGGGATGAGGCCGAAATTAGAGGTCATCGCCGTACTTACGTTGGAGCCCTTCCGGGTAGAATCATTCAGATGATAAGAAAATTGAATTCTAAGAATCCTGTGATCGTTCTGGACGAGATCGACAAACTGGGTGTGAGTTTCCAGGGAGATCCAGCTTCAGCTTTGCTGGAGGTTCTCGATCCTGAACAGAACAACACCTTTACAGATCATTATCTTGAGGTTCCTTTTGATCTGTCAAAGGTTCTTTTCATAACAACTGCAAATGTGCTCTATACTATTCCACCGGCACTCAGAGATCGTATGGAGATCATCGAGATACCGGGATATACCGATACTGAGAAACTTCATATCGCTAAGGATTACATACTCCCGAAACTCTATGAAGAGTATTCTATAACGAAGCGAAAAGTGAATATCACCGAGGGTGCTATAAAAAAGATAATAACTGAGTACACCAGAGAAGCTGGTGTGAGAAACCTCGATAGAAATCTTTCTAAGATTATCAGGAGAGCAATCTTGAAACTTTCTGAAGGTCAGAAGAGCGTGAAGGTAACCAAAAATAATATCGAGGAGTACCTTGGAATACCGAAGTATAAAGAAAGCGATTTAAGAAAGCGTCCGGAAATTGGGGTTTGTACAGGTCTGGCATGGACGGCTGTTGGCGGTGAAATAATGCACATTGAGGTGCTTCCTATCCCCGGAAAAGGGAAATTCATCACCACAGGACAGCTCGGTGATGTTATGAAGGAATCGGCACAGATAGCGCTCAGCCTTGCCAAAAAACTGTGCGACGGCAAAAAATACGTTAAGGTATTTGAAACGAACGATTTTCATATTCATGTCCCGGAAGGTGCGGTTCCGAAAGATGGTCCCTCCGCCGGAGTAACACTGTTGACAGCTATCATTTCTGCCGTAACAGGAACCCCAATAAAGCATGATGTTGCTATGACCGGTGAAATAACGCTGAGAGGGCGCGTTTTACCAATCGGCGGATTAAAAGAAAAGCTTATGGCAGCTTATCGTGCGGGAATCAAAACAGTTATACTTCCAGAAACTAACAAAAGAGATCTCGAGAAAGTTCCAGATGAAATAAAAGACAAGCTAAAATTTGTCTTCGTGGAAACAGTTAAAGAGGTCATTGAGGAGGCTCTGGTAAAGGATGTTGATAAAAAAGGTTGAACTCGTCAAAACCGCATTCAAACCCGGAGATTACCCTGAGCCTGTTAAAAGAGAAGTTGCTTTTGCCGGAAGGTCGAACGTCGGGAAATCTACATTGCTAAATACCCTTTTCCAGAGGAAATTAGCACATACAAGTTCCAAACCCGGGAAAACCAGATCTATAAACTTCTATCTGGTCAATTCAAAGTATTACTTCGTGGACCTTCCAGGTTACGGTTTTGCAAGTGCATCCAAACAAGAACTTGCAAGATGGAAAGAACTGATAGAAGACTATTTTTCTACCCGTGATAACCTGAACCTTGTCACAATCCTAATGGATTCAAGGCATCCTATGCAGAAAAACGATTACAAAATGCTCGAATGGATAAAAGATTATTCAATACCTTTTATCGTAGTCTTGACTAAAACCGACAAACTTTCGGGAAACGAATTGAAAAAGATGATCCAGATTTATGAGAAAGAATTAAAGTTATGGGGCTCACCACCAATCATTCCCTTTTCTGCAAAAACAAGGAGAGGGCTCAACGAACTGTTGAAAATTTTGATACCGTGAGCCCGGCTACGCCGGGGGTAAGCACGATTCCGTCGTGGGTTAGCACGCTGGCGCGTGGGTAAGCTTGGCTGCGCCAAGGGTAAGCCCAGCTGCGCTGGGGGTGCGAACCGCTTCACGGTTGGTACGCACCTTCGGTGGAAAAAAACAAAAGCGGGTATAGGGTCTGGGGTCTAGGGTTTAGAAAAAGAGACGCACAACGCACAACGTACAACCAACAACGGCTTTTATCACTGCACAGCAGTTCGTAACAACCACAAAGTGGTTCGAAACAACTCCGCAGGAGTTCGTGACAATCCCGAAGGGATTCGTATCTGCCGCGCAGCGGCTCTCTTGATTCTTTCGGGCTCTCGGTTCTCGATTTTTCCGTACAACCTACAACCTATGTTATTAACCATTTAATACACCAAAAAACCTGTACTTCTTTTTGGTATCGGAGGATTTAGCGATCCTCAAAGCCTCAAATGCTTTAGTCATTAAAACGTCCGGATTGTGTCCATCTTTTGGAAACATGGCTATTCCTGATGTCGCATTCAGAAAGAGTTTGAATTTTCCAAGCTCGATGGGGTCCTTAATAGAAACGGTGATCTTATCGATCAATTTCACGACATCTTCTTCTTCTGAAACCAATGCGATTATTCCGAATTCATCTCCTCCAACTCTACCGATAATATCGTCTTTTCTGAGAACTCTCCTCAAACGCTCCCCAAATCTTTTTAAAACGTTATCAGCAAGAACCGGACCAAGAAGCTGATTTACCGAGGTAAAGTCATCGATGTCGAGAAAAATTAGCGCCAATTTTTTGTTTTCTTTCTCAGAAAACTCAATCATGTAGTCAAGGGTTTTCAAGAATTCTTTGCGTTCCAGTAATCCTGTAATTGGATCTCTTACTATTTGAGATTGTTTAATCTCCAAATTTTTAAACTCCTTTAATGCTTTGAGTTGGATGGAGGCCATCACATATCCGATCATAATTATGGCAAGAAAAACTACATCATAAACAAATATACGTTTAAGAACTACTAGCTGCCCTCTTTTGATTTCTGCGTCAGGATATAAGGTCAAGATACCTATCATTCTATTTTCAAGAAGATTGTCTATTTTAATTGTGCTTAAAGTCCATATCCCTTCAGTGCTTAACCATTGGGTTTGTCCATTTCTTAATATATCTTCCTTTGGGATAATTGGCACTAGTATGTCAGTGTATAAATTACGAAAAGAAACTTCTGAATTCTTTGAGAAAACTCCAAAGACCAGATCGTTGTTCCTCAAAAAATTCCTGAACACTTTTCTTAACCAATCTTCCGAATGCAAAAGAAAAATCGTACCCACTTTATCTTTTCCATTGTAAAGCGGTGCTCCAAAAGTTATCCAAAGTTTTTCTTCAAAATTTAAGGGACTGATATAAATAAAATCAATAACCGTTTCTGTTGATTCACTTATAGCATTTGTGGATATCAACTCCTGTATGATTTCCTCGATTTTTTTGCAATATATCTGAGCATGTTTTTGTAATACCTTTCCGGAATTATCAACTATGTAAACTTTGGCTCCAGGATCATCTTCAAATCTAGAATCAGTAAACGCAATTAATAACTGCTTCACTCTTTCTTCGTCAAGAATTTTCAAATCAAGTAATCCTGCAAAAAACTTAAATTCTGCAATTTCTTTTTCCAGGGTTTTTTCGAGAATCATTGAAAAACTTTCAGCTTTACTTTTTTCTGAAAGCTTGAACTCATCCAATTTAGTTCTGAATTCAACAGAGTAGCATATGATCGAACTGATAATCAAAATAGAGATAAGAACTACCAGCACTGAAATCTGGATTTTTTTACTTTTTAAAAAGCATTTATTCAGCTCATTCATTTTCATTTCGACCCTTCCTCTATAGGATTAGGATTTAAGACTTGTTCGTTTGACTAAATTTTATGAATGCAAATTAATGCCAAAACACTGTGAATTTAGGGCGCAAATCCAATTGGTGATAATAGTGAGTTTACTGGTACTTCGTGTGTTTTTAAAAACACCCAATTGCGTATGAGAGAAATCAATTTCCGAATTGAGAGCATTTTTCTGAGTGTTTCCATAAACCACGACAATCCAAAATTATTACTAAAAGTTATTGTTGAGATATTGCTGACATATAATTCAGATAACAAAAATGTACTATAATTAGATTGGAGGAATATAGCAGATTTGGTTGGAGGTGAGTTTGTGGGTTGGTTCTTCGGTAAAAAAGAAGAAGAAATTCTGAACAGTTTTTTTAAGCACATCGAAAAAATACAGGAAGGAATCGACCTTCTTGAA
This sequence comes from Kosmotoga olearia TBF 19.5.1, assembly GCF_000023325.1. Classification (NCBI taxonomy): domain Bacteria; kingdom Thermotogati; phylum Thermotogota; class Thermotogae; order Kosmotogales; family Kosmotogaceae; genus Kosmotoga; species Kosmotoga olearia. Next base: position 592,480 of record NC_012785.1, read on the forward strand.
CGCTTTTTTGACGCTTACGAAGATAACGATTGGGATCTTGTCGAGGAAATAAGAAACAAGATAAGTGACATTGAACACGAAGCAGATGTAATCAGAAGAGACACAGAAAACGGAATGTACTCTGGCGCTTTTTTGCCCAATTTTCGCGGTGATTTGTTGGGTATCATAGAAAGTGCAGACAAAATTATGAACAAGATACAAACGGTTGCAGATTTGATATGGATGCAACACGTTGAAGCTCCTTTAGAGATCAGAAAGGACCTGAAAGAACAGGTAAACCTTGTAATCAAAACTTTCAAATCTCTTGCAACGTCTTTGAGAGAAATGTTCGACAATATGGATAAAGCTCAAGCATATATAGAGGAAACCGAAAAGTTTGAACATGAAGAGGATTTGAAAGAAAAGGTAATGATTTCCACACTTTTTAAGCTTAAAGATATGTCTCTGGCGGAAAAACTCCAGATCAAGGAACTTATACTAAACATAGGTGATATAGCCGATCTTACTGAAGACACCTCTGATAGAGTTCAGATCGTTATAATGAAGCGCAAGGTTTAAGAAAGAAGGCTCACACGCTCGAGCGTGTGAGCAAATCACAAGAAAACACTTATAATTCCCAACATCGTTACACACATCAAACCGCTAATAATGGGTGTACCAACCCAACCATATACGACGCGCATAACCATCTTTGTATTTCCTATGCGCGTCCCTCTTGCGAATCCTGCACCTATCACAGCTCCAACGATCGCTTGCGAAGAACTCACCGGTACACCAATGAGTGCGTATATCCACACCGTTAAAGCCGAGCCCAGAACAACTACCAAAGAGGAAAAATAGTCAAGTTCGACTATGCTCTTTCCAACCGTTAACATTACCCTTCTGCTGAACGTTAAAATCCCGAAGGCTATCGAAAGTCCACCGATCAGAGCCAGAAGCTGTATATTCAACAACCTTCCAACGAGCGCCCCGGTAACGTTAGCAACGTTATTTGCCCCCAGGGAATACGAAGCATAGGCTCCGAAAATCCAGGTTGCTACTTTTATTGTTAAATCCTGTGTTTTAACGTTTTTAATCAACCTAAAAGGATAAGACAAGATTATATACAAGACAAAACCGAACACGAAGGCCCCAAAAGGTGTGCCAACCCACGAAAGCATAATTTTTACGAGTTTTCCAGCATCTACATGTCCGTTTATCAAAAGGCCTGCACCAGTAAGAGCACCAACAACCGCCTGTGTTGTTGATACAGGAAGACCGTAGGGTGTCTCAAAAATCAGTAACAGCCAATAATATCAGCCACCTTTCTGTGAGGACGGCTGTTCAAGATATTGAACATAACACAAAGATTGTATGCCAATATGGCCAAACCCAATACCGCATCATAATTCCTGTTTCTCACATACCAAATGTATTCCAGATTGAAATATTCTTGTAGAATGTTAATCGTTCTCTCTATCTCCCAACGGTTTTTATACTTCTCCGCATATATTTGCCTCAATTGAATGCCCAGCCAACGAGCCTGACACTGTTTTTCCAGTGATACACCTTTCCTTTTGTTTGTGTCTATTACTGGTATCATGCTACTACAATCGAATATATAACGGTATATCTGTTGCGAATCATATGCGCTGTCTGCGAGGAAATACTTATATCCCTGGCCAGAATCTATTTGTGCCTTTGCCACCGTCGAATCGTGTACAGCTGCTGGCGTTGTCATCCAATCTTGAATCAATAGGTTCTGTGCATCCAAACTCATATGTACCTTTCTTCCGTATTCCCAGCCTTTTGTCGTCTTTGTCCAACTGGATTGGGGGTCTTTGTATTTCCCTGTCCTTCTTCGTCTTTGTGCTGTATGGGTTTTACAAGTCTTGGTCACGAAAGGAATCCACCACCAACTCAATCCTTTCAAGTCCTTCTATATCCAAAAAGAGGTTTACAACATCTTTGTTTATCCTGTGAAGAGGCAATTCTCTTACTCTCCTGGATATAGTCTGGAATGGTGGTATGTTTTTCAAGTCCAAGAGTTCCATGTATTTGGGATTCTTTTCTAAAAAGTTCTTTGCCCCACGATATGAGACATCGCATAGCTTCAATAAAATGGAAAGTTTCAAGATGCTCTTGTCAGAATAAGCCTTTCTTCTACCTCTGCCTTGTTTGTTAACGAAGTTAGAAGGCAAAAGCTTGTCTAACTGCTCAATAATCTTTACAATATCGCTTTTTGTGAGTTCTTGTGGTACCATTTATTTGGGCCTCCTTTCTTGTTTTGGGCTATTTCAATGGTACCACCATTGGAACTTGGGAGGCCCGCTTTTTTTCGTGACACCCTAAGGAAGACCGAAAAACGTCATTATCGTAACCGTTAAAGCAGCAGCAAACATGGAGACAGCTGATGTTGCAAGATTTATCTCTGTAAGCCCCCCAATTGTAGAAAGACCTTTCGAACCCTGAAGTACGGCACCTAAAACAACAAAAATAGACGCCACTATTGTGGCTGTTCTAAAACGAATTACTCCGTTGACCACAGGTGGCCCAAAAACATTTGCTGCGTCATTTGCGCCAAGCGACCATCCTAAGAAAAGTGAAGGCAATATGTATATGAGCATCACCAAAACGTTTCACCTCGCCCAAGAAAATTACCCTGTAAGCCATATTTTATCATATCTTCGAATTTTTCTTCACACCCTCGAACGGTTGTTATGAACCATTCTAAAGGATTTGAGGCAAAAATAGTTATTTAAGCCAGATAAAATACCATCTTTGAATCTATAAGTTTTTTCAAGTTATTCTGTTTCTTTCTGCACAGTGTTAACTGATGTTTGTTTTTATGGTTGTAATGTTATACTTTTATTGAGGTGATCGAATGTTCAAGATGACACATCATGCGTGTGTTAGAGGAGTAGTTATTGATAAAGGGAAGGTTCTTGTTGTGGAACACTCTCACTCTAACAGGCCCCCTTTCTGGTGCTTTCCAGGAGGACACGTAGAAGAGAACGAAACACTTGTTGAAGCTGTAAAACGCGAATTAAAAGAAGAAACACACCTTGATGTTGATGTGGGTCAGATCGTCTTTGTCCAGGAATTTGTTAAAGAACATCTGATCGAGCTGTTTTTTGAATGTTTTATCGTGGATGGAGAAGCAAGACTTGGTAGTGACCCTGACAACCCCGGCATGCCGATTTTAACAAGAATGAAGTGGGTAGAACCTGAAGAACTTCTGGAGCTTCCTGTTTATCCTAAAGCTTTGTCTCAAATTTTGTTCGAAGATCACAGAAATTTTCCAAAGATAGGTTTTCAGGCTCTTTACGAAAAGGAGGAAATCCAGAAGGACAAATAGTTCTCGTTCTTGCTTTTCTTAACATTGGGAAACTACATCGTGGAAGGATGAAACTGTATCAAACTTCAACGAGTCAAACGTATTAGATCCAGTTCTTCAACGTTTATTTTAAGAAAGGAGGGTTATTATGAAGTACAACATCTACGCCAAGGACATACCAGTAACTGATACCATGAAGGAGCACATTGATAAGAAACTCGCCAAGGTTTTCAGAGCAATTGATGAAGATCATTTCACCTCAATGGACGTTAGAGTCATGAAAGAAAGGGGGCTTTATAAAGTAGAAATAACCGGTCATCTCCCCGGTTTTGTTGTTAGAGTAGAAGAAAGAGGCGACGACTTTTATGGTGTTGTAGAAGCAATAGCAAACACCCTTGAAAGAAGGATTAAACGTTATAAAGAAAGAGCGAGAATGAGACATAGAGCAAGTGCTAAAGAGATCCTGGAGGCTATTCCGGAAGTTCCTGATGAGGAAGAAAGAGGACTTCAAATAACCCGTACGAAGCGTTTTTCTATAAAACCTATGAAAATCGATGAAGCACTCTTACAAATGGAAATGCTTGGTCATACATTTTTTGTATTTAGAAACGTAGACACTGATGAAGTTAACGTTCTGTACTTAAGAAAAAATGGTACAGTTGGTTTAATAGAAATGTCAGAATAATCAAAAAATTTGAACTACCTGATCAGGCCGCTTTTTGCGGCCTGGTTTTAAACAAATAAAGTGGAGGTGAATGGAGATCACAAAAAAGAAAAGAACGCAGGCTATCGTTTTTAGCTCATTAGAAGATGAGGTAAGGATCGCCATTCTTGACGAAGGTAAAATCCAGGAAGTTTTTTTTGAAGAAATGGACAACGAAAGTTACATGGGAAACATTTATCTTGGAAAGATAGAAAATGTGGTTCCAAGTTTGGAAGCAGCTTTTGTTAATATCGGAATCGGGAAAAACGGCTTCCTTAGATTCAAAGATACCAGAAATAACCAAAAACTTGAAAAAGGAAAAAAAGTCCTAGTCCAGGTTAAAAAAGATCCAATAGGTTCCAAAGGTCCACAACTAACACTGAAAATCAGTATACCAGGAAGATGTCTCGTTTATATGCCCTTTTCCAAACACGTAGGAATATCGAAAAAAATAACCGACCAGGCAGAACGTGAAAGGCTCATCTCCATCGCTAAAGGAATAATAGAGAATGATGAAGGGATTATCTTCAGAACAGCCGCTAACGGTGTTGGTGAAGATACTCTTCGCGAAGAGCTGGAAAACCTGAGAACAATATGGAAAAAGATAAACGAAAAATTCAGAAGGGCGAGAAAACCCCAGATTCTCTATGAAGAACCAAGTCTTGTTGAATACATACTTAGAGAGAGACTAACTGAAGATGTAAAAGAAATAGTCGTCGATAGCGAAGATCTCTGGCACGATGTTGTTGCAGGGATAAGCAAATTCAAAAGCGGGTTTAAACCGATTGTAAGGTACGTTGAAGAAGACGCATTCCTACATGAAGGAATATACGAAAAGATGAAGGTATTATACACACGGGTCGTTCCACTTCCAAATGGCGGAAATATATTCATAGATAAAACAGAAGCAATGACAGTCATCGATGTTAACTCAGCCAGCAATACTCACGGCAGTGACGTTAGTGAAATGTCTTTGAACACTAATCTTGAAGCCGCGGTAGAGATAGCGCGACAGCTACGCTTGAGAAACATTGGTGGAATTATAGTCATTGACTTTATCGATATGAAAAGTGAAGCTGACAGAAAGAAGGTTATCTCGCTGCTTTCTGAAGAACTTAAAAAAGACAAGGCGCATTCACTGATCCTTGGATTTACAAGACTCGGTCTTCTTGAAATGACCCGTAAGAGATCAACAGCAACTATAAATTCCAGAATATATAGTACATGCCCTATATGTCGTGGAACTGGTCAAATAGAGTCACCAAAAATTACTTACCAACGGCTCGTAAGCGACTTACAGAGATTGTTCAAAGACAAGAAAATCAAATCAGCTACCGTGCAGGTATATCAAAATCTTTCTGGAATACTCACACCTGAGGTACAAAAGCAGTTGAGTAAGCAATTCAAGAGAGAAATTAAAGTGTCCTTCACCTGGCCAGTCCCAGCGACTTACGATATTAAAGGAAGTACAAAGTCAGAAGCAAAGTCAAAAAAATAGGGGTTTGGAAGATTATCCGATTAAACAATGGCGTGCCCGGGGCGATTCGAACGCCCGGCCTCCAGATCCGCAGTCTAGCGCTCTATCCAGCTGAGCTACGGGCACACCAAAATGGCGGAGAGGGAGGGATTCGAACCCTCGGAGGGTAAACACCCTCACTTGCTTAGCAGGCAAGCGCCTTCGGCCGCTCGGCCACCTCTCCACCTACAAAAGGATTCTAACACGCTGACAACTTGATGTCAAGATTCTTGAAATTCTCGTGAACGGGCTTCCTGTGAAGTAAGTAACTTCCTATCTTTAAGAGCATTCAAGATTAGTTAACTCATTTACAAATTTGTTGACATTCTTATGTTGCATATATGTGCAATAATGCAATTAAAAGATAGAATAGAGATTCGAGAAGCTGAGAGCCGAGAGTCCGAGAGAATCAAAAGAGCCGCTGCGCGGCAGATACGAATCCCTTCGGGATTGTCACGAACTCCTGCAGAGTTGTTTCGAACCACTTCGTGGTTGTTACGAACTGCTGTGCAGTTGACATGTGCCTTCGGCGGAATAGAACCCAAAAAGCGAATATCATTAAACACGTTTCGAAAATAAATCCGGTCATCCTGAACTTGTTTCAGGATCTGTAAGGGTCTCTCTATACCTCTAACGCCCTTGGACTCTCGGTTCTCGATTATCACGAACAACCTACAACGCACAACCTACAACGTTTCTTGATTTTTAGATCTCGGATTCTCGACGCGCGAAAAGGGAGTGATCATATGAAAGAGATGGTTGATTTCTTCAAGGCACTCGGTTGCGAGTGGAGGATAAGATTGGTTGAGATTCTTTCAGAGAACAATAAGTGCATGTGCGAAATCGAAGCGGAATTTCCCATTGATAAAACAACGCTTTCCCGGCATCTGAAAGCTCTCAAGGACGCCGGAATTGTAAGAGAAGAAAAAGTGGGAACACGAAAAAATTTATTCATCACTGACGAGCGGGTCCTTGAAGTCATCGAGTTAGTAAAAAAAATCATTGAGGACAGAAAATTTGCTTAATGAGTTGGAGGGCTAAAATGAGAAACATTCTGCCAATGATTATCACAAAATTTTCAAATCCCCGGATAAAAGTGGAATTCAAAAAATTTTCCCTGTTAGTTGGTGGGTTTTTGCTGTTTTACCTCTTACCTTTCGAAAATTCAAACGTCCAGCAGGCAATTCTTGGCGGTTTTACGATGCTAAGTTCTTATGCGAAAGAACACGTTTTGTTCTGTCTCATTCCAGCATTTTTTGTAGCGGGTACCATAACTGTTTTTGTTAAGAAAAGCGCTATTTTAAGGGTTCTCGGGCCACAAGCGAAGAAAATTATCGCTTATCCTGTTGCAGCATCTGCTGGTGGAATTTTAGCTGTATGTTCTTGTACCATTCTCCCATTGTTTGGAGGCATATATAAGCGAGGTGCTGGATTGGGACCAGCCATAGCTTTTTTATTTACAGGTCCGGCAATCAATGTGGCAGCTATTTTCCTGACAGGAAGGGTTCTTGGATGGGAGTTATCAATAATCCGGCTCGTGGCTACCATTTCATCTGCTATCGTAATTGGACTTATTATGCAGGCAATATTTGCTGAAAAAGGCGAGGGTGGTTTTACCATTGTAGAAGATGAACCGGAACTCTCCTGGGCTCAAATCCTTGTATTCCTTGGTCTTCAATTTGTTTTCCTTATAGCCGGAGGTTTAAAAATCAACGTCATCATAAAAACAACCATTATGGTTATTGCTGCTTTGGGAATCATTTTGATGGCACTAAACTTCAAACCGAGTTACAGTGCTCGCTGGATTGAAGAAACCTGGGAGTTCACAAAGAAAATACTTCCTTATCTTTTCTTTGGCGTCTTTATTGCCGGAATTATTTCTCATTCTCTGCCCAAAACAGTTGTGCAGACTTTCCTGGGTGGAAACAGATTGTTTTCAAATTTCTTTGCGTCAATTTTTGGAGCATTCATGTACTTTGCGACCCT